>NZ_CP014282.1:3292500-3987500 GCF_001595725.1 Bacillus thuringiensis
CAAGAGCATCAGGATCAAAATTTGTTACTATACTATTCACTACTCGAATTTCGTTACAAGGTCTTAACAGATAGCCTTGGTATTCAACAAAATAGTTTTGATACTATTAGCGATTATGATATGCCTACAGATCAATTTCTACAATTCTATTATCATTTTTTCAAATCCATTCATTCCACTTTTATATCAAATTATACTGAGGCAGAGGAACATTATAAACTAGCAGAAAAAATATTGGTAGCTATACCAGATGAAATTGAACACGCCGAATTTTACTATAGAATTGCTACTTTCTATCACCATACCTATAACAATCTCGCTTCTATCGAATACGCAAATAAATCGAGAGCAATCTTTTCAAAGTATGAAGGTTATGAAGTAAAAACAGCCTTTTGTAATAGTTTGCTAGGTGGTTGCTGTATCTATTTAAAACAGTACGAACAAGCAGAAGAATATCTACATTGTGCAATTGATTTACTACAAAAAAATGGGGAAGAAGATTCCTTGTTATACGTAAAAAATACGATGGGTTGGTTGTATTCTGATCAAAGTATGTCTACTTTAGCTATTCGTCATCTTTCAGAAGTAACAGAGAAAATCCCTACACACTTCAAGGCCATCTTCCTACAAGCTAAGGAACATTATAAATTAGGAGAACAATCAACGGCCAACCAACTCATTGATAAGGGATTACAGATTTGCAGAAAAATTCATAACGAAGAATACACACACCACTTCTCTATTTTAAAAAGATTAAACGAAAATATTCCATTGGAAGAATTAGAAAAAATCATTCAAGAAGGAATCTTATACTTTGAGGAAGAAGAGTTATGGGAATATGTTGTCGAATACGCCGAATTATTTGCCACAAAATGTAGACAATTAGAGAACCACCAAAAAGTAAGTGACTATTTCCATATTTGTTATCAAGCAAGACAAAAATCAATCGCAAAAGGAGTGTTAAAATAATGAAAAAAATTAGCTTATTATTATCAGGCATTGCTTTTATTGGGGTATTAACGGTGGGAATTTTTCAGTTTCCTAAAACAGATCAGCTTGCTACTCATGGGCATTATCCTGCTCCTTCATATAGTGTTGGCGATTATGGTGGTGCGCCACCACAAATTTAATGTAAATGTATTTAAAAACCCTCCAAATGGAGGGTTTTTAAATGGCTTATCTGCCTGTTCAATACGCATAGAGATTACATATTATACTTATTTACTATGTTATAAGATTTTTCATTTCCACTCTGTAACAAGATTCTAGCATTCTCTCCTAGAATCTCAACTTAAATCTTAAATCCACCAATTAACTCTTGAAGTTCTTCCGCCATCTGTGCTAATTGTATTGCTGAAGAATTTATCTCTTCCATAGAAGCATGTTGTTCCTCAGATGAACCAGCTATCGTTTGCATACTTGAAGAATTTTCTTTTACAGCCATAGCTATTTGATTAATCGATGTATCAACTTTCATTGCATCAGTTGTCATTTTATTTGATAGTTCTACCATACCCTGCACTTTTGATACGATATCATTTGCAGATTTTGAAATCTCATAAAAACTTTGTTTTGTATCATTCGCAACCTTAATTCCCGACTGTACTTCTACGCCTACTTCATTCATAGCTTTTACAGTCTCATGTACGTCTGCTTGTATTTCCTTAATTAAACTTCCAATTTCCATTGAAGATTCGGATGATTGCTCTGCTAGTTTCCTAACTTCATCAGCAACAATTGCAAACCCTCGCCCCTGTTCTCCTGCTCTAGCTGCTTCAATTGCTGCATTCAATGCTAATAAATTTGTTTGTTCCGCAATATTTTGAATCGCTTCTAATATACTTCCAATTTGTTGCGATTTCTTATCTAATAATTTTATTACATTATCGGATTGAGAAACAGAGTGATGGATAGATTGCATTTGTGCTACAGTTTGTTCTACTAATTGTTCTCCTTCATTGGCTTTTTGTTTTGTGTATATGGATGAAGCCGATACTTCAGATGCATTCTCAGCTACATATTGAATATTTCGTGTTACCTCACCAATTAATTCAGCTCCAGACTCAACTTCATTATTTTGAACCTCTGCACTGTTCGAAATTTCTTCCATCTCTTTTGTAATTTGTTCTGTCGCAACACTTGCTTGCTCTACACTAGCAGTTAGTTCCTCAGAAGACGCAGCTACATGTCCTGCCGATGTGTTAATTTGAGAAATAATATTACGTAACGACTCTGCCATTGTATTGAAACTACCACCCAATTGACCAAGTTCATCCTTTGAACGAATATCTATTTTCTCGGTTAAATCTCCTTGACTAATTCTTTGAGCTGAAATGACTAATTGTCTTAGTGGAGTAATTATAGATCTGAGTATGAATAGAATTACAATCCCACCTAACAATAATGAAGCCCCTATTATAGTGAGCGTTTTATAAAAAATAGGATTAGTAGCTTCTTCAATTTCTTTCGTAGGCATTACGCCAGCTATTTTCCAACCTATTTTTTTGTTTGTCTTAAAGCTTATGTTTCGATCTTCGCCATTGAGGCTATAAGTAATTACTCCATCTTCTGTCTTATACAATTCATCCGCTAAAGTTTTCTCTAATTTCTCTCCAGGCTTTAGTGATGGATGAACAACTATAGTTTTATCTTGACTAACTATAGATACAAATCCTTGTTTACCAATTTTTATCATTTTGGATGTTTTTACGATATCTGTAATATTCAAATCTACGCCAATGACACCACTTTTATCTGCATTTTGCTTTGCAATTGCAATTACCATATTTCCTGTAGACTTTGATTTATAGGGAGATGAAACAATAATCTCTCCATTTGCTTTTACTGCATCCTTATACCAACTACTTTCTAACGGATTAAACCCTTCTGATATTTTACCAACCGGTGCATGAATAAATTGATTGTTACTGGATGCCGTATAAATCGTTTCTATCTCTGGATGTAACTGTATATATTGATCAAATTTACTCTGTACATTTTGCGATTGTTCAGGATTATAATCCCCTTGTGTAAGTACCTTTGCAAAATGAGTGACATCTATATGCTTATTTTCTAATTCATCATCAACAATCTTATCTAAAATACTTATATTATCTTTTGCTGATTGTAGAATTGTTTCATTAAGATCTGTTTTTGCTTTATTATAAGATGATACTCCTACGATAAGGCTTGGTATAATTAATATTGCTATAAATGCCATAGACAACTTCGTTTTAAGCTTTATTTGTCCCAATCTTTCTTTTATATTAAACACTAGATACTTCTCCTTTTCATTTTTACTACTTATATAGTTTATTTAAATTTTTCTCCTTTATTTTTCCACATTCATTTATGGTACCATTCGAAATGAAACCACAATTACATCCTATTATCTTCACTTTAACATTTAACGATTTAAATTTCACAGGCAAAGTTTTATCTGTCCTCCTTTCGAATATGTTATTTTTCTAGATTCAGCAATTATTAGACTACGAATTATTCCAAATAAACTGGATGCAACATATACTTCATTTAAAAATAATTATTGGATTTGTTTGGATAAAAATCTAGTTTAGCGCTAATCCAATCGGATGAAATTCTTACCATAATACATTCACTCAATATAACTAAGTACATTTATTTCTTTAAATACTTATATTTAACTGTCTTTTAACCATTCTAACTGTATTACTTCATCGTTTTATCTATTCATTACAACCACTTTTATTTTATTGAATCACTAAACCATAAATTCTAAATAGGAGAATAAAATAAATTAGAGAATTATATTGTAACATATATATATAAGTTTTTAATATTAAAATTTAAAAACTTTACTCTTTTTTTATATGCAATATTACATGCGAAAAGCCATAATTTTTTTGTTATACTATGCATGTGGATTTTTCATCCAAAATCCACATGCATATTTATGTATATGCCACCCTAATTGATGAAAGTGAGAAGAGTGTTTATCATTTTTCTCACTTTTTTATTTAGGCTCTGTTAATATTGATTATTGATAAAAAGTATTAAATAAGGGAAGACACCTTAGAGTTGGTGCTTCCCTTATTTGTTGATTATTCAAATCTAAAATAGGTATTTTCTAAACCTATTCTTTGCTTTAATGTTCTGCCCAAAGCATAATTATTTGGTAATTCTTTTTCAATGACACAAATAATATAACCTGCTTTTCCTGTTGTTAAATTAGTTAGTTGTAAGTAGTTAGTGTTGTCGTAGATATAAGAAATAATATATTCATAGAAATTATTTTCTTTATCTTCTCTATTCATACCAACATTGTACAACCTAACTCTTGCTCCTACCCAAATTTCCTCATCATCATCAACATTACTTAAAGGCATCCATTTCGAGTTATCCAATATTTCACCCTTTTCTTAATTCATTCGTTTATACACGAATGTTGCTAGACACAAACTATCATAAGCATCCGTCATTTCATTGATTAGACGACCACCGACAGAGAAAAAAGACTCAACATAGCTTTTTACCCATTGAAACACTTGCTCTTTTAGTTATTTTTACATTTTGAATCTACGAAAATGAATTCCCTTATAAAAACTCTAACAGAGAATCTTCCTTCCAAATTTCACCTAGGGAATTATTTGTTTTCCAAAAAACCTACCAACATCTTTATCAACTCATTTTAGAATATTTAAACAATAATTCCATATACATTACCTGCATAAATTATTCATTTTCTTTTATATAAGACCTACCTTTTTACTTTTGATAGATTATTAGACATTGGATTATTATACATAAATCCCAAAAACATGCGGTATTTTGTAGAATTTTGTCTATCAATATGTATGTACACCCTTTTGTAGTGGATATAGACTGTGAGGTGTAAGGAGATACCTTACAAAATAATAAAAAGGAGATTATAGAATGAGTAGATTAACAAAATTCTCAAAGTTAGTATTTGCAACTTTAATCGCGGGAAGTAGTCTAAGCACCTTTGTTTCGTCACACAGTGTACAAGCTGACACCTTAGATCCTAATTACCAAGACAATGTAAAATTCATACCACCTTCTAGTGCTAGGCCAAAATTGGAACAAAAAAACACTATTGTTCCAGAAGCAAAAGTTGTTAAAAACCATTATGTAAAGTACTCTAAAGCACATTTCCAAACTAAAGAAAGTATACCAAAAGAGATTTATTATTCTTCAGAAGGCTTTAAGGGCTATATACAGGCAAGTACCGTTTGGGATATGGGAGATCATTTCGCAACACTATATTCCGGAACCGTTATTCGATGTTAGACTTTTAATCCATTCTCCCCTAATGCTTAAAATGATTAATAACTCACTGCCAATACTGTAATATCTATTGTTCATAAAATAAACCACAAAATCTTTCGATTTCATGGTTTATCAAATATAAAGATAATGCTAAACGAATACTCTAACATTACCTTCCCCAAAGTTAATTATAGAGTATTTTCAAAAAAAAGACACTCTTGTAGTGTCTTTTTTATAGTATTTTAAAAAGAATTCCACCTACTAACACCTTTTTGTTGCGCCTATTCGTTTATTTCAATATGATACTTTTCCATCTCGTATATGCAATAGACAATGATAGCTAAACTCCAACTGACACTATAATAATTATGTGTGTAGAAGTCATAGCCCGCTTTAATACCTTTCTCTATTACAACTAATGTAAATCCTAAAGCCACCCATCTGTTAATTTTCATCTTTATAAACGTTAAAGAGATAATTATTAAAAATAAAATATTTGTAAGATGATTTATCATTAGCTCATATTTTTGAATGTATACTGCCATTATACAAGCAACGATATTAGTCGCAATGCCAAAGGCAATCACCGCTCTCCAAACCCTGTCCGAAAGTCCCACTCCTGAGTCAGTCCCTTCCTAAACAAATATCCCTTTCTTTAATTCGTTCCTACACCCTATTCAAGATATGCTAAATTATCCTTGTCTGATGAATATCTATTTATCTTTTCATATAGAGCAAACAAAATTTCTACTCATAATTTTTTCTTTATTAGACAAACTATGTCTAAACCGTTTGAACTAGCGGCTTCACTCTTCTGGTAATGGGATAGCACAATTTATTGAATTGACTAACTCATTCACCCCACTGGCACCGGCAGGCAATAAAATATTTGTCTGCCATTTTCATGTATACTTTTTCTAATTTCATTTCAAACCAAGTGTGTGCTGTACTGATTTCAAAAGGACAGAATTTCATTTTTTAAAATGTAAAAAAGATAAGATCCTGTCTACTTTTGGTATAGGACTTTTTCTTTTCACACATACTATTTTTGAACCTGTTTACCAATACGTGTCCTAATGGTGTCTTGAATTCCTCCTAAAAAGGGCTGCAGATACGACTGCATGCCCTTTTATTTACGTTGTTTCTCTATACCCAATAAAGCAATTAAAAGCTAAAAACACACTATTACACATTCTTTTAATTCCAGATTATGTTAAAATTTCTTAAGTTGCTTATTTCATAGTCGAATTATGATTTCGTATCTAATTCAGCAATATCTGAGCTGTATCTATTATAATTAACAACATAACAATTGAAGTACCAAGGCTCACACTCCCTTCTACTGTAAAAAAAGGTGATGTTCTTATTATTGAGTTTAATAAATATGCAATTGATAAAAAGGAAACAGAAAAAAGCAGACGTGAAATTCAAAATTTATTGGATAAACTATTTGAATAGTAATATTAATTCATCAAACAAGAAGAGCTATCCAATAGGACGGCTCCTCTTTATTTCACATACACATAGGCTTTGTTCGCAATAATATAGCATGTTTTTCTTTTGCTGTTGTGAAATATACAATTAAAAAAGTGAGCAATATAGTTATATTGTTCACTTTTTTGATACATTTATGAAACATTCATGTGTTATCTTCATTACGTTTTTTCTTTTTATAAAACCATGTGCACTAGAAGCCCTAGAGCCCTAAACTCTAGGGCTTCTTCATTTACAATGAGTATATTTTGTCTTATTTACTATTCATTACCTTTATAAATAATTTCTAGCACTCCTTTGTGATTTCCATTTTAACATTAGAATAATTATGACCAACTCAGAGTAGTCATTGAGCACTTTTTATGGCGCTTTTTATTTCTAACTAGATTAGGACTTTGTTAAAGAACTAAATAAAATCCAATATTCTACTAATAATCACAATACAATCTGTTTGTTACTCAAGTTGTATTAAAAAGAGCAGTTATTACAACTAACTGCTCTTTTTTATTTTGGTTTCTTGCATTTCTATATAAATTTTTTAATCCTATTCGTACTATTTTTGCAACTTAAAATATCACTAATACGTAAACCTGTATTGTATAACAATTTTACTACATTGTTTGGGACAAATTTTAATTTAAACCATATATTATCTATATTTATTAAACCTTTTCTGTTTTTGGAAAAGAGATACCAAAAACTGTTTTATTCCATGGACTACTTTCAACCCATATCCTGCCCTGATTTTTTTCTACTAAGGATTTAGCAATAGCAAGCCCTAATCCACTACCTCCATTAATAGAATTTCTTGATTGGTCACCACGATACATTCGTTCAAATACATGATCTAAATCATGTTCCGCGATTCCCTGTCCTTTATCCCAAACAAGCAATTGGAATTCTTGATTTGATTCCATGAGTTCTATCCCAAGTACTTTTCCTTCTTTCCCATATATAATAGCATTTTTTATTAGGTTATCTATAATTCTTATAATACTTAGATAATCAGCCGTGATAAAACATTTTGTTTTTGGTAAACTAAGCTTTAACTCCAAATTATTCTTCTTGATTTCAGGCAAATACTCAATTAATACTTCTCTGGTAATTTCAGTTAACTCTAGAAATTCAGGATTTATTAAAACTTCATCTGCATCTAACTTTGCCATATTAAATATTTCATTGATTAATTGCTTTAAGTTGCTGGATTTTTTTGAAATAATTTCAAGATACTCTTTTTTTTCTTCTCGAGAAACAGCTATATCATCTTTTAAAGCATCAATATATCCTATAATAGATGTAAGAGGAGTTCTGATATCATGAGAAATACTTGATAAGAGCCTTTTTCTCGCATTTTGAGATTTAATGGATTCGATTTGAACTCTCTCTAACTGTTCAATTAATTCATTCACAGAAAATATCATTTTATTAAATACATTATCTTCATTTACAATTAACCTTGTTGTTAAATTCCCTTTAATTACACGTTGTAACCCCTCAATCATTATTTTCAAACGATTAACGAAGTGAAACCTTATCAGTAAGAGAAAAGTCGTAAAGAAAAATAGTACTATGTACAAAACAAGTTTATTTATTCCTAATAGCTGATTATTTAAATCTGTAAAAAAAAGTCCTATAATACATAATAATTGAAGAATATTAAGTAAGATAATTTTATCGCTATACATTTTGGTCACCTACAAACTTATATCCTATTCCCCAAACTGTTTGTATTAATTGAGGATTAGAGGGATCCACTTCTATTTTTTTTCTAAGTTTTCGAATATGGACCATGACAGTATTATCATCTTCTAAATAGTTGTCCCCCCAAACATTACGGAATAACTGAGATTTAGTAAACACTTGCTCCGGATTTGAAGCAAAAAACCTTAGTAGTTCCATCTCTTTTGCAGTCAAAGGAATCTCTTTCCCCTCTTTGAAAACAGTATATTTTTTCATATCAATTGAGATTTCTTTAAACTCTATACGTGTTTGTTCTCTATCCCCTGCCTCACTTCCTAAAACTAAAAATCTCCTCATAAGAGCTTTAACTCTAGCTACTACCTCATTTATACTAAAAGGTTTTGTAATATAATCATCTGCGCCCATACTTAAACCTAATATCTTATCAGTTTCATGATTTTTAGCAGTGAGCATTAGAATAGGAACATTCGTTTTTTCTCTTAACTTTCTGCAGACCTCAATCCCATCAATTTTTGGCATCATAAGATCTAATATAAACAGATCATATTTGTTTTTATTAAATAACGAAAGAGCGTGCTCGCCATCTATAGCAACATCAACCTTATATAATTCTCGCTCCATATATTTTTTTAATAAATCTCTAATTTCTTTTTCATCATCCGCTATAAGAATTCTAATTTCTCGCAAAATAACACCTGCTTTCATAATTTCTATTATACATGTCCAAAATTATTGCGCTTATTCTCTTTAATTTACAAGTCATCAAAATAAGAAAATTGGCATTTCTTTAAAGAAATGCCAATTCTCAAAAATTAAACTGTTTCAAACGCCAATATGTCGTTTATTATATTAGCATTCTTTTTAAGAATATCTAGCTTTGAATTTGATAACATTTCCATATGGGTTCCGTACCCTTGAATTATCCTGAAATTCTTCGTAGTAGCATTCTCCCACAGTAAATTATTTTCATCTTCTTTTTCTTTTACTGATTTTATATAACTTATATTTCCATCAATACTGCCATTTGTTGTTGTACTCTGTACATACATATAAGACTTCATAATTAATTCTATCAAATAATCACTAGCTAATTTTTCTAAATCTTTATATTTTTTCAGATTGAATTTTTCATGAAGTTCTCTCTTACACTCTTCCTCTGTATAAAGATTCTGTTCTACAATCGTACGGTATTTTGAATCAATAAGAATAAGATTTTCTACTTCAAAACCTTGTCTATTCAATTCTTTTGCCACATCGAATGCAAGAATTCCACCAGCTGAATATCCCACTAATGTGTACGGTCCTTCTGATTGAATATCTTTTATTATTTTAACATATTGTGCAATTCTATTTTCAGATTTAATAAAATTAAAACTGTAAACCGAATATGACTCAATATGCTTTGCTAGCCCCATATATGCTATTCCTATTGAAGCAGCAGGTGGGAAACAAAATAGTTTTTTATTGGTGCTTGTTGAGCTACTAAGTTGAATACAATCCTCTGTATAATCCTTTAACATTTCTTTTGCACCTTCTAAGAACGCTGAAAAACTTCGGACTGTAGGTTTATCAAATACATCTTTAAACGGTACTCTAAAGTTTAACTCTGCAACTATCCTTGAAACAAATGTCATAACGTTTAAAGAATTCGCTCCGATATCAAATAAATTAGTATTCATACCTATTTTTTTGATATTTAAAATTTCTTCCCATATGCTAACAATTTTTTCTTCTAAATCATTTCTTGGCGGTTCGTATTCTAATCCATATTGGACATTTCCATCTGGTGCTGGTAATGAATTTATATCTATTTTACCATTTGTTGTCAACGGCAATTCCTTAAGCTGTGTAAAAAATGCCGGTATCATATAATTTGGAAGTTCTTTTGATAAATATCTTCTCATCTCTGTAACAGTAATTGCTTTTTCTTTATTCTCTAAAACAACATATGCACAAAGATACTGACTATCCTCACCGTCTATTCTTGCAACAACTTTTGTTTCTTTTATATTATCTAATTTTAGAATTTGATTCTCTATTTCTCCTAATTCAATTCTATAACCACGAATTTTGACTTGATGGTCAGTTCTGCCTATAAATTCGATATTTCCACTAGGCAACCATCTTGCAAGATCCCCTGTTCGATACATCTTTGCTCCAGGTACATATGGATTTGATATAAATTTTTCTGCTGTCAATTCAGGTCTATTTAAATAACCTGTAGCAACACCATCTCCACTTATATAAAGTTCTCCTTCTATTCCTACTGGTAATATCTTTTGATTATCATCCAATATATAAATTTGAACATTATCAATTGGCTTCCCAATAGGTACCGATATGTGTTTATCGTCATTAAGGCTATATTTATAAATCATACAGCCAATTGTTGTTTCTGTTGGACCATACTCATTATAGATTTCAACATTATGATTGAAACTTTTTAAAATCTCTCTTGCTAACTCAGTCTTTAAATCTTCTCCACCCACTATTAATCGTTTTATACTTGAATTGCTGTTATCAATATCTCTTATCAACCTTAAATGGGATGGTGTCAATTTTACTATACCTACTCTATTATCCTTAAAGATTTTTCTTATAATTGGTTCATCCCCATCATTATTGTAAATAACTATTTTATTTCCAGAAATTAATGGTGTGAATAATGATGTAATTGTAAGGTCAAATGAGAAAGATGAATACAAGGCAAAATCTAAGGCCTCTCCTTTGACATATTCCTTATTCGCCCATGTTATATAATTGACTAGGCCTCGTTGCTTAAGCATAGTTCCCTTTGGCATACCTGTAGAACCCGAAGTATAAATCATATAAGCCAGATTGTTAGTATTACTTGTTACTTTTATATTTTCAGTAGAATAATGATTATACTCTTCATCTAAAAATACTATTTCTTTACTTAACCTCACTGCATCTTTACCTTTTGTAAGTATTATATTTGTTCCACTATCCTCTACTATATATTTAATTCGCTCTTCAGGATATTCAGGATCTATTGGTAAATATGCTGCTCCAGATTTTAAAATCCCCATAATTCCTATAATCATCTCTAGAGAACGTTCAAGCATGATACCTACAACTGTGTCTGGTTGAACTCCTTTATTCTGGAGTAGCCTAGCTATTTGGTTAGATTTTCCATTAAGTTCTTTATAAGTAAGTTGCTGCTTATCAAATACCACAGCTACCTTATTTGGAGTCCGTTCTACCTGTTCTTCAAATAAGCGATGAATTGTTTTTTCTTTTGGATACTCTGCCTTTGTTTCATTAAACTCATTCAAGAAATAATGCTTTTCTTCTTTTGAAAGGATTTCTAATTGATTCACATTTTTATTTTCATCTTGCACAACTTCGTCCATAATATTTTTTAGATGATTTGCTATGTTCTGGATGAGTTTTTCTGAATAGAGATTTCCATCATATGATATTTTGAGAACAAGCTGTTCACCTGGAACGACAACTATTGTAAATCCATAGTTGGTTTGTTCAATCCCTTTAATATCCTTAAACACGAAACTACTCTTACTTTCTTCTTCCTGAAGTAAACGTTCATCAAGTGCATAATTCTCAAAAATCATTACATGATCAATTAAATCCCTTTTCAAATCACTAAGAGACTGTATATCTGAAAGATTCATATAGTTGTATGCTTGGCTTTCTATTGCTTGTTGCTGTACCTCTTTTAAAATATTTTTAAAGCTCTTCTGTTCTTTTATATTAATTCTCGTTGGAATTGCATTAATGAATAATCCAACCATTTTTTCAATTCCAGCTACTTTGGCATCTCTACCAGAAACGACAGAACCAAATACAACATCGTCTGTATGATTATACTTGGCTAAAATAATCCCCCATAAAGTTTGTAGCACAGTGTTTAACGTAACATTATTTTGATTAGCCAATTCAGTCATTTTTTTCGTAAGTTCCCTTGAAAATTCAATGAGCGTCTCTTGTCCATGGTACTCTCTTGTACTATCAATTTTGAACGATGGAACTTTCGCAGGTTTTTGATATCCTGCTAAATATTGTTTCCAATATTGAATTCCCTCTTCTTTTTCCTGTTCTCCTAACCATCTAATATAATCACTATATGGTCTTGGCTCTTCTAAATTAGGATACTGTCCTACTTGTTTGTTTCCATAGATATGGAACAATTCTCCCAAAATAATACCTCTGCCCCATCCATCGAACAAGATGTGATGATTACTCCATATAATTGTATAAGCCTTATCATCAGTTTGAATAAGTTCCAGTCTAATTAAGACATCTTTACTAAAATCAAAACCTTTTTCTCGATCTTGTTCAATGTAGGTTGTTATACTTTCTTTTTGCTGATCTATTCCTTGCTGTCTAATATCTCGATATCTAAAGCCAATCTTTCGACCTTTTATAATTACATTTTTTGGTTGTTCTGTAATTTCATATTCAATTGCTGTCCGAAGGATTTCATGTCTTTTCATAATATCGTTCAAGCTTTCCTCGAATAAGTTGACATCAATAAACCCTTTGACATCAATGACAAGTTGTTCAAAGTATGCACCTGATTGTGGATCTTCTAATGCATGGAATAGCATACCCTGCTGCATATTAGCTAATGGATAAATCTTTTCTATTTCTCCCCACCTATTTTTCGCCTTTATTTCCTCTAGTTGTTCGAAGCTTAATTCTTTGTCTCCGTAGTCAAATGGTGTTTTTTCAGCCTGTTCCTTAGAAATGCAATGGTGGATTACATCAAGAAGAGCAGCCTTGAAAGCTTCCGTAAACTCCACTACGACATCCTCTGCATATACTTTTGTATTATAAGTCGTATCAATAGTGAGCTTTCCATCTAAGACAATAGCATTGATTTCTATAGGTGTTTCTCTTGTATGTTTACCTCCAATCGACTCTCCTGCCGATATCCAAGAAGAAGAAAAGATTGTATTATTGAGATCTGCATCCATTTGACCTAAGTAATTAAACAAAATAGGTGGCTGTTCAATACTCCATAAATCTGAATCTCCACTCAATTGTTTTAAAACCCCATAGCCTATTCCCTTATTCGGAATTCTTCTAAGAGACTCTTTCACTGTTTTAATAGTCATTGAAAGGTCCTTTTCATCTCCTAAATTGATGTATACAGGATATTTGGTTGTAAACCATCCAACTGTTCGGCTAATATCTACATTTTTTATAATCTGTTCTCTACCATGGCCCTCTAGATTAATCCTAATTTTATTTTCACCAGTTACTCTCCTTGTAGCTATTAAAAGAGCACTAATCAGTAAATCATTGATTTCAGTATGATATGCTTGATTTGTTTCTCTTAACAATCGGCTTGTTTCCTCTATTCCGAGAGCGGTACTAAAAGTATCACTATCCTCATATCGGAATAGTCCAACTTCCTCTTTTTTCTCTAAAAAGTTAACATTATCCTTTAATGTGTTCACCCAATATTGCTTTTCTCTAAGGATTTTTGCACTCTTAGCATACTCGTTGAGCTGAGTGGCATACTCTTTATAAGAAGTCGTTTTTGGATAAAACGCTATTGGTTCTCCTTTCATTAGCTGGCTGTATCCAAGTGCAAAATCTTCAAATAGGACTCTCCAAGAGATTCCATCCACCACAAGGTGATGAATAATAAGTAACAGATGGTCTCCAACATTCGTCTTAAACTGTGCTACATTTACAAGCGGTCCTTCTTGTATATCAATTTTCTTCTGTAATATTGTCGCAAGTTCTTGAATTTTCACATCTGGATTATCTTCTCTCGAAACGTCATAAACATAAAAACCAAATTGATTCTTTTCCACTTCTCGATTGAATTGAAGTACTTCATTATTCTCCTCTTTATAAATCATTCGTAAAGCGTCATGATGTACAAAAATTGCTTCCATAACTTCTTGTATCATTTCCTCACGGAATCCATCTTTCCTATACAACATAACTGCATGATTATAATGATTTACATCTTCTTTTCCATTCATAAAATACGCTTTTTGAATTGGAGTGAGCAACACATCTCCTGTTTCAATTTCATAAGAGCCTTCTTGTATTGTCTCAATATTGACATAGTTGCTTAAAAACTTGATTTCCGGATAGGTAAATAGATCTTTCATCTCTAACGTGATACCTTCTCGTGATAAACGTGAGATAATTTGTAAAGCTTTAATAGAATCTCCACCCGAAGCAAAAAAGTTATGGCTAATCCCAATTGACTTGACTCCTAATATATCTTCCCATACCTTCACAAGTTTTTCTTCTACCTGATTTCTTGGTTTTTCATAATCTACTCCCTTACCCACATCTGGCTCTGGTAAAGCTTTTTCGTCTACTTTTCCATTTGCCGTAAGTGGAATACGCTCCATTTGAACAAAATAAGATGGAATCATGTATTCAGGGATTTCTACTTTTAAGTACGCTCTTAATTCTTCAAATGATAGGTCCCTCTGGGATGTAATATATGCACATAGATATCTTCTTTCGTCCTGACCTTCTCGGTCAATCACGAATGCTTCTTTAATTTGTTCGTGTTTAACTAAATGACGCTTAATCTCTTCTGTTTCAATTCGATAACCTCTTATTTTCACTTGACCGTCAATCCTACCTGCAAGCTCAATTCTACCATCTGATAGTCTTCGAGCAAGATCCCCTGTCCGATACATTTTTTTATTTGGTTCAAACGGATTTTGAACAAATTTTTCTTCGGTCAAATCTGCTCTGTTTAAATATCCACTTGCTACGCCATCTCCTGATAAGCATAATTCACCATAAACACCTTCTGGGACAAGTTTCATTTGTTGATCCACTACGTAAGCCTTCATATTCTGAATTGGTCTTCCAATAACAGGGCATTCTTTGAAAGCTGCCATTGTATCATATTCAATAACTTGATATACCGAACCAATTGTCGCCTCTGTAGGTCCATAGTGATTCATTACCGCATGATTTGGGTAATGTGTATAGAATGTTTCAACATCTATTGGATTGATTTTCTCTCCACCTAACACGACTAATCTCAAAGTTTTACAGCTCTGATTATTTGAGAAACTCGGATCATTCACCAAGACGTTAAAGAGAGACGGTGTTAATTTCAAATAAGAAATCCCTTGTTCTTCTATATACTGTAATGCTTTCTGAGCATTAGTATATACTTCTTTTGTAACGAGATGCAGTTCACATCCATTTAAAAGTGATGAATATAGACTTGTATAGCCCAAGTCAAATGCATAGGAAGATACTAACATTGCCTTATCTGTTTCTTTTAGATTCGCTTCCTTTGTAAACCAAGTCATGTAGTTTACAACGTTGTTATGCTGAACACATACACCTTTAGGTGTACCAGTCGAACCTGATGTATAGATGATATATGCATTATGATTCCATTTATAATTGACTAATAAATTTGATGTATCCCTCTCTTTTATAGAATCATCTTCCATGGAGATTACTTCTGCATTAAATTGGAGAGTTTCTTTCCTTTCTCCTTTTACTATCAATAGGCTAGCATTACTGTCCTTTAAAATGACATTCGTTCTTTTATCCAGTTGTTCAGGATCTATTGGTAAGTAAGTAGCTCCTGCTTTTAATACGGCCATAATTCCAATAATCATTTCAAGAGATTCTTCCACTAACATACCTACTGTTATCCCTGGCTTTGCTCCTTTTTCTTGAAGCAACCTTGCCATTTGATTCGATCTTTCATTCAGTTCCAGATACGTAAGTTTCTGATTTTTAAATACCACGGCTACATGGTGAGGTGTTCGTTTCACCTGTTCCTCAAATAATTGTGAAATTGTTTTATCTTTCGGATAATCAGCTTTTGTATCTTTATCATCCTGCAATAGCATCTGCACTTCTTCTTCTGAAAGCAACATAATATCCTGAATGCTTTGTTCTGGCTTCTCAATAATTTCTTTAAAAACCTGGATTAAATGTTTAGCTAATCTTTCTACAGTTTCCTTCTT
This sequence comes from Bacillus thuringiensis, assembly GCF_001595725.1. Taxonomy (GTDB): domain Bacteria; phylum Bacillota; class Bacilli; order Bacillales; family Bacillaceae_G; genus Bacillus_A; species Bacillus_A thuringiensis_K. Next base: position 3,308,922 of record NZ_CP014282.1, read on the forward strand.
AAATAATTTAGTTCTGTAATTTAATACACATTTGATACTACGCTCTTCTTCAACAGCGGTAAGTGTTAAATCAAATTTAGAAACATGCGCCTTCATTTGATATGGTGAGAAAGTTAAACCTTGTATTTCAAAATCATCATAGTCAAAGTTTTGTAAGACGAGCATTGTATCAAACAAAGCACTTCTGCTCATATCTCTCTTTAAATCTAATTTTTCAACTAATTCATCAAATGGATAATCCTGATTTTCATAAGCTTTTAAAGCATTGTCTTTAACTTCTTTTAAATAATCCTGGAATGAAACGTCTCGTTTTGGATAATTTCTCATTGCAAGAGTATTAACAAAAATACCCATAATCTGTTTCAAATCATCATGAGGTCTTCCTGCGATTGGAGATCCCACTACGATTTCCTCTTGCCCCGTATATTTTGAAAGCAGTGTTGTGTATCCCGCTAACAGAAGCATGTACAGCGTCACACCATGTTCCTTCGCCATCTTCTTAAGATTAACATATATGTCACTATCGATTTCAAAATGTACAAGGTCACCTTCTGTACTTTGAATTGGCGGTCTTTTATAATCTGTTGGCATATTTAGTACTGGTACTTCTTCTTTAAATACATGCATCCAATACTCTTCTTGTTTTTTCATTTCTTCTTGAGTAAACAATTCTCTTTGCCATACAGAATAATCTTTATATTGAATGCTTAATGGAGATAATTCTTTCCCGTTGTATAACTCAGCTAATTCCTGTGTAAAGATCCCCATTGATACACCATCTGATATGATATGGTGCATATCTAATACAATTACGTGCTCATCATCTGTAACATGTATGATTTCAACCCGTAAAAGAGGAGCCTTCTCCAAATCAAACGGTTTAACAAATCCATTGATTATATCATCTAGCTTATTGGTACCCATTTCTCTATACGTCACTTGGAAATCTATGTCTTTCTCAATCTTTTGAACTGGTTCACCATCTACCATTACAAAAGAAGTTCTTAAAGCTTCATGTCTTTCGATTAATTTATGGAAAGCCTTCTCAAGTTGCTGAACATCCAAATCACCTTTTATCTTCATGGCGAACGGTATATTGTAAGATACTCCGTTACCCTCTATTTTGTTTAAAATATAAAGTCTTTTTTGTGCAGATGAAAGTGGATAATAATCTTGTTCTTCTACTTTTTTGATCGATGCATATACACTTTCTTTTGTAGAGTCAATAAATTCTCCAATCCCTTTTATAGTAGGTGTTTGGAAGATTTGTCGTAAAGGTATCTCCACCATAAGTTCCTTATGGATTTTAGAAACCATCGTAGTTGCTTTAAGAGAATGACCTCCTATTTCAAAAAAGTGCTGGTTGATACCGATTTTTTCTACTCCTAAAATTTCCTGCCAAATGGATACAAGTCTTTCTTCGACTTCATTCCTTGGTGCCTCATACTCTACTCCCACAACTGCACTTTCATCAGGTTCTGGTAAGGCCTTTCGGTCCACTTTTCCATTTGCTGTAAGTGGTAGTTTATCCAACTGAACGAAAAACGCAGGAATCATATACTCTGGAAGCTCTTGCGCCAAATCCTTCCGAATTTCTTGTAATTTGGATTCTTTCTTACGTGTTTCAGACGTAAAATAAGCACATAAATATGGTTGACCATTATTATCCTCTCTTGCGATGACAACGGCTTCTTTAATCTCTTTCTGTTTGAAAAGTTGATTCTCTACCTCACCAAGTTCAATCCTGAAACCTCGAATTTTCACTTGATGGTCAATTCTACCTAAAAATTCGATATTCCCATTAGGCAATAACCTTGCAAGATCTCCTGTCCGGTACATCCTTTCCCCTGGAATGAATGGATTTGGAACAAACTTCTCCGCTGTGAGCTCTGGTCTGTTTAAATAACCACGTGCCAAACCTTCCCCACTTACACAAAGTTCACCTGCAACTCCTAATGGCACTAAATTATTTTCCATATCAAGGATATAAACCCTGTTATTACTTATTGGTTTACCAATAAGTACCTTCTGATCTTCCTGTTTTAATTCACATATTGTAGAACAAACACTATTTTCTGTTGGACCATATTCATTAAACAATTTTACGTGAGGTATTTTCTGAAAATGTTTTGTAATTAGATTTTCATTAAAACCTTCACCTGCAATTGTCACAAATCTCAAATCTAATAAAGGCTTATCAATAGTGTTTAATAGATTATTATAATAGCTTGGAACGGCTAACAAATTAGTTACTTTATTATTTTGAATAATATTTATAAATTTACTGAAATTCATTCTTATATCTTCTATTAAAATTAATTTACCTCCAGAAAGCAAAGTAGTAAAAATATCTTCAACAGAGCTGTCAAAAGAGAAAGAAGGCATCTGTAACGTAATATCACTGTCACTATATTGATATGATTCTATTCTCCAACATAACGTATTGAGAATAGATTTATGATTCACCATTACACCCTTTGGTTTTCCAGTTGAACCTGAAGTGTATATTATATAAGCCATGTCAGCGGACTTATTTAGACTAGGCAAGTTTTCTGTAAATCTATCCTTAATCTTTTGTACATTTATATCAATACAAGTTAAATCATAATCTACTTGTTTATTTTCTTGTTTTAACAATATTTCTATACCACTGTCTTCCAACATATATCTTCTTCTATCCTCTGGATACTCAGGATCAATTGGAAGGTATGCTCCCCCGGCTTTTAATATCGCCATCATACCAACTATCATTTCAATCGAACGTTCAACCATAATACCAACCACAGTATTAGATTTCACACCTTTTTCTCTTAGCAGAGCAGCGACTTGATTAGATTTTTCGTTAAGTTCCCAATAAGTCAATTGTTTATTTTCAAACACAACTGCAATATTTTCAGGTGTCCTTTCTACCTGTTCTTGGAACAATTGATGGATCGTCTTCTCTTTTGGGTAATCTACTTTTGTATCATTAAATTCATACAATAAAGTTGTTCTTTCTTCTTCTGCAATTATGTCTATTTCATTTATTTTCTTATTCTCATCTGCAATCACTTGTTCAGTTACTTTTTTAATGTGCATTTCGATATTATCTATTATTTTGTCATCATAAATATTTCCATCATAAGTCAAAACTAAATTTAACCGCTCACCTGGAGTTGCAGCAATACTAAAACTATAATTGCTCTGCTCTTCTGCATGTATATCTTCTACCTCAAAACCTATATCCATTTTTTCATTTCCGGCAATACGTTTATCAACAGCATAGTTCTCAAACACAATTATATGATCTATAAGATCATTCTTTAATTTACTCATTGCTTGAACTTCAGCTAAATTCATATAGTTATAATTATTACTAGCTATAGCTTCACTCTGTACAACCGTTAAAACCTCTTTAAACTTCTGATTCTTTCCAAGGTTTATTCTAGTTGGAATGGCATTAATAAATAAACCAATCATCTTTTCAATTCCGTCTACTGGTGCTTCCCTTCCCGATACAATAGTTCCAAATACTACTTCGTCTGTATTATTATACTTCGCCAAAATAATACCCCAAATACTCTGGAATACTGTATTAAAGGTTACGCTATTCCTATTAGCAAGCTGTGTAATCTTATTTGTTAATTCGTTCGAAAATTCAATTACTTTTTCTCTTCTTAAATACTCACTATTATTCTTAGTAATCTGTAATTTTGGTATTTGCGCTTTCTCTTCATAACCATCTAAATATTGCTCCCAATAACTTTTACCTTCTTCTTTATCTTGCTCTTCCAGCCATTTTATATAATCGCTATAAGGTTTCGTTTCTTCTAACTCATATTCTTCACCATTTATTAATTTTCCATATACAGTGAATAACTCACCTAATACGATTCCAAGACACCAACCGTCCAATAAAATATGGTGATGACTCCATACCAATTTATATAAGTTTTCATCTGTTCTAATCAAACATACTCTCATTAAAGTATCTTTACTTAAGTTAAATCCCTTTTCTGTATCTTCTTCTCTATAATTTTTTATGAATAACTCTTTTTCTATAGTTCCTCTTTCACTTATATCGCAATATTGAACACCTATTTCTCTATCCGCTATTATTATTTGTCTAGGCTCCCCAACTATTTCATATTCAAATGATGCTCTTAGTATTTCGTATCTTTGCATGATTTTATTAAAACTTGTTTTTAATATCTCTACATCAATGTATCCTGTTATATCCATGACAGTTTGTTCAAAATATGCTTTTGAATTTTTGTTTTCCAAAGCATGGAACAGCATTCCTTTTTGCATATTTGCTAACGGGTAAATCTTTTCAATTTCGAAATCTTTATACTTTTCTTTAATATCCTTAAGTTCACTTAGAGTTAATTTAGTATCCCCATAGTCATAAGGCGTTTTTTCCACCTCTATTTGACTAACACAATGATCAATTATAGTTTCAAGACTTTCTTTAAACTTATCATTTAATTTCCTGATTGTTAGTTCATCAAACTCTAGCTCATTAAAGGTAGTATTTATAACCAATTCATTATTAATAATTATCGAATTGATTTCTATCGAATTATTTCTTGAAATCTTTCCTCCAATTGTTTCCCCATAAGAAAATTTTGATTCAGAAAATTCATTTCTGTTAACATCATTATCCATTTCACCTAAATAGTTAAATGAAATTGGTGCTTTTTGTTCATTTAATAGATACTTCTCTTTTGATAAATATTTTAGTATACCAAATCCGATTCCCTTGTTAGGAATTTTCCTTAAAGTTTCTTTTACCATTTTTATATTAGTAGCAAGATCGGTCTCATTGCCTAAATCTATAAGTACTGGATACATAGTTGTAAACCAACCTACAGTCCTACTAATATCTACATTTTCTAAGATATCTTCTCTTCCATGTCCCTCCATATTTATTTTTATACAATTTTCACTTGTTATCTCTCTAGCACCTAATAATAAGGAAGTTAACAATATATCATTTATTTCTGTATTGTATGCTCTATTGGATTTTCTTAATAAACTTATAGTCTTTTCCTTATTTAAAGAAATACTAACTGTTTTACTATTTTCGAATGTGTCACTTTTGAGCTCTTTTTTTCTAGGTATAAATGCAACCTCAGTATTTGCTATCTCTTGCCAATACTCTTTTTCCTTTAATAATTTATTGCTACTAGCATACTCCCTCAGCTTAGAGGAAAATTCTTTAAAGGATTCAGTCTTGAATCCAACGTCTAACTTCTCACCTCTTAAATCCTGAGAATATAGAGTTTCAAAATCTTCTAATATTATTCTCCATGATACTCCATCTACTACAAGATGATGAATGGTAATAAGCAGATGATCACCTTGATTCGTTTTAAATAAACAAAGATTAACGAGTTTACCATTTTTGATGGAAGATTTCTTTTGGATATTTGTCGCTAATTCATATATTTTCTCTTCCTTATTCTCTACTCCCTCAACATCATGAACGTATAAATCAAAGAGGTTATCCTTATAGCCTCTATTATACTGAATGATCTCTCCATCATTTTCTCTATAAATCATTCTCAGGGCATCATGCTGCTCTAATATCTTATTAAAGACTCTCTCTATTCTCTTTTGATCAAATCCATCTTCCCTAAACAGCATAAATGATTGATTAAAATGATCTAGTTCTTCTTTATTTTTCTCAAAATACCATTTTTGAATTGGAGATAATATTACTTCTCCTGTAACTATTTCATAAGGTTTTAACCGTTTGTTTTGCTTTTTTACATACTTACTAAGATCTTTAATTTTAGGGTTTGCAAATAGATCTTTCACTTCTAACTTAAGATTTATTCTAGACAATCTGGACACAATTTGCAGAGCCTTAATAGAATCTCCACCTGATACAAAGAAATGATGATTTATCCCTATATCCTCTATGCCTAGGATATCCCTCCAAATCTCAACAAGATGTGTTTCAATTTCATTTCTTGGTGCCTCATATTCTACCCCTGATTGACTACTTCTATCTGGTTCTGGAAGTGCTTTTCGATCCACTTTATCGTTTGATGTAAGTGGTAACTGGTCAAGTTGAACAAAATAAGAGGGAATCATGTAATCAGGAAGTTCCTTTTCTAAAAATTCTCTTATCTTGGCTGAAGATATTGCTTTTTCAGACACAATATAAGCACTTATATACGTATGATTTTTCTTATCCTCTTTTGCTACTACTACGACCTCTTTTATATCTTGATGTTTTAACAACTGGCTCTCTATTTCACCAAGTTCTATTCTATACCCGCGTATTTTTACTTGATGGTCAATTCTTCCTATGAATTCAACATTTCCATCAGGCATCCATCTTACAAGATCACCTGTACGATACATTTTTTCTCCACTGACGAAAGGATTTCCCACAAATTTCTCGGCAGTTAAGGCTGGATTATTTAAATAACCTCTTGCCAATCCAACTCCAGATATACATAACTCTCCTGTTACTCCAATTGGACAAAGCTGATTATACTTATTTACTATATAAACTTTAGTATTATACACCGGTTTTCCAATTGGAATATTATCATCATTTTTATTCATTAAGAAACTTGTAGTTACTACTGTATTTTCGGTTGGACCGTAGGCATTTACAAGTTGATAGCGAGTATTCTTATTTAAAATTAACTTTTCGCCACCGGATACTAACATTCTTAAAGAATGATTATCTTGTAATATAAATTGTTCACTTACCTTAGATGGGAATGTTGCAACTGTTATGTCTTTACTATTCATATATTCATTTAATTTATCTAGATCAAGCCTCATATCTTTGCCTAAAACGTGCAAAGTAGCTCCGGTGATTAAACAAGGGAAAATTTCTCCAATAGATGCATCAAATGAGACTTTCAAATAGTTTGTAATTCGATCTCTTTCTGTTATTTTATGAAAATCTACATACCAATTACATAAATTGACTAAGGAATGATGTTCCACTAACACCCCTTTTGGTAAACCCGTGGAACCAGACGTATAAATGACATAGGCTAAATCATTTCTATTATTACGCCTTTCCATATTAATTTGCTCTTGATTTTTTATTGTTTCATCATTAATTGAGATTTTAGTTATACATTCATTATTGATAAAATGAAGTTTATCGTATAAATGAATCTGCGTTAATACGAATTTTGCGTTACTATCTTCTACCATATATTTAATTCGCTCTTCAGGATATTCAGGGTCTATTGGTAAATACGCTGCCCCTGATTTTAATATACCCATGATACCGACAATCATATCTAAAGAACGTTCCACCATAATTCCTACAATCATTTCTGGATGAACACCCTTATCATAAAGTACTCTAGCTACTTGATTGGATTTTTCATTGAGCTCCTTATAAGTAACTTGTTGCCCCTCAAATTCTACGGCAACCTTGTTTGGAGTTCTCTCTACCTGCTCCTCAAATAATTGATAAATGGTTTTATTCTTTGGATAATCCATATAAGTTTCATTAAATTCATTCAAAAGAATGTGCTTTTCTTCTCCCGAAAGCATATCTATTTGACCTAAACAAACTTCCTGATTATTAGTAATTTCTCTTAAAATACTAACAAAGTGCTCTGATATTTTAGCTATTGTCTCTTTCTTAAACAATTTTGTACAATATTCTAAATCAAATTTTATGATGTTATTAGTTTCTACTGCTGATAATGTTAAATCAAAATTTGCTATATTAAGTTCACTATCATATGTTTCAAAACTTAACCCTTTAATCTCTTCATTAGAGGTATCTAAGTTTTGTAGCACAAACATCGTATCAAATAATGCACTTCTACTCATATCTCTTTGTAAGTCCAACTTTTCAACCAGTTCATCCAAAGGATAATCTTGATTTTCATAAGCCTTTAATGCATTTTCTTTTACTTCTCTTAAATAATTACGAAATGTTTTATCTTCATTTGGATAATTTCTCATCGCAAGGGTATTCACAAACATTCCGACAATATTTTCAAAATCATGATGGCTTCTTCCTGCAATTGGAGATCCTACCACAATATCATCTTGACCCGTATATCTTGAAAGTAAAGTTGTATATCCAGCTAACAGAAGCATATACATGGTAACCCCATTTTCTTTTGCAATTCTATTAAGGTTCTTTGTCAACTCACTATCTATTTCAAAACTTCTTCGAGCCCCTTCAACACTTTGTGTCGGCGGCCTTTTATAATCTGTTGGCATATTTAAAATAGGTACTTCTTCTTTAAAAACATTTATCCAATATTCTTCTTGCTTCTTCATTTCCTCTTGAGTAAACAAGTCTTTTTGCCATACTGCATAATCTTTATACTGTAGGTCCAATGGGGATAACTCTTTCCCTTCATACAGTTTACAGAGCTCTCTATTTAAAATGTTCATTGAAACTCCATCTGAAATGATATGGTGCATATCTAGGACCATCACGTGCTCATCATCTGTGACATGTATAATTTCAACCCTTAAAAGAGGACCTTTCTCCAAATCAAACGGTTTAACAAATCCATTAATCATATCATCTAGCTTATTGGTACCCATTTCTCTATACGTCACTTGGAAATCTATCTCTTTTTCAATCTTTTGAACTGGTTCACCATCTACCATTACGAAAGAAGTTCTTAAGGCCTCATGTCTTTCGATTAGTTTATAGAATGTATTCTCAAGCTGATGAACATCCAAATCACCTTTTATTTTCATAGCGAAAGGCATATTATAAGATACTCCGCTACCCTCTATTTTGTTTAAAATGTAGAGTCTTCTTTGGGCAGATGAGAGCGGATAATAATCCTGTTCTTCTACTTTTTTGATCGATGCATATACACTTTCTTTCGTAGAGTCAATATATTCTCCAATTCCTTTTATAGTAGGTGTTTGGAAGATTTGTCGTAAAGGTAGCTCCACCATAAGTTCCTTATGGATTCTAGAAACCATCGTAGTCGCTTTCAGTGAATGGCCTCCAATTTCAAAAAAGTTGTGTTGAATTCCTATGTTTTCTATATCTAAAATATCTTGCCAAATGGATACAAGCTTTTCTTCGACTGTATTCCTTGGTGCCTCATACTCTACTACTCCTGCAACCGAACTTTCATCAGGACTTGGTAAAGCCTTTCGATCCACTTTCCCATTTGTAGTAAGTGGTAGCTTGTCTAGCTGAACAAAAAAAGCAGGAATCATATACTCTGGTAACTCTTTTGCCAAAAACTTTCGAATTTCTTGAACCCTAATCTCGCCCTTCGATGATTCGGAAGTAAAGTACGCACATAAATATTGATGATGACTATTATCTTCTCTTGCGATAACAACAGCTTCTTTTACTTCCTTATGTTTTAGAAGTTGACTCTCTATCTCACCCAGTTCAATCCTGAAACCACGAATTTTCACTTGATGGTCAATTCTTCCTAAAAACTCAATATTTCCATCAGGTAACATTCTCACAAGGTCTCCTGTTCGATACATTCTCTCTCCTAGAATGAACGGATTTGGAACGAATCTCTGAACTGTTAATCTCTCGTTATTTAAATACCCTTTACTTAATCCGTCTCCAGAAATACATAGTTCTCCAGGCACACCAAGTGGAAGCAGGTTAGAATTTTTATCTACTACAAAAACCGAAGTATTTGCTAACGGTTTTCCTATTGGGATAACCTCAGTTACTTCATTAACAAAATAATAAGTAGCATATACCGTGCTTTCAGTTGGACCATAAACATGAATAATTTTATCTTTGCCCAATTTCTCAAGGGCTTTGTTCACATGTGAAACTGAAACTCTTTCACCACCGAATAATATTTTTCTTATTTTATCTAAACAATCTATTTCTAAATCTACAAGCGCATTAAATAAAGCTGTGGTAATAAACATAATACTTATCTGTTCTTCCTTTATTAACTTAGCTAGTTTAACAAGACTTAATACAGTGTCCTTCTCAACCATTATTAACTTTGCACCATTTAGAAGCGCACCATAAATATCAAATATAGACCCATCAAAAGCATAATTCGAAAGTTGTAGTATCGTATCATTCTCATTAATTTCAATATAATTTGTATTCTTAACTACTCTAATTGCACTATAATGCGGAATAACTACTCCTTTTGGTGTTCCTGTTGATCCTGAAGTATAAATGATATAAGCTGTATCACTTGAATGATTTATCAAATTCAAATTATCTGTACTTAGCCTTAAAAAATTCTCTTGATCTAAATTAATTAACTCCACATTCAAATTAAGTTGACTTATACATCTATCTTGAGTCAATAAAACTTTTACATTACTATCTTGTAACATGTAGTCAATTCTCTCTTTAGGAGTCTCAGGATCAATTGGTAAATACGCCGCTCCGGATTTTAAAATCCCCATAATTCCTATAATCATTTCTAAAGAACGGTCCACCATGATTCCTACAATTGTGTTTGATTGAACACCTTTTTCTCGCAGTAGTCTAGCTATTTGATTTGATTTTTCATTTAATTCCCTATAAGTTAGGTTATTACTTTTAAAGCTAACTGCCACACGGTCAGGTGTCTTCTCAACCTGTTCCTCAAACAATTGATGTATCAACCTATCTTTAGGATATTCAACGGTTGTTTCATTAAATTTATAAAGAAGGATGTTTCTTTCCTCTTCTGAAATTAAATCTATATCGATCAATTTCTTAGCATCATTTTCGATAACTTGCTTCGTTACATTTTGAATATGACACTCTAAATTGTTGATTAGTCTTTCTTCATATACATTTTCATCATATACAATTGTTAGTTTCAATTTCTCTCCTATTCCTACAGTAAGGCTTAGGCTATAATTACTTCTCTCTTCGTCGGTTACAGATACAACTTCGAACCCTAATCCACTTTCCTTTTCTTCCAATCCTTTTTCATCAATAGCATAATTTTCAAATACTAATATATGATCAATAAGATTACTTTTTAAGTTGCTAAGAGCTTGAACTTCGGCTAAATTAATATAATTATAATCATTACCCTCTATTGCATCATGTTGAGTTGCTTTTAAAACCTCTTTAAATGATTTTTCACTTTGAAACTTTATTCTAGTTGGTATTGTATTTATAAATAAACCTAACATATTCTCTATACCTTCTACAGCTGCATCTCTGCCTGAGACAACTGTTCCAAAAACAACATCCTCACTATTGTTATACTTCGCTAGAATAAGCCCCCAAATACTCTGCATCACTGTATTTAAGGTGACGTTATTTTTATTTGCCAGTTGTGTAATCTTATCAGTTAACTCTTTTGAAAACTCTATCACTTTTTCTCTTCTCTGATACTTTCCAGCACTAGAGTTATTAAATTTAGGGAGGGTAGCAGTTGACTCATACCCCTCCAGATACTTACTCCAATACTTCAATCCTTCTTCATTATCCTGATTATTTAGCCAATTTATATAATCACTATAGGGTCTAGGATCTTCTAATTGATGCTCTTCACCTTTCATTTTATGTGAATAGATAGTAAATAACTCATCTAATATAATCCCAATACACCAACCATCAAGTAATATATGATGAAAGCTCCAAATTACTTTATATGAGTTATCATTTGTTTTGATCAAACAAATTCTCATAAGGGTTTCTTTTGTTAGGTCAAAGCCCTTCACCTTATCATCTACTATATATTTTTCCACATATAAATCTTTAGTGTTTAAATCTAAATTACTTACATCATTGTAGCTAAACTTAATTTTTCTATCCCTTAATATTACATGTAATGGCTCGTCCAATTTATAATTAAATGATGCTCTTAACACTTCGTGCCGTTTCATAATCTCGTTGAAACTTTCCTCAAAAATAGTTTCATCTACATAACCTTTTATATCTAATATAATTTGTTCAAAATATGCATCTGAATTTTTATCTTCAATAGCATGAAACAGTATCCCCTTTTGCATATTTGACAATGGATAGATTTTCTCAACTTTATTAACTTTCATAAATTTATCCCCCTAAATAGTTTCCGTCGGAAAAGGCACAAAAATTATAAATATGATTTGTACAATTAAGTAGTCGCTATGATTGTGTTTTGCCTCCAGGCTTTAATTATCGATGAATTCATATTCACCTAGTAACTCATCAAGCTCTTCTAGTGACATTTTATTGTAACCATAATCGGAAGCTGTTTTTTCTGATTCCGTTTGATTAATACAATGATTGATTATCATTTCAAGGTTCTCTTTATACTTTTGGTTAAAATCAGCGATTAAAAATTCAGAATATTCCCCTTCATTGAAGGTAGTGTTTATTATTAATGTATCCTCTACAATTATTGAATTAATTTCTATAGAAGCATCTCTTGCATTTTCGCCACCTATACTTTCGCCAGGTGATAGCCATGATGCAGAAAATTCTTCATCGGTCGCTTTTTTACTCATTTCTCCCAAATAATTAAATAATATAGGTGCCGTTTCATCATTTAACAAATCTTGATCCTTTTTTAGGTATTTTAAAACCCCATATCCTATTCCGTTATTAGGAATTTTTCTTAAAGTCTCTTTTACCAATTTTATACTCATAGAAATTTCTTTTTCTTTACCTAAATCAAAATATACAGGGTATATTGTAGTAAACCACCCAATAGTCCTACTAACATCTATGTTTTCAATGACTTCTTCTCTTCCATGACCTTCCATGAGAATTTTCAGCCTGTTTTCTCCTGTTAAATCTCTTACTGTTACTAACAAAGCCGCTAAAAGGATATCATTTATTTGAGTATTATATGTTTTGTTTGTTTCTCCCAATAACTTTTGAGTGTTCTCCTTATTTAGTGAAATGGTTAAGGTCTTGCTATTTTTATAATCGGTCACATCTATTTCTTCATTTTTTGCTAAAAAATCTACTTTCATTTTAGATATGTCTGCCCAATATTTTTTTTCTTTTAGAAGTTTATTACCTACCGCATAATCCATTAAATTTTCTGAAAACTCCTTAAATGAATCCGTTTTAAAACCTATATCAAGTTTTTCATTGAGATATGCTTGTTTGTATAACATTTCGAAATCTTCGAATAATATTCGCCATGATACTCCATCTATTACAAGATGATGGATAGTAATAAGCAAATGATCACCCTCATTTGTTCTAAAAATGCAAAGTTTTAACATTTTACCGTCAGTAATCGAAATTTCTTTTTGTATATTTGTTGCTAGTTGACCCACTATCTCCTGTTGATTATCTTGATTCTTAATATCATGGACATATAAATCAAAGAAATCCCCATTTAAATCACGATTATATTGAATAATTTCACCATTTTCCTCTTTATAAATCATTCGTAAAGCATCGTGTTTTTCACAAATTTTACGAAACACCTTTTCTACAATCTGTTCTTCAAATCCATTTTTTCTATACAGCATAAATGATTGATTATAGTGATTTAGCTCTTTATTATTTAATGCTTCGTTTAATACAAAATGTCTTTTCTGTATTGGCATTAAAGGAACATTTCCCTGAATTATTTCATAGTTTTTCTTTACTCTCGATTCATTTTTTACATACTTACTAAGATTTTTAATTTTCGGGTTTTCAAATAAATCTTTAATTTTGAGTTTAAGATTCACTTTCGATAGTTTAGAAACTATTTGTAACGCTTTTATAGAATCTCCACCAACCTCAAAAAAACTATCGTTAATTCCAATTTCTTTAATACCCAAGACATCCTGCCAAGCTGATACAAGATGTTCTTCCACTTCATTTCGAGGCGCTTCATAATCTGTTCCCTTAGAAAGGTCCCCCTCTTGTACAAGAGGCAATGCTTTTCTATCTATTTTTCCATTCGGTGTAAGAGGCATTTTATCTAATTGAATAAAAAATGAAGGAATCATATAATCTGGTAAATAATTTGACAAGTAGTCTCTTAATTCACTTGTAGTTAGCTCCTCTTTAGCTATTATGTATGCACATAAATAGGTAAAACCAGCATTATCTTTCCGATCAATTACTACCGCCTGATTTATATTTTGATTACCTAATAGTTTAGCTTCAATTTCTCCTATTTCTACCCTAAACCCTCGAACCTTTACTTGATTGTCTATTCTTCCTAAAAACTCAATATTTCCATCTGAAAGCCATCTTGCCAAATCTCCTGTTTTATACATTTTTTCACCAGGTATAAAGCCATTTGAAACAAACCTTTCATGAGTAAGATCTGACTTGTTTAAGTATCCTTTTGCAAGACCTTTTCCACCAATGTACAATTCACCATACACCCCTATAGGTTGTGGTTCTAATAAAGAGTTTAAAACATAATATTTTGTGTTATTTAACGGCTTTCCTATAGGAGTATTTACCATTTGTGGTATATAATCGTACTCTTCTTCATAATAGCTAGAATCAATAGTTGCTTCTGTAACTCCATAGCTATTAATTACTCTCATATTCTCCCCATATCTTTTAACCAAATTTTTGTACTCATGTATAGGACAGCTATCAGAACCTAATATTAATAATCGTAATGTCGTGAGATCAAAATTATTTTCATATACATAATTCATAAAAGGTATAATAAGACTTGGAGTGGATTCAAAAATATTAATCTTATACTTCTTAATTATCTTATATAATAAATCTAGTTCTAGCTTGATATGACTCGGTACTATATACATTGTCCCGCCATTTAATAAACTTCTACATAAGTCCCCTGCAAATACATCAAACGACATACTAGCCATTTGTAATAAATTCACTTCATACTTTGACAATTCATAGTGATCTCTCCAAGTGTAATGGGCATTAACCAAATTTTTATGCTCTACTAACACACCTTTAGGGTTTCCAGTTGTTCCTGATGTATATATGATATACACTAAATCATCTGGTGAATTGATATGATTCAAATTATCTTCATCGATATCATATATATCTATATGATTTATATTTACTACTTCACCGTAGGAACCATTTTTATCCGTTAGATGTTCTTGGGTAATAATAATGTCCGCACTACTATCCTCAAGCATAAATTCTATTCTCTCTGTAGGGTATTCTGGATCTATCGGCAGATATGCTCCTCCAGCTTTTAGAACCCCCAATATTCCTACAATCATTTCTACTGATCTATCCACCATTATTGCAACTATACTATTTTGTACAACACCTTTTTCTCTCAAAGTTCTAGCTAGTTTATTTGCTTTTTTATTCAATTCTTCATAGGTCAACTGCTTTTCTTCGAACACTACAGCTATATGATTTGGTGTTTTTTTAACCTGCTCTTCAAAAAGTTCGTGTATAGTACCTACTGGATATTCAACAGCAGTATCATTATACTTGTTTAATATCATTTCTCTTTCTTCTTGTGAAAGCAAATTTATTTCACTTAATTTTTGTTCAGGATTATTAACAATTTCTTTTAAGATATTAACTACATGATTTCCAATTCTTTGTATTGTTTCTTTTTTAAATAATTTTGTGCAATACTCTAAAATAAATTCTATATGATCTGTATTTTCAATTGCCGATAAACTTAAATCAAACTTTGCCGCTTTAAAATCAATGTTATACGGTTCGATTTTTAAGCCTTTTATATTCAACTCTAGATTATCTAAATTTTGAATAGAAAACATCGTATCAAACAATGCGTTTCTACTAATATCCCTTTTTAAGGCTAGCTTTTCAACTAATTCATCAAATTGATAATCTTGATTTTCATAAGAATTTAAGGTGTTTTCTTTTACTTTCTTCAAATAATCAATGAATCTACTGTCTGCTTTAGGACGATTTCTCATCACAAGAGTATTAACAAACATACCAATAGTATTTTTCAAATCATCATGTTGTCTTCCTGCAGTTGGCGAGCCAACTATAATGTCTTCTTGTCCCGTATATTTCGAAAGTAGCGTTGTATATGCTGCTAAAAGTAGCATATACATAGTAACTCCATTTTCCCTTGCAAACATTTTAAGCTTGTTTGTTAGTTCAGGATCTATTTCAAAACTTAATCTATCTCCCTCGCTACTTTGTATTTGTGGTCTTGGAAAGTCAGTTGGCATATTCAGAACTGGTATCTCATCCTCAAATACTTTAAGCCAATATTCCTCCTGTTTCTTTATATTATCACCGTTACAAAGCTTTTCTTTCCATTCTGAATAGTCTTTATATTGAATTTCTAATGGCGCTAATTTTTTTTCTCCAAATATATCTGTTAACTCTTTCATCAAAATGCTCATTGATACTCCGTCTGAAATAATATGATGCATATCAAGCATCATGATATGCACATCCTGACTAACTTGTACGATTTCTACCCTTAGAAGAGGAGCTACCTCTAGATTAAAGGGTCTTATGAATCGCGCCACTCGTTCTGATACGTTCTCTTTCCCTAATTCACTATATTCAATTTTAAAATCTATTTCTTTTTCTATCTTTTGAACTGGTTCTCCATCAATCATTACAAAAGAAGTTCTTAATGCTTCATGTCTATCAATTAATGCTTTAAAGGCTTTTTCAAAAGTGTCCAATTGAAAGCGCCCCTTCATTTGTATAACAACTGGTAGATTGTAAGTAATTCCACTATCCTCTATTTGATTTAAAATATATAGCCTTTTTTGAGCCGATGAAAGATTATAAAATTGCTTTTCCTCAGCTTTCTTTATTTTTGAGTAAGTACTCGTTTCTTTCCCTTTTATATATTCGCCAATGCCTTTGATAGTAGGAAAATTAAATATTTGTTTTAATGGTATTTCAACATTTAATTCTTTGTGTATCTTTGATACCAATGAAAAAGCTTTTAGTGAATGTCCTCCAGCTTCAAAGAAGTTATGATTTATTCCAATTTTCTCTATACCCAAAACGTCCTTCCACACTAAAGCCAACTTCTCTTCTACTAGATTTCGAGGTGCTTCATAATGATTTTCTATAAATTTATTGAAATCTGGTTCCGGTAATGCTTTCACATCCACTTTTCCATTAAGTGTAATCGGCAATTTTTCCATCTCTATGAAATGCAAAGGAATCATGTAACCAGGAAGCTCTTTGGCAAGCAACTCTCTCACTTTATCTATGTTCAGTTCTTCATTCAAATCATTAACTGTAATAAATGCGCAAAGATATCTGTTTCCATCTATCCCCTCTTTATCAATTACTTTAGCTTCTTTTATGTTCGATTGTCTTAATAAGTGATATTCAATTTCTTCCAGTTCAATTCTAAAACCGTGAATTTTTACCTGATTATCTATTCTACCTAAAAATTCAATATTTCCATCAGGTAGCCATCTTACTAAATCTCCAGTCCGATACACTCGTTCTCCTAAACTAAAAGCATTAGACTTGAATTTTTCTTCAGTTAATTCTTTTTTATTTTTGTATCCTCGCGCTACACCTTCTCCACCTATATATAATTCACCAGGTATTCCTATCGGCAGTAATTGAGCGTTATTATCCAAAACATATAATTTATAATTGCTTAGTGGTTTACCTATAGGTACACTCATTCCCATACAATCATTGGAACTGACCTTATAATATGTTGCACAAACAGTTGTTTCTGTAGGACCATATGAATTATAAACATCGGCAATCTCAATAATATTTTTTATATATTCATACTTTAAAACATCTCCACCACTAATAAATTTCATATTTTTATTAAGTATTAAATGCTTATTTTTATCAATTTCATTGAGTAACAGTGGTGAACAGCTTACTAAAGTCACATTATATTTTTCAATATTTTTAACTAGCTCATCTATGTTCAGATCACCAATTTTTTTACTAATAATTAATTTCCCTGAATTAGCCAAAATAGGAAATGTTTCTTCCGTAAAAGCATCAAATGAAAATGAAACTACTTGTAATATAGAATCTTCTTCATTTAAAGTAATTTGTTTTGAAAATGCATAAATATAGTTAATGACGTTACGATGTGTAGTCATAACCCCTTTAGGCTTTCCACTAGAACCTGACGTATATATTAAATAAGCTAAATCAGATGAATGATTTAAATTTTCTAGGTTGTCCTTATTTAAAGAACTAATTTCTTCATCATTAAATAAAATACTTGGAACTATTCTTACTTTGAATTGTAAGTGCTCCTGAGTAACAACTAATTTTGCTTCACTATCTTTTAGCATATATTCAATTCTTTCTTCAGGATACTCAGGGTCAATTGGTAAATATGCTGCTCCAGCTTTTAAAATTGCCAATATGCCAATTATCATTTCTGGGGATTTATCCGCCATAATTCCTATTACAGTATCCGGCTTTGCACCATTTTTTCTAAGCAACCTTGCCAGTCGATTTGCTTTTTCATTTAGTTGTTTATATGTTAATTGTTCCTCTTCAAATATAACTGCAATATGATTTGGTGTTTTTAGAACCTGCTCTTCAAATACATGGTTTAAGGTCTTATTTTTAGGAAATTCGGCCATGGTATCATTAAATTTGTGTAATATGATTTCCGTTTCTTCTTCTGAAAGTAAATTTATTTCTCCTAATTTAAGCCCCGGATTATTGGTAATTTCCTTTATTACATTTACTAAATGACCTGCAAGTCTTTTGATTGTTTCTTTTTTAAATAATTTTGTGCAATATTGCAAATCAAATTTCAAATGATCTGTATATTCTATCGCCGTAAGACTTAAATCAAATTTCGCCACATTAAAATCAATATCGCAAACCTCAGTGGTTACTCCATTTATATTAAACTCAAAATTATTTTGAGTTTGTATATCAAACATCGTATCAAACAATGCGCTTCTACTTGTTTCTTTTCTTAAATTTAGTTTCTCTACTAATGTATCAAATTGATATTCTTGATTCTCATAAGCATTTAATGTGTTTTCTTTTACTTGTTTTAAATAATCAATGAATTTAGTATCTGCTTTTGGATAACTTCTCATTGCAAGGGTATTGACAAACATGCCAATTGTATTTTTTAAATCATCATGTGTTCTTCCCGCAATTGGTGAACCAACTATTATGTCCTCTTGCCTTGTATATTTAGAAAGAAGCGTTTTATATACTGCTAAAAGAAGCATATACATAGTAACTCCATTTTCCCTTGCAAGAAATTTAAGTTTATTTGTTAATTCAGAATCTATTTCAAAACCAAGCCTATCTCCCTCACTACTTTGTATTTGTGGTCTTGGAAAATCAGTTGGCATATTCAGAACTGGAATGTCACCCTCAAATACCTTGAGCCAATATTCCTCCTGCTGCTTTATGTTATCTCCTTTATAGTATTCTTTTTGCCATTCCGAATAGTCTTTATACTGAACTTTTAATGGTGCTAATTCTTTTTCTCTAACTAAATCAGCTAACTCCTTCATTAAAATGCCCATTGATACTCCATCTGAAATAATATGATGCATATCAAGCATCATGATATGCTCATTCTGATTAACACGTAAAATCTCTACCCTTAGAAGCGGCGCTATCTCTAAATCAAAAGGTCTTATAAATCGTGCCACTCGTTCTGATACGCTATCTTCTCCTAATTCACTATATTCAATTTTAAAATCTATTTCTTTTTCTATCTTTTGAACTGGTTCTCCATCAATCATTACAAAGGATGTTCTTAATGCTTCATGTCTATCAATTAGTACCTTAAAAGCATTCTTAAAAACTTGCATTTGAAAATCGCCCACGATTTTGATAACTAAAGGAATATTATATGTCGTACCTTTAGATTCCAAATTATTTAAAATAAGCATCCTTTTTTGTGCCATTGATAAGGTATAACAATTATTTTCTGATTGTTTCGCTTTTGGAATTTCATTCTTTTTTTCTATATCTTCATTTTTTAAAGCTATAATAATTTTTTCTTTATATAACTTTATTTTTCCCTTTAATTCAGCTGTTATTAGTTCACGAGGTCCAATAATTTTTATCTTCCCTTGATTCTGATATAAGAAAATGTTTGATTTTTTCAAATCATTTATAAACCCTTTAATATCCATAACTAGAATCATTCCCTTCGCGGTGCCCATTCAATTTCTCACACTATTAGTAAATAACTAAAACAACTATCAAATTCCATATACATCTTTGAAATTCAAACCATTGGGCCTAGCTTAACTGCACAATCTATTCCTTTTTCTCTGCTGAGAAGAAGTATAGATTGTACAGTTTTCCTAGGATAAATCCCCTTTTCTTATAATTAAATCTGAAATCTCAAAACAATCAACATTATAGAAAATCTGCCTTTTTACACCTATTACTAATATCTTTTACCTCCAAAAGAAATGAATTTCATTTTAAACCGTTATACCTCTTCCTCAACATAATCATAAGAACTATTTTGACGATCATGTTCAGTTGATAGGATATAATTTGCTAAACCCATTACACTTGGATTCTCAAAGAAATTGTGAATGCTTATATCTGTATTTAAAACTTTATTAATAGCAGCAACAGCACTCATTAACTTCAGTGAATTTCCTCCTATTTCAAAGAAGTTATGAGAAATTCCAATAGATTTGATGCCTAGGATTTCTTCCCAAATTGAAATAATAGTCTCTTCTACAAAATTACTTGGTGCTACGTACTCTACCTCAGTTGTTACATTCCCATCAGGCTTTGGTAATGACTTTCGGTCTACTTTCCCATTTGTAGTTAGCGGTAGCTTATCAAGTTGAACAAAAAATGCAGGAATCATATACTCTGGAAGCTTTTTAGTTAGATACTTTCTAATTTCTTGAATTATTAATTCATCTTTCCATGTTTCAGAAGTAAAGTAAGCGCATATATATTTTTCACCATGAATATCATCTCTTACGATAACAATAGCTTCCTTTACTTTTTTATATTTAAGTAGCTGACTCTCTATCTCACCAAGTTCAATCCTGAAACCACGAACTTTCACTTGATGATCTATTCTACCTAAGAACTCAATATTTCCATCAGGCAACATCCTAACGAGATCCCCTGTTCGATACATTTTTTCTTCTGGTATAAATGGATTTGAGACAAACTTTTCTGCTGTCAAATCTGGTCGGTTTAAATATCCATGAGCCAATCCTGCTCCACTTAAACAAAGTTCTCCAGCTACGCCGATTGGAAGTAGTCTCTGATTTCCATCTACTATAAATGCTGAAGTATTTGCTAATGGCTTCCCAATTGGTATTGTGTCGAATTCTTCATTGATTTCATTTATACAATAATACGTAGCAAAAACAGTACTTTCTGTCGGACCGTATACATGAATCAGCTTATCTTTCCCTAAATACTCCAATGCTCGTTTTGTATGTGATACTGAAATTCTTTCACCACCAAAGAGGATTTTTCTTATATTAGATAAACACTCTATTTCTAAATCAACCAATGTATTAAATAAGGCTGTAGTTATAAACATAACACTAATTTTTTCTTCTTTTATTAATTTTGTTAGCTTACTTAAATTCAATACTGTATCTATTGATACCATCACTAATTTTGCACCATTTAACAATGCACCGTAGATGTCAAATACGGATCCATCAAAAGAATAATTTGAAAGCTGTAAAATAATATCATCTGCATCAATCTTAATATAGTTTGTGTCACGAACAACCCTTACTGCATTAGAATGTGATGTTACCACACCTTTTGGTACTCCAGTAGAGCCCGATGTATATATGATATAAGCTATGTTCTCAGAATCATTTATAGGAGCTAAATTCTCTTTACTCAATTGAAAATTCTCACTCTTATCTAAACTAACCATCTCTACATCCAATGAGGAATCATTAATGAACTTCTCCTGCGTTAATAGAATTTGAATATCACTATCTTGTATCATAAATTTAATTCTATCCTGAGGAGATTTAGGATCTATCGGCAAATAAGCTGAACCTGATTTTAAGATACCCATTATTCCAATTATCATCTCAGGGGATCTCTCAACCATAATTCCCACAATTGTATTTGCAGTAATTCCTTTATCTTGTAACCATCTAGCAACTTGATTAGACCTTTCATTTAATTCTTGATACGTCATTTTAGTGCCTTCAAATTCAACGGCAATATGATTAGGCGTTTTCTCTACCTGTTCCTCAAACAGCTGATGTATAGTCTTATCCTTCGGATAATTCGTCTTTGTATCATTAAATCTATACAATAATACATCTCGCTCTTTCTCTGGGATTATGTCTATCTCATTTAATTTCTTATCCTCATTTAAAACAACTTGTTCCGTTACCTTTTTAAGATGCATTTCTATATTGTCTATTATTTCCTGTGGATAAATCTTTTCGTTATAAGTTAATTTTAATACTAACTGTTCTCCAGGAATTGCTACAATGTTGAATCCATAATTGGTTTGCTCTTCTCCCCTTATATTTTGACACATAAAACCTGTATTACTTTCTGCATGATTAAAACTACTATCATCCAGTGAATAATTTTGAAATACCATTACATGATCAATTAGATTTCTTTTTAGATCATGTAAAGATTGAATTTCAGCTAAATTTATATAGTTATATTTATTATTTTCTATTGATTCATCCTGGACATTTCTTAAAACCTCTTTAAAACTACTATCTTTTTCCAGTTTAACTCGAGTCGGAATTGTATTAATGAATAATCCTACCATCGCTTCAATTCCTTCTACTTTTGCCTCTCTTCCTGATACGACTGTTCCAAATACAACATCTTCTATATTATTGTACCTCGCTAAAAGAATGCCCCAAATTGCCTGCAGTACGGTATTAAAAGTAACTTGATTTCTATTTGCGAGTTGAATAATGTTACGAGTCATTTCTTTTGAAAATTCTATCATTTTTTCTTTTCTTTTATATTCATTAACTTTATTCAAGATTTTAGGAACCTGTGCTTGTTCTTCATATCCATCCAAATAGCTCTTCCAATGTGCTAATCCTTCTTCTTTATCCTGTTCTTCCAGCCATCTTATATAATCACTATATGGTGTTGGCTCCGCTAAATGGCTATCTTCACCTTTCATCTTTCTTCCATAAACATCAAAGAACTCACCTAATATAATCCCAAGACACCATCCATCTAACAATATGTGATGATGACTCCATACCAATTTATATGAATCCTGATTCATTTGAATTAAGCTAATTCTCATTAATGTGTCTTCACTTAAATTAAAGCCTTTTTGTTTATCATTTTGTAAATAATTCTCTATAAACTTTGTTTTCTGCTCAATGCTTTCGTCTTGAATATCATAATATTTGAAACCTACTTTTCTATCTTGAAGTATGACGTGTCTTGGTTCCTCCACTAATTCATACTCAAATGCTGCTCTTAATATTTCGTGTCTCCTCATTATTGTATTAAATGATTTTTCTAAAATATCTACATCTACAGTCCCTTTTATATCCATTACAATTTGTTCAAAATACATACTAGAATTTTTATCTTCTAATGCGTGGAATAACATCCCCTTTTGCATATTTGCTAACGGATATATTTTCTCAATAATAAAACCATTGTATTTTTCTTTTATTTCTTCAAGTTCTTCTAATGTTATATTTATATCTCCATAATCAAAAGGTGTTTGGTCTGGTTCTACTTTATTCGCACAGTGATTAATTATCATTTCAAGACTTTCTTTATATTTCTGATTTAAGTCCTTTATCATTTTTTCACTGTATTCTAATTTATTAAATGTTGTATGAATAACCAATTCACCATTTAAAACCATTGAATTCATTTCTATAGATGTATTCCTATTAATTTTCTTACCCACTGTTTCACCTATAGACCATTTCGATGCAGAGAATTCTCTCCTGTTAATATCTTGATCCAATTCACCTAAATAGTTAAATGAAATTGGTGCCTTTTCTTCATTCATAAATCCCTTATCTTTTGCTAAATGTTTTAATACCCCATAACCTATTCCTTTATTTGGTATTTTTCTCAAAGTTTCTTTAACTGTCTTTATGTTGGTCGAAAGTTCATTTTCATTCCCTATATCTAAAAGCACTGGATACATCGTCGTGAACCAGCCAACAGTCCTATTGATTTCGAAATTCTCTATTACGTCCTCTCTTCCATGCCCTTCCATATTTACTTTTAGCTTGTATTTCCCCGTCAATTCTCTGGTTCCAACTGCTAAAGCTGTTAATAAAATATCATTTATTTCTGTGTTATATGCCCTATTTGTATTTCTAAGTAAAGATGTAGTGAGTTCTTTATCTAATGTAATACTTACTGTACTACTATTTTCAAAGTTGTTTTTTGTGATTTCTTTCTTTTTAGGGATAAACTGTACATTCTCTTTTGATATACTTGTCCAATATTCCCTTTCTTTCATTAATTCCCTACTCACACTATAAGCTTTTAACTTTGATGCAAATTCTTTATAGGAATCTGTTTTGAATCCTATTTCTAGCTTTTCACCCTTTTCTAGTTGTGAATATAAAGTCTCCAAATCTTCGAGTAGGATTCTCCATGATACTCCATCCACTACAAGGTGATGAATCGCAATCAGAAGATGATCTCCTTCATCAGATTTAAATATACAAAGCTTTACAAGTTTACCTTCTTTAATATCCATCTCTTTTTGAATATTTGTAGCAATTTCATATACCTTCTCTTCCTTATTCTCAACACCCTTAACATCATGAATATATAAATCAAATAGGTTCTTGTCATAACCTCTATTATATTGAATTATTTCTCCCTCTTTTTCTTTATATATCATGCGTAAAGCATCATGATGTTCCATAATTTTATTAAATACTTCTTCTATCTGTTTTTCATCAAATCCATTTTCTCTAAATAGCATGAACGATTGATTAAAATGATGTATCTCTTCTTGGTTTTTCTCAAAATACCAACTTTGTATCGGCGTTAATTCTACTTCCCCATTTACTATTTCATGAACCTTTTGTTCTTTCTTTTCTCGTTTTATATATTTTCCAAGATTTTTAATTTTTGGATTTGCAAATAAATCTTTCATTTCTAGTTTAAGACCAATTCTAGATAATCTAGATATAATTTGGATTGCCTTAATGGAATCTCCTCCAGATACAAAGAAATTATGATTAATCCCTATATCCTCTATCCCAATAATACTTCTCCAAATTTCAACGAGCTTTTCTTCCACTTCATTTCTCGGTTCCTCATACTCTACCCCGGTATTAATACTTCCATCTGGTTCAGGAAGTGCTTTTCTGTCTACTTTCCCGTTCGTTGTCAACGGAAGTTTATCTAATTTCACAAAATATCCAGGAATCATATAATCCGGAAGTTTCTGTTCTAAATATTCTCGAATTTCCCTTGCATGTAATTCTTTTTGTGAAACGATATACGCACATAAATATTGATTACTTTCCTTATCTTCTCTAGCTATAACAATCGTTTCTTCGATATCTTGATGAGTTGACAGTTGACTTTCTATTTCTCCAAGTTCAATTCGATAACCACGTATTTTCACCTGATGATCTATCCGTCCTAAAAATTCTATATTCCCATCAGGTAACCACCTTGCAAGATCTCCAGTTCGATACATAGATTTACCGTTATTAAATGGATTTTCAATAAACCTTTCAGCTGTTAATTCTAGATTATTCAAATATCCTCTTGCTATCCCCTCACCTGATACACACAGTTCCCCAGCTACTCCAATTGGCTGAAGATTATTTCCCTTGTCTAATATATATATATTAGTGTTTAAAATTGGTTTTCCAATCGGAATTACCTTATCACCGCTTATTTGATCAAACTCAATTCTATAACTTGTGGAATCTACACAACACTCTGTAGGCCCATAAACATTTGTGATATTAGGTTTAAAATCAGCAAACTTTCCAAATAAACCTTTGATTAAATAAGGCGTTAATGCCTCTCCTCCTACAATAAATTCTTTAATTTCTAATTCTTGTTCTATTTTATTTACATAGCTAAGCATTGTTAAATGTGCCGGAGTAGCATCGGATACATGTATTTTATTTGTTGCATAATACTCAATTAAACTCATTGCATTCCAACATACTTCCTTTGGCACAACAAATAAGGTATGTCCTAAAAGTAATGTGGCAAATATTTGTTTCACCGATGCATCAAATATAAATGGTGCTAGCAACGCGACATTAACATTAGTATTGAACCTTTTATAAATTACATTATTTAACCCATTGACTAAGTTATTTACACTATTTTGTTCTATCATTACCCCTTTAGGATTCCCTGTAGAACCTGATGTATATATTACATAAGCTAAATTTCGAGGACTATTTATTTTACTGATATTCGTTCTATTTTCTTTATATTTTAATTTATCTAATTGTATAATTTGTCCATGAAAAGATATATCGCTATGAACCTCATTCGTTACGCATAGTATCTCTATATGGCTATTACGTAACATATATTCTTTTCTTGTCCTAGGATAAGTTGGATCAATCGGTAAATAAGCTCCTCCAGCTTTTAAAATCCCCATTATACCTACTATCATTTCAATAGAGCGTTCCACCATTATTCCCGTTACTACGTCAGGACCAACTCCTTTTTCGCGAAGTATATGCGCAAGGCTATTTGCCCTTTCGTTTAGCTCTTTATATGTTATACTTTGATTTTCAAAAACAAGTGCCACATTATTAGGTGTCTTCTCTACCTGTTCTTCAAAAAGCTCTGGAAGTGTTTTTTCTTTAGCATATTTTCCTTTTGTATTATTAAATTCGTTTAATAACTTACTTTTTTCTTTCTCTGTTAATATATCTATTTCACTTAATTTCTGTTCTGGATTTTCTACTACTTCTCTTAAGACGTTTATAAAATGCTCTAAAAACCTCTCTATTGTTTCCTTTTTATAGAGAGCCGTACAGTATTCAATTTCTAATCCTAATCCATCCTCTAACTCACTTACATGTATAGTAATATCAAACTTAACTATTTCCCTCTGATCTTCTAACATGCTAACCTTTAGTCCATCCAAATTTAATAGCATATTATCAGTGTGTTGAAATACCAGCATCGTATCAAATAGTGGATTTCTTGAAATGTCTCTTCTCACATTTACCTTTTCTACCAATTCTTCAAATTGATAATCCTGATTTTCATATGCTTTCAATGTATTTTCTTTTACTTCTTTTAAGTACTCTCTAAAAGATCTATTGCCCTTTGGATAATTTCTCATTGCAAGGGTATTCACAAACATTCCCATTACATTATTTAAATCTACATGTTTTCTTCCTGCAATTGGTGATCCTACTACTATATCCTCTTGCCCTGAATATTTAGAAAGCAAAGTCGTGTATCCTGCTAACATCAGCATATACATAGTAACTTCATTTTCTGTAGCCAACTTGTTTAACTGATTATAAGTTTCACTATTGATTTTTAAATTGATTCTATCTCCAGCAAAACTTCTTCTTTTTGGCCTTTTATAGTCCGTTGGCATATTTAGTACTGGTACTTCTTCATTGAACACATTCATCCAATACTTTTCTTGCTTTGTGATTTCTTCTTGAGTAAACAAGCCTCTTTGCCACTCAGAATAATCTTTATATTGAATGCTTAATGGAGATAATTTTTGACCATTATATAATTCAGCTAATTCCTGCATGAAAATCCCCATTGATACACCATCTGAAATGATATGATGCATATCTAATACCATCACGTGCTCATCATCTGTAACATGTATGATTTCAACCCGTAAAAGAGGAGCCTTCTCCAAATCAAACGGTTTAACAAATCCATTGATTATATCATCTAGTTTATTGGTACCCATTTCTCTATACGTCACTTGGAAATCTATCTCTTTTTCAATCTTTTGAACTGGTTCACCATCTACCATTACAAAAGAAGTTCTTAAAGATTCATGTCTTTCGATTAATTTACGGAAAGCCTGTTCAAGCTGATGAACATCCAAATCACCTTTTATTTTCATAGCGAAAGGCATATTATAAGATACTCCGCTACCCTCTATTTTGTTTAAAATGTAGAGTCTTCTTTGGGCAGATGAAAGCGGATAATAATCTTGTTCTTCTACTTTTTTGATCGATGCATATACACTTTCTTTTGTAGAGTTAATAAATTCTCCAATCTCTTTTATAGTAGGTACTTGGAATATTTGTCCTAAAGGTATCTCCACCATAAGTTCCTTATGGATTCTAGAAACCATCGTAGTCGCTTTCAGTGAATGGCCTCCAATTTCAAAAAAGTTGTGTTGAATTCCTATGTTTTCTATATCTAAAATATCTTGCCAAATGGATACAAGCTTTTCTTCGACTGTATTCCTTGGCGCCTCATACTCTACTACTCCTGCAACCGAACTTCCATCAGGACTTGGTAAAGCCTTTCGATCCACTTTCCCATTTGTAGTAAGTGGTAGCTTGTCTAGCTGAACAAAAAAAGCAGGAATCATATACTCTGGTAACTCTTTTGTCAAAAACTTTCGAATTTCTTGAACCCTAGTCTCGCCCTTCGATGTTTCGGAAGTAAAGTACGCACATAAATATTGCTGATTATTATTATCTTCTCTTGCGATAACAACAGCTTCTTTTACTTCCTTATGTTTTAGAAGTTGACTCTCTATCTCACCCAGTTCAATCCTGAAACCACGAATTTTCACTTGATGGTCAATTCTTCCTAAAAACTCAATATTTCCATCAGGTAACATTCTCACAAGGTCTCCTGTTCGATACATTCTCTCTCCTGGAATGAACGGATTTGGAATGAATTTTTCTGCTGTGAGCTCTGGTCTATTTAAATAACCACGGGCCAAACCTTCTCCGCTGATACAAAGCTCGCCTGGCACTCCCAATGGACAAAGCCCATTAGATTCGTTTAAAATAAAGACTTTTGTATTACATATTGGTTTTCCTATCGGTATATTGTCATAAGAATTTTCTATAATAAAGCTTGTTGTTACTACTGAATTCTCTGTAGGACCATAGTTATTAACAATCTGGTAACTTTTATTTTCAAAATAATTTAGTTTATCTCCACCTGTTAATAATCTTCTTAAAGATGTATTCTCAAGCATTAAAAATTGTTCACATACTTGTGTAGGTAAAAAGCTTATTGAAATCTCTTTTTCAATAAAATATTTGTTTAATTTCGTAATATCTAATTTTAAATTATCATTTATAATATGAATCTCTGAACCCGCTATGATATAAGGAAATACTTCCCAAGCAAATGCATCAAAACTTATACTTGCATAACTAGCATTTTTATCAGTTTCACTTATTTTATTGAAGGAATTATGCCAATTACATAAGTTCACCAATGAATGATGCTCCACCATAACTCCTTTTGGCTTTCCAGTAGAACCAGATGTATAAATGACATAGACTAAATCTTTACTGCTGCTATCAATACGTAAGTTCTCGGTTCCGTATTTAAACAAATGCTCATTATGAATATTAATAATGCTAATATCATCAACTTCTGTACAATCAACTAAATTAATTAATTTATCCTGGGTCAATAATATTTCAGTTTGACTATCTTGAAGTATATATTTAATTCTATCTATAGGATATGTAGGATCAATTGGTAAATACGCACCACCAGCTTTTAGAATTCCCATAATTCCCACAATCACATCAACCGAACGTTCTAATAATATTCCTACTATTTTATCAGAACCAACACCATTTTCTCTTAACGCTCTTGCCAATTGATTAGATTTTTCATTTAACTCCCTATATGTCAATTGCTTATCTTCAAAAACAACTGCAATGCTATCTGGCGTTCGTTCTACTTGTTCTTCAAATAACTTGTGTATTAACTGGTTTTTAGAGAAATCTACATTTGTATCGTTATGTTCATACAATAAAAAGCGCTTTTCTTCTTGTGGGATCATATCTATTTTATTTACACTTATCGAAAGATTTCCTGATATTTCTCTCAGAATATTAATATAATTTTCTGTCATTCTTAATATTGTGTCTCTTTTGAATAATCCAGTACTATATTCGACATTTAACACGATCTCATCGTCATAATCTAAAATATTAAAAGTGATATCGAATTTTGCATTATCTAATTCAAATATAATTGGACTAAGATTTAAAGCACCTTGCTTCTTAGTAAATAATTTAGCGTCTTCCAATACAAACATGGTATCAAATAAAGGGTTTCTATTAGAGTCTCTTTCATAGTCTATACTGCGAATTAGTTCGTCAAACTGATACTCTGAGTTTTCAAATGCTGTAATTGTATTTTCTTTTACCTGTTCCAAAATTTCTTTAAAACTTTTTGTAGCATCTATATTGTTTCTTAAAGCAATAGTGTTAACGAACACACCAAAAATATTTTGTAAATCTTGATGTAACCTACCTGATGCAGCTGTTCCGACAACAATATCAGTTTTTCCAGTATATTTGTGAAGTAATATATGATAAGCGCTAAGCATAAGCATATATAAAGTTGACCCTGTATCCTTAGCTACCCTTCTTATCTGTTCAGATAACTCTTTTTCTATATGAAAGTATGCATTTTCTCCTGCAAAGGTATCAATATTTTCTTTTCTATAATCATAAGGTAATTCTAATTTAGATGGCAGATGACTGTATAAATTCAGCCAATATTGCTCTTGTTTTTTTATAGCATTAGATTGATTATACGTATTATTCCATTCTACATAATCCTTGTATTGTATATTTATCTTAGGTAGATCAAGATTGTTATATAAATCGAGTATTTCATTCATAAATATTCCTTGTGATACCCCATCTGCTATTATGTGATGGAAGTTAACAACCAATATATGCTTCTCTACTCCGATTTTAATTAGTTTAGCTCTCATTAATGATGGTTTATTTAAATCAAAAGGCTTTGTTGATTCCTTACACATTTTGCTAGTTAAATCTCTTAAACCTTCATCATCTGTTACGACTATATCTAAACATTGGTATTCCAAATCAAAATCAACTTTATCATAAACCCTTTGAACTAATTCATTATCTAATACTTCAAATCCTGTTCTCAGGATTTCATGTCTATCTATAAATTTTCTAAATGCTTTTTCAAGTCTATTACATTCGATTTCACCTTCGACAAGTAACGCCATAGGAATATGATATGCTCCTCTATTATTTTCCATCATAGAAAGCATGTACATTCGTTTTTGAGAAGGCGATGTAGCATAATAATCCTTTTTCGATACCCTTTCAATCCTATTTCCCCTATGATTGTCTTGGCTATTTTTCAAATATTGATCTAATACCTTTATAGTGTCATTTTTAAATATTTCTCCTATCGGCACCTCTATATTCATTCTCTTTTTAATTTCAGTAACAATCGATATCGCTTTTAATGAATCTCCGCCTATTTCATAGTAATTAGTATCTATTCCTATGTTTTCTATTTCGAATACATCTTTCCATATATCTAATATTTGGGCTTGAGTTTCATTTTCTGATTCTTCACATGTAGTTGCTGCAACTTCATCTAGTTCATGATTTTTTATTAATTCCCCCAAAATACTCTTATTTACTTTTCCATTTACAGTCAATGGTATTTCATCTATTTTGAAAAATCTTGATGGAATCATATAATTCGGGAGCTGATTTTGCAAATATTGTTTTAGTTCATTTGGGTTTATGTCTTCATCTGAAACTACAAAAGCATACAGGCTTTTCATTTTATTATCGTTTGTATAGTCAATTACTACTGTTTTATTTACACCTTTATATTTGATTATACAATTTTCAATTTCCCCTAATTCTACCCTATATCCCCTTATCTTAACTTGACTGTCTTTTCTTCCTAAAAATTCGACATATCCGTCCTCTTTTAACACGCCATAATCACCGGTTTTGTAAATATATCCTAATTCTTCGTGCAAAATAAATGACATCTTAGTTTTTTCAATATCATTTATATATCCACTTGCTACTCCCACTCCACCAATGTACAATTCTCCCTCTACATCTACGGGACACAATTGCTTGTTTTGATTTAATACATAAATTTTCTGGTTAGCCAACGGCATCCCATATGGTATACTTTTCCAATCTCCCTTAATTTCCTTAATAGGGTAATATATGGACCATATTGACCCCTCAGTTGCTCCACCTAAGCTAATAACTTCCGCATTTTTGAAAGTTTTCTTTATCTTCTGAGGAAGTTCCAGCGGTATCCAGTCCCCACTAAGCAATACAAGCCTTAGACTATCATCCTGTTCACTATCATTATATAAGTCCACTGTCAGTTCCATAATTGCTGGAACTGAGTTCCAAATTGTGATTCCTTCTTTCTTTACAACTTTTTTTAGGTTATATACATCCCTTTGATCATCTATAATTACAAGGGCCGCTCCACAGCTCAATGCACCAAAAACATCATAAACTGACAAATCAAAGCACAGTGAAGAAATCCCCATAATTTTATCATTTTCTGTCACACAGAATTTTTCGTTAATATCTATAATTGTATTTGTTGCTGCACCATGAGTTATTTGAACTCCTTTAGGTTTTCCTGTACTACCAGAAGTAAAAATAACATATGCCATATCTGTTTCATCTACTTTTATATTGACTTCATCACCAGAATATTCCCTAATATTTTCATCTTTATAGGTAGAAGGTGTTATAAAGAACTTACAATTACTTTTCTTTTTTATATATTCTTTTCTTTCTTCAGGATAATCAGGATCAAGCGGTATATATGCTGCTCCAGCCTTTAAGACAGCAAACAAATTTATAATGGTATCTATACATCGCTTACCTATCACACCAATGTAATCACCTTTTCTAACTCCCTTATCCATTAAGTATCTTGCAATTTGATTCGATTTTTCATTTAGTTCTTTATAAGTTATCGAATCATCATGATGAATTACAGCTACCTTATCTGGTACTAGTTTTGCTCGATTCACAAACATTTCATGTAAAGTACACTTATCAAACTTTTTGTTTGTATCATTATAGGTTTCAATAACTTTTATGCTATTGTCACTAAGGTTAATACCTGACACTTGATCATTAAATATAACCTGATTTAATACATTTATATATTGTTCAAACATTGATTTAATAACATCGATCTCAAATAATTGTTCAACGTAATCCCATGTAATATATAAACCTCCATTTAATTCATAAACTTGGTTATCTATATAAACTTGGGATGTTCTTGTACTAAAAAATTTAATTTTTTCAAAATCTATCAAATGATTAAATGAATCATCTGAGTCCTCACTCAATACACTTGTAAATACAATAGGCATTATAGCTTGATTAACCATTCTATGTTTTTTCCCAATAGCTCTTATAAAATCCACACCATCATAATGTCTATGTTCAAGGGCTTCTAACAAGGTATCCTGTACCTTCGCAGCAAATTTCCAAAATGACTCAATACTATCTTTCGCATTAATATCTAATAACATTAGAGTTGTGAAATCCCCAATGATTTTTTTTACGTCTTGATGAAACGGTATCCGATTAAAAACAGTTAAATTTACTGCAAATCGACTCTGATTACTCCAATATGCTAAGACATAAGCATATGCAGCACATAAAACCGATGTAGGGGTAAGATTTTTTTCTCTTGCTTTTTGTTTTAATCTATTCCACGTTTCACGTTCTAAAAATTCCGAACATTTATTGAATGTAGGTTTTTCAATTTCTAATGGGTTGCATTTTAAAGGCAATGCTGGTGCACTTGGGAAATTATCCAATTTATTTAACCAGTACTTCTCATCTTTTTTATATCGATTAGATTGCCTAAATTCATTGGTTGCTAAA
Source organism: Bacillus thuringiensis (assembly GCF_001595725.1). Lineage (GTDB taxonomy): Bacteria > Bacillota > Bacilli > Bacillales > Bacillaceae_G > Bacillus_A > Bacillus_A thuringiensis_K. Next base: position 3,342,522 of record NZ_CP014282.1, read on the forward strand.
ACATAGTCTCTAAAATTATACTCCAGCTCAGGCAGCTGCAGACTTGGCTGATTGTAAAACATTTTAAATTCCTTGATTAATATTTTCATGCTACTGTCATCACAAATTAGCGGATCTATATTTAAACAAAAATATTTTTGATTATTGGGTAATATAAATGCTTTTATCTCAAATAATGGCCAAGTACTTGGATCTATGATTTTAGCTATCATTTTTTGTCTTTGTTCCAATATACGTATCATTATATCTTCTTGATTTAAATGCCTTACATCTACTGTGTCTACAGAATAAAGAAGTTCTCCTTCTAAGATTCTTTGTGTTCCATTTTCAAAAACTATTGTTCTTAGTATTGGATGTCTATTAATTAATTTTTGTAATGCACTATTAAACCTATCTATATTAATATCTATTTCAAATTCAACCGTTAAATTTGTAGCTGCTCCACCAATTTCAAAAGCCGGATCTCTACCTATTAAATAGGCTAATTGTATACCTGTAAGTGGGAAAGGTTCATGTAAATTCTTTAAATCTGTAGTTTTTGTAAATTGTCGGTTCTCAATAATTTCTCCCTTGTTCGTTTCGATGTAAGCACTTATTTTCTTTATTGTGGATAATCTAAACAGTTCCTTTAATGGTAAATCAACACTTAACCTATCATTCATTTTAGATAAAAGCTCCATTGCGTTTATCGAATGCCCACCAAGAACTGCCAAACTGTCATTAATACCAACTTTATTTATATTCAAAGTTTCCTGCCACATTAAAACGAGCTGTTTTTCAATCTCACTTCTTGGTTCCTCATATTCAACCTCGGTATTAAAACTTCGATCTGGTTCAGGTAAAGACTTTTTATCTATTTTTCCATTTGCTGTTAACGGCATTTTATCTAACTTAAGAAAATAAGTAGGAATCATATAATCAGGTAACTTTTCACCTAAAAATTTTCTTAATTCTTCAACAGTAACTTCTCCTACTAATGTTAGATATGCACAAATATAATTGCTCTTGTCCTTTTCTTCTCTTGCTACAACTACAGTTTCTTTTACATTTGGATGCTTTAATAACTGACTCTCTATCTCTCCAAGTTCAATCCTAAATCCCCGAACCTTTACTTGATGGTCAATTCTTCCTATAAATTCAATATTCCCATCAGGTAACCACCTTGCCAAATCTCCTGTGCGGTATAAACGCTCTCCTTCTGCAAATGGGTTTTTAACGAATTTCTCTAATGTTAGCTGCTCATTATTTAAGTACCCTTTAGTTAATCCATCACCAGAAATACAAAGTTCTCCAGGTTCACCAATAGGAAGTAAATTTTTCTTTTCATCTACTATGTAAACTGAAGTATTTGCTAACGGTTTACCTATAGGTAGAGTGTCAACATCCTCATCTATTTCATTTATAAAGTAATATGTGGCAAAAACAGTACTTTCCGTTGGTCCGTATACATGAATGAGTTTATCTTTCCCCAGAAATTCTAATGCTTTTCTTGCATGGGAGACAGAAATTCTTTCTCCACCAAATAATATTTTTCTCATATTGATTAAACAATCTATTTTGATATCTACAAGCGCATTAAATAAAGCAGTTGTAATAAACATCACGTTTATGTTTTCTTGCTTAATTATATTTCCAAGCTTATTTATATCCGTGACTGTATCTTTTTCTATAACTACTAATTTCGCCCCATTTAACAGAGCACCATATATATCAAAAATTGATCCATCAAAAGAATAATTCGAAAGCTGCAGAATGGTATCATTATTATTTATTTCTATGTAATTTGTATTTCGAACGACTCTGATAGCACTATAATGCGAAATGATAACTCCCTTTGGTATTCCAGTAGAACCCGATGTATAAATAATATAAGCTGTATCATCAAAACGATTTATATGTTTCAGATTACCTGTACTTAAGTCACTTGAATCTAGCTCGTCCAAATTGATTATTTCTAAATCATATTCGATTTTCTTAATGAATTTCTCTTGAGTCAATAAAATCATGGTATGACTATCCCGTAACATATAATCAATTCTTGCTTTTGGAGTATCAGGATCAATTGGGAGGTAAGCTGCTCCAGATTTTAAAATACCCATTATTCCAATTATCACTTCAAGTGATCTATCAATCATTAATCCTATAATAGCATCTGTATTAACGCCCTTATTCCTTAACATCCTTGCTAATTGATTGGATTTCTCGTTAAGTTGCCTGTATGTGAGTTGTTTATCTTTAAACACAACTGCAATATTCTCAGGTGTTCTCTCCACTTGTTCTTCAAATAGCTGGTTTATGGTCTTATTTCTTGGATATTCGTTTTTTGTGGAATTGAATTTATTTAATATCATATCTTGCTCTGCTACTGTAATCTCATCGTAAGTTCTTGTCCCATCCTTGTTTATTTCACCAGAATTCTTAATAGACATGTTGGATTTCCCCTTTTTTAGTAATTATCCATTACCAAAATTATTTATTATTTTATTACTGTTAAAAATATAGAGAATGAATTAAATAAAAAATTCATCGTTCATAACAAGGTATACAATCCCCCCTATTTAGAAGTTACTAAAAGGAATTCTATAAAAAATTTAACTTACTACGAGAAAAATTTCCTTATTTTCACGCAAAAAACATATGATAAAAATTTATCTAAATAATTAAAATAATCAGATTTTTTTACTGTAATTTAATTAAAGACAAATATTAAAACTCATATCAAGTTACAGATAAGGCTACTACAGCACATAATTAAGAACATGAATAAGTAAGGATAACTATTGGTATATATCTGAGGAATCTAATTTAAAACCTCAGTTAACGTATCATTTATTATTGTTGTAATTTTTTCCACATTGTTATTTATAAAGAAATGATTTCCTTCCAAATTATAAATCTTAAAATTCCCACAAGTATGCTTCTTCCAACCAATTATGCCTTTTAGACTAATTAAATCTTCTGTTCCGTTTAATACAGTAATATCGCATGTGATTTTGTCCGCTTTTTCTTTATATTCATATGTTTCAACTATTTTAAAATCATGTTTTAGTAAAGGAATGAAAAATTCGAACAATTCTTCGTTACGAATTAATTCTTCTGGTGTTCCCCCTAATTCTATAACTCTATTTTTAAACTCGTTATTTGGTAAATTATAAGTTATCTCCTTCTTTTCCCTTTCACTCGGTGCTTTGTATCCAGAAAAAAAGATATGCTTGGGTTTCTTGAATCCCATTCCTATTATTTTATAGTATAATTCATACGCTAATAGGCTCCCCATACTATGTCCATAAATTGCATAATCTTCCTCACCTATTTTATCCCGAATATTATCAAAGATGTCATCTACCGCTTCTTCTAAGCTATTATAAAATGGTTCATTGAATCTTTTCCCTCTTCCCTTTAACAGTACTGGACATAGATTTATAGATGGGGTTAGATAATCACCCCATTTATAATATAACGCTTCGGATCCTCCTGCATAAGGCAAACAAAATAACATCATTAAAATGCACCTCTATCTCATAAAAGTTTGTAGAAATCATTAATAATAATATCTTGGTTAATCACTGTTATATTACTAGAAATTTCTTCATTTAATGAACATACGGCCATTTTGTATTCTAACTCTATATCAAAAATCGCCATTGAATAAGAATTACTTTTTTCTTCATTATCGGAAAGTATACGAACAGCTTTGTGACTATCTATATTAATAGAAAATGATTTTAGTGACATTGATAATCCGCTTCCATAGCATTTAATATAACTCTCTTTCAATGTCCATACCTCATAAAACTTCCTCAATTGATAATTAACATCACCTTTTTGTATATAAGCATATTCACTATCACAGAAAAAACTTTTTGCTATTTCTTCGTATTCAATATGTTTTATTTGTTCAATGTCAATTCCAACAGGGTTATTACTAATTGCACATACTACAAATTCTCCCGAATGTGAAATGTTAAAGTAATAATTCGGATACCCCTTTAAATAAGGTTTTCCATAATGATTTTTCCCCCATACTATTCTTTCATTACCGATTTTAAGCTTTTTATTTGTTAGAGTCCTTACTAGTAATTCACCAATCAAGGTTCTAATTTTATCTTTTTTATTAATAAATTTTTTTATTCTATATCTTTTCTCTTCATCTATCCACGAACAAATTTTTTCTAATTTGCGATCATTTATATCTTTAATTTTGGTAACAAAAATTTCCATAAAACCCCTCACAAATCCTAGTTAAATTAATTGATCAACTACAATTATTCGAGCGTTATGCTAACTGATTTTTCTACTTTCATTAATCGTGGAATGCTAATCATGTAAAAAACTCCTACAAATATTAAACATCCGCCAACTATCCAAAAAAGAGTTTCAACTGCAAGAATACCTGGGTAAAATCCAGCAATAAAAAGTAAGGTTAGTGACTGTGAGAGCATCATCAAAGGATTAATACACCCGTGTACTCTTCCCATCATTTTGGGATTTACTATTTTCGGAATCCAACCTCCAATTGCTACATTAATCATCGGAAGTGCTAGGGCAACTATGCCCGTACAAATAACATACAGCCAAACTGTATTGACTAATGAGCTCAAAATAGTCGCTCCTCCTCCAATAAACAAAGCTAAAATTAGTAAATGATAAAGCTTTATTTTTTGAGAAAGTATAGATGCTATAACACTACCAAGTAAAATCCCGATACCAAAGACTATACTTAATATAATTGAAACTTCTTCATAGTTTCTTGGGGCTAGTTTGTATTTTAAAATAAATACCTGCATCACTGAGAGCCCTCCATTTAAAATTCCGAAAACTATAAATCCGGAGATAAGTGTAAGTAACAAGTTGTGGTTCAAAATATAACGTATTCCCTTCACAAAATCCTTCATTACAATTGAAATGTTCAAATCCTTGATATTATGCTTTCCATTTGGCATACGAATTTCTTCTGACATTCTACAAGATTTTATTAGAAGAGCACTAATAAAAAAACTAATTGCATCAATTAAGATTGCACCATAAATACCGATTACCCAATAACAATAAATCCCGATACCACTACCAAAAAGCATAAACAAACTTGTAACCATCTGATTCAAACCAACTGCAGTAGCATAGTCATCTCTTGTTAAAACACCTTGTACAAGGGATGATTGCGCGGGTGTAAAAAAGCTCTTTACCATACTTCTTAAAAATAACAGCGCAAATGCTGCTGGCATCCAGTTTAGAAAAAGAGACCATAATAATAAAAGCGATAATATAGAACAGATCCAATCACAATTTTGAGCTATTTTTTGTCGATCAATCCTATCAGTAACTACACCAACAAGAAAAAATACTACTAATGTGGGCAAAGACAACATCAACTCCGTAATAGTAGCATATGCAGGTTGGTGCGAAAAACGATTTAAAAAATAAAACATAAGTGCAGTTAAACCAATTGTACTACCCATTTGTGAAGTAAAAGATGCAAAAAATAGCCTCGAGTAATTCCCATTTTGAAATATAACTAAAATTTTCTTCATAAGGACTCCCCATTTAATTTGACTTAATTCTAATTATTCAGAATTTAATACCTTTGCTATGTTTGAAACGTATAATATCTAAATCCCTAACGTTCATCGCAGTTCCTTTGGTTAGAGCCTAACACACTGCTTTAAGATATAATTTGCCATTAGGATTTCTATCGCGGATTACACGTCCAAATGTACATTACCACTCATTAAATTGTATAGTTTTTCATTCTGATATTCATAATCCAAACATAACTATCCAAAAGCATCCTCCTTTTGATATGCAGTTTATTTCCTCTAACTTTCCACGCTACATTCTAATACTACCTTATATTGTAATCAAAATAATAAACGAATTATTTTCTCAAGTTGTCAAAATCACTAATAAATCATATTTATTAGTGATTTTGACAACTTGATTTCTCCTCTAAAAACGTAATATTACTGTAAATTGTTTTCCAAAAAATAATTATGTATATCTACAATTATTACAACAAGGAATGAACACCAATGTTATCCTATCCCTTATAACTGTTTTAACTTAAGTATGAAATTCATTTTTGAAGTGAAAATGATGTGGGGTATGTCTATGAGGTTTAGTCTTCCAAAAAAAATTGTAATGAGTAAATTCTTACCAAGAAAACGTTATTCGTATTGATGATACATATATAAACCATATTTTCACTCAGTCATTCTAGGACAATTGAAGTGGCTTAAACTTGCCACTTCAATTGTCCTAGAAATGTTTCATCTTTATCTAACATCAAATTAACACTATAAGCAAAAAGCTACTTATAATTCAGATGTTTTTCCTTAAAAATTTTTTGATTTATCTTTTGCAGGTAAAATGTAGTTTTCCCCTTTTTCATATATAGAAAGTATTCTTTTCAAGAAAGTAACTTTTGGTACTAACCAATAAGCAATTATCGCTGAAACAATCCCTAATATAGCACCTGTTATAACATCGAAAGGATAATGAACTCCTACCCAGATACGAGAAATGGCTACACAGAATGCAAGTGTAATCCATAGCCAACCAATCTTTTTATGAACAAGCCAAAATGAAAAACAAATTGAAAAGAATAAAATTGTATGGTCACTTGGAAATGAATTATCAACAGCATGCTCTACCAATTTATTAACATTGGGTAACTCTGCAAATGGTTGATAGTTTGAATGAAACTTTCCTGCTATTTTCCCGATAACCTCAGCAATCACAAAAGCAATCATCGCTTGAACAACCATCATTCGATTTTGGTTAGATCGAGTAAACCAATACACTACAATAATTAAAGCTAAGAAATATACCATATATTCTGCCACGAACGTCATAGTAGAATTGAGAAATGGGTACTGTTTACCTAAATCGTTAACGGCTCGAAAAGCATCAATATTGAATTGAGAAAAAGACATTTTCAAACTCCTCCTTACCATATATAAATCAAACGCTAATTATAATTTTTTAATCTACTTTTTGTTACTACCTAATAGTTTTAGATGGTCCCATTTTATTTTTCTTAATGAATATCTACCTTTTTAAAATATGAAATCAATAATACTAATCCAATAATAGATGTTCCGAATATACCTATATAGGAGTACTCGGGAGGATAAGTGGGCTGAAGCGTATTTCTTGAGATATCACCTGCTGCTGCCCATGGAAACAATCCTCTATGTTCTGAATTTGCTGTCATTAAATTAATCATGGTTATTACAACTGTAAATACAATGGTCGGTACGTAATTCTTAAGTACAATTGTTAAAAGTATGATTGGTGTTGATAAAATAAAAAGCAATAATCCACCTATCAAAAACTGTACAAAAGATTCCCTTATTAAGGATGAACTTAGTCCATCAAATTGAAATATTATCCCTAATAATAATGTTAATCCCCATGCTACAAAAGTTAACATCATAATCCACGAAAATAGAAGTAGGAATTTACTTATAAGAAAATTCATACGTGATACAGGTATAGTTAATAAATTCTTTAATGTATCTTCTGTATATTCCCGAATAAATAGGTAGGCGGTTACTACCCCATATAGTGGTACTCCTATTATTAGAACAGTATATAAATTTACTTCACCAAACAATTGACTAAATACAATAGTAGGAGTAGGATGTTTAGTTTTTAAGCTTACAAATGATGCTACTACTACCATAAAAGGTACTACCGATGCACCGAGAATACTAATTAAGAACATATGGGATCGTTTTAGCTTTAATAATTCTGTATATAACAGATTAACCAATTGTTCCACCTCCAACTAATTTTGTGAAGTAATCTTCTAATCTGTCTTCACTCATCAAGATTTTCAAAACCTGAATATCATTTTGTACAAATATTTTATTAATATCTCCTTGTTGCCCAAGTTTAGAATACACGCGAATAATCCCCTCATTATGAACTTCATAATCAAAAATACCAAAGTTTTTCTCTAAGATTTTTGTAGCTTTATTGTCATTCGATACTTGAAACTCAATATATTTGCGATTCTTTTTTCTAAGGCTGTTAAATTCGATTTCCTCTAAGAGCTTACCTTCATGAATGATCCCCATATGATCTACTAACTGTTCTATTTCCGATAAAATGTGGCTGGATATTAATAAAGTAATTTTTCTTTCTTTAGCCAAATTTTGTATCAATCTTCTAATTTCCTTAATTCCTATTGGATCCAAACCATTAGTAGGCTCATCTAATATTAATAATTCTGGGTAATGAAGAAGAGATCTAGCAATCCCTAATCTTTGCTTCATCCCTAAAGAATATTTGCCCACAAGCTTTTTAGTTTCATGTTGCAATCCCACGATTTCTAACGCTTCATCAATTGCATTTTTTTTGTGTATCCCAATAATTTTCGCATTAATTAGTAGATTTTCCCGTGCTGTAAGATTCTCATAAAATCCAGGAACTTCAACAATAGACCCAATTCTTTTAAGGATTTCTTTTTGATTTTTTAATAAATCTTCTCCAAATATTTCAATCTTTCCATGGGTGGGCTTTATCAATCCTAATAACATTCTAATTGTAGTCGTCTTCCCTGCACCATTTCGACCTAAAAAGCCGTAAATTTCTCCTTGATTTACGGTTATATTAAGATTATCCACTGATTTCTGATTGCCATAAATCTTTGTTAAATTTGTAGTCTTTATTATTGCGCTCATGTAAGAACACCAACTTTCTTGTATGCTTATGTTTTTAGTATAGAAAGCAAATTTTAAACCGGGCTTAACTATTTCTTAACTATTTCTTAATTATGAAATTAACTATTCATCATTAACTCCATCTTGCTCCCTTGTACAATAAAGATAACCCCACTCTCCTTTGACTTTGATATAAGTCTCATCTAGATGCTAAGTATAGTATGTAAATTTGTTTTTCTTTTTCCAAATCTGATTAACATCAGGGTATGTTACAATTACTTGACCTTTATGTAATAAGTCTTCAAACACTACTATTTCTCTTTCTTGCTGTTTAGTACCAACGAAAGTAATGGCTAGCTTTACAAAACCTTTTTTCTTTTTCAATAAACTTAATCTCAACAGTTACTTCTTTACCCTCAATTAATAATTGAGGGTAATTAGTATACAATTGATAAAAGAAAAAAGAAAACGTGAAATTCAAAATTTAATGGATAAACTATTTGAATATTAATTCTTCAAACGAGAAGAGCCCTCCAAATAGGACGGCCCTTCTTTATTTCACATACAAATAGGCTTACTTACAGTAATTTTTTTGTATAGGACTTTTTCTTAACACATATACTATTTTTGAACCTGTTTACCAATACGCGTCCTGTTGGTATCTTAAATTCCTCTTAAAAAGAGCTGCAGATACGACTGCATGCCCTTTTATTTACGTTACTGCTCTAATATTCAATTAAAAACTAAAAATGTAATATTACATATTTTTTCTGTTCAGATTATGTTAGGATTTACTTCGTAGTCGAATTATGGTTTCGTATCTAATTCAGCAATATGTGAACTGTTTACCTAAAGAAAAGACACCCAAAAGGTGTCTTTTCTTCTTTTAATCTAAAAAACATTTTTTCTTTTCAGTAAGATCCAATTATCCCTCTAACCTAAACCTCATAATTAAAGGCAATTTAATCATGGTACTCAAGAGTTTTCATCCATTTCAATATACCTATAGCTTAATTTAAAATCACATTTCCAGCACTATATTTGCTTTCCTACAGATTTTCTGTCTTGTTCTTAATTCTGTCAAAATCCTCATGTAGCTATACAAAGAATATATGCTACTATGATATTAAGAAACTATGCGTTCCCTTAACCCTGTATCCGGCCCTGTATTTATTACAGGGTCTTTGTTTATTTTATTTACTTTTATTGGCTTATAAGAGTTAATACACAACCAATTTCAATTAAAACCGTTTAAATGTTAGTTAGAATTTGAAATAATATATCTATTAACTTTTTTAACAAATGTAATCTAATATTAAATTTCTAAATCTATACTGTACTATACACCAGTTAACACTATATAAATAGTATTAACTATCTTAATTGAATATTAGTAATAGTAAGTATAAACATTATCAATTTACTACATCTTACATTTATGTAAAAATAAATACATGTTAAGCTTTTTCAAAATCTTTCCCCTAATAAAGATTTGAAGTAGCATTTCATGATTCTCCTTACTGTTAATATGCCTTGAAAAAGAACCCTATAGGGTTCTTTTTCTTCTCATTATAACCTCAGTAAGTCCATGCAAAAAGGACTGCTAATTATTTGCAGCCCTTTTACACGTTAATATACACTTGTATTACATGCTTAAAACTTTATTGTATTAGGTATTTATACCAACTAAACATGCCATTATCATTTAGATATATAACACTTCAAAGTTTAGAAGTATACAATAACAAATCTTTCCCAGCTTCCAGCTACATAACTAGTAGCTGTTAATTCTCTACCACCATTTGCTGATATATATCTACCATTACTTAGTGCTTGTAATACATATATCCTATTGTCTCCACCATTATATAAGATAAACTTTTCCCATGCACCAATTGATGTACGATCTGCTACTACTCTACCATTTGGCTCAAACAAAACATACTTCCCATTACTTTTAGTTTTTAAAGCGTACGTATATAATTCCCCAGTCCGAATTAATTCGAATTTCTCCCATTCATTAACTGCATTACGATTTGCTATTATATTTCCCGAAGGCTCAGCCGAAACATATTGTAAATTTGCTGCCTGTATAGCAACTGTCCAACCTCCATTTTACTTTAAAGGTTTAAACAATTGTGACCACATTTGTTTAAACCTCCACAATTTTTTCTAAGCTATTCTCTAAAAATCTTATTTTTCGTTGTAAATAAACCTGATTGGTACTCTTTATGCAAAAGAAAAGATGGAACCTTTAATTCAACTCCACCTTTTTTCGAAATAAAAAGCATCTAATTCTATTTGAATTAGATGCTTACATTTAGTCCTTAAACCTAATATTCTAAACTATTTACGCGTTTGTAAATCTTTTTTTATTACATCCCAGAGTGAATTATCTTGACGCATCGGTTTACCCTCTTCATCCCATTTTATTTTTTCTGTTCCCAATTCATAATTCATCCCTGTCCATGTGTCTTCACGGAATGCATAGAATGATTTATGCCATCCTTTTTGGTTAAAGATAGAAATAAGATCTTGCATGTATTGAGTAGCACCTGGAACAGTACGGTTAATTCCAAACTCCTCTGCAATAATTCGATTAGATGGTACATGATTTTTCTTAGACCATTGTTGAATTGGCTTCAAAAACTTCTCTAATCCCTGTCTATTCCACATTACAGGTTTCTCTAAATCCCCTACTTTTACTAATCCTGGATATTGATATTCCTTGTTTTGTTTTTCACCTTGGCTCGTTAATTCATATGGTTCATACATATGAAATGCATATAGTGTTTTTTTATCCTCTACTGGTTTTAAATATTTAAAGGCCCATGGAGTAGCATATAAACCTGAATCTAAAATAATCGGTGTTTCTTTGTCCACTTCACGAATGGAGTTAATCACCTTTTCATAAAATCTGTTTAAATCAGCTGTCGTTCCTTTTACTTTTGCATACCATTTCTCGTAATCTTCCGTCCAAAAATCATTATATCTATTATTTTTAGCTGTTTCTGGATGTGGTTCATTTATAATATTATAACCAACCACCGCGGGGTGATCTTTTAGTTCCAGAGCGAGGTCCTTCCAAAATTGACTTGCTTGTTCTTGATACTTCTCTTCTTCCCATATTCTGTCGTCATTCTTATTATTATTAAATTGACGCCATCGATCACCAGGTAAGGATAACATTGTAAGAACGACTTTCATTCCTTGTGATTGTGCGGCATCTAAATCCGCCTTTAATTTTTCTAGATCTTCCTTTACTAATCCCCGATAGTTATCTGCATTACCTATCAGAAAATCCTTTCCAGAAGTATCTGGTTTATCCTCAAATAGAAAATCTTTATCTTTTGCCCATTTATCAGGTGCTAAACGTACATATTCAATATTAGCTTCTTTTGCACTTTTATAGTTTTCAGGTAATGACGTACTATTCATGAAATTAGTACCCTTTCTTTTCGAATCCCAAAAACTAATTTTTGAATCGCCCTTGTGGTATGTATCAGCTCTTACATTCATTTCCTGTACTCCAAAACTCATCATGCCTAATAACGCAACAATTGGCAAAACTTTTTTCACAACTTTTCCTTCTTTCTCTTTATATTTAACACACATAACATACCTTTGTTTTGTTACAGGAATATGGCAATTTTCCAAAAATACCTTTTAAATTTATACATTGGTAGTTCATTTATAAAAAAAGAAAGAGATAATTAGAACGTTGCTTCATTTTAAAAGAAACAAAAAAGGAATCCTTTACGGATTCCTTTTTGCAATGCACTCTTTTTCAAATGGTACATTTTGCACCTACTTTTAGTATAACTTATAATTCCTATAAAATAAATAAGATTAACTGAAATTTACTTCAAATTGTGATAAAAAACATAATTAAGAAGCGCAGATAACTAAATATCATCCCTTTTATTAAATAAAAAAGATTAAATAATTCCTCCTCCAAACTAGGACCCTTTTACACTTTTTACAAATATTGTTATAATTAGATAAACTAAAGCATTATCCCATTAACAAAGAGAATCCATAATTGAAGTCCTTTTGTTAATTAGCTATTAAAAATGATAGCATGTGATTATTGTATAATTTCTTCCTTTTTTAGATCTGCATATTCTTCTACGAAATCCCATAAACCTTGCTTTTCGAAGTAAGAAATACTTTTTTCACTTCTTCTAAGAGTTTAATTGCTTCATCTTCATTAAGAGAACGTAAAATATTGAAATGATATACTCTTCATTTCCTAATTCCATACAAACTGCTAATCCTTTTTCAATAAGTTCTTTTACAATATTTGTTTTTCTTAGCTTATAGTGTTCACGCGCTTGTAAGAACAATGCTTTAAAATGGGCAATATTCTTCTCTGTCACTTCTGATAAATGACGAATTGCTAATTTAGATAAATTTTGAGTTGCATATAATAGTCCTAGATTATGCCTTACTATTAAAATCAATTTTTCTTCATTATGTTTTTGCAAAAGGTCAATGGAACGATTGAAATGTTCTTCCGCTTTTTCAAATTGCTTTAAGAATATACGAGCTGTCCCTAATGCGGTTTCACAAGAAGCAACTTTCACCTCATATCGCATTAGCCCTAAATACAAGGAATATAGATACTTATTTTACTTTCAAAGGCTGAAACCTTGCTGCATAACTACTGAAAATAAAATGAAAAGACGTTCAAATCCATATGGATAGATCGTCTTTTCACTTTATTTCATACATATACTGATTTTTCACTTATTCATTTTGTATTGTACTTAAAAAACCAATAAATTCATCTTCATTTACAGGTTTACTGTAGTAATAGCCCTGAATTAGATAACATGCAGTACGTTGTAACACTGTTAATTGTTCCTTCGTTTCTACCCCTTCTGCTATCACTTTCATGTTTAAAGTATGAGCAAGTGAAATAATGGTTTGTATAATTTCATCTCCATCAGTAGAAGTTCCAATCCTATTAACAAATTCTCTTGGAATTTTCAAAGTATCAATTGGATAAAGAGGCAGATACGCTAATGAAGAATAACCTGTACCAAAATCGTCAATTGATAAATGTACACCATATGATTTTAATGCTTTTAACTTCGATAAGGTTTCCTTTTCATCTACCATTGCTATTCGCTCTGTTAATTCCAAATCAATCGAATTAGTAGGTACTCCTATCTCTTCTATGGTAGATATAATGGTTTGAACAAAATCTTTCTGTTCAAACTCTATAGCTGATAAATTTATCCCCATCTTTAGATTTGAAAAGCCCGCAGAATGCCATTCTTTCAGTTGTTGACACGCTTTCTGTAACGTCCACTTCCCAATTGAAATAATCTGCGCCGTTTCTTCTGCGATAGGTATAAACTCAAAAGGAGAAATCAGCCCAAGCTCTGGATGTTGCCAACGTATTAAAGCCTCTGCACCAATAACCTTACCTGCCTTACTATCAATTTGTGGTTGATACAATAAAAACAACTCATTATTTTCAATTGCATTTGGTAAATCCTGTTCTAATCGTAATCGACGAGTTACTTTTTGAGATAATGTCTCGTCATACATACAAACAGCATTGTTACCTTTTTCCTTTGCGCTATACATAGCGATATCAGCGTGTTGTAAAAGTGTAGTAGTATTTATTCCTCCAAATGGATACACTGCTATTCCTATACTAAGAGATAAGTAAAAACTATGCTGATTTACTACAAATGGTTCTTCAGTTATACGAAATAGAGTTTTACACAAATCCAATAACTGTCGCTCTGTTTGGTTATGGATAATGATTGCAAACTCATCACCACCTATTCTTGCTAGAGGAATAGTCGGTGACAGACATGTCCTAAAACGTTTGGCAACTTCTTTTAAAACCTTGTCACCAATCGAATGACCCAATGTATCATTAATAGTCTTAAAGCGATTTAAATCAATATACAGGAGCCCAAACTTATCCTGTGTTTTTTGTGCACGCTTAATAGATCTATCTAATTCTTGTTGGAAGAATATACGATTTCCAATCTCCGTCACCGTATCATGGAATGCAAGGTAATTTATCTCTTCCTGTTGTTGTTTCATCCTTGTTATGTCTTTTACCATTACATAGCTCCCAAAGGTTTGTCCTTCTATCATAATAGGAACTATAGTGACATACCAAAAGAGTATATCCTTCTCATTGTTATTTTTCACACGTAACTGTAGTGAAGATGAACTACATCGTTTCCCTTTCTTTATAGCTGCTTCCAATTCAGATTTATCTTCATCTAAAAAAATAGAGAAGCACTCTTTCCCTATCAATGCAGCACTTTCTTTTCCTAATAACATACTTCCAGCCTGGTTTATATTTAATACGATACCGTTTGAATCAATCGTTAAAATAGGATCCGGATGATACTCATATAATGACTTAAACCTTTCTTGATTTTTTACCAAATCATTAGATTTGTTTATTAAATCCCTTGTTCTTTGAGATATTGTTTGTTCTAATTGGTTATTAAACACTTTTAATGTTTCAGTTAAATCTTTGTTTTGCATTCGTACGATTGTATGACGAATCAGTACAAATACAAAGGCAATACAATTTCCCGTAATCAATGTAGCTGAAGAAGTTTGCTCTTTCAAAGTAAAGCCAATTAAGACTGCAACTGCAAGATAAGGGAATATACCAAGAAGTTTCTCTCCAAATGTCGGATTAATAATAAAATAATTTCTTTTAGAAGAAGTATTCTTTGGGATTGTAGCAGCAATAGCGATAAATAATAGGAAAACTCTATACAAACACCTTAAAAATATAACTAAACGCTCTGACAAATCACCTTGTAAGTAAAAATACAAATAGTCCGTAATAGCCAATCCAGTTAATACTAGGATAAAAATAAACAATTTACTTTTTGCATTGAAAATAGCAGGTCGAAAGATCAGTGTAACTCCAAGTAATAGAAGCAATAAATCTATAATTGGAAAAATAAATGAGAGAAAAACATCTCCAATTGATAAGAATAAAATATTTGCAGATGGTTTATTAAATAGGTACCACTCTAATGTAAAAATAGCAGTAACAACAATGCATAAATCACAAAGTAAATACGCTTTCTCCCATTTGTTACATTCCATCATAATTTTATAAAAGAACGCAAAAAGAAAGAAGAATAAGAAAAACAGTAGAAATACATCAGAAATATTAAAATTTTGTATTGGTAATTCTACATTAAGTACTTGAAAAGCGGATATGAAATTTCCTATCAAAAAACACCCTATTGCAATAGTAATGCAAACCCAGAATACTCCTAACTTAATTTTTTGGGATAATATAGAATACAGTAATGAGATAAATACAGTAGTTTCAACGACTAAAGATGATAGTCGGATATTAAAATCTGATACGAAATAAAGACTTGGAAAAACAAATATACATATAAAGCAAAAGCTTATATAAGCTATTAAAGCCAATATCAATACATAAAATTGCACATATGCATGCTTACGCAATGGACTCACCTTCTTGATTTTTCTATACTTTTATTAAAAAATGGCTTGATGGTGGCACAAGTCCTACTAATTAAAATGTGTGCTACCTATTATCCATATTATGACCTTTTTAAAAGATTTCTTTCTACATACAACAGTCTTGTTAACTTTTTGTAGATGTTTACAATTATTAATACTGAGGATTCTAAAAAGGATAAGCTGAAAAATGTAGTTTTTTAAGTATTTGCGCATCGTAAATTTGGCGGGTACAACTTATCTACTCTTTACATATGAGATAGAATCTACTCCTCTATTGGATTATAGTTAGTTGCTATCTGTCACACTTAAAAAGGAATGAAAATATACTATCGTTAAAATAGAAATTCAAATTAGTTTACGAAACCAACTGTAACTATTATAGTTACACAAAAAGTTGATGTCAATTTCATATCCTCCCTTTTTAACGGACAAAAGACATGACCTATTGAACAAAAATGTGATGTTTATAAAAAGGGCGGTAAAGTTTTATCTCCTTACTCAAAGAATTATAAATGATTTAGAATTAGATGAAATTGAAGCTAATATTGCATCTCCCTAAAAAGAATGTTACTCTAAAAATAGAATTATGAAAGGAATGATGGATGAATAATGATTAACTAATTTATATTTTAAGTTGAATTTTATAACTTCAAACTACAAAATATAGGGTTAGTCTATCCATTTTTAAAATTCAGTTCATACTTTATTTGTCATGATTCAAATGATTAATAAGTACTTATTAAGTATAGACGAAAGACTAATCCTTCCGATTACAAATTGGGGGATTTTTTTATTCCCGTTTGTCTTAGTTGAAACTTACTAATTGTTAAATGTACTTCACAAATAAAGGAGCGAGAAAAATGAGTACTTCAGATACTATTGTTACACATGTAATGCTCTATATAAGTCGTTAATATCCATCAAACTTATATAGAGGAATTAAAAAATGGATGGATGTTCCGACTTTATATGAAACGTTTCGATATATAAAGGAGGAATTATTATGTCAATGATAAAGGTCCAAGACTTAACTTTTTCATACCCAGGTAGCTTTGATAATATTTTTGAAAGTGTAAACTTCCAAATAGATACGGATTGGAAGCTAGGATTTATTGGTAGAAACGGACGAGGTAAAACGACATTCTTTAATTTATTGTTAGGGAATTATGAGTATAGCGGGAAAATCCTTGCTTCAGTAGAATTCAATTACTTCCCCTACTCTGTTTCAGATAAGAACAAATTCACTCATGAAATCCTTGAAGAAATTTGTCCCCAAGCTGCAGATTGGGAACTTCTACGTGAGATATCCTATTTAAATGTTGATGCTGAGGTCATGTACAGACCATTTAAAACATTATCAAATGGGGAACAAACAAAAGTGTTGCTTGCTGCACTGTTTTTAAATGCGGGTCAATTTCTATTAATTGATGAACCAACAAATCACTTAGATACAGATGCACGAAAGATAGTCTCCGATTATCTAAGGAAGAAAAAAGGATTTATTTTAATTTCACATGACAGAATCTTTTTAGATGGGTGCGTTGACCATATCCTATCTATTAATAGAGCAAATATTGAAGTTCAAAGTGGTAACTATTCTTCTTGGAAGTTAAATTTTGATAGACAGCAAGAACACGAGAAGGCTACAAATGAGCGTCTACAAAAAGACATAGGGCGATTAAAACAGTCTTCCAAACGTTCAGCAAGTTGGTCTAATGACGTGGAAGCTTCAAAAAATGGAACGAGGAATTCAGGCTCTAAGTTGGATAAGGGGTTTGTAGGACATAAAGCAGCCAAGATGATGAAAAGAGCAAAAAACCTTGAATCAAGGCAACAAAAAGCTATTGAGGAAAAATCAAAATTACTAAAAAATGTGGAAAAAACTGAGTCATTAAAATTGGAACAATTGCAATTTAAATCAAATGAATTGGTTACTTTAGTTGACGTGTCCGTTAAGTACAATGATCAAATTGTGAATGAGCCGATTAGCTTCATAGTTGAACAAGGTGACCGAATTGTACTTGATGGAACGAATGGGAGCGGAAAAAGTAGTATCCTAAAACTAATTCTAGGACATCCGATACAGCATACAGGCTTAGTTAATTTAGGTACAGGACTCATCATTTCCTATGTCGAACAAGATACTTCTCATTTGAAGGGATCGCTATCAGGCTTTATTGAAGAGCACAAGATTGATGAAACCTTATTTAAGTCCATCCTAAGTAAGATGGACTTTGACCGAATTCAATTTGAAAAAGATATATCTCATTATTCTGGTGGACAAAAGAAAAAACTGCTTATCGCTAAAAGTTTATGTGAAAAAGCTCATATATATATATGGGACGAACCACTAAATTTTATAGATATCTATTCCCGTATGCAGATTGAAGAACTTATTCAACAATTTAATCCCACAATGGTTATTGTTGAGCATGATAAAATATTTCAACAAACAGTTGCAACGAAAACTATATCTATGTAGCTCAAAACGAATACTTGAAAATATAATCATTAACTTGAGTCCTTGAATTATAAAAACTTTAATGAATTGATTAAAAAAGCCTAATTTCTCTACAATACATTGAGAAATTAGGCTTTAAATAGTAATAATAGAATTCATAAACACTGAATAATTTACACATTAGGTTTATCTGTTAATGCAGTAACAATCCTGTCCACTAAGTCTTCGGGTAATCCATATTCCTTATTAACTACAGCCTGTATACTAGCAAAAGAACTTTCATTGTATTTTGATTGCCTTTTTCCTCTACTATCTTTCTCTTTATTTATGAAGTTTTCACGAGATTCATAGTTCATCTTATCTGGTTCTTTAGCAATAGATTGATTGGTGTAAATTATAAAGATACCTAACATCATAATTACACAAATGAAAATCCCTACTAATTTAAGTCTCATTATTCATTTCCTTCCTGCAACTCTTACTGTTTCTCGTTCATAATATCTCAACCATATCAAATTCATATTAATTTGAAGTAAAATTTTGTTCTTAACATATTTCTTAATAGAAAGACTGTATATCCTTCTATTTGTTTGACATCATTAAGATGCTCACAAATAGAAATAAATTCTATTCCTATATATAGATAAATAATCTAAAAATTTATATAATAAGATCAGAAGTATAGCATATTATTATTATTGAAAGGTCTTGGTATAATGCTAGGCATTAATGTAAAAAAAACAAATGAAGAGTTAATTATTTCATGGCAATTGGCGGAGATTATAATTCCATTACGGGATGTGATTGAGGTTACCGAAGATGCTACCTATGCTGGTGTTGAAGAAGTAGATGTAATATGTATTGGAACAGCTTATGGGACAACAGACCGTATTTTAATTAAAACAGTAAAACAAAATTATGTATTGTTTACTACAAATAAAGTTGCTATTTTAAATGCCATTCACGCTTAAATATAGGAGTCTTCTTGGCTAAAATGATAAAAATAAGCACATCTTGTTATAAAAACAGATGTGCTTATTTTTTAATTTCTATGCATTTTTACGTTTTAAGAAAATCACTCCACCAACAATTAATAGTAATGCTCCTGCAACCATAGAGATCCAACTTGTAAGATTAGTACCTGTTTGTGGTAACCATCCAATTTTAGATTGAATTTCTTTCTTAAGTTGTGGTTGTTCTTTTACTTGCTCGTTAGGTTGCTCTGGTGTTGGCGTATTTTTATCTGAATTTGGTTGTTCTGGTTTAGGTTGTTCCGGCTTTACCTCTTTAAATTTCACTGTTTGCCCCTTATCTTCAATTTCAGCGTGAATAGCTACTAATATATTATCTTGATACAGTTCTTCAAATACTACTACTTCTTTACCTTGTAGTTCAGAAGCATTTAATATGAAGTCTAATGTGATAGAACCATTCTTCTCTTTAGCAGTAAACTTAGATTCTACTGTTACTTCTTTACCATCAACTAATAATGGTTTGTTTGTTGCTTTATCCATTAGTTTGCCTTTCACAACGTACTCTTTACCCACGATTAAGTCTTTGTATTCCACTTTATCTTGGATTGTTACAGATTTAGAAACGTCTAACTCTTTAGAACCATCAGCTTTGTTTGTAGCTGTCGTTTTAATGGACGGTTCTACAAATCGAACTGTTTGACCTACATCGTTAATGTCAGCGTGAGTTGCAATTACTTGACCTTCATGTAATAAGTCTTCAAACACGACTACTTCTCTTCCTTGCTGTTCAGCACCAGCGAAAGTAAAGTCTAATGTTACAAAACCGTTCTTTTCTTTTGCAGTAAACTTAGTCTCAGCTGTTACTTCTTTACCATCAATTAATAATGGTTTGTTAATAGCTTTGTTCATTAGTTTACCTTTTACAGTGTACTCTTTACCTACAACTAAGTTAGTATACTCTACTTTGTCTTGAATAGTGATAGAATCCTTTGAATGAATCTCTTTTCCACCATCAGCTTTGTTTGTAGCTGTCGTTTTTATTGATGGCTTAACGAACTTAACTGTTTGACCTTTATCATTGATATCAGCATGTGTCGTAACAACTTTTCCGTCTTTCAGTAACTCTTCGAATACTACTACTTCTTTTTCTTCTAAACCAGTTGCATCAAATGTAAAGTCTAATGTAATAGAACCATTTGCTTCTTTTGGTGTAAACTTCGTTTCAGCTGTTACTTCTTTACCATTTACAACTAATGGTTTATTAGTCTCTTTATTCATTAATTTACCTTTTAAAGTGTACTCTTTACCTACTTGTAGATCTTTGTATTCCACTTTATCTTGGATTGTTACAGACTTAGACGTGTGCATTTCTTTTGTACCATCTGTTTTATCAGTAGCTGTTGTTTTTATTGAAGGAATCTTTTCATCTTTGACAATGTGTTTAATGATTTGACCATTCTCTTTAATTTCAAAAGAGAACGTTTCTTCATTTAATACATAGCCTTTTGGTGCAATAGTTTCGTTATATGTGTATTTTCCAAATGGTAATTTTTCAAATTTAGCGATTCCTTTATCGTCTGTTTTTCCTTTTACTACTTCTTTTCCTACTTCGTTATAAATCGTAAATTCTGCATTTGGAAGCTTGTTATTTCCATCAGCCACATCTACCTTTGTAATTTCTAGATCACCTTTGATAAGATGATTAACTGCCAATAACTCAATAATCTTCCCATGTTCTTTTATTTCGAACACGATTTGTTCTTTAACAAGAACGTAACCGTTTGGAGAAGCCTTTTCTACAAATGAATATTTACCATACGCTAAATCCTTGACGTTAATCTCGCCATTTTTATCTGTCTTATATTTCCCAACTACTTTTCCACTTTCATCTTTCAATTCAAATACTGCACCTTCTAATTTTTTACTAATATCTTCATTATCTACTTTTAGTAATTTTACACTACCTTTCACTTCGGTATTTTCCACTGTAAAAGTAAGTGTTTTATTGTGCTCTTTAATTTCAAAAGGATACTTTGTTTTATTTCCAACATATCCATTAGGTGTTTTTGTCTCTAAGAAATAATATTTACCATACGTAAGACCTTCAACGTTTGCAATTCCATTTTCTTTTGTTACTACTTTTTTCACTTCTTTTCCATCTTCAGTGAAGACTGTGAATTCAACATTTGGTAAAATCTTTCCTGAATCACTAAGCTTTTTAATTTCGATGTTACCTTTTACTTTGTTATTTACTATTTGGACAGCTCCTGTTTCTCCTGTCTTAACTTCAATAGTTTGTGGTTTATCATCTGAAACATAGCCTGTTGGTGCTTTAATTTCTTTTAATGTGTAAGTACCAATTGGTAAGTTGTTTAATTCTGCCATACCATCAGCACCAGTCGTGATTTTTCCGACTGATTCATTATTTGTATTAAAGACCTCAAATACTGCACCAGCTAAAACTTCTCCATTTTCTCCAACCTTTTTAATTTTTAAAGAACCAGCTGCTTCCCAATTTACTGCAAGATCACTACTAAGCTTTTCTTCATTTCTTTCTAATAGTACTGTAGCATTCTGAACAGTATCCGTACCACGGTAAGCAATTGCTTGAACTTTAGTTAAATTAGCAGCAACACTTAAATTAAATTCACCCGTTTTTGTATTCTTAGGAATTTGGATACGAAATTTTTCTCCAACTGAAAGCTGATCTTTCACTTCTCCATTTTCACTAACAATTCTAACTCCATTAGGTGCATTTTTCGCTACTACCTTATAAGAACCACTCTTAGCATTTGTTTGTACTGAATATAGATTTGTTTCGAAGAATTCACCCTTTAATTCTGCTTTTTGCTTTTCAGCAGGAATCACATTCATAAAAACATCTTGAGTCTCTTCACTATTATTAGCATTACTAATAATAGCCTTAGCTGCTTTTTCAACATTTTTATTCTCATGTTTTAATTCATTTACATCGAGTTGACCTAATGCATTCCAAACCGCAAGTTGCGTTGCATAATGCGCTTCATTTTTATTAGCTACTCCCAGCTGTTCAGCACTTTTTTGCGGGAAACCATTTAATAAGACTCTATATACTACATTATCTGTTTTCCCCATTTCAGGAAGATCTTCACCATTTGGTGATTTTAATCCAAGAGTTAAGCAATAAGCAATTTGACCACTTGAATTTTTAATCATTTCAGTGCGAATGTACTTAGCTAGACTGTTACTATAACTCCAGTCCATTGAATATTTCTCATGCGTCATAACCTCTGCACTAGCCCTAGGTAAAAATACATTAAGGAA
Organism: Bacillus thuringiensis; assembly: GCF_001595725.1. Lineage (GTDB taxonomy): Bacteria > Bacillota > Bacilli > Bacillales > Bacillaceae_G > Bacillus_A > Bacillus_A thuringiensis_K. The sequence goes on from NZ_CP014282.1 coordinate 3,365,423, forward strand.
TAATACCAGTACTGATAATAATGTAAAAACTCTTATAATGACTCTCTTACCCAATTTTGTAACCTCCCTAGAATAAATTAATTCGAGTATATATCGCAATATCTAAAACATTCACGATCGACCCAATTATCATTATAAAACAATAAATTACAAATATTAAATAATTTTAATAAAATAGTCAAAAAATTTACACATTTTATTATTTATCAAGTTTTTTAACGAATTTACTATATACAAATTCTAAAACATGCCTACAATTTAAAAGACAAATATGTATGTTAAATATATAAATAGCAATTCCTTTACTCCAATTATTAAGCTTTCCCCCTATTAAAAATAGCCTTTTCATTTTCTTATTAATCTGAGTAATTTATACACCTCTTTTAATCTATTATACTCCTCCATTTAAATATAAAGGTGACTTCTTGTTCAAAGAATAAAGTGAAACTTTAATCCGCCCGATTCCCCTCTAACTTCTTTGCTTTCATTTAATTTTTGGGCGGGAGTCTTACTGCCCAAAAATAGCGGGATATATTATGCAATATTGCATTTGATAATCATTTTCAATGTAACTATAATGATTACAGGATTACTATTAATCCAATATTCTACATGGAGGTTTTATTATGTTTAAAAAAATTATTGTATCTTCTATGGCGCTTACTATGTTCGGTGGAGCTGCAACTATGCTAGAGGCACCTACTGCTCAAGCAGCTTCTTATAACTTAACGTCATCCTCTTACTTTGATGTCACTCCTGAAGAGGCCGTGGCTTTCTATCAATCTCAAGACTATAAAAAATTAAAAGTATTTTTGGATGACTTTGAAGCTAGAAACCCTTATACTCCAGGTGGAGGCTACGCTCAAGGGAGTGTACGTATGCAAAAATTCAACGATGCTCTTAGAGATGCCAAATTAACAAATGTCTACCAAGAATTTATTAGAATCTCATACTACAATCATTATCCAGAACCAAAATAATAACAACGGATAAAATGTTTATTATTTCTATAACTTAGCCTAATTTTAAATGTATAACCTAAAAATAATTACTAAAAACCACTCATATAAGAGTGGTTTTTCTATTTCCCCATATAATGTAGCTAAATGTTACATCATCTTTATTTTAATATCTTTTATAGTAGACATTCTCTCGTTGACACAATCTAGTAGGTTAGCAATGGGGATATCAAAATATATTTATAATTATTTTCTGTTTAATAGCAAAAAACGAACACCCTCTCACAATTAGATAAGGTGCTCGTTTTCATTTTTATCGGTAATTCTCAATTCATTTTAGCTTCTTTCCAATAAGCAAAGATTAAATTAACTTAAAAACAAAGCGTTTTAAATTTAATTCATAGATCTTACTGAAACTTGGAATTGCCCCTTAGAACCATCATCATTTGAAACGTAAATTTTATATTTTCCATTCGGTAATGGAGATAAAGCATTCCGTACATTTGTAACATTAATTTGTTGTTCTCCAGGTTTTATATAACCACCAACAATTAGCTCTGTATTTGGACCTTTTACACTATATCCCATTGTATTTTGACCATTATTTTTCATAGAGAAGCTTAAGTCAGTACTCCCATCATATACGAAAGAAGTTACAGCCTCGCCGCTATAATCCATTGTTTGAGTTAATAATAAGTCTGCAGAAACATGTTCAACTACATGAATTGGATCATTCGTTTTGTGTACTTCTTCAGCATAAGTATTACTCTCTAACACACCAAGTGTTAATGCTGAAACTACTCCACAACTAAGCACTAGTTTATTTAACTTCATTTTAAGTTCCCCCTTGATGTTTGTATTCTATTACCATCATACATCCTTTTTTAAGTGCGTTTTTATGTAATAATTCATATCTATAAACCTATATATCTTAACTTTTCACCTTAATAGTTATTGAGAAAACCACATAGATAAAGCTACAATATTACACTTCATAAAAAACATGTAAATTTTAAAGTCTTTTTCTAACAAAGTTTTATACGAGTAAGTACCAAAATAATCAAATAAATAGCATTTCTATTTCAGATAAAATGTACTAATAAAATTTTTCTAAAATTTCACTTTGTAATTTGATATATTCCATGTTAATATAACGAAGGCTACAAAACAGGAGTCACCACGCATATCATTTTTACAGAATATTCATACTTAAAAAGACTTATTTTATCAGTAACTCAATCCAAATTTCACCTATACAAAAGTTAGTTTATGATTTCATATGTACATAAATTTAAATAGATTTTTTATCTATTATTTTTTTCTATTTTCCTTATCAATTTTAATACGAGTAATATAACAGCACTTTTCAAGTACCCTTCCTTTTTTAGATAAAAAGTCTACTAATACTAAACATCTATGTCCAACTCATACATAATTCTACTTACAAACTATCGGAGATGCAAAACTATGGGAATTTCTACTCTTTTATTAAATACCTTTATTATAATAATTTGTATCCTTAGCTATCACGTATTTTGGCTAGAGTTTAAAGAAAAAATAACATGTAATAATATGTTATTTTCTATCCTTTCCTCCATTGCTATTATTTTTTGTATGACTTTTCCTTTTCATTTACATGTCGGATTTATTTATGATTTACGTTTTATTCCTATAATATTGGTTTTTCTATATGGAAATACAAAAAACATTGTTTTTATAGGAATTTTATATCTTTCTTATCGGTTTTACTTAGGCGGAAATGGCGTTCTTCCATCATTTATTATCTTCACTATTATTTTGGGTATAACAATGCTCTTTCGTTACTTATTACCTATGTATTTTAAAGAAAAAAAGATATCACTAAGCTTACTTCTTATTTTAGTATGTACAGCTTCACTTTCTATTTGCGGTATTGTAACTCAAATAAATACAGGAGGTAAAATAGACTCTACTCTCATAGAATTTTTATTAAATTATATAGTCATTAATATTTTCACATTATTATTATCAGTTTATTTTATAGAGGAAATGATTGAGAAATATAAAATGAAAGAAAAACTGCAACGGGCTGAAAAATTTTATATAGCTAGCGAACTAGCAGCTTCAATTGCACACGAAATCCACAATCCACTAACCACGGTACATGGATTCACTCAATTATTAAATGAAAAACATGCCTCTAAGCCTTCTCAGGATCAATACTTAGAAATCATGTTAATTGAAATGCAGCAAATACAATCTACTATTAATAACTATTTATCTTTAACCAAACCACAGAACACCCTAAAAGAAAAAATAGATATTAATCACATTTTAAATCAGGTGAAAGATACTATTTCACCACTCGCTCTATCATACAAAGTTGAAATCAAACAAAATAGTACAGATTCCTTTTATATAAATGGGGACCCCGAAAAATTCAAACTCTGTCTAAACAACATCATCCAAAACGGAATTGAAGCTATGAAAAATGGTGGATTATTACAAATAAATATACAAAAAGTAAAAGGAAATATCATAATTGATATTATTGATTCAGGAATTGGGATGTCATCTCAACAAATAAAACGAATTGCTTTGCCATTCTATTCAACAACAGAAAAAGGAACTGGGCTTGGTACTATGATTGCTTATAGTATTATTAGAGAATTAAACGGAGATATAGAAATAGAGAGTGAATTAGGGAAAGGGACACGCTTTTCTATTAGTATCCCTTGCTAACGTGATAACAATTTTCTGTTTAGTTAATTACATAAGCGCATTTTAAGAATCCCGTTAGCTAGCTAGCTTACTTATTAATTATCTTAAATTTATGTGTGTTAATTAAAACTAATAAGGATCAGAGCTTATCTATTGTTACAGATATACTCTGATCCTTTAGTTTAATTCAATTAAAAACACTTAATATTTATAACTTTTCTTACATCGTGATGAAATATTAGTTCATCGATTTTATCTCATTTACTGATTAGACTTGTTTAATGTAAATATAATATCTCGCGACACTTAATTTGTTATTATCATTAGGGACATTTCCTGCAGCTGTTTTTTCATTAAAGTACAGACCTTTTTCCATTCATTGAAAAAGGCAACTACCCTTTTACTACTTCACTTCCACCGTATAATTCCCTGTCCCCCCGCCATACTGATACACATGTAAATAATATTTTCCAGGATACGTGTAGTAACTACCTACTAGTTTATTCCCTTGTTGCTGAGCATACGTAACATAATTATTTAAATCTGCTTCAGAATAAAGTACCCAGTTCATTCCAATATTATTTTCATTCGTTACGTTAATTTGAAGATTTTTAGCAGTCTCCACATTAATTTCAAAGAAGTCACTTGTATCGCCATTTCCTAAACTAGCACGTAAAACTTGATTTAACTGCAGTTTGTTTGCTGTTTGGAATGAGTTATTCGGTTCTTTTTCTACACTGTTATCTTCTTTCTTTTGAACAGTTACAGTCGCTGTAGCAGTATTAGTTGCTCCTTTATCGTCTGTTACCGTTAATTTCGTCGTATACGTTCCTTCTTTTGTATATACGTGAATTGGATTTTGCTCATTACTTACTGCCCCATCACCAAACTCCCATTTATATGAAGTAATTTTCCCATCTTCATCTTTTGATCCGTCGCTTTTAAATGAAATTGCTTCATTTACATTTCCACTATACGGACCGTTTATAACTGCAACTGGTGCTTTATTCTCTGCACCTTCTTCTGTATTAATACCGTGGAACACAACATCATATTCAAATTGTCCTGATGCATTCACGCGATAATTTACGAAGTATGCTGTTACTGTTTTATAGCCTGTCCATTCCTTTGCACTTAAACGTTTTAACGTATCATTAACGTTTTGTGTAATTGTTTTCCAATCTTCATATTCTCCTTTTACTGTAGTTCCTGTATATGTTCCTTGTAGTGTGAATGTATTAAAGAACTGTGATTTATTTTTCTTCACTGATACATTTTTCAATTTTGCTTCCGCTGTTATTTCTGCCGCAATATCTGAAACTCGCTTCGATGCATGATTCGCTAAATAATCGTCTGATACTAATGGCACATTATATTTCTCACGATTATCAACTAGCATTTGCATATAATCTTGATATTCTTTATTTAAATTCGCATCTTTACTTAATGTAGAGCGATATGCATCATATGCTGTTATATCATTTTTCCTAATAAGATCATGTATTTTATCGAACATATCATATCTCTTATTGTACATATACGATTGTAAAGCAAAGGAATAATTATAGAAATCCCACGTTCCATACTTTGCATTTAACGTTCGCTCTGCCGTATAACGCTCTGCTGGATTTGAAGATAATCCTCCTATAATACTCTTTCTCGGTACAACATTATCCGTTCTCGTTGCCCCTGCAAAAAATTCAGCATTCCCTTCTTCAAACCAAGATAACCTTTCATTTTCATATATTTTCCCTTGTCCCCATAACCCTGGTACTTCATATCTACCTTGTAAATAATGCGTGAACTCGTGTCTGAATAATTCTTCTAAACTATAAATACTTTCTTCTAGCGTACGCTCATAAGTAAAGAACGTACCTGTTCCTTCTATATAAAGACCACCGTTATTCGTTTCATAACCGTACAATTGACGATTAAATTGATATTCTGCTGGGCTATTATAAATAACCATCGTTAATACATCATCAGGATTTCCTTTTTCTAAAGGTTGATCACTTTCAACCGTACGATGGAATTGTGCCTTCACTTCTTTTGCCGCCCAATATAAACGTTTTACTTTTTCTTCTGTCACTTTATCTCCAGCTTTTAAAACAATTGCCCCATCATCAAACGTATACGTTTTTGGCAAATATTTTTTCTTTCCCTCTTCTCTTATTTGATCTAAATTCACCACGTTACCATTTGCATCTTTTCCGCCATAATTCGTTGCGATTTGCTCAGCAGCTACGAAATATTGCTCCCCTAAATACGGGTAAATTTTCATCGCATCTGTTACAACTTGTAACCCTTTCGTTCCTGTATTATGGAACATACCGAGTCTACCTGTATAATAAATGCCATTATTAATAAGCCAACCGTTTTTTTCTGTAATCGTTCCCATTAATGCAAAACGACTTAGTTCATTAATATAACTATCTATTTTCTGATACCATACTGTATCTTTCGGTTCTTTCCTCGTATCGTACAAATACGATTGAATGTCGTAATCAATACCTTGCATAATATCGTAAATAGCATTTCCAGCTGAAAGATTATCTACTAATGTAGAAAAATTATCATTATATTGTTTAAAAATCTTTGCAGCCGATGTTATCGTTTCCACATCACTCGAAGCGTTTCCTATCAACTTTCCGTATGATGATACCACTCTATTTTGCTCTAATGTACCCAGCTTGAAATTTGAGTTGTTAGCTATCGCTTTTAATGCGGGTAAGCATTTATCATGATAACCCCGTTCATTTAATTTACTAAGTTCCGAATTATAAAATCCTAAATAAAATCCTGAACGTAATACCTCCACTAATGTCTCAATCCCTTTTGAATCATCCTTCGTATAGGCTTGTCCTTGCTGCTTCAATTTATCAATAATCGCCTGCATCCTACTATCATTTTGATAGAATGCTAGACTGTCTGTATTAAACTGAAATAGCCCCGTAATTTGCTCCCAATCAATTGTTACAAGTAAATCTACTAACTGCTGATTGCTTAATTGATTTAATTCAGCAATTGTATAAGTTTTCGCTACAGCTAATTGCTTACTTTCTTTTTTCACCTCAGGTGGTCTTTGTGATAAATCGGCAAATTGTAGCCTTTTCTCAAAAGACTTGCTTTCGAGCACTTTCGATGAATGAGCTAATTCTTGTACTGGTAGTTGTACACCGACTGGCTCCATTTTGAGCACATTTCGATAAGAAACTTGCTCTCCCTTAGTATCTTCTGCCAAACTTCCCCCTTGAAAACTCCCTAACATTAAACTAGCAAAACTTACCCCTGCTAACATTTTCTTTGAATAGCCTTTCATGCTCTCCCCTACCTTACATTTTTAGTGTCCCGCTCCATTATTTTACTATTTTCACTTTATGTCCTGTATTGAGAAAAAATAAGGTAACGTTCACACATGTATTCATTCCATGTAAAATTAACGCTTGACTTTCCGTACATTTTATATCAAAAAAAGATAGATAATAGCAAAATTCCTGCTACATCTATCCTCATTTTCAACACTATGATTTTAACTTTATAAACGTAACTTCCGGTAATGTTTGCATATGCTGAATAAACTCATTCTGTTCTTCTGACGATATATTTTTCAGTTGCATCCCTATCTTATAAACAGTTTCTGTACCTTGCTGTGAAGCTTCCACCTCATATGAGAGTATTGGGATGCCTTTCACTTGTAGTGTTTCCAATACTTGTTGTACCGCTTCATGTTTGTTTACAAACATTTGCACTGTAATATTTTGTGGAAATAAAAATTGCACCTTAAAAATACGACTTACAATTTCTAAACCAATTAAAACGAGAATCGTCGCTCCAATGCCTACTACATACATTCCTGCTCCAATTGCTAATCCTATGCCGGCAGTAGCCCATAAACCAGCCGCGGTCGTTAATCCTTTCACCGCCTGCTTTTGAATAATAATTGTGCCTGCACCTAAAAAACCAACTCCACTAACGACTTGCGCTGCAATCCGACTTGGGTCTAGAGACGTATGCTCTTCATACACAATATCTGAAAAGGCATATTTCGAAACAACCATTATTAACGCACTTCCTACCGCTACGAGGAAATGAGTCTTTAATCCAGCTTCTTTCGATCGAATTTCTCTTTCAATACCAATCATTGCTCCTAACAAGCCAGCAACACCGATTCGTATAATAAAATCAAAATCTACACTCACGGGCACTTCCCCCTTTCATTCATTATAGATAGATAAAACAAAAATTATCACAAATATCCATTTATCAACATGAAAGAATATCACTAAAATAAACTTAATACTCCGACCGTTTTATGTTAATATTTTAAATATTAACATAAAATAAATAACTCCTAATTTTAAACCTTCACTAATTTTCTAAAAAACCAAAGGTGGATTACATGAAATTAGGTTGAGAAATTATGGAAAACGCTTTCATTTTGTGTCATAATTTTTTATAAAAACTACATAAATAAAGAAGCTTACTAACAATGAACGTCTCGTTACTTACACCTACTACTGATTTACAAGAAGAATACTTAGATTTCTATAACGAATGGAAAGATAGCGATGAAAAAATGATCCCGTGGGTTATCTCAAAAAATCCTGCCAACTTCCCAGCTATGGTTCAAGAACTTCTCGATGCGCATAACGGAATAAATATCCCTGAAACTTGGGTACCAGACTCTACATATTGGCTTGTTACAGATGAAAATAAAATTGTGGGAGTTGTTAATATACGTCATAGTTTAACCGAACATTTATTTAACGCTGGCGGTCATATTGGTTATGGCATTCGCCCTTCTGAAAGAAGAAAAGGTTATGCTACGAAGTTACTAGCATTATCATTAGAAAAAACGAAGGAATTAGACATCACGAAAGTACTTGTCGTTTGCGACGCAGTGAATACCGCTTCTGAAAAAACAATTTTACATAACGGCGGGATTCGTGATGATGATTTCACTGAGGAAGATGGGAATGTAGTAAGAAGATATTGGATTGAGCTATGAATGATCACAAAAAAGCGAGAAAGTGATTATACACTTTCTCGCTTCTTTTACACTGCTTCTATTTCAAACTGCACTGTAATACCACTTGGATCTACCACCGCAAACCCATTTGTAGTTTCATTTATTTCATGTTGTTTTTCTATTAATCTTTCTTTCACTTCATCTAATGCTTCTTTATGCGGTAGTACAATCGCATATACCTTTAGTCCAGTTGCATGTACTGGTGGATGTGGATTGTTTACTCCGTTCCACGTATTTGCACCAATATGGTGATGATATCCCCCTGCTGAAATAAATAAGCAATCCTCTTCACGCTGTTGTACTTCAAAACCTACTGTTTCCACATAAAATTCATGTGATTTCTCTACATTAGCTATTCGTAAATGTACGTGCCCAACGACAGTATTAGCAGGCAAACCAGCAAACTCATAATCAACAAGTGTTGCCAATTCTTTTAAATCAAGTGGTGTACTTCCTCCTGGCCCTTCTCCCCATCGATCGCGCGGACGGTCTGCATAAATTTCAATACCATTCCCCTCTAAATCTTGCAAATAAAAAGCTTCGCTATATGTATGATCACTTGCACTATTAAACCTTGAAATTGGTAAAATTTCATTTGAATATGTATAACGCCCTTCTTGCTCAGCCGGGCTGTCAATTACATTCTTATTACGAAGAACCCCAAATAGCGCAGAAGCAAAAGCTTCACGAGTCGGAACTAAAAAGGCTACATGATATATACCAGTCGTACGCGGTTCTTGCAGTACCCCTTCCTCTAACTTTTCAAGAACAAGTAACGCGTTCTTTCCACCTTTTCCAGATAAATATGCTTTATTTTCCTCTTGCTTAATTACTTCTAAGCCTACAACATTTTCATAAAAAGCAATTTGACGCTCTAAATCTTTCACTTTAAATTCAACATGACCAATACGTGTTTTCGGATGAATTTGTACCATGAATAACTTCATCTCCTTATCCCTATATTTTCCCATTACATATAACCGTTACTATGAAGGATACAAGTAAAATCATCCTATGTAAATAATAAAAGTCAGAATTTACATACATTTTTATTTTCATAATAAAAAATGCACCTCCAATTGTTAGACTGTGTCTAACAATTGGGGTGCACTTCATTTTAACTTTTAGAAAAGGTGGCTTTTTAACTCTTATCTCATTTTATGTACTTCAGCAACTAGCTTTCCACCCTGAATGCCCATATAAAGCTTCACAGGTGCATCATTCGTATTTTCAAATACTAAATCTAAATATGGATATGCAATTGTAGCATCTCTTCCTTGTGGAACATAACCTACCGTTTTAGAATGTGTAGTTCTCTCCACCATTTTCAGGCCAGCTTGATCTGCTGCATTGTATAAAGTTGAAGATGTTTGACAAACACCACCGCCATATCCATCTACTAATTTACCATCAACTATTTCTTTCCCTAATTGATATCCTTTATCTGGTGTTGTATCACCGATTAATGAATTAAAAGAGAAACGGTCTCCTTTTGCTAGCACAACTCCATTTATGCTCGCTGCTGACAAACGAATATTCTCAATACGGCCACCTGTTGAACCACCTAAGTTCGTTTCATATCTACCAATTACCGTACCATTTCCTTGCGCATCACTTAATGTTGCGACTGGTTTTTTCTCCACGATCGGCAACTGATACGTAGCATCCCACATACCAACATTTAACAATTTATCTACTAATTCTTTTTCCATTAATTCATAAGAAGGTTTTCCTTCTTGCCAACTTCCATCAGGTGCTATACGTGAAGGAACCATTTTTTTGTCGACGCTTTTTCCAACCTCACCAACAACCTTTGTTACAGACTTTTTAAATTTCGCTTCATCTTCAAAATAGCCTAAACTAGATAAATCTAATTTTTTCACTTCAGTACCAGTTCGACCATCAACTAAACTAATAGTATTCTGCACTTCTGCTTTAGCCTCTACAGTGTGCCCACCAATATCACTTACCAATGCAACATCACTTACTTTTGCACCACAGCCACTCATTATAGCTACACATAACACCCCAACTAATATACCCTTTACTTTACGGAACAATATACTCTCTCCCTTTCCCCAACATCACTATTATGTATTTATTTCATTTTTATGTATGTTTTGTTACAATCATTTTACAATATGTTTATAAAATGTTACAAGTTATTTTTCACTCTATATAAATTACTCTTTTCTTTTACAAATGTCTATACATATTTACATAAAAGTTTGAGCTTGATAGAATTGTAACTTTTATGTAAACTCCCCTTTTATCCAGTATATACCATTAACCAAAAGAAATACAAATTAAAAACCCTCAAGCTATTTTTTATAAAGTGAAACTTTAATCAGTGGGGGTCTTACTGCCCAGCAAATAGCACGATAAAGAGAAATCCCTCAATATAAATAGGTATTTGCCGTGTCACCGCTCCGCTTTTGCACATACATTATGGTGAATTCAACCTATTTTAAAGAAATGGAGGATGTTATTATGTATCCCTACAATCCATATGATCCATATAATCAATATGCGTACCAACAACCACAGTATGACTTACAAGCACAATACCAATCTTATATAGATCAAGCAGAGCAAACGAATTCATATGACCAAAATAGACAATTCCAACTTCCAATCTCTTTTCCTGGCACTGGAAATCGTCAATTAGAAAGACGCGTAAATGAGCTTGAACAAAGAGTACGTCGACTAGAAAATACAGTTGAGCGCCATACACGTAGACTAAACCGCTTAAACCAACGTTTACGCACAGTAGAAAACAGACTAAACATTCCATTCGCAGCATTAGAAGACGGATTTTAATCGAGAAAATAAAAATTATATAAGGAAGGGGCTCCCCCTTCCTTATATAAATTGACGAAAGTTTTTTCCATCTCTATACTGATAAGAGTTAATGAAATGAAACAAGGTGATAAATATGGATTTTGAAATAAATTATCTTTCCTTTTATGTTGTACAAGTAGAAGGAAAAGGTGAAGCAGTTGATAAACGCTACAAACATTTTCAAACTTTAGACGCTGAAGAATATGAAGATAGCTCATTAAAAGAATTTTTGAATGGTGAGTTATTAAAAATATCAAAGCGAAAAGTAGAACGTCATGCAAAAACAGAACAAGCCCCAACAAAGATTGGTCGCTTTATTGTAGAAGAAGGACACGAACTGGATTCAAACCCTCATTACAACCTTTTTAATCGTATTCGCTTTGCAGAAACAAAGGAAAGCTTTAAAGATATGAGCGAACCTCTCGTTTATACATATCTTGACACAAGCGCTGTACGCGGAGGTGTATTTTTAATTGCACAGGCAAAACTACGCAAATACTTTGATGATCCATTCGTATTCGTAATGAAATGTGACTTCGAACCAAAGGTGGCTTCTATTTCTGATGAATCAACACTGATTCGTAACGTTGAAATGGCCATCACAACAAAGAATATGAAATCTATCCAATATCCGTACATGCCTGAAGAAGGTATGGTTGAAGTAGGCGAACTAAAAATACACCAAGCATCACATGCCCGCTACTTCGAAGACTTCTTAAAATTTGTCGAATATGAACGCTCTATGCCTGAAATTATGAAAACACAGGTAATGGACATGGTATACGACCAAATTGAAGATGTATTTGAAGAAGGTACGGAAGAACGCGAACAATTCGACCAAGCGATGGAAGTATGGGCTGCCAGTCCGAAACGCGAAATTATGGAACAATTTTCAACCGAAGAGGTAATGGAAGCAACCGCTCAAATCGTCGAGCACGCTCCTGAAGTGGAATTAAAGCTAAAAGCAGACCATATCTCTGTAAAGGCCCTGCTTGCTGATTTCGGGGATCAAATACATATTGCGAAGGTAAATGACCGATATGTACTTATGATTGAAGCAGACACACTTACGTTTGAAAAAGGCTTCTCTCCTATTGAGTTTCTGAAGCCAGATGAGCTGCAAGATGTGATTGAGCGGATTGAGAATAAGCAGCAGTATTCGTTTGATCCGAGCGGTATTGAATAAATACTTCCATATAACTATTTTTACTGAGCGCTTTTAACAAGCGCTCTTTTATTTTAGACTTAGTTGACATTTATATTAAAAACCGATTCTACTAAGAATCGGTTGCTCTGCTTTATAGCAAAATATGTTTATGTTTAAAATTTTTTAATCTAAGATGAAATTTGTTGCAGAATCAAGTAGATTCTTTCCTTGTTATACAAGCGTATTTCCATTAAAGATATCTGCTTCAATATTTCTAGTTGATTAAACCCTTCTATAAGTTTTTTATGTTGTTCCTTTTAGTCACTATGTATGTTCTCAAAATTAAAACTTCACTTCACTACCTCAAATTTATTGTACTCGTAAAAAGATAATTGAAAACGATATTCCGGATGTTCTCTTACCCAATCGTAGGCTTCTTCTAAAATTTCCATTTTGTTTTGCAAGTCATTAAGTTCACTACATTCGTCCTTTTTCTGTTTGCACAGAGGGCAGAATCCATTCACTATTTCCGCACTCGTCGCCCTAATAGTTTTACTTTCTAAATCAACTACTAGACGAAGAATAAAAGAATGCTCTTCTTTTGTAGTCACCTTCATTTCAGCAATCCCATCCTCATTCCAAAAGACACCGTTTAATTCCATCTTTACTGTGACATCTTTAATATCCAAGTCTACCACTACCACACCTCCCTTGTACAAAACTCAATCTTACTCTTCTATTTTAAACTTTAATACACCACAACTTAAAGAGATATTAAGTTTTTTCCAATTCTTCTTTACTATGAAAGAAAGTGTAGTTAATGCTAATTGTGTGGTAAATATTATCCCAAAAACTAAAACAGTTAAAATGTTAAAGATTGTTTCCATTAAACTACACTCTTTTCTTTATATATATTTTTATTTTATTAATACGGTTTAAAACTCTTATTACGTCTTAACACTCCCTAAGCAATTATAATGCGCAATCACAACAACAAGTTGATGCCTATTTAATATCAATACGCTGTTATTACATGTATGTAGTTAGAGATGGAGAAGAAATTCATTTAACCTCTGTATTCTCCTCCATTTCAGCCAAGTATCTAATCTGCCTTTCCGCTTTTCTAACCGCCGTACGAAAATGTTTTTTCAGCAGTTCTACTGTATTTTCACTTATATAATATCTTTCCGTTATACTTTCCCACGTGTCACTACTTTCAAATGTACTCCATTCAAAAAGGCGTTCTGTATCTTTCTTTAGTTCTTTAAACACCCATTTTCGCATCTTTTTTTTCGCTTTTTCTGTTAGTTTTCCGTTTTTTACAAGTTCAAGTTCACCATGTCTTTTGTATCGCTTATTAATATCTCTCTCACTATACACTTTAAGAAGTATATTTGCTGTATTTTCGGCATCTGCTAAAGCACGGTGCTGTTTCCCTTCCCACGTTAAAGCGAGCTGTTCTACCGCAAATTGTAAACTTGGCGTATGTTCAAACAATTCCTCATATGCTTGGAAAACAAATTTTTGCAAATCAATTCTACTTTCTTTTTCTATACTTGGGCATTCAACACCATGTAATGTACAATCATGAGATAGAAAACGATAATCTTCTTTTCCCCATGAAACAAATATAGAATCTTCGCCGATGAACTGAATAAATTTCTCTATAATTTGAGGGAATTTTTCTACACCCATTAAATCTTTCTTCGTAATACCGGTTAATTTTGTTGTATGACGAGTTAATCGTGCACTTGGTTTTACTAACTCCGAAAATTCTTCGATTATCTTCATTGTACCTATTTCTATTTTTACAGCTCCGATATCAACTATTTCTGACGGATCTTCTGATTTATACGGTCTGAAATTCCTCTCAATATCAAACACAATGTAATGTGTAGCGTTTTTCAATTTATTTACCTCTTTCTAAATTCCTTTTCACACAAACACTTTATTTTCAGTATTTATTTATTTATGTACTTTATACAAAAATACCCAAAAAAATAAATGAAAATTCAGTCTTGTTATGATATGTAAGTAGGAGGACATCTATAAAAATGCAAAAAAAAAGAAGGGCGAGCCCTTCTTTTTTCAAAAATTACTTCTTGTTTACGTTAGTAGCTTGAGGTCCACGGTTACCTTGTTCTACTTCGAAAGTAACTTCTTGACCTTCTTCTAAAGTTTTGAAGCCTTCGCCTTGGATAGCTGAGAAATGAACGAATACGTCTTCTCCGCCTTCAACTTCGATGAAACCGAAACCTTTTTCTGAGTTAAACCATTTTACTTTACCGTTTTGCATGAAAAAAATCCTCCTACAATGTACCTATATGTACATATTCATTTTCAACCACCTTACAATAATAAGCCAGATATTAAAAAACTGCAACCCCTGAGGAGATTTAACATTGCTATCCTCCTCGGAAGTTACAGCTCATTTAAATCTCTATATTATTAAAAGTAAAATGGTTTAAATATACTATATCATATCAATATAATAAAAGTAAAGTTTTTTTCTTAAATTATTTTTCGTTCCCACTGCATTGCTTTTAATTCGCCTGATCCGGCTACTACATAACCATCTTTTTGATTAACAATGCGCCATCCGTGCCCTTTAACTGAATCACATACTGTAACAATACCTTCGTCAAGAAGCACACGGCACACACTACTAATACCCGCCTTATTTTGTGTTGAAGTTGTATATAAAACATGTTGATCTACACTTAAGTCTAAATAACTACTTGCTTTCTGCTCACTTTGACATGTATGCCAATATATTTTTTCACTCACAATACTTTCATCTATTTTACAATAAGAAATATTCCCGCTAACTCCCTTGCACGATCCACTTGCCGCTACTAAATAAGAATTGTGTAAAGTCAACGCGGAGATCATTTGATTCATCGCAATTTTAATCCTCTTTAATTTACGTGTCTTCAAATCAAAGAGCCAAACACCACCATATTTAGCATGTATTTTCGTACCAATAAATAAGTAATGCTTATATAAAAATAACGATCGAATAGACGGTGCCGCACTGCCATACTCAAGAAACGGATGAATAGTCTCCCATGTCGAACCGAAATTATTAGAAAGATACAGCGTTTTTTCTCCATGAGCAATGACAGTTCCTTGTACATTGCTACATACATTCCAACTCGTTGCTTTTGTTGGAAAACGCTGAATTGTCCAGTTCTCTCCACCATTCATACTACGAATAAAAATCCCTTCGTCACCTACACCATAAACTACATTATCTTCGCTATGTAAATCCCTAATTCGTTTTTGAAAACCATTTAAAATTCGTTTCCATTCTCCGTCTTGTTCAATAAATAAGCCATTATATGTAGTAGCTAACAACAGTTTTCCATCTCTTAACTTTGTAATAGCAGTTGCACTTAACATTGTCTCCACGTTGACACTCCCATTCTTAGAACTTCTCAGCAAATGCAATTGCAAAATTACTGCATTTTTCAACATCCTCTTCATCTTCTGGAGCTAATTCAATTTTCAATCCTTCTTGTACAAGCTCTGCACCACGTTCTACAAGTTTCTCTTCAAATATCGTTACCGCTTCACAAAACAGTTCATACGCCGTATCTCCTGATCCGAATACCGCTACTTTTTTCCCTGATAAATCTATATTTTCTAAGTCATCATGGAAATCTTCCGCTTCAAATGGTAGTTCACCATCTCCCCACGTATAAGATCCTAAAATGATTCCATCATAAGCTAATAATTCTTCAGCATCCATGCCTTCCATCTCTTGCAATACTACTTCATGATCAAAAGCATCTAAACTAACTTTTATTAAATCAGCAATACTCTCTGTATTTCCTGACATACTTGCATAAGCTATTAAAATTTTCGCCACTTCGGCATCCCCCTCTTACAATAAATGATTCTCATTCTCATTATATTAATAATGAGAATCAATTTCAATTGATTTTTTCTACTTTTATTTACATTACTTATTTCAAATAAAGTGAAACTTTAATGAGTAGGAGTTTTGTTCATCCCCCACTCATTATTAGTTGAACCAATCGGACTTTTACGGGCAGCAGGGCCCTCACCTAACTTCTTTGCTTCCACTGAATTTTGAGGTGGGGGGTCTTACTGTCCGGCAAATAGCGGGATAAATAAAAAAGCACAGATGACTATACAATCATCTGTGCTTTTTTATTACTTTTTAAAAATACCAAAAGGCTTTCCTACTGGTAAAACAACTTTTCCAAAGTGTGTATTTAACACTGCTGCTGCTGAACCATAGAAAGATAATAATGAAATAAGAAGTTCAGAATATGCTGCTAAATTATGCATTGCGTGCGGCATAACACCTAAAGTACTTAATGAAAGACCAATAAATAAGAAATCAATAAGGACAAAGATCATAAATAATACTTTATGTGTTTCCATTGCACCAATCGTCATAAAGATTGTGAAAATCAAATATCCGATAAAGGCTACACCAAGCTGTTTTGAATCTGCAGCTTGTGCTAATTTTTCGCCAAATACTCCAAGTTGAATTAACCAAGTCATTCCAACACCTAACCAAAATAGGCCGTACGCACCAAATGCTGTCGTACCGAATGTATTGTTATGCTTTGCATCGTGAATGCAAGCAAAGATTTGTGCAAATCCTCCTAAAAAGATTGCCCACGGTAATACAAGTGAAACGCCATCTGTTAAGCCTAACTTTTGAGATGATGCTACAAGTGTTACCATCGCTAATCCAAATAGACCAATTCCAGATGGATCCGCTGTTGTCATTTTCACATGATGTGTAGTAGTTTGATTGCTCATATAAACCTCCTGATTATAAACATACTCGAATACAATACTTAAATCAGAAGCCTATGTCAATGGTTTTTTTTGTATGTTGTCAGACGTTATATTTTATAATGATTAAATATATTTCCGACCACTTCATAAGGCTTTATATTCACTTTTTCCAACTCGTTTATCGGTAGCCATAACGGAATATAACTTCCTCTACCTTCCCGCTGAAATTCCTCAGCTGTTCCACTTCCGAACACTCCGCCTGTAATATAGGCATCATAATAATATTCATTTCCTTTATATTTTACCTTTGCAATAAGGTGCTCCACTTTTATATGTAGCCCTAATTCTTCATATACCTCTCTTTTCGTTGCCTCTTCAGGCGTTTCACCTTCCTCAACCCCTCCGCCAGGAAAAACATAATATGTTTCCTCTTCTCGAATACGTTTTATAAGAGCAATTTTCCCTTCCTGTACAATGATAGCCGCCCCGCGATTTCTTATCATTTTATTTCCTCAATACGAATCGCGACTGTTCCCCACTCTTTTTCTTGTTCTTTCGTATATATTTTGTATGTACTTTCTAACATTTCCTCTAAACTATCATTCTCACAATCCAATAATTTTTTATCAATTTGTTCATACATAGATTTAAAGCTCTCGTATCGCTTTATTTCCGTTACTTTTACCGTCATCATTTCCGTCGTCGTAAGATTCGTAAATACGATTTCATCGCCTTTGTTTATTAGTTGACGTTTTTTATTGTATAGGCGTACTTCATATACTTTTTTTCCTGATTGAATTGACTGAAACGGTTTATTATATAAACCCATTTCGTATCGCATACATCCCACTCCCTTTTGTTCATTTCACCTATTAATACAGTTCACATTACTACATCTTGCATATAATATTCCATACGTATCGCTTAATTGAGAAAGGAGGCTGAAGAAGCATGTTATATTTAAATCAAAAACCTGAATATAATAAATATGATATTGGTGATTATACTTATAGTAAAGTAGGGCCAACCATTTTTTCTTGGAACGATGAAACAAAATTAAAAATAGGTAAGTTTTGTTCCTTAGCAGAAGAAGTCGTTTTCATACTTGGCGGTGAACATCGAGCAGACTGGATAACAACTTATCCATTTAATGCACTTTTTGATGAAGGAGCACATATTACTGGTCACCCTTCTTCAAAAGGTGATATCGTAATTGGCAATGATGTATGGATTGGTTATCAATCCTGCATTTTATCTGGTGTTACAATTGGTAACGGGGCCATTATCGGCGCCAGGAGCATTGTTACAAAAGATGTACCCCCGTATGCAATTGTAGCTGGTAATCCTGCAAAATTTGTTCGATATCGTTTCCCGCAAGAAACGATTGACAAACTAGAGAATCTCGCATGGTGGGACTGGGACATTTCTGTTATAAAAGGAGCCATTCCATTACTACTCTCCGACAAAATCGACGAATTTTTCACCTCACCCAAAAAAGAATCTACATGATCAATACAGAAAGAGCATCCTTTTTTCCGGATGCTCTTTCTGTATTTATTTTTTATTTATTTGCAAATGATTACACGGAGAACATTGAAAAGGAATTTTCCCTAAGCAATTAAGATTCGTTTCACAAATTTGTTCTATCGTTGGAACAAATGGAATAACAACTATGTTACTTTCTACCATTTGTGTAACAGGTGGCAATACTGTGCCTACTTGATGTTCGAAACGAATACTCGCTTGGTTTATATAATTCCCTGAACCGCTTGGTGCTCTCTCCACTACTACTTGGAACGAAACTGTCTGTGCCTCACCCGGATTTAAACTTCCTATAAGAAATCCTGATACTGGATTTACATTTGACACTGGCGTATTATCAACAGTTACACTTCCAAGGACAAATCGAACACTACTATCTAACATATCTTGAAAACGAATATTTTGTATTGCTGTATCCCCCGTATTTGTAATAACTGTCGTAAACGTAATAACATCTCCAATCGTTGCTGTTTGATGGTCTGCCGTTTTTACGACTGTCGTTGAGACATTTTGAGGAATAAACGGGATAACAACTGTATTACTATCACCTTCAACTACTACTGGCGGCTCATTCGGATTTACAGTTGCGAGCCCATTCGCTGTAGCAGTATTTGTAACTAAATTATTTATTTGTTCTCCTGTTATGACAACTTGGAAATTAATAATTGCTGCATCATTTGGCTGAAAATCACCTAACGGAATACCAGTATTCGGGTTAGCGAATGGAAAAGGTACATCATTTACCGTTACCGTGCCATTTATAAATAGCGTATTCGGATCAATGATATCTGTTAACACAATATTGGTCACAGGAACTGTACTATCATTTATAACGGCAATTCCGTAAGTGACAACATCCCCTACCATCGCTACTTCAAAGTTTGCTCCTTTTGCAACAAATAAGATTGCAGTATTTACCGTTACAATAACTGTATTGCTCGTGTCCATCAATGTAACTGGCGGCTCTCCTGGTACTAAAATATATTCTGCTAACGCTCCAGCAACATTTACTACTGTTCCACCATCCGGAAAACTTGTAATCGTAGCTTCATATGTTACAAGTGCCGTCTCACCAACTGGAATATCTGGTATCGTAAATCCAATCTGCGGATTTAACCCCGGTTGTGGAACCCCATTTATCGTTACACTATTTGGTACGAAATCAGCTTCCTGAGATAGTACATCGATAAATTGAACATTCATTGCATCAGCAGTACCAGTATTTAATATACGAACAGTATACGTTACCGTTTCTCCTACGCCAACAACTGAATGGTCTACTTCTTTTAGCATTTCTAAGCTGCCTCTATTTATCGGCGTAACCGTCGTATTACTTGAATTTGTAATTGTAGACGGAGGTTCTCCTGGAATCAATTCGAAATCACCCGTTACTCTTGCTGTATTCATAATGCTACTAGACGGCGGAACTGCGATTACATTTACTTCAAATGTAATTAATACGCTATCCCCTACTGCAAGATCCGATAATGAAAAGCCTACAAATGGATTTAAACCTACTTGCGGAATCCCATTTATTTGTACACTTCCAGGAACGAATTCTAAACTAGGTGATGGGACATCAATAAACTGAACATTCGTTGCTGTTACCGTTCCCGTATTTGTAACTTGCACACTATACGTTAACGTATCTCCTAAACGTGTTGCTTCTTTATTTACAGATTTTATAACGCTAAAACGCCCTCTATTTATTCTTGTTATCGTCGTATTACTCGGCTCTGTTACTACAACCGGTGACTCTCCTGGTACTAAAGTAAAGCTTCCTGTTATATTTGCAACGTTCGTAATTGTTCCTGATGACGGGATGTTTGTAACTATCGCTTGAAACGTCACGATAACCGTTTCACCAACTGGTATATCTCCAACTCCAAATCCAGTAATTGGATTTAAGTTTGGTTGCAGGGCTCCATTTATCGTTACACTATTTGGTACAAATGACGCTCCTGCTGAAATAGTATCAATAAACTGAACATCATTAGCTGTTACTGTTCCTGTATTCGTTATTTGAACCGTATACGTTAATACATCTCCAACGAGAGTAGCAGCCCTATTTACTTGTTTTATAACATTAAATTGTCCTCTATTTACAGTAGTAAGTGTTGTATTGCTCGGCTCTGTTACTATAACTGGTGGTTCTCCTGGTACTAATACAAAACTTCCTGTTACATTTGCCGTATTGGCAATTGTTCCGTTTGTTGGCACACTAACAACAGTTACTTGGAATGTGACTTCTACACTTTCACCTGGATTTATATCTGGAAGCGGGAATCCATTGTTCGGATTGAACCCAGGTTGTAACACACCGTCTATCGTTACACTATCTGGTACAAATGTGATAGAGGCCGGTAATACATCGCTATATTGAACATTCGTCGCTACCACTGTTCCTGTATTTTGAACGACTGTTGTATATATAATTGTATCGCCTACTGCAACAACCGGTTGACTCACTGATTTTAAAACATTTAAACCAGGTTCATTAATTTCTGTTAATGTCGTATTACTTGTCGTTGTTTCTGTAATAGGCGGCTCTGTTTCACTTACAGCAAATGTCGCTGTAACGTCTACAAAGTTAACAATCGTTCCACCTTCTGGTATGCTCGTAACCACTTCTTGATATGTGACACGTGCAAAACTATCTACAGGTATATCTGGAACTGTAAAACCAATGAAAGGATCTAATCCTGGTGCCGGTACCCCGTTTATGCTCACGCTTCCTGGTATAAACGCTACACCAGCAGAAGTCGTATCGATAAATTGAACATTGGTTGCTGGCACTGTTCCGAAATTAAAGATCAATACATCATACGTTAATATTTCTCCTACAGTGGCTACTTCCTTATCTACTAGTTTCAATGGAAAAATAAACGCTATATTAATTGTCGTAACGACTAAATTCGTTAATATCGTTTCCGTAATTGGTGGTTCCTGCGGATTTGGTTGTGAAGTAAATGTAACGTCCGCATCATTTAATATGACTTCATTATCTGGAATTTCTGTAATCGTCACTTGGAATGTGACCTCAATACTTCCACTAGCGATTAATAATGGCGTAACTGTAAATCCTATTTCTGGATTTAAACCAAGTTGCTGCACTCCACCTATCGTTACACTACCTTCTACAAACGTCGTTCCTTCTGGTATGACATCTTGGAAGAATACATCTGTAACAGGGATAATCCCTACGTTTGAAATGAGCACGGTATACGTTAATACATCTCCAACAGCCCCAGTTGCAACATCAACTGTTTTTGTTGCTGTTACTTCACCAGGAGGAGGTAACGGTATTGTAACTACCGTTGTATTACTTGAATTCGATGTTGTTACAGGTGATTGTAAAGGATTTAATAAAAAAGTGGCTGTAGCAGATGCTGTATTTAATACTGCTCCACGTGTAGACGGTGCAACTACCATAACTTGGAACGTTACTGTCAATGATGTTCCAGCTGCAATATTCGGAAGTGCGAAACCAACATTTGGGTCAAATCCAGGTTGTGGCGCTCCATTTATCGTTACACTATTTGCGACAAATGTTGTCTCTGCAGCAATTGGATCAATAAAAGAAACATTCGTTGCTGTTACTGTGCCGTTATTTCGAATGACTACAGAATACGTGTAAGTTTCTCCAAGTGCTGCTTGTTGTACAGATGAAGATTTTTGTATATTTAGCTGTGCTGTGTTTACTTGCGTCACTACAAAATTACTATTTGTTACAGTCGTTATTGGAGGGTTTGCTGGATTTATAAGAAAACTTGCAGTAACGTTCGATTGGTTTCTTATATTTCCACCGTTCGGAACACTCGTCACTGTAACTTGAAACGTAATCGTAGATGTTTGCCCGACCGGAATATTTGGTACTGGGAAACCTGCCATAGGATCCGCACCTTGCTGCACGACTCCGTTTATCGTCACACTATTTGCTACAAAGGCAGTACCAGACGGAATTGGATCTTGAAAAATAATATTCGTTGCAGGAACAGTTCCTGTATTTTGAATAAGAATCGTATACGTTAACGTATCTCCTACTCCTGCTTGCGATGTATTTACACTCTTCATTACATTAAGTGATCCTACATTCACTCGCGTCACAACAATATTACTAATCGTTACAATTGTAATTGGCGGCTGGAGAGGGCTTACTTGGAAATCCGCAGTTACATTCGCAGTATTCGGAAGAACTCTATTTGGTGGTACACTCGTGATTGTCACTTGAAAAGCAACTGTTACCATCCCTCCTACTGGAATATTGGCAAGTGGAAATCCAGTTGTTGGGTTTAAACCTGGTTGAGATGTTCCGTTTATTGTTACACTATTTGTTACAAACGTTGTTCCAACTGGAATTGGATCAAGAAATGATACATTTGTCGCTGCTACCGTTCCACTATTTTGTATACGAACTGTATATGTTAACGTATCTCCTATTCCTGCTTCAGTAGCGCTTACACTCTTTCTCACATTTAACCCTGAAGAATTCACGACTGTCATAACAGTATTACTTGGTACCGTTACAGTAATTGGTGGTTCTGTGGGATTTACAAGAAAATCTCCAGTTACATTCGCATTATTTAGGACATTATTTCCTTGGGGAATGTCATCAATTAATACTTCAAACGTAACAATTACACTCGCACCAGTAGGCAAATTATTTAATGGGAATCCGAATTCTGGATCTGCCCCTTCTTGTAAGACCCCATTCACAAAGACACTGTTTTCAATAAATAATGTACCTTGTGGAATTGAATCTTGGAAAAATACATTTGTTGCTGGTACACTACCTGCGTTTATGATTTCGATTGTATATACTAAAACATCCCCTACCGTTGCAACATCCGTATTCACTGATTTCACAACTTCAAAGTTCCCTGATTGTACTGTTGTATTCACAATGTTACTCGGAACATTGATTGTTACGGGTGGTTCACTCGGATCCACTTGAAAACTTGCTGTTACATTTGCTTGATTTAAAATATCTTCATTTTCTGGATCCTGTACAATTAATACGTCAAATGTGACTACAACTGTTTGAGCCGCAGGAATATTCGGAAGAGAAAATCCTGTATTTGGATTCAATCCACTTTGTGGTACGCCATTAATTGTTACAGAATTTGCAACAAATGAGACAGCGGGAGAAATAGTGTCTTGGAAAAACACGTTTGTTAACGGAACGTTTCCTGTATTTTGGACGGCAATCGTATATGTTAAAGTATCACCTACTGCCGCTTGTGTCGTATTCACTTCTTTTATTACATTTAAACCACCTGTATTAACTTGTGTCACAACTGTATTCGTTTGTCTATTAATCGTCACTGGTGGTTGATTCGGAATAACAACGAAATTAGCAGATACATTTCCGCGATTCGCAATCGTGCCTCCGGATGGCGTAGATGTAACCCGAACTTGAAATGTAACCGTCCTACTTCCGCCTGGAGAAATATTTGCTATCGTAAACCCAGTTGCCGGATTTGCTCCAGGTTGTGAAATCCCATCTATAGTTACACTATTTACGATAAAAGTCGTTCCAGTTGGGATTGGATCTTGAAAAACAACATTCGTCGCAAGTACATTTCCTGTATTCTCAATTGTAACGGTGTACGTAAGAACGTCATTTACAGTTGCAAAAGCTCGATCTACTGTTTTTCGCGTTCTTATATCAGCTACATTAATTGTAGTAAATACAGTATTACTTGTCGCTTGACCTGAAATTGGTGTTTGACCAGGCACTGGGGTATAGGTAAATGTTGCACTTGCACGATTTGGAATTGGATTTACAAGAGGATTAGATGTTACTCGAACTTGAAAGCGGACTACAGTCGTTTGCGAGGCATTAATACTCCCAAGATTAATACTACTTGCTGGATTTGCTCCTGGACGCGCTACTCCATTTACCGTAACACTATTTGGAACAAATGTTGTTCCAGCAGGGATATTATCAACAAAAATAACATTGTTCGCAGTGATGTTTCCATTATTCGTCACATTAACTGTATACGTTAATATGTCATTAATTGTTGCTGTTTGCAAATCTACAGACTTTTGTAAGCTTACATTCGCACGATTAATTATCGTCTGTACTGTATTTGAAGAAGCTGTACTTGTAACGAGTGGGCTTCCTACGAAAGGACGGAATTGATAAGATACCACCGCACGATTTGGAATTGGATTTGGATTTGGAAATGACGTGATCCTTACCTGAAATGTTACAATTCTCTGCGCATTATTAGGTATCGTTCCTAAATTAATTCCACTAGCTGGGTTCGCGCTCGGTTGCGCTACTCCCCCTACCGTCACACTACCAGTTATAAACGTCGTTCCGTTTGGAATACTGTCTTGTAATACAACGTTATCTGCACTTCCTGTCCCTGTATTCGGAACAGTAATTGTATAGGTGAGAATATCTCCAACTCCTGCAACTGTTTTATCAACTGATTTAACAGGATTAATAATTGGACCCGTCGCATCAATTTGAACACCAAAACCAGCTGCAGCGTATCCATCTCCATTTGTAACGAATCGAACTGTTGCTGACGTTTGATTATTTACTAATGATGAAGTGGCATTTACATTTGTAATATCCCATCCTTGTCTTCGGACAGCCAAAGCTATCCCTAACGGCTGATTCAACTCTCCAAACGTTCCAGTTGTATCTAACTCTCCAATGTCGTTACAAATTTGTGACTGAAAGAAATTATTAGCAGGGTTTCTCGGGCCGAATAATGCAATTGTTGCATTTGCATTCGGGCCGAAGCGAAGTTGATCTCCAACAATGTTGGAATCACCTTCTTGAGCAGTTACGAGCACTCTTCCTGTAACTGCTCCTGTTCCCGGAGTAGCAAATCCTGAAATGATAGTATCAACTGGTGGTGATGAAGCATCGATAATTTCTTGACCTGCATATACCGACAAATTCCGAAGTGGTAAACTTGCATTTTGATACACTACCTCAAGCGTCCATCCAGCTGAACGACTGATTGTCGGATCAGCCGAAGTTCTTGTAGCTGGCACGGCCCCTGTCGTATAAGTCCCTGCCCCACCCGCACTAACAAGATTCGTTACATTAGCAGAGCGAGCATAATAAAACTGATTGCCTACTGAACCTTGCTGCGCGGTAGCAGGGTCTGGCGTAACAGAAAATGTTCCTGCTGGTGTTGTAAATGTAATATTATCATTTAAAAATGGTAAAACATCTTCCGTATCAGTCCGGAAAGTTCCTGCCCAAACTAACTCTGCATACAAAATACTACTCCCTGCCGGAAGATTTAAAATTGCACTTGAAGAATTCAATCGCCAGTCATCCGTTGTACCTGCTGGGAACCCTGGTACTTGCAGCGCTGTATTTACCGTTGTAAAAACAGCAAGTGTACCAAAAATATTACCTGGTGCAGGCGATGTGGGACTAAGTCCTAACGTGTTCCCAGTGAACGTGACGGCACCAGTTACTGTTGTCGTAAAGCGATTCAAAAAAGGCACGTAATCATCTCATTTCATTTATAGTAAAAAGTGCTCTATACTATAAAATGTAGACAAACTATGCAATGTACTTTGTCCAACAAAATTCCGCACGTATGAGAGGAGCTTACTACACTATGCGCTATGTTATTATAACAGGAACTTCACAAGGTTTAGGTGAGGCTATCGCCGCGCAATTGTTAGAAGAAAACACGAGTATTATCTCTATTTCTAGAAGAGAAAATAAAGAACTTACGAAACTTGCACAGCAATATAATAGCAATTGTGTTTTCCACTCCTTAGATCTTCAAGATGTACATAATTTAGAAACGAACTTTAACAAAATCATTTCATCTATTCAAGAAGACACTGTATCATCTATTCATTTAATTAATAACGCTGGTACACTCGCACCTATGAAACCAATTGAAAAAGCAGAAAGCGAACAATTCATTACGAACGTTCACATTAATTTACTTGCACCTATGATTCTTACATCTACTTTCATGAAACATACGAAAGAATGGAAAGTAGATAAACGCGTTATAAATATTTCATCTGGCGCAGGAAAAAATCCTTATTTCGGATGGGGCGCTTATTGTACAACGAAAGCAGGTGTAAATATGTTTACACAGTGCGTAGCGACTGAAGAAGGGGAAAAAGAATACCCAGTAAAAATCGTCGCTTTTGCACCTGGTGTTGTTGATACAAATATGCAAGCACAAATTCGTGAAACAAATAAAGAAGACTTCACAAATTTAGACCGCTTCATCACATTAAAAGAAGAAGGAAAACTATTATCACCTGAATATGTAGCAAAAGCTATTCGTAACTTACTAGAAACTGAAGACTTCCCTCAAGGCGAGGTTATTAGAATTGATGAATAACAAAAAGGCGTGCTAAATTAGCATGCCTTTTTGTTCTACTTCTCTAAAAATATAAGCATAGACTCCGCAATTTGTTCATAACCAATTTCTTGGTAAATTTTATTCGATGTCGGATTCGCTAGATCAGTATATAACATAGTTGTCTTGTATCCTTCATCTAACATACGTTGACTAAGTGCCGCTACACAATTAGATGCGTATCCCTTTTCCCTTGCTTCTTTCGGCGTATACACGAAATTAACTGTTATATTATTTTTAGTTGGGCGTGTTTTTGCAGCTACAGAAACAAGTTTTCCGTCTATTTCTAAACCAAATAGACGACGATTAGTAATTAATATATGTGCGGTTTGTTCCGCTTCTTCTTTTGTAGTAGGAAGATTCACTTCTTCGCAAAATTGGTATATCCACTGTTCTATTACTGGTAGCTCATCACTACTTACTTCTTTAAAGACTCCATCTCCGTTCCACTTTTTCTTCACTTGTTTTAATTCATATATACCTTGCTCCATTGCAATAGTAGTTTTCTTATTTTCTAACACGGCAATCTCTTCCGCTAATCTCTGTACAATTTTCTTATTACCAATTAATCCAGGAACATTCGGATATACTTCCGCTAATTTTTTTGCAAGTTCCACGATGGCCTCTTCCACCATTTCAGACGTAGCAACAATAATTTGTTTCTTTTCTTCTGTTTGAAGAAATACAATTGTAATTTCTTCCTCTTGTTTTACTACCCCCATAAATATCGGTTGTTGTACCATTTGTAATACACCTAATATGAGATTATTTTCCTGTTCATTTTTTTCTAAAAATGGTGTAACCGCTTCTTTAAAATTAACAATCTCTTCATATACACGTAATTGAGTCATCGACAATCTCTTCTCTCTATTTATAGTTTCATTAAGTATTGGCGATTAATTCATTAAATCCTTCTTTTACGATTCAATAATATTCGAAACTAATATATTTAAATCATTTTCCACTTGTAAAACTCTCTGTTTTTCCTTTTCAAATACCTCTTCTTCTTTCCAAAATGACTCTTTTCGACTTTTAATCATGCGCTCCATTTCTTTTTTACTCGGTCCACCGTACACCTTTCTTTTTTGAATAAATGCTTCTGGCGATATAATTTCTTCCCACTCTTTTTCTAATAATTGTATTTTAAATTTTTCTTGTAAGTATATATTCACATCTTTGAAACATAATTCATGTAGCTCCTTTTTCTGTTCCAATGACATATTCGCAATAACACTTGCTACATGATGAGCATGCCGAAATGGAATGTCATAGTTTTTTGTTAAAACATCTGCGAAATCCGTTATCGTAATTGCATGTTTATAGGAACGACTTTTCAACGTTTCTTCTTCTACTTTCATCGTTCGAATGACTGCATTCAAAATGCAAAATACACGAATAGCCTTTTCAATTCCTTTATATAAATACGGCTGCAAGTCATCTTCCGTATCGACAATATCACCAAATGGTGTATTATGAATCATTTGAAATACTGTAAATGCTTCTCCAAAAGCACTACTCGTAATTGCACGGGCATGTTCAATTGAAACTGGATTTCGTTTTTGTGGCATAATACTACTAATTTGTACATATGGCCTTGCAACAGTAATACCATCATATTCTTTCGTCGCTAATAGTAAGAAATCATGAATCCATCTACTCGTATTCGTCATCATTACCGTAAGTAACGAGCTAACCTCTAATAAATAATCAGCTCCAGCGACAGCATCATATGAGTTCTCAATTACATTAGTAAATCCAAGTAAATCAGCAACTCGCTCTCGTTTAATTGGGAAACTTGTTGTAGAAAGAGCAGCTGCTCCCATTGGCGATTGATTTAAAAGTGTGTACGTTCGTTTTATTCTTTCTAAGTCTCTCTGCATCGTATCATAAATCGCTAACGTATAATGACCAAATGTTGTTGGCTGCGCTGGTTGTGTATGTGTATAAGCTGTCATAATCGTTTCCTTATGATCATCGGCAAGTTGCAGCATACTTTCTTGCAATAACAAATGATGTTCCATTAATTGTAGTACGTATCGCCTTAAACTCATGCGATACATCGTTACACCCATATCATTTCTACTTCTACCAATATGCATATTACTTACAAAATCGCATTTCGCTTCTTGAAAAATTAAATGTTCCACTAAAAAAAAGAGATCTTCATGCTGCTCTGTATAGAGCAATTGATCTTTTGGAATTCCCTCTATCTTTTTTAGTGCGTTTAATATAACTTTAGCTTCTTCCTTTTTCATTAAATTTTCTTCCGTCAGCATTGTAATATGCGCTTTATGCACTTGAAACATGTCTTTCAATAAGTAATTTCGTTGAAACTCAAATACATGTTGTAATACGCAATTCACGTATGTTTTCCCAGGGAAATCAGCGCCTTCGCTCTTTATAAACTCTTCTTTACTTTGTTTCATCACCTTTTCCCCTT
This sequence comes from Bacillus thuringiensis, assembly GCF_001595725.1. GTDB lineage: Bacteria > Bacillota > Bacilli > Bacillales > Bacillaceae_G > Bacillus_A > Bacillus_A thuringiensis_K. The sequence continues at coordinate 3,395,229 of NZ_CP014282.1, forward strand.
TCACCTAAGTATTACTACCCATCATACCCAGAGATAGGAAAAAAGTGCTTGTACACAAAAATAAACTCGGTGCTCTCTGCACCGAGTTTATTTAATAAAAGTCGCATCATACTTATCACTTTGCAACACTTGAAAATGTAAGTTTGCTAAATGTTTCCGTATTTCTGCGCTGTCATCTTCATTTAAATTATTTGCTAAGAACACTATTTCTGTACAGTTCCCGCGTTTATCCATTGCATAAACTGCTTTTGTAACTGTCCATGGCGTATAACCATTTTTTTGCCCAGCATGTCTAAATGTTTTACGGTATTTCTTGGCACTCATGTCTGTTTCAACGATATTTGCCCACACTTTTTCTTCAGCTTCTGTCAAGCCACCTTTATGGTTTGCCTTTTGAAGTAATACCATATAATCATTTGCAGAAGCTGCTGGTAATCTATCTGACCAAATTTTGTCGTAACGTTCCTCTAAATAAAGCGGAATTTCCTTCTGTAATAATGGTCCCTTCTTCTTTAAGCGTTCATGAATAATCATCGCATATTCACGATATTGCTCTTGAGACATTTCTTTTAACTTTTTCTCTATTTTATATTTTGGAACATGTAATTCTTTATGCAAATATCCCGGGATATACAAAGATGAAACGATTGGAAATAGTGGTTGATGTGCAGGAAGTGATAAACTTTGTAAATTCCGATTAATATTATCTAATCCTAACACTTCCATTAAGTACTCAGCATTTGCATTTGAACTAAACTTAACCATTCCTTTTGCTACTTCTTCTAAAGAAACCGCTCCTTCAGTTATCTTTCCTTTCTTTTCCAAGTACCTTTGCCATCTATCTTGCGCACCACCATCTGTATTCGGTACATAATACCGATTCACATCATTAATGGAAACGAAACTAGAAGAATCAATTTTCCCTTCCGTAACTTGTTTCGTATATTCAAGCGCTATAATCAATTTCATCGTACTAGCAACTGGTAATACAACATTTGGATTTACAGAATAAACAACTTTATCATTTCTCTTTACTAGAAGTGCACTATTTTTTTCATCTTTATGTTCTTCAATAAAAGATGCAATATACTGTGCATCATCATTATTTGAACTCCACACTTTTTTCACTAAAAAGTTACCCGATATTAGCAAAACGAAAATACCCACAATCACTGCGCATACTATAGTTTTTTTCAAGTAAAATTCCTCTCCTATTGTGTAACTCTTCTCTCTATCTTTAAAAAACAAAATAATGGAGATGGTTATTCAAATAACCATCTCCATTATTTTAACTTGTATACTCCTATTATGTCTACGTCATGATTTTCACAAAATCCTCAAGGAATTTTTTATAATGTAATGACCAACCAATTCGCGCCCAGTTTTTTAAGGCTTTTGCATCAGGTTGAGGACGGAAATCTGCAATACTTTCTCCTTTTGCTATTCCCACTGTATCTACATCTACACGGCGATACACATAATCCAATATTGAAGGATTTGCGGCAACCATCATTGTAACGACGTCATGTACTGGACTTCCTTTTATTTTCGGATTTAATTTTCTATAAGCTTTATAATAATACGTAAAAATCGGTTCAATTAATTTATTAAAACTTGTTTTAGAATGTTTCGTAATATACTTTACCATCTCTGGCGTAATAATAGCTTCAGATGTAACATTGAGCGGCACCAGTGTCACATTCTTGGCATTTTGCATAACTAATTGCGACGCAATCGGATCACTATGAAAATTCGCCTCTGCGACTGGTGTAACATTGCCAGGCATTAAGAAAGCACCGCCCATTATATAATATTCTTTCACATACTTCATCATTGGCTTTTCTAAAATAAATGCTGTCGCAAGTGTCGTTGACCTCCCAGCATCAACTATAATTAATTCTCCTTTATATTTTTCAAGAATGTCAAAAAACTCACAAAAAGGCTTTATATTTGGAGAAAGATTTTTCGGTGGTCGAATTGGTCCTAAACCTTCCGCCCCATGAATTTCTGGATAATACGTTGTAATATCTCCAGATAAAGGAATTTTCGCACCATTAATAACTGGTATATCTTCCCTACCTGCTAACTGTAATAAATATGCCGCATTACTTGTCGCCTTTTCTTGCGTTACATTTCCATATCCTGTAACCACACCAACAATATCAATATCAGGATGCAACAATCCATACATAATTGCTAAAGAGTCATCAATTCCTGGGTCTCCTAAAAATAATACTTTTTTCATCGACCTCAACTCCATCCCCTCAATTGTTATTAATTTATGAATAACAATCGGCATACAGAATAAAAAAGAACAATTTCATACGAAAAAACGCAGTCCTATAAGGACTACGTTCTCCAGCTAACCTATACAGTTTTTTTTACAGCACTCATACTTCCAATAATGTAAGCGATAAACGCAAAACAAATCGGAAAGACAACTGTATGTATACCAAACGGATTTGGATAGAAAAGGTGAATACACATATATGAACCTACTCCAACGAAAATGGAAGCAAGCGCTCCTGTTGCATTTCCTTTCCTCCAATATAACCCTAATACGATTGGCCAAATGAATGCTGCTTCTAATCCACCGAAAGAAAATAAATTTAGCCATATTAAAAAATCTGGTGGTTTAATGGCTGCTGCATAAACGAGTAGTCCTACAATACCAGTAATCCACAAACTTCCTTTTTTTATCGTACTGTCTGCTGCATCTTTATTTATGTAATTTACGTATATATCTTTAATAATTGACGAACTTACAAGTAATAATAACGAGTTTACTGTAGACATAATCGCTGCCATTGGTGCAGCTAAGAAAACTCCAGCTAACCAAGGTGGCAACACTTCCATCGCAAGTAGCGGCATTACTTTATCTGGTACCGTTATACCTGGAAGTACTACTCTTGCAAATACACCTGTTAAATGCATACCGATCATAATTGTACCAACGACAACTGTTCCAATTATTAAAGCTTGGTGCATAGCTTTTGAATTTTTATAAGACATGGCACGCACGCTAATTTGTGGTAAACCTACAACACCAATTCCAATTAAAATCCAAAATGATGTCACATATGACTTCGTTAAACTGCCATCTGCTCCGAATGGTGTAATTAAATTTGGATTGATTTGAACAAGTTCCTGCATAATCTTTTCAATTCCACCACCAGCAATGACAGTAGCAATTAAAATGATTGTCGTTCCAACTAACATAATAATTCCTAATAATGTATCTGATAAAGCGACTGCACGAAATCCACCAATTAATACGTAAACAAGTACAGAAAAAGTAAATAAAAATAGTGCTGTTGTGTACGATAGACCCGTTAGTGACTCGATTAATCGTCCACCACCGACCCACTGGGCTACTGTCGCTGAAAATAAAAAGATAATAATACATAACGCAGAAAGTATAACAACTGCTTTATTATTGTATCTCCCTTTTAAATAATCGATAAGAGTAATGGCTTCCATCTTCCTAGCGATAATTGCAAACTTTTTACCGATAACCGTTAAAACGATATACCCTGTTACAACTTGAATCGCAGATAACAATACCCATCCAAGCCCCATATTGTAAGCAATACCAGGACCACCAATAAAGCTACTTGCACTACCGTACGTAGCAATCATTGTCATCGCTAATAATAAACCGCCTAGCTCACGCCCACCAAGAAAATATTCTTGTAAAAATTTATTATGAGCAGTTGCTTGAACGCGTCTTGAAGCATATACACCAATTAAAAATACAACGATAAACGAAATTATCATTGGAATGATTACATACCAATTCATCTATTATTCCTCACTTTTTTCTTCCTCATCGAGTGAAATATCTTGAAATACAAAACGAACAACTAAACTAAGTAAAATAACCATAACGATAAATCCAACGATACAGCTATAAAAAAACCATGCGGGAAAACCTAATACATATGTATATTCACTCGGATTTTTACTACCAAGCCCATAAGCGAATCCGTACCATATTATAAAATTAATAATAGCAAGTCCAAGACCAATTAACGCTTCTCTATGGGCTATTCGAAAGCGTGGATCATCATGATAATCTTTCATTTTTCCCCCTCCTCTCACGATGTATTATTGTACCATTGTTCTTCTAGTTTTTCCTACTAGAAAGCAAAACAAGCAGGATTTTTTATAATCATATAGAAGATTCTGTTACATTACATATTTTTTACAATTGTAACACAAATGAAATTTGAATTTTCAGTATTTATTAATTATGATTTTAATTAGAGGCTTTCCATCTAGTTTCCACATCCTTGATTTCGGAATAAGCGCCGTCTCGTACTGCGTTTACATTATATTTTCAAGGGGGTTATACAATGAGTCAACTAGCTGTAAATCTTCATGAAAAGGTAGAAAAGTTTCTTCAAGGTACAAAAAAGTTATATGTGAATGGATCTTTCATTGAAAGCGCTTCCGGAAAAACGTTTATAACACCAAACCCAGCAACTGGTGAAACACTTGCTGTCGTTTCTGAAGCTGGTCGCGAAGATATTCATAAAGCTGTAGTCGCAGCTCGCATGGCTTTTGACGAAGGTCCTTGGTCTCGTATGAGCACTGCTGAGCGAAGCCGTCTCATGTACAAGTTAGCTGATTTAATGGAAGAACATAAAGAAGAGCTTGCACAGCTCGAAACGTTAGATAACGGAAAGCCAATCCGTGAAACAATGGCAGCAGATATACCACTTGCAATTGAACATATGCGCTATTATGCTGGCTGGGCTACGAAAATCGTTGGTCAAACAATCCCTGTTTCCGGTAATTACTTTAACTATACACGCCATGAAGCTGTTGGTGTCGTCGGTCAAATTATCCCTTGGAACTTCCCTCTTCTTATGGCGATGTGGAAAATGGGAGCAGCGCTTGCTACAGGATGTACAATCATTTTAAAACCTGCAGAACAAACTCCACTATCAGCTCTATACTTAGCTGAATTAATTGAAGAAGCTGGATTTCCGAAAGGTGTTATTAATATTGTTCCTGGATTCGGTGAATCAGCTGGACAAGCACTTGTTAATCATCCACTCGTTGATAAAATTGCATTTACTGGTTCTACTCCAGTCGGTAAACAAATTATGCGACAAGCATCTGAGTCATTAAAACGCGTTACACTTGAGTTAGGCGGTAAATCACCAAATATCATCTTGCCAGATGCTGATTTATCTCGCGCGATTCCTGGTGCCCTTTCTGGTGTTATGTTTAACCAAGGGCAAGTATGCTCTGCTGGATCACGCTTATTTGTTCCGAAGAAAATGTATGATAATGTCATGGCTGATCTCGTCCTCTATTCTAAAAAACTAAATCAAGGTGTCGGTCTTAACCCTGAAACAACAATTGGTCCTCTCGTTTCCGAAGAACAACAAAAACGTGTAATGGGCTACATTGAAAAAGGGATTGAAGAAGGCGCTGAAGTACTTTGCGGAGGAAGTAATCCATTCGATCAAGGCTACTTCGTTTCTCCTACAGTATTCGCTGACGTAAATGATGAAATGACGATCGCAAAAGAAGAAATTTTCGGTCCAGTTATTTCTGCAATACCGTTTAACGATATTGATGAAGTAATTGAACGTGCAAATAAATCGCAATTTGGTTTAGCTGCTGGTGTGTGGACAGAAAATGTTAAAACTGCACACTATGTTGCAAGTAAAGTACGTGCAGGTACAGTATGGGTAAACTGTTATAACGTCTTTGATGCAGCATCTCCATTTGGAGGATTTAAACAATCTGGCCTCGGCCGTGAAATGGGATCTTACGCATTAAATAACTATACAGAAGTGAAGAGCGTTTGGCTTAACTTAAATTAATGAGAAAGAACCTGACCTACCTGGTCAGGTTCTTTTCATTATGTATTCCTTTAAACTTGCAGTCCTCCGCTCACATTTAATACTTCACCTGTAATATAGGATGCGTATTCTGATGCTAAAAAGGCTGCTGCGTTCGCAATATCTTCTGGCGTTCCAATTCTACCAACTGGAATAGCGCCAACCATCTTTTCTTTCACTTTATCTGGTATCGTTTTTGTCATATCTGTATCCATAAACCCCGGACAAATCGCGTTACAAGTAATACCGAAACTTCCAACTTCTTTCGCTGCCGTTTTCGTTAAACCTACAACTCCTGCCTTTGTAGCCGCATAATTTGCTTGCCCTATGTTTCCTTCTCTACTAATTGAAGATATATTAATAATGCGCCCATACCCTTGTTGTCTCATGTAAAGAAGCGCTGGTTGCATACAATAAAAAACTCCAGTTAAGTTTACTTGTAACACTTGTTCCCAAGCAGACTTCTCCATTTTATGTAACATTGCGTCTCTTGTAATTCCAGCATTATTCACCAAAATATGTAATGTACCAAATTTTTGAACCGCATATTCAATTAACGACTTCGCTTCATTTTGATTACTTACATCACATCGATATGAGCACACTTCATATCCTTCATCTGATAACTCACGTGTCGTTTTTTGTAGATTCTCTTCATTTACATCGCTAATTAATACTTTCGCCCCTAGTTTTGCATAAACCCTTGCAATCTCTTTTCCAATTCCCTGTGCAGCTCCTGTTACAACAGCTGTTTTCCCGTTTAAAAACTCCATCCCTATCCCCCATTTCTATTACTTATACTGTATATTTCGGCTTTTTACTTTCCAATTCCTCTTTGTATAAAAAAGTCTATTTGTGTCAAACTAACTTTGCAACGTCGCATAAAGTGAAACTTTAATCAGTGGGGGTTTTCTTCATCCCCCACTGATTATTAGCCCTCACCAATCGGACTTTTATGGGCAGCCCGACCCCCACCTAACTTCTTTACTTTCGCTGAATTTTGAGGTGAGGTCTTACTGCCCATTAAAGCGGGATAAAGTGCAAGGAGATTGTGTCGAATGAACAAAAAAAATTTCAAACAAAACAAAGCTACTGATGGCATTGATGTTGAGTTCTCTCGCGAACTCGCTGACCACAATGACTTAGAAGCAAACGCACGTGCAAATGCCGCTGATGCACGTCAAAAGCGCCAATCAACCGAAAAATAAGGTACATCACAACCTTATTCTTTTCAAAAGGGACCTACTACCCAACAAAATAAACCGAGAGACATCTCTCGGTTTATTTTTTATATTTTTTTGCATAATGAGCCAAAGTAAGCAACGGATATATATGAGCATAACTATGATAACGAATATAAAACCCACCTGGTAAACCTGTTCCAGTAGGATATTTTTCATTTATATAAGAGTTGGAGAGCAAATATGAAATACCTTTTCGAATAACTGGCGTTTCTTTATCATAGTAAGAAATGAGGGCATCTAACGCCCATGCTGTTTGGGATGGTGTACTAAACGGCAAAGTAACAAATCTTTTTTCCACACTACTTTGGCAAGATTCTCCCCAGCCACCATCTTCATGCTGTATATGTTCAAGCCATAAAGCTGCTCGTTTTAATGATGGATTGCTAGATGGAATTCCGAATGACCGTAAACCTGTCATAACAGCCCACGTACCATATATATAACAAATTCCCCATTTCCCATACCACGATCCATTTTCCTCTTGTACATTCATTAACCAATTTATCGCACTTTGTTTTTGTTTCTCGGGCAATTCATTTTGCGTATACGTCCCAAAAAATTCTAACACTCTTCCTGTAATATCTGGTGTAGAAGGATCTGTAATCATATCACTTGCATTTTCGATTGGTAAATTTGCTAATATACGGCTCGTTACCCCTTTTTCAAAAGTCCCCCAACCACCATCATTATTTTGCAATCCTTTAACCCAATTAACAGCTCGCTTCCAAGCATTGTCTACATTTTCGTTCCCTCTACTTCGCGCCAATGCTCTTAACGCAGCAGTTGTATCATCAATATCTGGAATCGTCGTATTCACATCCGAAAAGCCCCACCCCCCCGGGAAGAGATCCGGTGCATGTACACTCCAATCTACTTTCTTCGTTTGCTGTTTTCTTAGTAAATATGCTGATGCATTGTGAATCACTTTACTTGCTTTCGGAACTTGAGCTTCTTGCAAAGCATAACTGAGTAAAGCTGTATCCCATATAGTTGATGGAGAGTTTTGCAAATGGCTCCCTCTCTCCATCTTCCATATATAAGATGTGATTCCCGTTATAGCCTTCTCAATAATTGGTGATTGAATAGAATGTCCTAATGCAAGTAAAGCATAAATCATATAAAACGAGGCAGTTGCGTAGCTATATAATGTTCCATTTTCATCAATACGCTCTTTCATAAAACGTTCTACTTCCTCATATCCTTTATGATGCAAAGAAAGTGGATACGTTATAATTTTCTTCACGTCACTTAATAATGTTTGAAAAACCGGAGACCGGTCCTCCCGAAACCATTCTCCGCCCCCGCCTGCAATGTGATTTAAATTTGGCAATAACTTTTTCCCTACTCGAAATCTTTTATTTAAACAAAGCATCATCGGAATTAAATGAATACGTGCTGAGCTACTCAGTTCAAAAATACTGAGAGGGGAATCATTCTGCAGAAACATAATTGGTGTTGGCAAATGAAAGAGAGAAGGATATTCATATTCTCCATGAATCGCTAATAAAAACTTCGTCATAAAATGAGCACGCGCTACCCCACCGCGCTCATTTATAAACATTTCCGCTCGCTTCATATTCGCATCTTCTTTTGTATATTTTTCCGATGCAAGTAAGGCAGCATAAGATTGAATTGTAGCAGATAAATTCCCCCCCGCTTCATCTTCATACAATTTCCATGTTCCTTCATTTGTTTGGAGTGATGCTAATCTTTTTACAAACGGTTCTATCTCTTTATCTCTACCTAATAATTTTAATAAGAAAATCATATGACAATCTGTTAGTGGAGCTCCTTCAAAACAAAACCGCCACGTACCATCTTGCCGTTGCATTGTTTGAAGTGCAGTTGTTCTTCTCGCTATTTCTTCATGCACTTTTTCATATAATAACAAGTTACTCACCCACCCTTTCGAAATCCGTATAACGATATTCAAAAAGATAGCTGAATATGTATGAAAACAAAGAAAAGCAGAACATATAAAATGTTCTGCTCATAAACAATATCCTACTCCGACAATAATCCCTAATAAAGCACCGACTACTACTTCATACGGTGTATGCCCAACAAGTTCATTTAACTTCTTATATTCTGTTTCTCTACCGTGAAAAAACTCATTCAATATTTTTGCTTGTTTACTTACTGCAAGCCTTACTCCTGAAGCATCATACATAACTATAATGGCAAAAATAGCAGCAACCGCAAACATCGAGCTTTCCACACCTTCCACAACTCCAACTCCTGTAGCAAGCGCTGTAACTGTTGAAGCATGAGAACTTGGCATCCCACCTGAAGCAAAAAACTTTGCAAAATCAAATTCACCTGTTTTGACTAATTTAAAGACTACTTTCGTTAATTGTGCTAAAAACCATGAAAGTACAGCAGCCATAAGCGGATCGTTATGTAAAATTGTTTCCACGTTCTCAGCTCCCTACTAGCTATAATGGAAATCCTATATAGTATCAGTATAAAGAAAAATGCGTAGAAAATACTACGCATTATGATACTTTTGCTGATTTATTTTTTATAAATTTCGGTTGTTTCTGCACTAAGAACTTTGTCTTCGCTACCGAGAATACAAATAAAGCAACCCATATACAGAAAAATGCAATCATATGTGTAGCTGTGAAATGTTCACCAAATACAAATACACCTAAAATTAAGCTAATTGTTGGCGCAATATATTGTAAAAATCCGACCATATAAAGTGGAATAAGTTGCGCTCCTTTCGCAAAATAAAATAGTGGTAATGCTGTTACAATGCCTGCTCCTATTAAAAGTAACGTTGATAAAATGGAAATAGATCCAAATGAGCCGAAACCATGTGCGCCTGTCATAACAAGGTAAATGATTGCAAACGGCGTCACTAACATCGTTTCCATCGTAAGCCCAATTGTCGCATCATAGTTTAACAATTTTTTCGTTAATCCGTATAATCCAAATGAAAAGGCAAGTGAAAGAGAAACCCACGGAATAGATCCGAAACGTACTGTTAAAATGACAACTCCTACTCCAGCTAAACCAACTGCAACATATTGCCAAAAGTTTAACTTTTCCTTTAAAACGACTGTACCAAGTAAAATACTAATAAGCGGATTAATATAATAGCCAAGACTCGCTTCAATAACATGATTATGATTAACAGCCCATATGTAAACAAACCAATTTCCGCTAATCAAGACTGAAGCTATTGTTAATGACATTAATAATTTAGGTCGTTTAAAAAGATTCACAAATTCCCCAATAAACTGGCGAAATCTCTTCGTAACACCTAATACGAGTAACATAAAAACAAACGCCCAAACGATGCGGTGTGCTAATATTTCATCTGCAGGAACTTCTTCAACCCATTTCCAATAAATCGGCAGAATACCCCACATCGTATAAGCACCAGCCGCATATAGTATCCCTTTTTTTTGCTCTGCTGATTGACTCCCCATCTTCCTTTTTCTCCTCTTCTCATTTTTTCTCCATTATACGTTCTCATATGCTCACTTTACCAATAATCAATCTGCATTTCTTTCGACATTTCTCATACAACGAATAATAAACATACCGTTATTGCAACAAGTAACGGTATGCCGAAAACAAATTTCTTTTTATGAGTTTTATGATGAAACATATACATACCAATCCAAGCTCCAACTGCTCCCCCAGCTGCCGCTGATAAAAACAACGTACTTTCTGGCGTTCTCCACTGTTTCTTCTTTGCTTTTCGTTTATCAAGCCCCATAAGGCTAAAAGCTATAACATTAATAATAATAAAATAAATCCATTTCATCGCTTTCTCTCCTTATGAAAAATTCGATTAATAGTAACACGAAAAAACGACGGAAACAACTGAAGAACGCTTTTTATCAAACTAGTTTAATTCATTACTTGCATATTTATATAACCAATTAAAATCGCAGTTATAGCAATTAAACAAAAAGATGTTATGAGCAGAAGCTTATATTTCATTCCCTTCACCCACTACCATATCATCGAAAAAACTTCTCTCAATCTCTTTTTCATCAAAATAAAGAACTACGATTAACCCTACGTATAAAGAAACGAAATTTAGAAACCATTCGCCATTATCATCTTTGTTAGCTAAACATTTAAATATCTCTTGAAATTGCATACGCTCGTCTGCAGCAACAATGGGACGTACACCAAAATATTTCAATACGAGATTCAGCTTTAGTTGCACGGATAATGATAAAATATATTTTAATAGCTTCGTATACTCTGCACTATCTTTTTGACTATACAACTTCACAAGCTTTGGATGTAAATTCGAAATCGATAATTCCTCGTCAGTCACTCTAGTTACTTCTATCGTTTCAATCATCTTTTTCATATCCATCACATTCACCCCTTCTGAAAAAATTCTAAAGCCAAAGAGTACTTAATTCAAAATGTATAATAATTGTGCGTTTCTCGTCTCTCGTTCTTCCTCACTGACTAAATCATACTTTTTTAGGAGGTGAAAAACATCATTTAATAATTTCTGTGAATGAGTACCTTGCAAAAAATTCTTTAACTCTTTAAAAATCCCTTCAGGTAAAAAATTCTTTTGACTTTCAAGCTTATTCATCACATCTTCAATAGAATGATCAATGTTACATGCCATACTAAACTTCCCCCTCTATCCTCTATAAATAATATCCTCAGCTAACGATGTAAACACTTCTCCAACAAGAGAATCTTCATCATATACAGATGAACCATTATTTTCTTCACGTTTCGCAAAAGGTATTTTGGCAATTACTTCTGTTTGCAATTGTTCTGCAAGCATTTCGCCGCCGCCTTTTCCGAAGAGATAATTTTTCGATCCATCTTGTTCTTCATAATAAGCCATATTTTCCACAATACCTAAAATCTCATGCTTCGTATGTTTTGCCATTACACCGACTCTTGAAGCAACGAATGAAGCTACATTGTGCGGAGTTGTAACAATTATTTCTTTCGCTTGCGGAACCATTGCCGCAACATCAATGGCAACATCTCCTGTACCTGGTGGTAAATCAAGTAATAAATAATCTAATTCTCCCCAGTGCGTATTCGCAAGGAAATTTTGAATCCATTTATTTAGCATCGGTCCGCGCCACATCACTGGGTTATTTCCTTCTGTAAAGAATCCCATCGACATGATTTTAACACCGTGACTAATGACTGGAATTGCCGTTTGATCAATCATCGTTGGTTTCTTATTCGTTTCCATCATAGCTGGAATACTAAAACCATATATATCTGCATCTAATATCCCCACTTTTTTGCCCATACGAGCTAGTGCAGTTGCAAGATTAATTGTCACCGTTGATTTTCCAACTCCGCCTTTTCCGCTCGTTACAGTAATAAAACGTACTCCTGAATCCGGGCGAAGCATACTCGGCATACCAGTTTCTGTTCTAGTATTTTTCTTTAACTTCTCTGTTAAAGATGCACGTTCTTCTTGTGTCATAGAGCCAAATATTACCTCCACTTTAGAGACACCAATTGCGTAAAGTGATTCTTCAATATCTTGTTGAATTTTTGCTTTTAACGGACAACCTTGGATTGTTAGTACTACTTCAAGTTTAACCTCTGTTCCGTTCATTTGTATATTTCTAACCATATTTAATTCTACAACACTTTTGTGTAACTCTGGATCCTCTACATGTTTTAATGCATTCATTATTTGTTCTTGAGTAAGCATAGAACTCATCCCTTCTCTTATTCTAATTTATATACCACATCTTCTTGGCGCTTCATCTGGTGAAAAAACTTATTATCCCCCGCTAACGGGCGGGATTAATGCGACTATATCTCCAGTTTTTATCATATCTTCATTCATTACAAACTCTTCATTAACAGCCACCATCACTTTATCCAGCGTTTGTAAACAATAGCTGGCTTTGAGCCATTCTTTTAATTGCTGCACTGTCATTTCTTGCTTTTCTGAAATCACTAATCGATCCAATCCAACTTCCTCACGCAAATTTGCAAACAGTAAAATTGTAATCATTTTCTCATTCTTCCTTCTTTGGTTTTCCTTCTGAATATGGTGTGTTTTCAAGTTGATCTCCAACCCACATCGTTCCATCTTCCCAAAATTCTTTTTTCCAAATTGGAACGATTCGTTTTATACGTTCAATCGCGTACTCATTCGCTTCATAAGCTACTTTACGATGCGGTGATGAAACTGCAATGACTACTGCAATATCCATTATTTCTAGCCGCCCTACACGGTGCGTAATTGCTACTTTTGCGTCCGGCCATTTCCCACTAATTTCTCCACCAATTCTCATAAGTTGTTTTACTGCCATCGGCTTATATGCTTCATACTCTAAATGTAGCGTTCGTTTTCCTTTTGTTAATTCTCTCACCGTACCAATAAATGTTGTAATTGCTCCTGCTTCTCTTCTTGCAACCTTATTCGTTACTTCTTCAACTACAATCGGTATATCTACAATTTCAAATAGCGCTTGTCCCATTAGAACCACCTCTCCCTTTACAAAATGTCCAAGGCCATTTACTACCTTCGTTATCTTCTAATAAAAGAACATCGACAAACATATCTTTTTTATATCCTCTTGTCCCGCCCGGCAATACGATAAACGCGTTTGATTCTGCCAATGAAGAAACTGAGCTAGATTTATCAAACCCTGATGGATAAGCGATTAACTGACCTTCGTTATATGTCAATTTTGCTCGTACAAATCTTGTAAATGGATTCGGTTTTAGAAAATCTTCTCCTAATAACGCTTTTTCTCTTTTTAAATGTACTTTTTCACTAAACATATACGTCCGAATACACGGTCTTGCGAATAATTCAAACCCTACGTAACAAGCTGATGGATTTCCTGATAAACCAAATAATAACTTGCCATTTAATTGTGCTACAGTCGTAACACTTCCTGGTCGCATTGCAACTTTATTAAAAAGAACAAATGCACCTAACTTTTCGTAAATAGCTGGTAAATAATCATAATCTCCTACTGATACACCGCCCGTTGTAATTAACATATCTACTTGGCCAAGCGCTTCTTTCACAGCTGTAAAACACGTATTAAAATCATCACTAAACTTCCCAAAATATTTTACTCTTCCGCCTGCTCTTCGGATTTGAGACAATATCATATACGTATTACTGTTTCGGATTTTCCCTGGCTGTAATGACTCATTGACATCCAGTAATTCACTCCCAGTCGCTAACAGTCCAATTACAGGCTTTCTCGCAACTGGTACTTCACTATAACCGAATGTAGCAAGAAGAGCTGAAATACCTGGATTAATGTACGATCCTTTCTTTGCAAGAACTGTTCCTTTACGAGCATCTTCACCTTGAACAGAAATATTGTCGCCCGTTTTGAATGATCGCTTCACTTCTATATAATTGTTGCCCTTCTTCTCATATTGACGAGTCAGCTCTAACATAACAACCGCATCACACCCAGTCGGAATTTGTGCTCCCGTCATAATTCGAACTGCTTGAAACGGACCTACTTTCTCATGGAATAGCGATCCTGCACCAATTTCACCCACTACTTCAAATACAATTGGCGTTTCATAACTTGCTAAATTAGTATCTTCTGCTCGAATAGCAAATCCGTCATACGGCGAACGATTAAATGACGGTACATCATGGTCAGCTACTAAATCCTCTGCTAATATACGTCCGTAAGCTAATTCAATTGGTAATAGCTCCTTTAAGCCTTTATGAGCAAATCCCATCACTTTACGAACAGCTTCTTCAACCGTAATTGGCACTCTTCTTTCCATTGTTGACACCCTCTCTATTAACCGAATACGCGATAATATAGTTGTTTCGCTTTTGAAATATCATTTGTACCATGAATAAAAACACGACCATCCCGAAAAAAAACGATGCGGTAATCATCGAATTGGCAAGATAGTAAATACGGATTCCGATCTACTCTTCCCAGTTTTTTTAATACTTTTTCTATATCATCAAAATTGTATTTCCTATTGTCTACTGTTCTAATTTGAACTGTATTTCTTCCGCATAAAACAGCTGCTTTCGTTTGATTTTCGTATGATAAATAAGGATAAGTTCGATTCAAACCGCATGAGAGACAAGCGTCTGTTTTTATTTTTCCTAGTTTTATAAAATGGTTTTGATTATTCCATATATCAAACATGAAAAATGTTTTTCTAATTGCTGAAAAATCTTCTATTAAAATTTTGAGTGCTTCCGCCACTTGATATGCTGCGACGATTTGTACAGTCGGGCTAATAATTCCAGCGGTATCACATGTCACACCTGTAACAGGAATATTTTTCAGCATACAATGTAAACACGGTGTCTCTTGCGGAATAATTGTATAACTCATACCATACGATCCAACGCAAGAACCATATACCCACGGAATATTATGTTTTTGTGATAAATCATTTATTACAAAACGAATATCAAAATTATCTGTTGCATCAATGATTACATCTACATTTTTTAATAGACCTTCCATATTTTCTAAAGTTGCATCCATTACGAAAGCATGTATTTGTACTTCCGAATTAATTTGTTCTAGCCGATTTTTTGCAGCAATTGCTTTCGGCATTTTCTCTATCGCATCTTGTTCAGAGTACAATTGTTGCCTTTGTAAATTACTCCATTCAACGTAGTCACGATCAATAATCGTCAACTTGCCAACACCTGCACGTACGAAACTTTCGGCACTTGCACTTCCTAATGCGCCTGCTCCTACAATTAACACATGTTTATTTCGAATTTTTTCTTGTCCTTTACTCCCAATTGGTTTGAACAACTGTTGTCGTGAATACCGATCAGCCATTACATACCCTTCCTCTCAAGAACTCTATTTCATATTAGAATGTTGTTTCTGATAACAAGCAAAGTAAGCAAAACCAACAAACCCAGCTCCTCCAATTACATTTCCGATAAAAACAGGAACAAAATTTTTAGCCAGATCCATCCACGTTAGATGACCCGCAAAAATAACAGCGGAAATGACAAATATATTTGCTACTACTTGCTGAAATCCAATGACTACAAATGCCATAATTGGAATCCAAATTCCGATGATTTTTCCGACAAAATCACTCGTCCCGTAAGCAAGCCAAAGAGCAAGACAAACGAGCCAATTACAACCAATTGCTAAAATTAAAGTTCTCCCAAATGATTCATGTAACTTCCCTTCCGCTATCGCTACCGTTTTATTTAAATACTCTCCCTCTGTTAATCCGCCAAGATGTCCAAAGCAATACGCAACGAAAATTGCCCCAATAAAATTCATGAGAGTAATCCAAACCCAGTTATTCAGTACACTTATCAATGTAATTTTCTTTGCATAAAGCGCCATAGACAGTGACATCATATTTCCCGTAATTAATTCTCCTCCTGCTAATACTACGAGCATGAGTCCAACAGGAAATACTGCCCCTCCTAAAACATTAACTAGACTTCCCCAGCGCTCAGGTAAATTCCCTAAAACTCGAATGTTAAGTAAAAAACCTATCGCAATAAACGCTCCTCCTAAAAAACCGAGAATAAGCATCGCTGGCAATGTCTGTCTTACTTTTTGAACACCGGCCTCAATGACAAGCTCAGCAATTTGTTCCGGCTTATGAAATGCCATTACCCATTCCTCCATTTTCTCCAAATAAAAAAGCAGCTTCAAAAAACCTCCTCAAAATAAAGGTTTTTGAATGCTGCTTAATTTCTCTGCACATCTTTTACAGAGATATCAATCATCACTTTTACTATAAAATAGAAAATCCACAACTCTTGTAAATTTTCCATTTTTCACTATGACGCTAGCTTTATATATTAACCACCGATATGTGACATTTCAATTTTAGGTATTGTTTTCTTATTTGTATGATTTAAGCGTTCATCTGAATAACGATCTTCCCTATTATTCCATATATCGCGTACTACATCTGTAATGTCCTCATCTGTATGTTCAGAACGAAGCAATTCTCTTAAATCATTTCCTTTAGAAGCAAATAAGCAGGTATATAATTTTCCTTCTGCAGAAATACGAGCTCTCGTACATGAGGAGCAAAAAGAATCTGTTACCGATGAAATAATACCTATTTCCTCATCGCTTCCTATATAACGATACCTAGTAGCCACTTCACCAGAATAATTTGCTTCTATCCGTTCTAACGGCATCACTTTGTGAATTGTATTTACTATTTCTTGTTTAGAGACGACCTCTTTTAAATCCCAACCATTATAATTTCCAACGTCCATATACTCAATAAAACGAAGAATATGCCTGTTTTCCTTAAAGTATTGCGCCATCTGCAAAATGTCTTGTTCATTTTTCCCTTTTTGAACGACCATATTTATTTTAATTTTCATACCAACTTCAGCAGCAGCCTGTATTCCTTCCAGAACCCTTTGTACTTTGCTCCTATTACCATTTAAATAGAAAAACCGCTCTTCTTCTAAGGAATCTAAGCTAACTGTTACACGTGATAGTCCCGCCTTATATAAATCAGGAGCAAACTTTTTAAGTAACGATCCATTGGTTGTTAAACCGATATCTTCCACACCATCTATTTTATGAAGCCGCTCAATAAGCTTTGGAAGCCCTCTTCGAAGTAACGGTTCTCCGCCTGTAATTCGTAATTTTCTCACACCTAAAGAAACGAAAATACGAGTTATCCTTTCAATTTCATCAAAAGATAAAATTTTATCATTAGACAAAAACGAGTAATCAGGACCAAATATTTCTTCTGGCATACAATATCGACAGCGAAAATTACAGCGATCGGTAACTGAAATACGTAAATCCTTTAACGGACGTTGTAACTTGTCTAATGTGACAGATTTCATATTTATTGCCTCGCTTTTACTTATTTTATATTTAAAACACGCTCTGGATGCGTATATACATTTAAGGATTGATTCCGAATAAATCCTATTGTCGTAATACCTAAATCTTCCGCTAGTTGCAAAGCTAACTCAGTTGGAGCTGATTTTGATAGTATAATTTCACAACCGATTTTTGCAACTTTCAATAATATTTCCGAAGAAATACGACCACTAAAAACAATGATTTTATCTTTTATAGAAATATCGTTTCTTAAACAATAACCGTAAATTTTGTCCAGTGCATTATGCCTACCAATATCCATTCGGCTTAAAATAATACCATTCACATCACATAAAGCTGCATTATGAACCCCGCCAGTATGATGAAACGTATCCGCAGATTGCTGCATTTCTTTCATTAACCGAAAACAATCCTCTGCCGCAACCTGTACATGGACACCCTGCATTTTTTTTGCACTTAGTGCATCATTAGCAAAAACAAACCCTTGCCTACTCATACCACAACAAGACGTAATATATCGTTTATTTTGCATTTGTTCGTAATACGGATTTACTTTTGCCGTCGTGACATGTACAAATCCTTCTTTCTCTTGTACCCATATGTCATCAATATCTTCATACTTTCGAATGATTCCTTCAGATGCTAAGAAGCCTATTACCATATCTTCTATATATTCTGGAGTACTAACCATTGTAACAAACTCCTGTCCGTTCATTTTAATCGTGACTGGAAACTCTGTTACAATGCTGTCCTCTATATGTTTAAACGCCCCTTGTTCATAACGAAAGATTTCTCTTTCTACCTGTATCGGTTTCACGATCAGTATCCTTCTCTCACGTTATATTTTTATCAAAAACAAATACCGAAACTGCAATATCTTCTTCTACTTTCATATCTGAAAATAGGTTCACTAATTTCGCTCCAACAAGTTCCTCCAAATGTTCACGGGAATTCGCAGCATATACTTCTTGAATCATTTTCGTTCTAGCCATATGAACCATTTCCGCACCGTCCATCGTACTTGAAATGAATTTTTCAGTAGGTGTTAAGTTTCCATAAAGAGTCGCAATCGCCATGTTTTCTGCAAAAACAGTATGAATTCGTTCTGGCCCTTTTCCGAAAAGTTCCTTTCGAAGTTTTCGTATCATATCATTAAATTCATGTACTTTTTTTGACATACCATTATACCTCCCACAAACCTCATTTTACTTTATTATATATTTTACCAAAATGAGCCTTCCGCCCAAACTATTTCGTACAAACATTTGGGCGAAAAGGTTCACTTCATGAAACTTATTCTTCTTTTAATCCTTTTCCCATACCTTTTAAGAAATGAAGCCCAAACCCGATAGCACGGTTAATATCTGGGTCTTTCAATACTTTCATAAGATCGAATACCCCTACTTTTTTATTACTCTCTAAATGTTCATTACCTTTTTCTAGCCCTACTAATAAGCTACCTATAAGCTTTTTCGTAAGCTCCGGATCAAGTTCTGTTAAAGCACCCGCAGCCCCCATCATATTATTAATTAAATTTGTAACAGGCTCACGAGTCACTTGGCCAAGAACAATCTTTGCGATTGGTTCTTTCGCCTTTAGCATAGAATTAGCTGCTTCTAACATGCCAATATCATTCAATTCCCCTACTATATTAAACATTTGATTTAGAGCGTCTTCATTATTAGCTAGAAGCTCTTTTAAATCATCTAATTTTTTCTGTTTTATTTCTTCCTCAGTTAATTCTTGTTTTTGAATCATTTTTATAGGTGCAGCCATATTTTTCTCCTCCTACTTATCCGTTAAATGCACATACCCTGGACGTGCCCACTTACGATGTACCTCAATACCAGCTTGAGGATGACGTTTTTTATTACGCGGGTTCGCTTTTGGCATCGGATTTTCGCCATCAACTTCTAGCACTTCCATACGCACTTTCGTCTGTTTATAAGCAGGTGTGTTCGTACGCGTATCGACCGCAGGACCTGTTAAGAAATTAATCGCTGTTTCATTATCTGTAGAATTCATCGGTAAATATAACTCATTCGCTTTTACACGCTCTGTAACGAGTGCACGTAATTTTAACGCTCCAAACGGAGAAACAAGACGGACTAATGAACCAGTTTTCACTCCACGTTCTTTTGCAAGGTCTGGAGAGATTTCAACGAAAACACCAGGTACTTTCGTTTGAATACCTGTTGATTTATTTGTCATATTCCCTTCATGGAAATGCTCAAGCATACGACCGTTGTTAATGTGAAGGTCAAACTCAGCTGGAAATTCAGCTGGACGTACCCAGTCAGCAATCGCAAAACGAGCTTTTTTATCTGGGAAGTTAAATCCGTCTTGGAACAGAAGTGGTGTATTCGTTCCATCAAAACTTCCCCAATGGAAACTGTTCCACCCTTCAAGCACTTCATAGTTCGCTTGCGAGAACAATGGTGATAAACTTGCCATCTCAGCAAAGATTTCACTTGGGTGGCTATAATTCCAGTTTGCACCTAGTTTATTCGCAACTTCCTGGACGATCCACCAGTCTGGTTTCGCATCTCCTAGCGTAGGAAGAACTTGATATAATCTTTGGACACGGCGCTCTGTATTTGTGAAAGTACCTTCTTTCTCAAGAGATGGCGCTGCTGGTAATACAACATCTGCATATTGAGCAGTTTTAGAAAGGAAAACATCTTGCACAACGAAGAAATCAAGGCTCGATAACACTTCATGTACATGATTTGCATTAGAATCTACAAGAGCCATATCTTCTCCGACAAGGTACATTGCTTTCATTTTTCCTTCGTCAATTGCGTGAAGCATTTCAATATTATTAAGACCTGGTTCACTGTCAATTTTCACTCCGTAAGCAGTTTCAAATTTCGCACGTTCCATTTCGTTAGTAACGTGCTGATATCCTGGAAGCCATCCTGGTAAAGTACCCATATCACAAGCACCTTGTACGTTATTGTGACCTCGAAGTGGGTATGCACCTGCTCCTGGACGACGATAGTTTCCTGTTGCAAGAAGTAAGTTTGAAATTGCAGCGGAAGTATCAGAACCACCTGTATTTTGCGTTACCCCCATACCCCAAAGGATACATGTACCATCTGCATCACGAATCATTTCAGCCATTTGAATAAGTGTTTCTTTTGAAATACCTGTTACTTCTTCTGCATATTCAAGTGTATATTCTTCTAGGCTTTCTTTGAAATCTTCAAAGAAGTTTACATTCTCATTAATGAATTCCTGATTATGCCAACCTTGATCAATCATATATTTCGTAACAGCCATTAACCAAACTTGATCTGTTCCTTGTTTTGGACTAATAAAGACATCTGATCGCTCTGCCATTTCGGTTTTACGAAGATCAGCTACAATTAACTTTTGTCCGTGTAATTTATGTGCACGTTTAATACGTGTAGCTAGAACAGGATGACCTTCTGTCGGATTACATCCTACAATAATAACAAGACCAGATTGCGCAATATCTTTAATCGTTCCGGCATCACCGCCCATACCAATTGTACGGAACAAACCATCCGTTGCTGGTGATTGGCAATAACGTGAGCAGTTATCAATATTATTCGTTCCAAATACTTGTCGAGCTAATTTTTGAATTACATAATTGTCTTCATTTGTAATTTTAGAGGAAGAAATAAATCCGATAGAACCTTTACCGTACTCTTCTTTAATAGCGCCTAATTTATTTGCAACTACATTCAGTGCTTCTTCCCATGTAGATTCAACAAACGTTCCATTTTTACGAATTAAAGGTTTTGTTATTCGTTCTTTAGAATTTACGAAATCCCAACCAAATTTCCCTTTTACACAAGTGGAAATTGCGTTAACTGGTGCATCTGAAGATGGCTGTACTTTAAGGATTTTACGCCCCTTCGTCCACACTTCAAATGAACAACCTACACCACAAAATGTACATACTGTTTTCGTTTTCTTCGTACGAGTATCACGCATGGCCGCTTCCACTTCTGATACCGCAAAAATACCGCTATATCCAGGCTCAACTTCTTTAATTAAATCTACCATCGGTTCAAGAATATCTGGTTTCAATCCCGTCATAAATCCAGCTTCACCGAGCATCGTTTTCTCCATTAAAGCGTTACAAGGACAAATCGTTACACATTGACCACAGCTAACGCATGAAGAATCATTAATATTTACTCCTTCATCCCAAATAACTCGTGGGCGTTCCGCTTCCCAGTCTATCGATAACGTTTCATTTACTTGTAAGTTTTGACACACCTCAACGCATTGACCGCATGCAATACATTGATTAGGATCATAGCGATAAAACGGATGCGTCATATCAACCTCACTTACATCTACTTTCGGTTCATACGGATATTTTTGATGTTCAATTTCCATTAATTCTGCTGTATTATGCAGTTTACAGTTCCCATTGTTGTTGTCACATACTGTACAGTATAATAAATGATTTTCTAGTAACCGATCCATCGCCTCTGTTTGTGCTTCTTTTGCGCGAACAGAAGCACGTTCAATGCTCATACCTTCCGTTGCTATCGTCGAACAAGAACGCATTAACTTTCCGTCAACTTCTACAATACAAGTGTCACATGTTTGAATAGGATCTACTTCTGGCACGTAACAAATTTGCGGATGTTCAATCCCGTTCTCATTCATAACACCCAATATCGTCGAACCAGGCTCCGCTGTATACTTTTTTCCGTCAATTGTAATATGAACCATGTTGTCATTCATGGTCTTTCCCCCTTTTTGAGAATAAAAAAACTCCACCACGAAAATATACGCACCACATTTTTGGCACGCTATCATCATGGTGGAGTAGTTTATTAGCACATCTTGCTAAAATACCAATCCATTTATTCATAAATAAAACGATAGATTCATAACAGGTCATATCACGATTCCATCTTTAACACTATAATTATAGCGTTAAAGTTAAAAATATACAATATAAAATTTAAACTACGCATATGTCAGCTTGTAACTATCCATAATAACCCATATAAAACATAACAAGGAGTAAGCGAACAAATGGGGTCTTTTAATAAATGGATTCGTGGTGAAAAATCTTTTTCTACCCAAGAACAAGCTGATTACGCATTAAATAAATCTATCTCTTCTTCCCTTTCCCTTAATTTAAAGCACTTGTCCAAACTGTTTAGCGGTATTCCAGAATTAATAACACGCACTTTTCCATTAAAAAACGGAAAAGAAGCTGCACTTATATATATGGAAGGACTTGTAGACAAAACTGTTATTAACGTAAACATTCTTCGTCCTCTCTTATTTAAAGAGTGGAATGAAGACGATTTTTGGGAAGCTTCTGTTTCTATCGGAAATATAAAAAAAGTTCAACAGTGGACAGACATTGAACAATCTCTTTTACACGGCAAAAGTATTTTATTTATAAACGGGCAACTATCC
This sequence comes from Bacillus thuringiensis, assembly GCF_001595725.1. Lineage (GTDB taxonomy): Bacteria > Bacillota > Bacilli > Bacillales > Bacillaceae_G > Bacillus_A > Bacillus_A thuringiensis_K. Next base: position 3,418,539 of record NZ_CP014282.1, read on the forward strand.
GCTTTAGAGCTTGATACGCAAGCGGCACCAAAAAGGAGTATTGAAGAACCTACAACAGAGAGCTCCATAAAAAGCTCACACGAAGGATTTAATGAAGTAGCGAGCGACAGCCTTGCACTTATTCGTCGATATATTCCAAATCGCGAATTGAAAGTGAAGGAATTCACTGTTGGTGAACGAGCTACTTCAAAGATTTTTTTGCTTTATCTAGCAGATGTTGCGAACGAAAATGTCGTAAAAGAAATGGCATCCCGTATCGAGTCAGTAACAGTTGATGCGATTCTTACTACTGGTGAATTAGAGGGGTTTGTTGAAGATAATTCCTTTACTCTCTTTCCACAATTATCAATAACTGAACGCCCTGACACAACAGCACATCATATTCTTGATGGGCGAATTGCCGTTGTTGTAGATCGCTCACCAGGCGTATTAATAGGACCTATGACCTTTTCATCCTTTTTTCAGACGATAGATGATTACAGCTTCAGACCTATGATTCCATCTTTTATACGACTCCTTCGTTTCACTGGACTATTTATTGCAATATTTGCTCCTGCTCTTTATATTGCTATGATTTCCTTCCATTATGAAGTGATTCCGCTCAAATTGTTGTTAACGATTGGAGAATCTCGAGCCAAAATTCCTTTCCCCCCCATATTAGAAGCTTTATTAATGGAATTAGTTCTCGAAATGCTCCGAGAAGCAGCGATTCGGCTCCCTGGACCTGTTGGACAAACAATCGGCGTCGTAGGAGGAATTGTAATTGGACAAGCTGCGGTTCAAGCTGGGATTGTTAGTAACGTTATGGTTATCGTCGTATCAATTACTGCGGTTGCCTCTTTCATTATTCCCAACTTAGAAATGTCAGCAGGAATTCGGCTTCTTCGATTCCCAATGATGATAGCCGCCTCTTTATTTGGCGTCATTGGAATTATGGTTGGAATGGCAATTATTATCATCCATATTCTTTCTATGGAATCACTTGGTGTGCCATATGGTAGTCCTTTTTCTCCGTCATATGCTTCGGATTTAAAAGATACCCTTGTACGTTTCCCATGGAAAATTATGAAGAAACGGCCACTATCTCTACAATTAAAACAAGATAACCGGCAAAGAGATGTTGAGGAAAAGGAGGAGAATAAGTGACAAAACGTACAAAGAGGGAGATCACTTTATTTCAATACATTTTAACGATTAGTGGTGTTCAAGTAGGATTCGGTGTCCTTACACTTCCGCGTGAAGTTGCACAAGGTGCGAATACAGATGGCTGGATGTCTATTATTATCGGATGCGCTATCACTACTTTAGTCAGTTTATGTATTGTAAAAATTATGGAAAAGCATCCTGGATATACTTTACTTCATGTGCTGACTCGTTATCTTGGAAAATGGTTAGGAAGAGTAGGAATGATTTTTTGGATTTTATATGCTGTACTTGCAGCAGTTTCCTTAGTTTTTTCCCTCCTGTATGTTATTCACATTTGGATTTTACCTAGATCTCCTATGTTTTTAATTATGATTTTGCTTTCTATTCCAATGCTTATGCTTGCATGTAAAGGTGTACTTATTATTAGTCGCTTTGCCGTTTTCACTGTAATTTTTACCCTTTGGATGCCATTACTATTATTTATTCCTCTTAAAGATGGTCATTGGATATATCTTCTTCCCTTTCTAAAGGAAGGATGGATACCAGTTGTAACCACAGTGAAATCAACTATCATTGCGTTTCTCGGATTCGAGTTTGCATTCGTCCTTTATCCCTATCTAACTAACAAATTAGCTGCAAAAAAAGGAATCGTTATTGCAAATATGATTACTTTATTTGTTTACCTACAAGTTACGTTCGTTTCTTTCGTTTATTTTAGCCCGGATGGTATAACGAAATTTTTATGGCCGACTCTTTCTCTTGTTACACCATTTCACTTTTCATTTCTGGAACGATTTGAAATTATCTTTTTATCATTTTATCTCTTCATTATTTTCGATTCTTGTATTCCTTATATTTTCACTGCTTCAGATGGAATCAATCAATTACTTAACAAAAAAGGGAGTCCATTACCTGTTTGGATTTTATTATTCGGGTGCATTTTCGTTCTATTCTTTTATATCCCTTCCTCTTACCAAATAAGTGCGTTGCGAGAATTTTGGGGAACTGCCAGTTATTTTATCGTTTTTCTATTCCCAGTCGTATTTCTCTTATACATGACACTTTATCAGCATTGGAAAAGGAGCAAAATTTAAATGAGGCGCTTTATTCATTTCACTATACCTTGCTTTCTCATAACCTTATTAACAGGCTGTGGAGACCGGCTAGACTTAGAAAAACAATCTATTTCATTAATTTACGGTTTTGACGCAAAAGCAAAAGGAAAATTAATTGTGTACCACGTAAACCCTACTTTTAATGAAGACGTAGAAAAAAATTACGAAACACATGAAGCAAAAGTGCGTACACCTCGAGAAGCAAAAGCAACGTTTAATAGTTCAAGTGGCGGTTTAGTATCTACAGAAAAGTTACAGCTCATTTTATTTAGCACAAATTTTTTAAAACAAGAAGGGGCTATGCCTTACCTTGATGTTTGGTATCGCGATCCTAAAAATACCGGAAACATGCGCATGGTCGCAGTAGACGGTCCAGTTTCTTCAGTTATATATAATAACTTTAAAGATAAACCTGCCCTTCCCGAGTATTTAACAGATTTAATTAATACAAATAAATTATACAATCGGACAGTTTTCACACCATTTCATGAATTTCATAGGCAAACGTTTAATAAAGGTATAACACCTGCTATTTCAGAAATAAAAAAAGGAAAAAAAGATGTTATCGTTACAGGCTCTGCACTATTAACTTCTCGCGGAATTTATAAGATGTCTTTAAATCGTTATGAAAGTGCCCTTTTGCTTATGTTGCAAAAGAAAGCTAATATACCCGTTTCACTTACAATGAAAATTCCGTCTCATTCAGTTGAAAGTAATAGTCATCTAAAAGATACAGAAGGTGACGATTTCGTAACAATAAACGTTCTTAGCATGAATCGTGATATCCGTACAGACTATAGCGATAACCACTTCAAATTTAATGTTAAAATGGATTTAAAAATTGCCGTATCTGAACTTACATTCAACATGGATATAGACAAAGATAGAAAGAAATTAACTTCTCTCATTGCAAAACAACTAAACAAAGATTTAAACGATTTAATCCACAAAATCCAAAAACAGCAACTCGATCCATTCGGGTTTGGTGATTATGCGAGAGCATTTCAATATAAAGAATGGAAAACAGTTGAAGATGATTGGCCGAGTGCCTTTTCAAAAGCTAATGTGAAAGTGGCACCAACTATTAAAATTTTAGAAAATGGGATTATTAAATAGCAAAAACACACTACTTACTCTTATACGTTTAAAGAGCAAGTAGTGTGTTATCATTTTTATTTTGAAGCTTCCTATGCAGTTACGCTTCTGTTTCTTGTTCTTCGTTTTCCGCTTGTTCCAACCTTTGCTGTTCTGCAAGTTCGGCTGAAATCATTCCATAATAAATTTCTGGATACAATCCAAATATTTGATATACACTTCCTAAAAACGGCATCGGAATCCCTCTTTTCTAAAGTTGTATTGCCACTTTTAAGGATTCCCTTTTCATTCATTAAACATTCGTTTTTGATGTTTCCTCCTCATCATGAACACTTAATAAATTTTGCCACTTTTTATACGGTGCACTATTTGGGTCTACATAACCTTTCGCGTACGAACGATCCCACAATTGTTTAATAAACATTTCTTTCTCTTTCTTTGCAACCATATCGGCACCTGTACCGTAATAGTTTTGGAAATATAACTCAATTTCATCAAGGAATAGCCTCAATAATTCATCAGAAGTTTCTTCTAACGTTGGGTCATATTTCGCTTCACGGTCATACATTAAAATCATATCTAAAATATTATGGACATGCTCTTTACGAAGCCATCTAATATCTTGAGCACCTAATACAAACGGATGTGTATATAAATGTCCACCTTGTATCATCGCCTTCTCTTGTTCTTCTTCAAACCTGGACAAGATGTTTTCATAAATAAATGGGTTATGAAGCAACGCTCTGTGTAATTTATAACTTTCGCTTGAAATATTTTTCCCCATCGACTGAATTAAGAAGCTACGTCCAACGCCATTATATTGATACACAAACTGGCCATCAACAGCAACTAAACTAATCCAGCGATACATATACGCGTATAGTAGAGCACGATTACATTTATCGTAATCTAACTTCGTTTGCGTTGCATTTAAGTCTGGCATGAAGGCTGGTAAGTGCCAATACTTATCTAAATGCGGCGTTAAACTAGATTTTTTACTATTCAACTTGTTCACTCGGCGATAGTAAGACTGAAAATAATCACCTTTATCATTCATAAATCCATTTGCAATATGCCCAGACGAAAGCTTAGGAAAGTCTTGCAGTGATAAACCGTAATGTGCACGATAGCAAATGACTTCAAATGGTGAAAAAGCTTCATGTACTGTATCTTTTTCTTTAAACATTTCTTGCATTAATTCCTCTTGCAATTCTTTCTTTAAAGATGGGTGTATACCCCAATATTGTAATTCCCTATGATGCGAAACTTTCGGAACGAATGGACTTGCTAAATGGAACAAGTCTTCAATTTTTTCACGAACATATTCATCACGATCACGATTCTTATAATCCGCTTCTTTTCGTAATGCTTCAACGATGTTCAGCTCTAATTTATCGCGATAGCGTATTTGTAACTCATCGTAACAATAGTTTAGTATGTGCTCACGATAAAAGTCTTCTACCTTTTTCGATTGAATCTCTTCTGTTTTCGCATCCCGGCAATATTCCCCGTATAAGCTCATATAAATTTCCGCACATATATCTTTCGGTAATACACCTAAATTTAAATGTTGTTGCATATCTTGCCATATCTTTTCTTGCAACTTCTCTTCAGCTAATACGTATACATTCGTTGGGTTTGTTTTCCCTTCAAATTCCTTGCTTCGTTTTTGAATTTCAAACAGTAAATTTTCACGTGTTTCATGTAAATTATCAAAAAATCTTTCCCAATATTGAATCATTTTGTTAACTGCTTGATATAGCGATTGATAAACGAGTTCTAATAGCATTTCTTTACGGTATTCGTTTAATTTGTGTACGTACTGCGTTACAATATCTTCAAATTCCTTTTTAAATAAACGCTGCTGGTTATTAATCATTTTTCCAAACCAGCCTTGTTGCTGCGCAATTTCTACTCGGCGTACAGCTGTTACCGTTCCATCAATATTACTCACATTAAATTTCTTATCGTAGTTTTGAATTAAATTACGCTTTTGTTCATTATTTTCATGTAGTCGATTCATTTTTTCGACTAACTGCTTTCGAATTTCATATAACATAAAACGAGCTGCTACTGGGTGAACTGGATCTGTTTTCTTTAAAAACCATGTATTTAATTGATAGGACTGCCCTTCAGAACCACTTGGTGAAAAGCGGTCTGATTCAATCATGTCATATAAAAGTGTCGTTACATGTTCATGTACACGGCTCGGAATCGCATACGCATATAAACGAACCGCATGATCCACTCTTGCCACTTCACCTTTCATTTGTTCCATCATTTTCAGTTTCGTAGCTGAAATTTTACACTCATGTTGCAGACGATTTAATTCCTCATCTTTTTGCACCGTTCGTTGTACATAACTTTCTACAGCTTCTAAAAACAGTTTTGATTTCGCAACTCCGAGCTTACCACCCTCTGCTCCTTCACGTGTTTCATTGTACATTTGTCTATAGAAAATATGAGCTTGCTCTGGACGGGTAGCAAGATGCTCCAAGTCCTCTAAATAACTTTTACCTCTTTCCGGCTTTTCACGTTGCATCCCACGTTTTACATCTTGATCGTATCTTTGCTTCTTCTCTTGAAACAGTTGATCTAAATGAAGCCACGATTCATCTAAACCTTGCACCGCCCATTTTAAAGCACAATATTTTAACACATGTTCATATGGATAAATGAGTTTTGCCGTTCCTGCCCCGCAATATCGTCCTTTTCCGCTTGATTCTGCTAATTGCTGAATTTGATTGTCTTCCTGTGCAAAATGACTTGTGGACATCGGGCTAAATAACTGTAAATAAATTGTATTTGCCATCTGTTCCATATAGTCTGATAAATTGTGTAAATGGTGTCCATGTAGGTTTTCGTAATCGTATAAGAAACAATAATTGTACGGTAAATGATGTTGTTTAATTGTATGATTCGTTCTTCCGTCTTCATCTACTTGATCAGGGCGATACTCTAATTCAATTGTTACACCGCCGCGTTTTGATAATTCTCCAGTAGACCCGAGCGTAATAGCATGTAATTCTTTTAACGATGCATAGCCATTTGCTTGCACCGTTTCAAATTCTTTCGCGCTAACTGTTCTCGTCTTTACTAAAACATCCGGCATTAAAAACGCACCGCGTATTAAAATGTTATGATGCTGCAATTTCTTCCGAAGCATTTCACGTAAATATAAAGCAATTTGCAGAAACATCCCTGAACCTGTTCCGCCTGCTAGTGATGTTACTATAATGACACGCACACCATATTCCGTTTGATCACTTGTAACCGGAAAAATTTTCTCGATTTCTTGCCAAAAAGACGTCAATTTATCTTCTTTCATCGCAGCACGTAACGCTAAACGTGAAATAACGCGTAACTGTCCTGCTCCTTCTGTTAATGGCTTATCAAGTATAGTCGGATCCATCGGAAACCACTCTGGGATCGTTGGATCTCCTGCAATATACTCCCTAGGCGTTTTACTAGAACTTGTTTGTGTCTTAAACTTTCGAATATGATCAAATTTACTTAATGTATTCACATCTGTATCAAATACGTGCATTGCTACCTTTTTTCGGCGCTCTTCAGGCAGTTTTTCATATATTTGATGCGTCACAGTACTACCGATTCCACCTAAACCAATTAATATTGTTGGAACTTGTAATGTCATGTGAACCACCTTCCTATTCTTGCTTGTTTGAAAAAAGGAGAAGAGAATCCATACTCCATCCCCTTCTTATCCCTACCTACTATTCACATTCGTACTTGTAAATCTCCTTACCATATCCTCTATCAATTAGTAAAAGTTCATTTGGATATAGTGTCTTATGTTCCATTCCTACTTCATCCTCTGTTATAAACATTCCATCAATAATCATTCCAACTACTTGTGATTCTTTCGCTACAAAGACAGATTTCGAACCTTTCTTCGCTATAAATGTAACGGATTGCACAGTTTTTCTTTCTGCTCTAAATGGGATACCAAAATAATGGTTCCACCATTTATTTCGAAGTAATTCTGGTTCAGATTGATATAGCCAATCTTTCGCTACCTCTTGATCCCATTCATAATACAGTAGTGCTTTCCTGTGAAATCTTGGCCGAACAATCCATCCTAAAACAATGATTCCTACTACTAGCAGTAATAAAGTGATAGGAATGACAAACTTAAAAATAAGCGCATATTTTTCATAAAACGGAGCATTTTGAATATGAAGTGATATTTTTTTCTTTACTTCTTGTAATTTTGAATCTTGCACTACGATGGTAGCTTCTATGGTGCCGGTATCTGTGAAATTGAATGTGTCGGAGTAATGAGGGCGAGGATAAATATAAATTTGATTACCATGTTGTTTTATTTCATAGTTGATTGATTGTTTAGATGTGACACCAGTAGATTTTAATAGTTTCTTTACAGCCTCTTCTGTCATCGGCTTACCATCTAACTGTGGTTGTATAATAAACGGTTTACTATTCTCTAAATTTGTTACTTTTTCTTCATAATCTTTCGTAATCGTTTGTAGTGATAATTTTGGTTTTTCCGTTACTTCGATTTTAAATTCTTTCGTCTGTCTGTAAAATCCCTTTATGTTCATATGAACTTTCCCACGCACTAGCCCTTTAGCAATCTTCATTTCGTAGTAAAATACATGTTTTTTATCGTCCCACTTCATCGGGTAGTGTTTTCCGTCTATTTCTAATTCTGCCTGAAAGTAAGAAGACTGAACTGGTAACTCCGTAGGCTTTGCTTCAATAACAGCAGTAACACCTTCGTACATTTTCTCTACATTTTTTTGACTACTATCATCTTTGTCATAAGTAGAAACCGTATAATTAAGCGCTGGTTCAACTAGTACTTGTAGTCCTTCTTTCTCAATGTCCTGGTCCACTTCTATCGTATAAGTTCCTGGTTTAATAACTTCCTCATTTTTCGTACTTATATGAACTATATTTCCGAACAATTTTGCTTCTCCTGGTGCATGTATGGAAAAAGAAGATTGTAATTGTAATGGTTTAGAAATTTGTGTGACCTGATAATCGAGCAGAGAAGGCGATTGTCGTACAAGCGTCATACGCTTTAACGGAAACGGTGTTGTAATCTCTACTCTTTTCCCAACTACTTTCGTTTTTACAATCGATTCAACAGAGGAGAATGGATCACGATTTGCAACTAATGCTGCCACTTGATTTACACTTTTTACAATGCCATCTTCTCCGCTTGACGGCATCGTAACACCATTTATCTCTTTCTTCCATATTTCCTTGAACGTATTTAGTTGTTCTTTTTCTTGTTGTCCTAAATCTTCTTCCATCGTAATTAAGACTGGATGTAACGATATCTTTTTTGCATCCATTTCTTTCTTAAACTGGGCTAATTCCCGCAAAATTTGTTCTTTTCCGCCAACCTTATCTTTCTCTAAATCATTAAATGCCCCGTCAGTTAATACAATAAGCCAAAATTCACGTTTTCCATCTATATCTGCTTCCTTTTTTATAGATTGCATCGCCGTTTCGACTGCGCTAAATGGAGTATTTAAATACGTTTTCCATTCTCCAATTCCCTCAATTTCTGTTTGCCTTTTATCCTTCGTTAACGAAATGTTTAATGTATCATTCGGCTTACTCATTGGAACGTAAGAAAATTTATCTTTTTCATCCAATAGCGCAACTAAACTTTGCAAAGCATAATTGGCATATTTCCAGCGATCGTTATTTCTCATGCTGCCCGAATCGTCATATACAAGTGAAACGACCCTTTCCTTTGCCTCCTCTCCTTTTGCAAAAGCTGATAAAGGTAAACATATAAATAGAAACAACATGAACGTGGCACAAATTCGGATTTTCATGATGAGGCTTCGCCACCTTTGTAGACAAATTCCTATGTTTAAATTTATGAGAGGAAACAAGATATATGACTTGTATTTTAGGACAACTAACCCACCATAACTTTATTATGTAAACAGACCATACACTTGGTAATATTCCTTCTAGCATTCTCTATCCAATTATATAAGTAAAAAAGCCTGTTTAAGCTCCACACTTAAAACAGACTTTTCCTACTTTTTATTTTAAAAACACTTAACAAAAAGTTTGATTTTTAACTAACACATCACTTCAATTGTAAATCCACCAGGTGCTTCCACATAAAACGTATACGCATGTGCACGTTTAGGAGCCTCAACCAAAAATCCATCTTCCTTCAATCTTTGATTTATCTTATCTACTTGTTCTTCACTTTCTTGTGGAAATCCTACATGAAATGTTTTTGGATAATGTACGTCTTTCCCTTTCATTAACGTTAATATAAACCCATCATTATCACGCATAACTGCAAAGCCATTTCCCCTTGTTCCGCTACAAGTTAAACTAAAATACCTCTCTAAAAACGCTCTAGATGCTGTTACATCTGTAACTGTTAAATTAAGATGTTTAATTCCCAACCCTTCACCTTCTTTCTCAATTTTCTAACATTTTATCATACAAATAAAAAACACGCCTTCCACAGCGTGTTTCATTGCTTTACATACACTTCAACAATCGGATTCTCTTTATGATCCGCATGCAAGCGTATATTCTCTTCACTTGTATTATAAATACTAGCTAATAACATTATCGTTAACACATTAGGTGTCTTCGCATCACTTCCGTATTTTCTCTCAAGCGCTTCCTTATATTCAAAATCTAAATCCCCCTGCACATATGTATACACTTCAAAACCATCTTCTAAATTGCAAACTACTGTATCAATAATATCTGCCCCTACTTGCTTCTTCATTTCCTCTCGCAACGCTTCAATAAATTCTTCCCACGGTACTTCGTATGTCTGAAACTGATCTGTAGATTTCATGCCTTTTCCTCCTTATATATCCTCTTCTTATATTTCCCCTTTCCTATAACAATTATGATAGATAGGGCATTCGTACAAGCCGCACTTGTCCCCCTTACATATCGTATTACTGTAATGCGGAAGGAGGAAAGAACATGCATAGACAAAAATGTTATGATACATGCCGACGTTACTTCGGAAAAGTTGTTCGGATTGAAGACCGTGATGGCCGTATACATTTAGGGAAAATAATCGATGTGACACAAAGCTCTGTATGGATTGAACCGGTGCAACAGCGCTCATCTTTTGATTCAGGATTCGGATACTACGACGCTTATGCAAACGGTGGTTGTGACCTTTGTGGAGGCCTTAGCAGGTGTGATAGTTGTGGATTCGGATGCGGTGGTGGATTCAGCAGCTGCGGATGTGGTGGTCGTGGTTGTAGTAGTTGTGGTTGCGGCGGCTGGGGAGGCGGCGGTTGTGGCTGGGGTGTTGAACTCGGATTTGGTTTCATCTTCGGAATTACATTAGCTGCATTATTTTTCATTTAACATAGTAAAGAGTTGGCTACCTTTAGCCAACTCTTTTTCTTTATTTTTCACATATAAAAATACGATGCCCTAAAATGTGTTGGTACATAAGCCGTACATTTTCATGCTGTACCCACGCCTCATATAACTCATTCGGAATATGTGAGGATACATTCCATTCTGGCTCTTCTACATAGCCAGAGATTGTTTCTGCAATCGTGCCACCACCAGCAATTGTAATTCTTTTAAAATTTGCTTTCTGAAATAATTGTACCCACTCCTTCTCAGTTAATAGTTCTTTCATGCCATATAATTGGGCGATTTTTTCTTCCTCACCCTTATCAATGTGCCTATCAATAATCATTTCAATGACAACAAGCTTACCGTCCTGCTGTAATACACGATAACACTCCGAGATAACCCTTTCTTTGTCTGTAAAAGCGATGATTGATTCTCCAAGTACGAACTCAAATGAGTTATTCAAACACGGTAAATGCTCTACATTTCCTTCAATTAATTGTATATCTAACCCTTCAAACAACCATCTATCTTTTGCCTTTTGAATCATAATTTCATTCTTTTCAACCGTTGTTACTTTATAACCAAATTCACTTGTCATATACGCCGCTGTTTTCCCCGTACCGCAACCTATCTCAAGGACATTCGCTCCATATTTAAAAGGCAGTTGTGCTAACAATTGTTTTGTTAACGTAAAGCCACCAGGATGAGCACTTCCTATTCCGTAATAAGCTAGGAAATCGATGTATGTGTTTCGTTTCATGGGATTCTCCCTTTTTCATTTTATATATTCGAGCACGGAAGAAAAGTGCATAGAAAAAAGGGCGTATTGTACGCCCCTCATCTTACTTATCCTCTGTAATATATGCCCATTTATAGCTGTAGTCTCCACCAACTGGATGGTGAACAATACCTTTTACTTTCTGTCTTTGAACGATAGCATCACCACGTTGATATAATGGTGCAATTACAGCATCATCAAGTAACATTTTCTCAGCTTTTAGTAAGCTATCCCAACGCTCTTTCGTTTTCGTTAATAGCTCACCTTTACCTTTTTGTACAATTTCATCATATTTTGGATTTGAATATCCAGTTTGGTTATGAGGACCATTTGTAACGAACATATCAATGAATGTCATTGGATCTAAGTAGTCAGGCCCCCAACCAGCGTAAGATAAATCATAATCTAGATCTGATTCTAATTTTAACTTTTGTTTAAATGGCTGGTTTTTCAAATTCACTGTTAAACCTGGTAAGTTTTTCTCAAGTTCTCCTTTTAAGAATTCTCCTACTTTTTTCGCACCATCACCATCATAGTTTAATAGTTCTACTGTAATTGCATCTTTTCCAAGTTCTTTTTTCGCTTTTTCCCAATGCTCTTTTGCTTTTTTCACATCTGTTTTTAAAATATCTCCATTTTCTTTACGGAAGTCTTTTCCATCTGGGCTCTTAGCAAATTCTTTTGGTACTAAATAATCTGCAGGTGTAGAACCGTCATTTAAAATAACGTTCGTTAAGCCTTTTTTATCATATGCCTTTGCAATCGCTAAACGTAAATCTTTGTTCTTTAATACTGTATCTTGCCCACCACGTTTTTGGTTTAAACGTAAGAAGAACGTTGATGGTGTTTTTTGTGTAAAGAAGTCGGGGTTTGATTTATATTTGTCAACAAATTCAGATGTAAGTCCTGAACGATCGATTTGTCCACTTTCATATAAGTTAACACGTGTACCGCTATCTTTTACTACGTCAAAGTTGATTTCATCTAACTTAACTGTTTTATTATCCCAATATTGTGCATTTTTCTTTAATTTCCATCCTTCTTCATGTTTCCAGTCTGTTAATGTAAACGGTCCGTTGTATAACGTCGTATCTGATTCTAAACCGTACTTTTCTCCTTTTTCTTTTACAAATTTCTCGTTTAATGGATAAAATGTTCCAAATGAAGTTAATTCTACAAAGTAAGGAACTGGATTTTCTAATTCTACTTCTAACGTATAGTCATCTACAGCTTTTACTCCTAACGTATCTAGTTCCGCTTTTCCTTCATTAATCGCTTGTGCATTTTTCAAATCAAACATAATGTATGCATATTCTGCTGCTGTATTTTTATCTACCGCACGTTTCCAAGCAAACACGAAATCTTTCGCTGTTACAGGCTCTCCATTTGACCATTTTGCATTTTTATTTAATGTAAATGTATATTTTTTACCATCATCACTCTTTTTATATGATTCAGCAACTCCTGGTGTTGCTTTATTATCTTTATCAAGTCGATATAAACCTTCCATTACGTTGTTTAAAGCGAGAAACGATACTTGGTCTGTCGCTTTAGCAGAGTCCATAGATGGAATCTCTTGAGACTCTGTTAAATTAAGCACTTGCTTCGCCGCTAGCTTTCCACCTTCTTTTTCACCGCTTTTTGGTGTTGTGCTTGCCTTCTCTTTATCTCCTGATCCAGAGCAAGCCGTTAATGCCATACTCATTACTAAAACTGGTGCTACGACCGCTGTCAATTTTTTCATCTTTTTTCTCTTCATTTTTTTGTACCCTCCCCAATTATATGTACGATATTAACATTTAGAAATTCTCTACTAACTTTCGTTATCAGAAAATTCTTATTAATTAATATTCTACTGTTTTTTTAGATTTTGTAAAGTATTTTTGTAAATTTTCTAAATATTTATTTTTTTATTATAGTAACTTATCGTTTTAACTACTATATGGATTATCCCCTGTCTACTATATGTAAACATCCTTCCCCTTATTCCAATCTATTACTACGTTCTATATTTTTCTTATTAGCATGAGGTCTCTTACTATCATCTGTCTTACTACTTACTGACCTCTCTAAATCCCTCCGATAGAACCTTCCTAATTACCTACCCGATTCTCAATAGGCTAACGAGATTTATTCCCTTATACATACTAAAAAGCATTTCAAAAGCAGCTCAGCCACTTTTGAAATGCTTTCACTTTATTTTTTTCCGCCATCCTCAGTTACATACGCCCACTTAAAGCTATATTCTGGACTGATGTTATGTTTCACAATTCCTTTTACATTCGGTTTCATTACATACGATCTTCCTGTTTGATATAAAGGAACTAACCCTGCATCTTCTTCAAGGAATAATTTTTCAGCTTTCCCTAACGTTTCCCAGCGTTTTTTCGCATCACTCATTAATTCATTACCTGCTTTTCCTACCATTTCATCGTATTTTGGATTTGAATAACTCATTTGGTTGTACGGGCTCTTCGATTCAAACATATCAATAAATGTCATTGGATCCGCATAGTCTGGACTCCAACCAGCATAAGAAATTTCATAATCTTGCGCAGTTTCTAATTTTAATTTTTGTTTGAACGGCTGAATTTTCGTATTAATCGTTACACCTTTTAAATTTTTCTCAATTTGATCTTTTACATAGTCAGCAATCTTTTTCGCAGTTCCATCATCATAGCTTAGCAATTCAATTGTAACTTGATCTTTTCCAAGTTCTTTTTTCGCTTCTTCCCATGCTGCTGCTCCTTTTTTCGGATTATATTTCAGACCATTTTTAAATGTATCTTGATAATCTTTACCATCTGGCCCTGTCGCAAGTCCTTTTGGAACCAATTGATCTGTTGCTTTTGATCCATTATTTAAAATTACATTTGCCAATCCTTTTTTATCAACTGATAATGCAATTGCTTCACGAAGTTTTTTGCTCTTTAAAGGCGTATCTTGTCCGTTACGTTTTTGATTTAAACGTAAGAAGAATGTACTTGATTCCGCATACTCACCATATTCTTCTTTGTTCGATTTATATTTATCTACAAACTCTCCTGATAGTAATGTAAAATCAATTGATCCTGTATCATATAAGTTTACTTTCGTTGCAACCTCTTTTACTACACTATAGTTAATTTCTTCTAATTTCACAGTCTTTTTATCCCAGTACTTATCATTTTTCTTTAGCTGCCAACCTTGTTCATGTTTCCATGAAGACATAACGAATGGACCGTTATACACAGTTGTATCTGCTTCTAAACCGTACTTATCACCTTTTTCTTTTACGAATTTTTCATTTAATGGATAGTATGATGGGAATGCTAATAAATTTAAGAAATACGGTACCGGTTTTTCTAATTCTACTTCTAGCGTGTAATCATCTACCGCCTTCACTCCTAATTCAGTTACAGGTTTTTCTCCTTTATTAATCGCTTCTGCATTTTTAATATAGTAAGCAATAAATGCATATTCTGCCGCAGTATTCTTATCAAGTAAGCGCTTCCATGCGAAAACGAAATCTTTCGCTGTTACAGGATCACCATTTGACCATTTTGCATCTTTTCGCAGTTTAAACGTATACTTTTTACCATCTTCACTTTTCGTACTAGACTCTGCCGCAGCAGGAATTGGCTTATTATCTTTATCAAGACGATATAGGCCTTCCATCGTGTTCCCTAAAATTTGCGAACCTAATGTATCAGTAGATTTAGAAGTATCCATCGTCGGAATTTCTTGGTTTTCCGTACGATTTAATACTTGTTTCGCTGCATATTTAATATCAGATTTTTTTCTTCCCCACTATTTGATGTAGTAGTCGTTTTCTTTTCCCCACCTGCCCCAGAACATGCTGTCAATGCAACACTCATCGCTAAAACTGGTACTACAACTGCTGTTAACTTTTTCATCTTTTTTCTCTTCATTTTTATACCCTCCCTAATTATATGTACATTACCAATCCTTGAGAGACCCCTTACTAAAGATTTATTTTTTAGAAAATTACAACTAATGTTATTCTACTCTTTTTTTCGTACTTGTAAATAGTTTCATTTTAAATATTCTTATTTTTTAATTTAGTAGGATTTATCCCCCATCTACTATATGTACATACTATACACCTTATTCGCCTCTATTTAACCACACTAAAAATTAGTATTTTAAGCTCACAAAAAAAGCATTTAAAAGTAGCTAAGCCACTTTTAAATGCTTTTTCAACTCTATTATTTTTCAGTCACATATGCCCACTTAAAGCTAAATTCTGGACTGATATTATGTTTTACTACTCCCTTTACATTTGGTTGTAAAACATAAGAATCTCCTCGTTGATATAAAGGTACAATCGCTACATCTTCTTCAAGTAATGTTTTTTCAGCTTTTCCTAACTCTTCCCAACGTTTTTTCGCATCGCTCATTAATTCCGTTCCAGCTTTTTTCACCATGCCGTCATATTTAGGGTCAGAGAAGCTCATTTGGTTATGAGAATGTCCAGTCTCAAACATATCTAAGAACGTCATTGGATCTGCATAATCTGGATTCCAACCACCGTATGAAATATCATATTGTTGCTCAGATTCTAATTTTAGTTTTTGCTTAAATGGCTGAAGTTTAATGTTAACTGTTACACCTTTTAAGTTCTTCTCAATTTGGTCCTTAATATATTCTCCAACTTTTTTCGCATTACCAGTATCATAGTTTAAGAATTCAATTGTAACTTGGTCTTTACCTAGCTCTTTTTTCGCTTCTTCCCAAGCTGCAGCAGCTTTTTTAGCATTTGGTTTTAAACCATTCTTAAACGTTTCTTGGAAGTCTTTACCGTCTGGTCCAGTTGCTAAACCTTTTGGTACTAAGAAGTCAGCTTCTTTTGATCCATCATTTAAAATTACGTTTGCTAAATTCTTTTTATCAACTGATAGTGCAATTGCTTCACGTAACTTTTTACTCTTTAATGGTGTATCTTGTCCATCACGTTTTTGGTTCATACGAATGAAATACGTACTCACTTGTGAATATGTTCCGAATTCATCTTTCTTATTTCTGTATTTATCTACGAACTCTCCAGTTAATAAAGCAAAGTCAACTTGACCGCTATCATATAAATTGATAAGAGTTGCTGGTTCTTTAACAACACTGAAGTTAACTTCTTCAAGTTTTACAGTCTTTTTATCCCAATATTGATCATTTTTCTTTAATTGCCATCCTTGTTCATGCTTCCAATCTTTAAGAACGAACGGTCCATTATAAACTGTTGTATCAGACTCTATACCGAACTTCTCCCCTTTTTCTTGTACGAATTTTTCATTTAATGGGTAGTACGATGGGAATGCTACTAAGTTTAAGAAGTACGGTACCGCTTGCTCTAATTCAACTTCAAGCGTAAGATCATCTACCGCTTTCACTCCTAATTCAGCTACAGGTTTTTCACCTTTATTAACCACTTCTGCATTTTTAATTGGGAATGCGATAAATGCATACTCAGCAGCTGTTTTTGGATCTAATAGACGTTGCCAAGCATATACGAAATCTTTCGCCGTTACTGGATCTCCATTTGACCATTTTGCATCTTTACGTAGTTTGAACGTATATTTTTTACCATCTTCACTTTTCGTGCTAGATTCTGCTGCAGCTGGAATAGGCTTATTATCTTTATCAAGACGATATAATCCTTCCATCGTATTCCCTAGCATTTGTGAAGATACTGTATCTGTTGATTTAGAAGAATCCATCGTTGGAATCTCTTGGTTTACTGTTCGATTCAACACTTGTTTTGCCGCTAATTTTCCCTCTGACTTGCTATCTCCACTTGAGTTTGTGCTTGTCTTTTTATCTCCGCCTGATGTAGAACATGCTGTTAACGCCATGCTCATTGCTAAAACCGGTGCTACAACTGCTGTTAGTTTTTTCATTTGTTTCTTTTTCATTTTGTACCCTCCCTAATTCTTAACGATAGCTATTAAAGAATTTTCTGATAATTCTGTTTTTCTCTATATATTTATCAGACGATTCTTACTAATTCTTATTCTACTAATTTTTTAAATTTTGTAAAGTATTATTATTGAAAATTTTTAAAAAATTATTTTTTTACAGTAATATTCATAAAAATGCCATATGTTGTTCAAACCTTATTTCGCATTCATACACATTCGTTGTTTTAATCACTTTCATCTCATTTACCACTTGAATACTTGTTAATTATTGCTAATAAATAATGCATATATCTAAAAACATCTTTTCTACAAAAATAAAAAAGTCAGCAAAGCTGACTTTTTACCCGGCCATTTTTTTTCGTTTCATTTCCTCTACTACTCTCGTATACTTCTCATCATCAAATTCATTTTCACTTTTTGCAACAACTACAGTTGCAATACCGTTACCAATTAAATTAACGATAGCACGTGCTTCTGACATGAAACGATCTACACCAAGTAATAACGCTAAACCTTCTAATGGGATAACATTCATTGCAGATAGAGTAGATGCTAGCACAATGAATCCCCCGCCGGTTACTGCTGCTGCTCCTTTAGATGTAACTAATAAAATAGCTATTATAGTTAATTGTTGACCTAGTGAAAGATCGACGTGGAAAACTTGTGCTAAAAATATAGTAGCCATCGATAAATAAATTGTTGTTCCATCTAAGTTAAAAGAATAGCCTGTTGGAATGACTAAACCTACTACCGGTTTCGAACACCCGAAGTCTTCCATCTTTGTCATCATTCGCGGCAGTACTGATTCTGACGATGATGTCCCGAGAACAATAAGTAATTCTTCTTTAATATGAGCTAAATATTTCCACAAACTAAATTTATACAGTTTACAAATAAAATTTAAAACAATAAAAACAAATAATGCCATTGTCGCATATACACAAATCATTAATTTGCCAAGTGGTATGAGCGTGCTTAAACCATACTTCCCAATTGTAAATGCCATCCCACCGAATGCTCCAACCGGTGCTAATTTCATTACAATTGATAAAATGTTAAAAAATACTTTCGATAATCTTTCAAAAAAATCAATAACCGGTTGTCCATTTTTCCCTAACATCGTTAATCCTGCGCCAAATAAAATGGAGAAGAATAACACTTGTAAAATATCACCTTTTGCAAATGCTTCAAACATGTTAGACGGCACAATATGTAAAAAGAAATCCATCCATTTCATTTCTTGCCCGCTTTGTACATATTGTGAAACATCTCCGCCTTTTAGTTTTGAGGGATCTAATCCATCTCCGGGACGCACAACATTCGCTACGATGATACCAATAATTAAAGCAGCTGTTGTAACAATTTCAAAATATAATAGTGCCTTCCCACCAACACGGCCTACCTTTTTCATACTTCCCATACTTGCAATACCGAGTACAATTGTTAAAAAGATAATCGGTGCAATAACCATTTTAATCATATTGATGAATGTTTCACCAATTGGCTTCATTTGTTGTCCAACACTCGGCCAAATTGCCCCTACTGCAATACCACAAATAATGGCCACAATAACTTGGAATGTTAAATTCTTTGCAATTCTCATTTTTGCTACTCCCCTGTATTTTCATTTCTCCCAAACTATTTTAAGCAATAACATTTATTCTATGTGATAGCCCCCTTGCTACTTAACTTGAACCCTACTATTACGTTACACTATTAACTCTAATTCTTAAATAGTATATAACATTAAAAACTAAATGTCATACCATTAGACAAAAATAAAAAAGCAGACATTACATCTGCTTTAATTCTCCTCAATTTGCTTTTCACTTAATCCTAGATGTGTTCTAAGAGTATTACTCAAACTCTGTAGATCTTTTTTATTAGGATTATAATAATATACACGTTGCCCGTTTGGGCCATTAGGTAAGTATAAATCATCACCAGCTAATTGTATTTTTTCAACTGAACCGTTTAAACCGTATTTATAAAAAGATAAAATATCGTCCATTACTAAATTTGTTTTAAAATCACCATCAACCGCCTCAACTATTTTTTCTAGCTTCGTAATCGATTCTACACTTTTTAATTTACTTAAAATCGCTTCAATAACAAGTTGTTGGCGCTGTCCTCTCATTGCATCACTATCAATATGGCGCGTTCTTGCTAGTGCGAGTGCTTCTTCCCCATTTAATTTTTGTAATCCTTTTTTCAAATGAATCGTATCAGGTTCATCTTTACTATTTTGCTCCGTAAATTCAACTGGGACATCCACTTCAATACCATCTAACCCATCAACAATTTTAGTAAAGGAACCAAAATTAAATTTCACAAAATAATCAACAGGCACCTGTAACAATTTTTCTACCGCTTCCACAGAAGCTTGCGGTCCTCCATCTTTACCATTTTTAACGAAACCACTTCCATATGCATGGGTTATTTTATCTTTTTTCTTTTCAACTGGAACATATGTGTATGTATCACGCGGTATGCTCGTTAATTTCACTGTTTTATCATCTTTATTAAAAGTCGCTAACAGTAATGCATCTGTATGAAATGCACCATTATATTCCTTTTGTCGTTCTTGATTTTCATCAATTCCCATAATTAAAAGTGAAACATGATTTGCAATTGGCTTTACAGATTTCTCACGTAAATTGGATTTTTCACCTCGTGCTAAATTCAAATTAGATTTTTGTACGAGACTAGAAGTTTTCATATATACATAAGCTCCATAGCCAATTCCACCAAATAGTAATACCGCCAGTAGTAAACTTATTATCGTTTTCTTTTTATATTTTTGCTTAATTTTCTCTTCTCTTAAAGATGAATGATTCCCCATTTACTCTCCTCCTGTCTCTATTCATCAAATATGTTTTTCATTTTTTCATATTTAGCGCTATCCTTTTGAAACATACTTTCTTTCAATCCCTTATCTATTTGTATCCATTCAGTCGTAACTGAATATTGAATCAAGCCTTCTTGAAAACTAAGAAATTTCAACATAATCCCTGTATTTTTCTCCACAACCATTTCGAATTTCCCTCTTAAATCTTCAGAGGTGCTAACAGGCATCTCTATGTTGATAACTCCTTCAATTTTGTAACAATCTAATCCAAGATATTTCGTTTCTTTATAATTCCAATCTTTATATCGAATTAACAAATCTGCAAATTCTGATTGAATACTATATTTAGCTAGCCCTACATATTCATCATCATATCTCTTTTTCTCATCTGATTTTCTCACTACCCTTTCCGTAGGATTTAATTTTAATAGTTCATTGTTTCTTTCTTTCGGGTTCCATTTTGTCTCTCTTTATAGGTATACTTCTCATCATCAAACTCTTTTTTCTTGCCCTCGTTATATATAATTGTTCGTTTTTTCGCTAGTTTATCTTCTTTCGAAGAGATACCTCTTTGTTTCTCCGTATCAATCGCATACTTATATGTTGTAGCGATTCTTGATGAGCTAGAATATTCCTCAAATTGTCCTGAAATATTTTTAAAATAATCAATGGAATCTAGCATCTTTTGATGAATCTTTTCTTTATCTGGATAATGTACATTCGATTTTATTTCTTCTTCATTTTCATAATCAGAAAATGCTTTTTTCTTTACATATTCAAATACTCCACCGTTTTGCGCAAAACTTTGTATAGAAAACTCAGACATAGATACCACTGAAAGTATACAAACCGCTGCACTAATTATCATCATATGAATTTTGTAACTCTTCTTTTTTACCTTAAGATTATGTACCGTGCCATTAATCTTTTCATTTAACTCTGGAGGTACTATAACATTTTCATCTTTTATTCTCTTTTTTAATTTCTCATCAAATAATTTTTCATTATCCATCCTTTGCACCCCCTATTCCATCTTTAATCGTTTTTTGTAGTTGTTCCCTCGCACGTGATAATCTTGATTTCACTGTTCCTTTCGGTATTTCTAACAGCTTTGCTATACTCTCTTGATTCATGTCTTCATAGTAATAAAGCACCGTAACAGCTCTTAATTCTTCATGTAACGATTGAATCGCATTACACAAATCTATATCTTCATACTGATCACACGCACTCATATTGTAATCATTCTCTTCTGTCACAATTACCTTTTTATAAGCTCTAATAATATTGTTACACTCATTTATTAGCATTCGAATTAACCAAGTTTGAAAAAATTCTTCTTTTTTTAATTTTTTTATATTTTCATAGGCTTTTAAAATTGTTGTCTGTATCGCATCCTCTATATTTGTCTCATCACGTAACATCGCCTTTGCTATTCGATACATTTTCACTTTTTCTGTATGTATAAGCGCTATAAAGGCTTCATGATCACCTTTTTTCGCTAAAGAAACATCCGTTTCTTCTTTTATAATCATTTTATATAAAGGGATTACTTTCACAATCGCTCCTCCTGTTTCATCCTCACTTCATCACTTCCAATTTAACTTTACATGTATTAGACGTATGAACCTAGAAAAAGGTTCACTTTTTTGAATATTTTTGTAATTAAAAAGATAAATATCCTTTATAAGGATGCAATGAACATACTAGTTTAAATTTACAAATAAAAAAAGCCCACTTTCTCAGTGGACTTTCTACTTTATAACGGTAAATCCCTCTTCCTAAATACTACAATCGCTACGATAAAAATACAAAGCGCTACAGCAGTTAAACTTATACTTACCGGCCATATATTATATGATCCTTCAGCAATTTCTTTCGGACGAAACAGCGTGAATAATGATAGGTTTTTCATCCATTCTAACTTATCACTTAACTTCCCTACCATATCTAATACGAAAAATAAGATAGTTAAACTCGCTGAATAACTTAGTGCTTTTCTTTCGTCATTACATATACAAGAAAAGAAAAATGAATAGGCACTAACGACTAAAAATATGAGCCCTCCGACTACATTTATCTTCAAAAATAATTCTTTATTTAAGTTATTATCCTCTAAAAACCATTCTGCACCTACTATACCCGCTACATACGTAACCGCTACAATAATCAGTAGTCCTAATATAAGAATAGCCGCTTGCGTAATTGCGATTCGTACTCTAGATACAGGCGTTGCTAGCAAGTATGCCATTGCTCCCTTATCTACATGACGAGCAATTAAATGTGTCGCAACTGTTACGCAAAAAATTGTTAAAATGATAATAAACAATAGACTATAGTATTCGCCCGCTAGAAAATCCATTACGTTTTGAATCGGACTTTCCATACCAACGATTTTTTTCACACTATCAGGCATGGCAGCTATTAATTCATTTAGCCCTTTCGCTGATACCATTGACGGGAATATCCAAATTAATAACCACAGATATAAAGCTGCACCAAACGCATAACTCAAAATACTTTTTTGTGTTTCTTTCAAACTAGCTAAAAATAATTGCTTATTCATGCGCTATCCCTTCTTTCTTATCGTAATAATGCATAAATAAATGTTCTAAATCCATCGCTCTCGTTTGAAGTGCCGTTACATTATAGTTTGAAAGTGTTTGTAAAACAGTTTGATAATTTCCTTGTACAATGATAGATGCCTCTCTGCCTTTTACCGCTTCAAATTGCAAATTACACTTTGTAAGGGACTCAATCTCTTCTTGTGATGATACTGTTACATCTATCACCTGTCTTCTCATACTTTGTAAATCGTGAATATTTTCAACCGTTACGAGTCGACCACCTTTAATAATAGCTACTCTGTCACAAGTTCTCTCAATTTCAGTGAAAATATGTGATGACATTAGGATTGTTTTTCCTCTTTGCTTTTCCTCTAATATTAAATCTATAAACACTTGCTGCATAAGTGGATCAAGTCCAGATGTTGGTTCATCTAAAATTAACACCTCTGGATCGTGCATAAATGCAGCGACTATCCCTACTTTTTGCTTCATTCCTTTAGACATTTTGCGAATCGGTGTTTTCACATCAAATTGCAGACGCTCTATCAGTTCATCTCGTCTTTTTGTATCCTTTAATCCACGCATTCCTTGCATTAATTTTAAAAATTCTAATCCGTTCATTCCTTCAATAAAAGAAATTTCACCCGGTAGATAACCAACTTCCCTTTGAATTTTCGCTGCTTCATTCCAACAATCTAATCCAAAAATTGTCGCTTTACCAGCTGTCGGTTTTATAAATCCCATTAAATTACGAATCGTCGTTGATTTTCCGGCGCCATTCGGTCCTAAATAACCAAATACTTCTCCCTCTTTTACATCAAATGTAATATGAAACAAACCTTTTCCATTCGAAAACTGTTTTGTGACATCTTGAACTGAAATCATAATTCCACCTCATTTTTTGAAATATTTAATATGTGATATTTCAAAATTATTGTACTCCTCATCTTCCATATTCGCAACAATTTTTTGAAATATTTATTAGTCCATATTTCAAAATTATTGTTTTCCATTATTTTTTCTTGTATATTTTAAGTGAGGTGATTGCATTGAACGGCTTTGAAAGAGTAAAAGAAAAGAAAAAGCGTGCCATTAAAGAAGCAGCATTCGTATTATTTTCAGAACGTGGATTTAATGAAGTGAAAATAGAACATATCGCAAAAGAAGCAAACGTTTCTCAAGTTACAATTTATAATCATTTCGGAAGTAAAGATGCGTTATTTAGGGAGCTTATACAAGAATTTATCATATCTGAATTTCAATATTATAAAGAGCTTGCGGAAGAAAAATTACCTTTTCATGATATGATGCAAAAAATGATTGTAAGAAAAATGAATACTGGCGGATTATTTCAACCTGATATGTTACTACAAATGATGCAAAGGGACGAAGAACTCCGTAAGTTTATTTATAGTTATCAAAATGAAAAAATCCTGCCCTGGTATTTAGAAATATTAGAACGAGCTCAGCGCAAAAACGAAATTAATCCACACCTTACTAAAGAAATGATGTTACTTTACATTCAAATGTTTACAAAGTTAGGTGATGAATTTGGAGCACAACTTCTTGAAGGAGATCGCGAAAAACATATACAAGATATCGTTACGATGTTCTTCTATGGTCTTTCTGTTCCACAAAAATAAAAAGACACGAATTTCGTGTCTTTTTATTTTATAGAAATGACTCTACCCTTTTCACTGCTTTCAATCGCTAATTGAATCAGTTTAATAACATCTAAACCTTCTTTTGCTGTTACAGGTAGTTTCTCACCATTTAATATACTATCTCGTACACCTTTATAATAATTGTTATAACAACCGACTTCTGTTGGAATACGCTCTAAGCTTTCTTCTGTTTCTAAAGTAGCAAAATTCTCTTCATCGTCTACTCCATAACCGTTATCACCTGGCTTCATTCCATTTTTTAATTGCTCTTCCTGCGAATCCATACCGTACTTCACGATAGAACCTTTCTCTCCATGCACTATAAAATGCGGTCCAGCTTTTTTCACATAACTACTACTACGTAAAATGACACGTTTAACTCCGTAATGAAGTTCTATGTGGAAATAATCATCCACCTCTGCACCTGGTCGTTGTTTTATTACATCTGCACTTATAGCATCTGGTTTCCCGAATATTGATAACGCTTGGTCAATTAAATGCGATCCTAAATCATATAATATACCGGAGCCTGGTAGATTTTTTTCTCTCCATCGATCACGTACATGTGGACGGAAACGATCAAAATTCGATTCATATGCATATACATTCCCTACTCTGTTTTCTCCTAACAATTTCTTAATTGTTAAGAAATCATTATCAAAACGACGATTATGATATACGCTTAACATTACATTATGCTGCTCTGCTAATAAAATAAGCTCTTCCCCTTCTTCAATTGAAACAACAAATGGTTTTTCTACAACAACATGCTTACCGTTTAAAATTGCTTCTTTTACATATGGAAAATGAGTTGTATTAGGTGATGTAATAACAACTAAGTCAACATCAGCTCGCTTCACCAATTCATCAATTGTACTAACAACATTAGCGTTTGGTAATGTTTCTTTTACTACCTCTTCTTTTGAGGATAATACAGCACGAATATCATATTCTTCTATCGTTTGTAATAGTGGGATATGAAATGTCGTACTTGAAAAACCAAATCCTACAATCCCTACACCTATTTTTTTCATGTTGCCCCTCCATTTGTCCCGCTCTAACGGGCAGTAAGATTCCTAACTCAAAATTCAGCGAAAGCTAAGGAATTAGGTGAGGAATCAACTGCTCGTTAAAGCCCGATTGATTCAACTAATAATCAATGTGGATAAAGAAAATCCCATTGATTAAAGTTTCACTTTATGAGAACGATTTCATCCAGTTATTATAACAAGATTATTATTATTTACATAATAAATTGCCTAGAAAAAAGCATCTTGCTATTATTCATAGCAAGATGCCCTCTTTATTCTGGTCTTTTCTTCGTCCACGTTTCTACTACTTCACCAGTATCATTAACATCTAGCACTAGGCTACCATTACTATACCGGTCTTTATTTCGATACGCTTTCGGATCAATCTCTTCTACAATGTTTTTCTCTGTCTTCATGTAAACTAATTCATCGTCCCGAACAATTTCAATACCGACAATGCGGTACGGATTACGTTTTAATTCTTTGAAAATAACTAGACCTCGTTTCGCCCTCGTTGATTTTTCAATTTCTGATGCTTTTAGACGTTTTACAGCACCGCGCTGTGTTACGAGAATAAGTTGATCTTTATCACCATTTAACGGTTTACCAGAAGCGACATAGTCATCTTCTTTTAAATTAATTGCTTTCACTCCAGCAGCTCTTACACCGACTGGACTTACTTCATCTTCATGGAAAATAAGTGCATATGCACCGTGTGTAGCAAGAACGATATCACTCGTTCCATCTGTCGCAAATATATCGACAACTTCATCATCTTTTTTCAAGTTTACAGCAACGAATGCCCTTGAATAACGCTGAACTTTATATTGATTTAATTCTGTTTTCTTTATCATACCATTTCGTGTTACAAATACGATAAATCGTTTTTCTTCCTCAAAGTTCGGTACAACCGTTGCCCAAATGATTGTTTCATCCCGGTCGAGTGAAACGATATTAGCAACGTGCTGACCTAAATCTTTCCAACGAATATCTGGCATTTCGTATACTGGCAGATATATATAGTTTCCTTTATTCGTAAATAAGAGGACTGTCTCTGTCGTATTCGTATCGAATCGTTCAAGTAAGATGTCACCCTCTTTCATACCGAAGTCTTTGCCGTTCGAGGCATTATGTGAGCGCCATCCAGTACGTTTCACATATCCTTCTTTCGTTACAGTAACGATGACATCTTCTTGTGGGATCATCACTTCTACATCGATTTTAATTTCCTCGATTTGATCTTCAATAATCGCGCGTCGATCATCACTATATGTTTTCTTAACTCTCTTTAAATCTGTTTTAATTACTTGAAGTAATCTTTTTTCACTTTGTAAAATTGCCTGTAGCTCAATAATTTTCTTATTAAGCTCATCTGCTTCTTCTTGTAACGCTGTAATGTCTGTATTCGTTAAGCGATATAATTGCAAGGAAACAATTGCTTCTGCCTGTGCTTCTGTAAAGCCAAATTTTGCACTTAAATTATCTTTCGCGTTACGTTTATCTTTTGAAGCTCGAATTGTCTCGATTACTTGGTCTAAAATCGATAATGCTTTCTTTAAACCTTCTACAATATGTTGACGATTTTCTGCTTTTCTTAATTCATATTGCGAACGTCTCGTAATAACCTCTTTTTGATGTCCAATATAAGCATCCAAAATTTTCGGTAATGTCATAAGTGTTGGACGACGATTATTGATCGCTACCATATTAAAGTTATATGGAATTTGCAAATCTGTATTTTTATATAAATAATTTAAAATACCTTCGGCGTTTGCTTCTTTCTTTAATTCAACAACAATTCGTAAACCAGTACGATCTGTCTCATCACGCACCTCAGCAATACCATCTAACTTTTTATCTAGACGTAATTCATCCATTTTCTTTACAAGGTTTGCCTTATTCACTTCGTAAGGAATTTCAGTGATTACAATTTGTTGTTTCCCACCGCGCACTGTTTCAACTTCTGCTTTTCCGCGAATAATAATTTTACCTTTACCTGTTTCATATGCCTTTTTAATACCATCAATCCCCTGAATAATACCACCTGTTGGGAAATCTGGTCCTTTCATAACTGTTAATAAATCATCAACAGTACTATTTGGCTTATCAATACGCATCATTGTAGCATCAATAACTTCTCCAAGATGATGCGGAGGAATTTCTGTTGCATAACCAGCGGAAATCCCTGTAGATCCGTTCACTAATAAATTGGGGAACGCTGCTGGTAATACAACTGGTTCTTCACTCGTATCATCAAAGTTTGACACGAATTCAACTGTTTCTTTATCAAGATCACGTAATAATTCAGATGCAATTGGTGATAAACGAGCTTCCGTATAACGCATCGCTGCCGCTGGATCCCCATCAACACTACCGTTATTACCATGCATTTCAACTAAAACATTACGCACTTTCCAAGTTTGGCTTAAGCGTACCATTGCTTCATATACAGAGGAATCTCCATGTGGATGATAATTACCAATAACATTACCTACTGTTTTAGCTGATTTACGAAACGCTTTATCATGTACATTACCTTCTACATACATAGAATATAAAATACGTCTTTGTACTGGCTTTAAGCCATCACGTGCATCTGGAAGTGCACGATCTTGAATAATATATTTACTATAACGTGCAAAACGATCACCTAACACGTCTTCAAGCGGGAGGTCATGAAACTTCTCTGCTTGCATGTTATTCCACCTCCGTCTCCATAATCATTTCATTTTCTAAAATATTTCCTTCTTCTTGCATACCAAACTGTACATTACGTTCAATCCATTTACGGCGCGGTTCTACTTTATCGCCCATTAATGTTGTAACGCGACGCTCTGCTCTTGCTGCATCATCAATTTTTACGCGAATTAATGTACGCGTTTCAGGATTCATTGTTGTTTCCCATAATTGATCCGCATTCATTTCACCAAGTCCTTTATAACGTTGTAACATATAGCCTTTTCCAACTTTTTTCGTTACACCGTCTAATTCCTCATCTGACCAAGCGTATTCAATTACCTCACTCTTACCTTTTCCTTTACTTACTTTGTATAAAGGAGGAAGTGCGATAAATACTTTACCAGCTTCGATAAGTGGCTTCATATATCTGTAGAAGAACGTTAATAACAATACTTGAATATGAGCCCCATCGGTATCGGCATCGGTCATAATTACAACTTTATCGTAGTTAATATCTTCAACATCAAATTCATTTCCTACACCGCCGCCAATCGCATAAATGATTGTATTAATCTCTTCATTTTTAAAGATATCAGCAAGCTTTGCTTTTTCTGTATTAATTACTTTACCACGTAACGGTAATACGGCCTGGAAACGTCTGTCTCGTCCTTGTTTCGCAGAACCACCGGCAGAGTCACCCTCTACTAGGTATAGTTCATTTTTTTGCGGGTTACGTGATTGTGCAGGTGTTAATTTCCCGCTTAACGTACCTTCTGATTTTTTCTTTTTCTTACCACTACGCGCTTCTTCTCTTGCTTTACGGGCTGCTTCACGGGCTTGTGCTGCTTTAATTGCTTTTCTCACAAGAAGTGTAGCTACATCAGGGTTTTCTTCTAAAAAGTATGCTAAATGCTCAGATACAATGGCATCAATTGAAGAACGCGCTTCACTTGTACCTAGTTTCCCCTTCGTTTGCCCTTCAAACTGAAGCACTTCTTCTGGTACACGTACCGAAACGATAGCCGCTACACCTTCACGAATATCTGTACCTTCTAAGTTTTTATCTTTTTCTTTTAATAGTGCTACTTTACGAGCATACTCGTTAAACACACGCGTCATCGCTGTTTTAAATCCAGCTTCATGTGTTCCACCATCTTTTGTACGTACATTATTTACAAACGAAAGAATATTTTCTGAGTAGCCATCGTTAAATTGAAATGCTAGTTCTGCTTCAATCCCATTTTGTTCACCAGTGAAATATACAACTGGGTGAATTGAATCTTTTTCTTCGTTTAAATAGGAAACGAAAGCTTCAATTCCTGTTTCATAATGAAAGACATCTTCTAAATCATTTCGTTCATCTTTTATTGAGATTTTCATTCCTTTTAATAAGAATGCAGATTCGCGTAATCTCTCACATAATGTTTCATAATTATAATTTGTTGTGCTGAAAATCGTTGTATCTGGTTTGAAATGCATCGTAGTACCAGACTCTTTCGTCTTCCCGATTTTCTCAAGCGTCGTTACAGGAACACCGCCATTTTCAAAGCGTTGTTCGTAAATATTTCCGTCACGCTTAATCGTTACGACTAACCATTCTGATAAGGCATTTACAACAGATGCCCCAACACCGTGCAAACCACCACTCGTTTTGTAACCACCTTGACCAAACTTACCACCGGCATGAAGTACAGTTAAAATAACTTCAGGTGTAGGTTTCCCAAGTTTATGCATTCCCGTAGGCATTCCTCGCCCTTTATCTATAACGCTAATACTATTATCTTTATGTATTACGACTGAAATTTCGTCGCCAAATCCCGCTAACGCTTCGTCAACGGAGTTA
Source organism: Bacillus thuringiensis (assembly GCF_001595725.1). Lineage (GTDB taxonomy): Bacteria > Bacillota > Bacilli > Bacillales > Bacillaceae_G > Bacillus_A > Bacillus_A thuringiensis_K. The sequence continues at coordinate 3,448,579 of NZ_CP014282.1, forward strand.
TCTACTATTTCATATACTAAATGATGCAATCCACGGCTGTCCGTGCTCCCGATATACATACCCGGGCGTTTTCGAACGGCTTCAAGTCCTTCTAACACTTGAATCGCATCTTCATTATATTGGAACTGATGCTTCGCCAAACTCCTTGCCCCTTTCCTAATCCAAAATCAGAACATATGTTTCTATTATAGAATAACGCCTCGACTATAGTTTTGGCAAGTTATCTTATCTCTTTTATATACCATTTTCAATAGAAAAATCCTTGTTTTCTCACAAGGATTCCTCTAGGCTACTATTTCAGAAAAATAATCGTTTGTCAACGAGAAATGGATATGTATTCCAAGATTACACATTCCAAACCTTTATTATGATCCAAATGATCAAGATCCAAAATGGGATTACAAATAACAATCCCCAAAAACAGCCTTTAAAAAATCTCATGATGAACACCTCGTTCATCGGCCCTACTTATCTATAATGAGGGCTGAATCAATCTTTCTACCTTTACATCTACACTATTTTGTCATCGCATGTTCTACTTTAATACAACGATCCATTATTACAGTATAGTCTTTTTCTTTTAAAAGTTTATATGTATCCTCATCTTGTACTCCTAATTGTGCCCAAAAAACATCTGCATCAATCTCTACAAATTCTTTTGCAACATCCATTAAAAACTCTGAGCGACGAAATATATTTACTATGTCAACGTGTTCCTTAATATCCTTTAGTGAAGAAACTGCCTTTTCTCCAAGCACCTCATCTACTGTTGGATTAACTGGAATAATGCGGTATCCAGCATCTTGCATTGCTTTTGAAACCATATACGATGTACGTTCTGGCTTATCTGATAATCCAACAACCGCAATTGTTTTGCTTTTCTTTAGCACTTCACCAATTTCCGTACGAGTTGGGTTTTCAATTGTCATAATTAATCCCTCCTATTCCTTTAGTATAGCCGATAAAGAAAGTCTCTTTCAATATGAAAGAGACTTTCTTTTATTTCGATTATTGATTCTTTGTAGCTGAATTATCTGCTAAAGTAGCCGATTTCGTCATTTTTTGACCGTTACGGTAGAATGTAACTTCTACTTTCTCGCCTACTTTTTTCTTTTCATATAAATATTTACGGAATTGAAGAGCATTCTCTACTTTTTGATTATCTAATGCTACTACAATATCATATTGCTCTAAACCAGCTTTTTCAGCCGGTGAGATTGGGTAAATTTTACCTAATACAACACCATTAGTTACTTCTTTCGGTACTTTCAATTGATTGACTGCATAAGCTTGCACATCTTCTAATGAAACAACACCTACTCCAAGCGCTGGACGTTTTACTACTCCATCTTTTTCAAGAGATTCAATAACTGGTTTTGCGATATTAATTGGAATAGCAAATCCAATTCCTTCAACTTCTTGTTGTGCAATTTTACTTGAATTAATCCCAATTATTTCACCATTTTGGTTAAATAATGCACCACCACTATTACCAGGGTTAATCGCTGCATCTGTTTGAATAACTTGTGCTTGCCAATCTGGTCGTTTATCGCCATCAATATCAACCGGAATTTCGCGTTCTTTACTACTGATTATACCTTCCGTTACACTTCCATCAAATCCTAGCGGGTTACCGATTGCAATGGCTTTTTCACCCGCACGAAGTTTACTTGAATCACCTAAAGTGGCAACTTTATTTACATTAGATCCATCAATTTCAACAACTGCTAAGTCTAACCAAGGGTCCTTACCAACTAATTTCGCATCAACTTGCTTTCCGTCGCTCAGCTTCACAGCAAGTTTATTTGCTCCATCCACTACATGGTTGTTTGTTACAATATATGCTTTATTCCCTGCTTTTTTATAAATAACACCTGATCCTGAACCAGCTTGTTGTTCTTGACCTGTCGGTTGCATTGCAAATGGATCAACACTTTGTTGCATATTAATAACACCTACAACAACATCTTTCGCCCCTTCAATCATACCAGGTAAATCAGTTTCATTTTTCGCTTTATTTACAACAGGAACTACAGTACCTTCTACTTTTGAATCCGAACTAAATGATGATACTGGCGCTCCATTATTTTGAGCCCATGGCATATATGGTGCTGCAAAACTAATCGAAACCGCTCCGACTACAGCTCCCACTAAACCTGTGAAGAAATAGCCTTTTTTACTACCTGATTTTCTCACTTCTCTCGTTTCACTATGCTCTTCATTTAAATTTGGTCCGTCGTAATATCCCATGTTTTATTTCCCCTCTCTGGTGAATTCGTATTTTCAGTATAGTCACGTTTTGTGTCCTTCTTGTGAACTCATCGTGAAATCTAATTAAAAAAATACTCCTATCTAACATTGTAGACAAAAAAAGTATTTTTTGTACATTCTACCTTCAAAAGAGAGTATAAAATCGCCATTTCCCTAGGCTAAATTACACAAATCGTTCTAGATTATTCTTCAAATTTATAACCAACTCGAATAACAGTACCGATATGCTTCGCTTTATCTCCTAGCTTATTTCGAAGTTTTTTAATATGGGTATCAACCGTTCGGTCATCACCGTAATAGTCATATCCCCATAACTGATCTAATAAATGTTGACGTGATAACACGATTCCTTTGTTCTCCATTAAATACACAAGAAGTTCAAATTCTTTATGTGTCAATATAATTTCTTCTCCATCTACTAAAACAGTTCTAGATAGACGATTTACTTCTATTCCAGCTAAAGACATAGCATTTTCTTCCGCTACTCCTACCGCACCATCCGCACGTTTCAATAACGTCTTTGCACGAGCTACTAATACTTTCGGGCTAAATGGTTTCGTTACATACTCGTCTGCACCTAATTCGAAACCTAGCAATGTATCATCCTCATCCGAACGTGCTGTCAACATAATAATTGGTACTGCTGATTCTTTTCTAATTCTTCTACAAACAGACCATCCATCTATTTCTGGTAACATAATATCTAACATAATTAAATCAATTTCATGCTCTGCAAATAACTCTAACGCTTTTTTTCCATCTTCTGCTTCGATTACTTCAAAGCCTTCATTACGAAAATAATCACTAACAATTTCACGTAATCTTCTTTCATCTTCAACAAGCAATACTGTTTTATTCATATCATCTATCCCGCCTTTTTACTCTTTCAATCGAATAATACGTTGATTGGAGCTTCCGCGAAATGGAAGTGTTAAATCTTTTTTCTCAATTTCAAACCTTCCATCGACTAAAACATCCCCATAATGTAACAACTCTATCATATCATTATTTTGAGAACTCTGTATCTCTTCTAACGTATAACCTGTATACATCCATAGGTTTTTTTTAAAATCTTTCACGATTTTTGCTACCTTTTTCACTTCAGCAGCTTGAAAAAATGGATCTCCACCTGAAAATGTTACATCAGTTAATGGATTACTTGCAATCTCTTTCACAATTTCTTCTACTGTCATTTCCGTTCCATTGCAAATATTCCATGATTTCGGATTATGGCAACCAACGCAACGATGCGGACAGCCCGCAAAAAACACGACTGTCCGCAATCCTTCTCCATCTACTACACTATCATGAATAATATTCATCACTTTCATTTATGTTTCACCCGATCTATCTCTTCACTACGTTTCGCACTATTCCACTTCGACATATCTCCTACAAGATAGCCTGTTATACGGCGAATTCTTTCTATATTAGCCTCATCTTCATTCCCGCAACTTGGACATTCATTCCCAATAACCCCGTGATAACTACAGCACTTACAACGGTCAACAGGATGATTAATTGAACCGTATCCAACGCCATGTTCTGCCATAGCTTGTACAATTTGTTTTAATGCCTTTTTGTTATGCATTGCTGCTCCGTCTAGTTCAATATAAGTAATGTGTCCTCCATTACAGAGAGCATGGAACGGGCCCTCTAAACGGATTTTATTTATCGCTTGAATGTTATAATAAACTGGAACATGGAATGAATTCGTATAGTAATTATGGTTCGTTATACCGCTAATTTCACCAAATTCTTCTCTATCTTTTTTCACAAACTTCCCTGATAATCCTTCTGCTGGAGTTGCAATTACTGAGAAATTCAGTTGATGTTCTTCTGTCGCTTTATCCATTCTATCTCTCATAAAGGAAATAATTTCATACCCAAGTTTCCATGATTCTTCATCTTCCCCATGATGCTTTCCTGTTAAAGCTACTAAACATTCCGCAAGACCGATAAAACCAATACTTAACGTCCCTTGTTTTAAAATCGAGGCTACGGAGTCTTCAGGCTGCAACGTTTCTCCACCACGCCATACACCTTGTGAATATAAAAACTGAAAATCTCTTGCTCGCTTCGTACATTGATACGCATATCTTTCTAATAGCTGCTTAATTCCTAAATCTAAATAATAGTTTAGCGCTTCAAAAAACGCTTCTTTTGAACCACTAATTAACGCTAATTTCACTAAATTAATAGACGTAAATGATAAATTCCCTCTACCAATCGCTGTTTCTTCTCCATGTATATTAGACATAACACGGGTACGACATCCCATGTAACATACTTCACTTTCTGGTCTTCCATCATAATGCACTGCATTAAACGGCGCATCTAAAAATGAAAAGTTAGGGAATAATCGCTCTGCGGTTGTCTCTAATGCTAATTCAAATAAATCGTAGTTCGGATCACTTTCTTCAAAATTCACACCTTTTTTCATCTTGAAAATTTGAATTGGAAAAATCGGTGTCTCTCCTTTACCAAGTCCAGCTTGTGTCGCTTTTAAAAGTTGTTTAATTAACATTCTTCCTTCTTTTGATGTATCTGTTCCGTAATTAATAGAAATAAACGGGACTTGTCCTCCGCCCCTACTATGCATACTATTCGAATTATGAACGAAAGCCTCACACGCTTGATACGTATCATTTTCCGTTTCTTTCCATGCAAATTCTTCTATTTGTTCTTTCGTAAGCGGATATGATTGTAATCGTTTTTTATGTCTCTCAATTGTTTTTCGTACATAAGGTGCTAAATCAATATCAAAGAGTGCAAACGATTGACCACCATGCTGCATATTTTGATTCGCTTGAAAAATAATAGACGCAAGAGCCAATGCACTTTTAATGTCTTGCGGTTGTCTCATATGTCCATGCCCCGTATGAAAACCGTTAGCAAGCATTTGTGCTAACGGAATTTGTGAACAAGTCGTCGTTCCTGTCGCATAAAAATCTAAATCATGTGGATATAATATATTTTCATTTATTGCTTTTTTCACTTGATCTGACAATAAATTCTCAACAGCATAATATTTTGCACTCTCAGATGCGAAGGTTCCCATTACGCCCATTGGAGAGCGGCCGTCTACATTTGCATTTTCTTGCATTAAATCTTGTTCATTGCCGTGGACTATTGTCTCGAACACTTTCATTAATTCTTCTTCTCCACGTGTATTATTTTGTAACATTTATAACCCTCCACCAATATGTTGTTATCTTTTGATTAAAATGTTACTACATATAGTCTTACTGTTTCTGTGAGAAATGTAACATTACTGTGAAATTTTTTTCACGAAATAATGAATTTTTCATTTACAAAAAAGAAATGTGCTCTTTACAAATGTATGGTACAATATACGGGAAAAACTCTTTTTACCCTTTATCAACACATTTGAATAAAGGAGACTGAACTTATGGTTACTACATATCTTTTATTTATCGTTGCCTACTTACTTGGCTCGATTCCATTTGCACTAGTTGTTGGAAAAATTGGCTACGGAATCGATATTCGTGAGCACGGGAGCGGTAATCTAGGCGGAACAAACACATTCCGCACATTAGGGAAAAAAGCAGGTTTTACCGTTACAATTGCTGACATTTTAAAAGGGACTTTAGCAACAAGTCTACCAATGATTTTCGGATTAGATATTCACCCACTATGGTTCGGGTTAGCGGCTGTTCTTGGACATGTCTATCCAATCTTCGCGAAATTCCGCGGTGGTAAAGCAGTTGCAACTTCTGCTGGGGTACTATTATGCTATTCACCAGTTGTTTTTGCAATATTGGCTGTTGTATTTTTCACCCTTTTATTTACAACAAGATACGTATCACTTTCTTCTATGGTAACAGCAGTTGTTGCTGTTATTGCATCCATTGTTAGCGGGGATAAAATCTTCATTATTGCGATGTGTTTATTAGCAGGTATGGTTATTTATAAACACCGTGCAAATATCGGACGAATTATAAATAAAACTGAACCAAAAGCAAACTTTTCAAAAAAGCAAAAATAAGATCGTAACCCACATAACGCAAAAAGAAAACGTGAAGCATATTAATAGCGTCTTTTTGCGTTATTTTTTATACTAAAGAAAAAGCAACATAATTTGGAGGAACTATACATGAATCTTTCCGTAACAAAAGAAGCAGCACAATGGTATAAAAATGAATTAAACTTACAATCAAATGAAACACTACGCTTTTTCGTACAATACGGTGGTTGCAGTACTGTGCAAAAAGGACTTTCTTTAGGTATTCGTAAAGATGATCCTGCACACCCTGCTGTTCAAATTCAAGAAGAAGGCATTAACTTCTTTATTGAAGGCGATGATGAATGGTTCTTCGATGGACATAATTTATCTGTTACACTTAACGAAGGTGACGACTTCCCACAATTTAATTATGAAAAATAAAAAAACGTGGCTTCTGCCACGCTTTTTTATTTTTTCTTAATTTCCTCATATTTCGCATACCACTCAGGATATAACTTTTTAAATGATACAGGACGGAACCCTTCTTTTTTCGCACAAATATTCGTCGTACTTGCAGTAATACACAGTTCACCATCACCATTATATATTTCATATCCATATACAACGCGAAGTGGGCTCACAGTATCTACCCATGTTTTTACGATTGCTTTTTCTCCGTAACGCATCGCTTTACGATATGAAATTTGTAAATCTAACACAGGAGAAATAATTCCTTCTTTCTCCATTTCAACATATGAAAAACCTAAATCTTGTATAAGTTTCGTGCGACCTAACTCAAGCCACACTAAGTAGTTTGAATGGTAAACAACACCCATTTGATCTGTTTCCGCATAACGGATTTCAACTTCATGTTCTGCTACAAACATATGTATTCGCCTTCTTTCACTTCTGCTGCCTTGCATACATTTAATCATAATACAGTAACATCAAAAATAAAATAAAAACAGTGAATCTTTTACTGAAAGGAGCCAGCATATGATTCAAATTGTAACGGTTCGTAGCGGTGATAGCGTATATAGCTTGGCATCAAAATATGGATCGACACCTGACGAAATAGTAAAAGACAATGGACTAAATCCAGCTGAAACGCTCGTTGTTGGTCAGGCACTTATCGTTAATACAAAAGGAAATAATTATTATGTACAGCCTGGTGACAGCCTCTATCGGATTTCTCAAACATATAATGTCCCCCTCGCTAGTTTAGCTAAAGTTAATAATTTATCTTTAAAATCTATTCTCCATGTCGGACAACAATTATATGTACCAAAAGGCACAAAACGAGCTGTAGAATCCATCGCTTATTTACAACCTTCCACTATACCGATTAAAGAGAGTTTAGTTAATGCTACACGTGCCATCAATCCATTTTTAACATATTTAGCTTATTTTAGTTTTGAGGCAAAAAGAGATGGCACATTAAAAGAACCTACTGAAACAGCTAAAATTGCTAATATTGCAACGCAAGGGCAAACAATCCCTATGCTCGTTATTACAAATATTGAAAATGGTAATTTCAGTGCCGATCTAACATCGGTTATTTTACGCGACGCAACGATTCAAAACAAATTTATTACTAACATTTTGCAAACAGCTGAAAAATATGGCATGCGAGACATTCATTTCGATTTCGAGAGTGTAGCACCCGAAGACCGCGAGGCATATAATCGCTTTTTACGAAATGTAAAAACACGCTTACCTAGCGGGTACACATTAAGCACAACTCTCGTACCGAAAACAAGTTCAAATCAAAAGGGAAAATTTTTCGAAGCCCATGATTATAAAGCGCAAGGGCAAATTGTTGATTTCGTCGTCATTATGACATATGACTGGGGTTGGCAGGGCGGGCCACCAATGGCAATCTCTCCTATCGGTCCTGTAAAAGAAGTACTTCAATACGCAAAATCTCAAATGCCTCCCCAAAAAATTATGATGGGGCAAAACTTATACGGATTCGATTGGAAACTTCCGTTCAAACAAGGGAATCCACCAGCAAAAGCAGTTAGCTCTGTCGCAGCTGTTGCACTTGCTCGTAAATATAATGTTCCTATCCGCTATGATTTCACAGCTCAAGCTCCACATTTTAATTACTTTGACGAAAATGGCGTACAACATGAAGTTTGGTTTGAAGATGCGAGGTCTATTCAAAGTAAATTCAATTTAATGAAAGAGCAGGGCATTGGCGGTATTAGTTATTGGAAGATTGGCTTGCCATTTCCACAAAATTGGCGTTTACTTGTTGAAAACTTTACGATTACGAAAAAGGGCTGACAAAAGTCAGCCCTTTTTGTACATTTTGTTAAGATTCATCTTTGATTTCACTTTTTAATGAGTCAATACTTTCTAAACGTCTTTGATTTTTTGCTTCAATAGCAGCACGATCTTTTTCATTAGAAAGTTCCGCTGTTTCTTTTGCTTCATTAAAGTTATCAACTGTATTTTGCACCATTTCTTGTAACTTTTCAGCGTTGTCACTTCGATTATCTGGATTTGGCATGTACTTCCCTCCTAATATTGTATATACACACCATCTTAAATTACCTATCTTTCCTCAAATTTATACATAAAAAAGGAGAATGTAATATTCTCCTTTTCTTTAACCATTATCAACAATCGGTTGTTTACCTGTTTGATCTTGCATTTGCTTTCCTTTATTTCCACCAGCTTTTTTCGATTGTGTTCCAATATGATTTGGTGCAAAGTCTTTTGAATTTTTTTTCGGATTACCCATTACTATCGCCTCCTTAACACTAGTATCGTACTAGTGTTAAGAATTATTCAGCTTGCTTAAAAAGTTTCATTTCATAACGTTTTTCAATGCGCTCTTCAATGCGATCAATTGCCTCACGATCGCTTAATAATTGTTGTTTATTTTCATTTACAAGTTCTTCAAACGATTTACGGCGACTTCTTCTCATGTTGTTCACCCTCTCTCCTTCGCTTTCTTATTACATAGTATGAGCAAACAAAAAACTCTTTAATCAGATTTGTAAGAAAATTTTATGTTTTAGTACTCCTAAAAAAACTCCGTGTACAATATATTGCACACGGAGTTTTTTATACCATAATATTTAAATACTCTTTCAACTTTTCATCTGCATTCATTTCATTTTCTTTATAATCATGAAGCGCCTGTAATACAAAATCATACTGCTCTAAAATATAACTTTCTAATTTCATAACATCCTCTAAGCTATTAAGCATAATTCTCGTATTACCAACTTCACTTTTTAACGCCGGTTCACATTTTAAACTTGTACATATTTCTTTCACATCTTCTTCTAATATCTCTGTTAATACATATTTCTTTCGCCCTTTTACCTTTAATCTCATAACTGGATAAAAAGCTTTTATATCTAAATAACTTCCTACGTTCATACAACGTAGCCATTCTACATTACGTTTATTACATGCAAGTATTTCTTTCACCGCTTCATATACCGCAGTTTCATCAAGCATAGCCTTATTTACTTTTCGTTTCCCTTCTTCTTCAATAGCTGCACACTTTTGATAAACAGCAGCACACGTAATGCAATCGTCAAATGCATTATGAGAGCTTAAACGAATTCCAAGCATTCGTTTTAACGTTTCAAGTTTATGATTAGGCGCATGCTTCATGTATTTCTTTGCTAAAAATACAGTATCAATTACTTTATTTTTAGGTTCAGGCGACCCAAGCATATTTACATTACTTTTCAAAAAGCGCATATCAAAAGAAGCATTATGGGCCACAATAACATTTGTATGTAAAAATGCTAAAAATAAAGGTAACACTTCTTCAATCGTCGGTGCATCTGAAACGCGATAATTAGTAATACCTGTTAAACTCGTTATTCGGTCCGGAATTGGCCGCTCTGGATTCACGTATGAAACAAATTGATCTACTAATTCATGATTACGATATTTCACTGCTGCAACTTGAATAATTTTATCATTATAAGGGTTAAATCCTGTTGTTTCAAAATCAATTACAACATAATCTAACGGTAAGGATACATTCCCCACTCCATACACTCCTTTATCTCTAAACGTTTATATTTCTTACATCATATCATGAAGTGATTACTACTTGAAAAAGAAAAGGCAGAAATGGGAACTCTCCACCTCTACCTTTTCACCATTATTTTAATTTAGCAACTCTTTTCTCCATCTCTTTTTGTGTCATCGGCCCAATAAACTTATCTTGAATGACACCTTTTGTATCTATAAAATACGAAGTTGGAATCGTAATTACTTTATAAGCTGTTGTCACATCAATGTTCTTGTCCAATAAAATAGGAAAAGTAATTCCTTTTTCTTTAGCAAAATTGCTTACCTTCTCTTCCCCCCCACCTTTTTCTGAAGGCGTATAATTGATCGCTAAAATTTCTACGTTTTCTTTATGTTCTTTATAGAAAGCCTCCATATCCGGCATTTCTTGCTGACATGGTCCACACCACGTAGCCCAAAAGTTTAAAATTACTTTCTTTCCTTTTAAATCCGATAACTTTACATTTGTCCCATCTAACTTAGTTAATTCAAAGTCCGGTGCACTCTTCCCTATCTCAATACCATTCCTTGCGATCATCTCTTTCATAGCAACTTCACTTTTTTCTTGCTTCACTTTTACCGCCTGCTCTTTATGACCAAACTGTTCATAAGCTGCATATCCCGCTAAACAAAGTAACACTACAATAATCATAAGCTTCCGCCACATGTTATATCACCCTAACGTGTTTATCTTCTTTTAATATATCCATTCAAATGCTATATACCTTATTTTAGCTTATACGGACAAGCTTGAAAATATTCACATTCTAAATAATCAGAATTTTTATAAATAATATGAAATATTTACCTTTTAATCATATAATTAGAAATACACGGAACATTTTACAATGAAAGGAGCTCTCATGAATTTATTTGAAAAAATACTTCTATATATTCTTAGTTTTATATTTTTCCCAATCGGAATTATCACATGGATTATCTCACTATTTAGTAAAGATCCTAAAAAACAAGTTGGACGTATTTGTCTCTATATCGCATTAATCTCATTTATCCTTTTGGCAGGCCTCGGCATTATTACTTTTTTCACAATGACTACCATTACTACTATAGAATAGTTATAGAAAGGATGATTGTTTTGGGAGAACACCCTATCACAAAAGAGCTACGCTATATACGAATATGCTTAGTTATTTTAGTAATCGTTCTTTTATTTTTCAACAGTGAAAAAGTCGTTGAAATTTCTACAAATCATGATTCCATAGAAAATGTTCCCACCAGTAATATGACACAAATTGCGGAAAATACATTCGCTATTCAAGAATATAATCCATTACTAAATAGCGAACATACAATTAAGATTTTTAAATATAATCCAGATACAAATCAACTTACTCTCGTCAAAGAAGTTAATTCTAGTGATCCGAATTCTTATACTTATCAACTTAATGAGACCGAATAAAGTGAAACTTTAATCAGCCCTCACCAATCGGGCTACCCGGCAAATAGCGGAATAAAGATAAGAGCATTACATATCTCTTATCTTTTTGTTTGCAACTCATTGTACAATGAGTTGCAATTTAATAATTCTCTAGGATTCCCACATTCCACAATAATCCCATTCTTCATGACAACAACACAATCTGCTATCATCGCTCTCTCTACATCATGTGTTGCCACAATTCTCGTTACATCTCTTCCTATCCCTTCAATCATATTCCAAACCAATTCTTGATTGCCCGGATCTAACCCAGCCGTCGGTTCATCTAAAATAATAAGAGTTGGATTTGATACAATCGCTCGCAATAATGCAAGACGTTTTCTTTCGCCTCCTGAAAACTCTTCACCGCTTTTATGTAGCACAGTTTGACTCCCTTCAGGTAACCCTCTAATAATCGGCGTTGCATTTATAAGTTCACTATTTTTTTCTAGCTGATTTTCTAAACCCTCTTCCCCGAAATACATATTCTCTGTTACCGTCGTTCGGAAAAAACGTGGTTCTTGCCACACTGTAGTCATACGAGCTTCATTACCATAATAAGCAATGCTACCGTTAGATGGTTTATACAAGCCCGTTATTAACTTTAAAAGCGTTGTTTTTCCTGCACCGCTTTCTCCCACAATAATAACGAGTTCACCAGGATGAATTTGTAAATCGATATTATGAATTCTACATTTCTCTCCATCATTCTCCTGAAATGAAACATTTGTTATCCTGATCCCCATCGCTCTTTCTACATTGCTATCTGCTGCTCGTTTATTTAAAAAGCAAAAAGCTCTATTTGCCGAAGCGACTGCAACTTGTGTCATTATTAATAAATCGCCCACATAACGGACAGGGAAAAAGAGCATCTCAATTGTCGCTAACACTGCAATGAGTGAACCAACTTCTATTTCTCCCCTCATTATTTTTTGTGCACCTATAATGAGAACAAGGATATATGCTCCTGTTTCAATCACCGTTCCAACTACTCCAATACAATGTTGCATCATCGTCTTCTTTACTTCCGATTTATACGATTGTGCCGTTACTCTTTTAAATAAGCGAATTGCCCATTTTTCTTTTTGTAAACTCCGCAAATCTTGTATCCCCTTTACAAACTGTGACACCATCTCTACAACACTTGAGTGATTTTTTTGAGCAACGCTTGCAATATCTCTTACCTTTTCTCCCATCAGTATTGGAACAATTGTACTTAAAAATAAAAACGGAGTTACCCACAATATAAACTGTATATCTATATGTTGTAGTGCTATGAAAGCCCCAATAAATTGGGCAATAGCGTGTATATATTCTATTAATATAGAGCCATATAATCTGACCCAGTTCGGAATATCAGACACGACCAAAGTTTCTAACTCTCCTTGCTTAATCTTCTCACTCTCTTCAAACGGTAATGAGAAATAGTTACGTAATAATTCTATACGTTTCGTTTGTAATATACGTTGACTCGCTTTTGAACTTATATAATCAAATAAAAGATTGTTCGCCCACATTAAAAAGCGACTACCCGCAAACAAGGCTATATATAAATACGCACCTTTTAGCTCCCTTTGAATAAGATTGTCTACAATTAACCCCATGAAAATTGGGCGTGATAAATTTAAAATGGCAGCAATTATCCCACTACATACAGCTGCTATTACTAATATTTTCTCTTGTCGTAACGGCAACAATATTCTTTTATACTCTGTCATGACGTTTCCTCCATTTTTATAGTAAAAAGAAAGGGATGAAACCAAATGGTTTCATCCCTTTCCATAAAATAAGGAAGCTAACTATTGTTAGCTTCCTTATTGTTCATTTCAATAATTTAGTTCGATACTTTAGATTCTTCAATTTTCTCACGAAGAACCATTTGCAGAATACCACCGTGACGGTAGTAGTCAATTTCAACTTCACTATCGAAACGAGCTACTACTTCAAATTGTTTTTCGTTGCCATCTGCATCAGTTGCAACTACTTTTACAAGATCGCGTGGTCTAACTGTTTTGTCGATTTGAATTTCAAATGACTCGTTACCAACAAGACCTAACGTTTCAGCACTTTCGCCATCTTTAAATTGAAGCGGTAGTACACCCATTAACACTAAGTTACTGCGGTGAATACGTTCGAAGCTTTCTGCGATTACTGCTTTAATACCTAATAAGTTAGTACCTTTCGCAGCCCAGTCACGAGAACTTCCCATACCGTAATCTTTACCAGCAACAACTAGAAGACCTGTTCCATCTTCTTTATATTTCATAGCAGCATCATAGATAGATGTTACTTCACCAGTTGGCCAATATGTTGTATATCCGCCTTCTGTTCCTGGTGCGATTTGGTTTTTAATACGGATGTTTGCGAATGTACCACGCATCATAACTTCATGGTTACCACGACGAGAACCGTAAGAGTTAAAGTCAACTGGTTGTACGCCGTTTTCTAATAAGTAGCGTCCAGCTGGTGTATGCTTACCGATTGAACCTGCTGGTGAAATGTGGTCTGTCGTTACAGAGTCACCAAATTTACCAACTACGCGTAGGCCTGATAATGTTTCGACTTCACCTGGCTCTTTAGATAAACCTTCAAAGAATGGCGGGTTTTGAATGTATGTTGAATCATTATCCCAAGTATATAAAGCTTCGTTTGAAGTTTGGATTTCATTCCAGCGCTCATTGCTGTTAAATACTTGTGCATATTCTTTCTTGAACAGTTCAGATGTAACAACGTTTTGAACTACATCTTCAATTTCTTTAGCTGATGGCCAAATATCGTTGAAGTAAACAGCATTGCCATTTGCATCTTTACCGATTTCATCATTTTTCAGGTCAATATCAACAGTACCTGCAAGTGCATATGCCACAACTAGTGGTGGTGATGCTAAGTAGTTTGCTTTTACAAGTGGATGAATACGACCTTCAAAGTTACGGTTACCAGATAAAACAGATGTTACTAGTAAGTCGTTTGCTGCGATTGCTTCTTCTAATTCTGGCGCTAATGGACCAGAGTTACCGATACAAGTCGTACAGCCGTAACCAACTGTTTGGAAACCTAATTGATCTAAATATGTTGTTAAACCTGATTTATCTAAGTATTCAGTAACAACTTTTGATCCTGGTGCTAATGATGTTTTTACATACTCAGGTACTTTAAGTCCTTTTTCAATTGCTTTCTTCGCAACTAAACCTGCCCCGATTAATACGTATGGGTTTGATGTATTTGTACAGCTTGTAATTGCAGCGATTGCAATTGCACCTGTTTTCATCGTTACTTCTTTATCTTCTAATGTAACCTTCACTTCTTTATCGAACTCTTGCTCATTAAATCCAAGTCCTTGTGTTCCAACTGGTGCTACAACAGCTTTGTGGAACGCATCTTTCATATCTGAAAGTGGAATTAAATCTTGTGGGCGTTTCGGTCCAGAAAGGTTAGATTCGATTGTATTTAAATCAATTTCAACAAGATCAGTATAGATTGGATCTTTACTATCTGCTGTATAGAATAAACCGTTCGCTTTACAGTATTCTTCAACAACGCGAATTTGTTCTTCATCTCTACCTGTTAAACGTAAGTATTCTAATGAAATATCATCGATTGGGAAGAATCCACAAGTTGCGCCGTATTCTGGTGCCATATTTGAAATTGTTGCACGGTCAGCTAAAGGCATGCTCTTTAGTCCATTACCGAAGAACTCAACGAATTTACCAACTACACCTTTTTGACGTAATACTTGTGTTACTTTTAATGCAACGTCTGTCGCTGTAGTACCACTTGGAAGTGTACCAGTTAATTTCACACCGATTACTTCAGGTACCGGGAAGTATGAAGGCTGTCCAAGCATTCCTGCTTCTGCTTCAATACCACCAACGCCCCATCCAAGAACGCCGATACCGTTAATCATTGTTGTATGTGAGTCTGTTCCAACTAACGAATCTGGATATGCAACTAAATCACCTTCAGCATTTTTCACAGCATGAACAACTGGTGCTAAATATTCAAGGTTTACTTGGTGTACAATACCTGTAGCTGGTGGAACCGCACGGTAGTTATCAAATGATTTTTGTGCCCAGCTTAAAAATTTATAACGTTCTTCATTACGTTTAAACTCTAAGTCCATGTTGAATGCAAGCGCGTCTGCCGTACCCGCTCTATCAACCTGTACAGAGTGGTCAATTACAAGGTCTACAGTAATTTCAGGATTAATTTTGTCAGGATCTCCGCCCATGTCTGCCATTGCTTTACGAAGCGAAGCCAAATCAACAACAGCTGGAACACCAGTGAAATCTTGTAAAATTACACGAGATGGTTTAAATGGAACATCGATATCTTGAACATCTTTCGTTCCCCATTTCGCTAAATTTGTAACATGCTCTTCTGTGATTACACGTCCGTCTACTTGACGAAGTACTGATTCAAGTAAAACTTTCACGGAATATGGTAATTGAGATACGTTGCCAACCCCTGCATTTTCAAGCGCTTTCAAATCATAATAATGATACGTTTTTCCATCTACTTCAAAAGTTGCACGTGATTGAAATGGATTATGTTTGACCATTATGTTTCCCCCCTGTTAAACGTGACTAAGTTGTCTGAATATAAAATGTAGACAAACTTTTCAATACCTTACGATAATATCTTATTACAACTTTCTAAATAAGTAAATAATAAGAAACTTATAGATTATCATAAGTTTTCTTTATGTTTCTAAATTTGAATAGCTTTCATGCTCCTTATGAATACTATTATCATAAAGTAAAATGCTCTATCAGCGGTTTACTTACAGTTCATACATACTATGAACTGCTCATCATTCAACATACAAAAAATGTTATAGGGGTGAAATAAAATGGGTAAAAGAAAAGCAAATCATACTATTTCAGGAATGAATGCTGCATCTGCACAAGGACAAGGAACTGGTTACAATGAAGAATTTGCAAACGAGCCTTTAACTCCAGCAGAGCGACAAAATAATAAGAAACGTAAAAAGAACCAGTAAAGAAAAATCCCAAAAGGTCTATTTTCCTTTTGGGATTTCTTCTAATGTTTATAACGTAGTAATTCCGAAACCGTTACAAATCGATAGCCCTGTTTTTTCAGCTCAGGTAAAATTTTTGCTAGCGCTGCTACCGTTTGACTACGATCATTCCCTCCATCATGTAACAATACAATATCGCCACTTTTAGCATTTTTCACTACATGATTTACAATGGAGTCAACCCCTGGATTTGCCCAATCACGCGGGTCTTGATGCCACGACCATAGAACGGTTTGATAGCCAGCCTCTTTCGCTGTTTTAAATACAGCATCGTTAATATATCCGCCAGGAGGACGGAATAGCAAAGGTTCTTTCACCCATTTTCCAAAAAATTTCTTTCCATCTAAAATATCATTTTCTAATTTTTCATCTGACGAATTACTCGCATACAAATGATTCATCGTATGATTTCCAATTTCATGTCCCTCTTTTAACACTTGCTTCACTAAATATGGATTACGCTGAACTCGAAATCCAATCATAAAAAATGTCGCTTCCGCCTTATATTGACGTAATAAATCTAAAACTTGTGGTGTATACGTTGGATCTGGCCCATCATCAAATGTAATTGCAATAATTTTTTCATTATTAGGTACTTCCCATGTTACATAACCAGTTGGTTCTAACTCTTTTCTGAGCAACATTTTCGCTTCCACTTTTTCCACTTGAAATATATGTACTGCACATAGCAAAGAAAAAACGAATAGAAAAATTTTCTGTTTTAGCATAACGTTTACTAAAGCAGCAAGGTTGTCGAATAAACAACAACCTCATTTACTTTTCTAATTGATCTACATTTCGCATTATATTTTGGAGATTATTTTCATATTGCTCAAGTTGTGGACGTTGTGTTTCTGAAGCTACCTCTAGTGCATTTTGAATTTGTTCATATGCTTCCTGAACCTCTTGGCGTAATTCTTTTAAATCATGACCGTAGTTTGGATCATTTTTCACAATGTTGTTAAATGCATTTTCTGCTTGTGTAACGCCTTGCTGTGCCGCTTGAAAAGCTTGTTGCTTATCTTTATGATATGGCATTATATAATCCCCTTTCTGTAATAGTTAGTCCCCTTTATCTTTACCTTTTTTTCTAAAAACATTCTCGTATAAAATCGTCAACTTCTCTCATTCTAAAAAGAAAGAGGAGGTGTCATATACAATGGGTAAAAACAACCGTGAATCAAAAGAAAAACAAGGACAACCTGAGCCATTAAGCGGATCTCATAAAGTAAAAAACCGTAACCATTCACGCCAAAAAAAACATGCACATCATGATATGTAATAAAAAACATTCACATACAGTGCACATTCAACATAAAATGTTTGTATTTCATCATTTATTCTTCACCTCTGTTTCATTCATGCATAACATGATATGAATTGATATTTTACGGAGGGTGTCTTACATGGGCAAGAAAAAGAAGAATTGTCTTTTTCATGTTGATGGTTTCGAAGAATGGATGGATCAATTTTGTTCCGATTCTTATAGTAACTTTAGCTTTCCAAATCAAATTCACATCGACCTTTGTGAAACTGAAGAAGAATATATTTTGGAAACAGATGTACAAAATGTTTCAGAACAAAATGTACTCATTAAAAAGTTAGAGACAGGCCTAGCTATTTGCATACTTCATAAAAACATTTCCTTACAACGAACAATCCCTTTACCTACTACTATCATTTACAAAAAGATGCTAGCCTGCTTAGAAAACGGATTTTTAGCCATTCATATTTCCAAAAATGAAGTTGCTGATAAGCATGAAAAGAAAGTTCTTTTTTCAAATTAAGAGTTAATATAATACAAACTAAGCCCCAGTTGGTTACTGGGGCTTATGTTATTTCGCATGCATTTCTATATTAGAATTTCTATCATATCTTTTTTTCAATAAACCTTTTGTAACTAAAAGCACAGGAAATGCGACAGTTGAAAATATAGCTAGTGCTGAAAATACTGCAAACCCATTTTGGTACCCGTAGTAATCGAGAAGTACTCCTCCAAACCACGGACCTATTACTGCTCCAATTCCCGAAAAGCCCATCGCACCGAAGTATGTTCCTTTTAGATGCGCAACAGCAATATCATCAATAAATACATCCGTCATTGAAAACATTAATACTTCTCCAATTGTAAAAATAATTGTACAAACGGCAGCACCTAGCATAGATTCTACTATTCCAAAGCCAAACAATCCTCCGCTCACAAATAAAGTCCCCACCATAATTGATGTTAACGGTGTATACTTTTTGCACATTTGAATAACAGGGTATTGGATAATCACTACAACAATTGCATTTAAAGCGAGCATATATGAGAATAGCTTCACTCCATCCTCAAATATATATGCATTTGCAAAATATTGAGATACTGTCGTCGTTAAATGTGAAAAACCGCAATTACTCAAAATAATACCGACTAAAGCAACTAAAAATACTATATCTTTTCGCAATATACGCATTGCATTTAGCATTGTAACAGGTTTTTCTGTCCTCACTTTCTTTTTTTCCATTGGATACTTCTTAAATTGGAACGCTAATATAGCTGTATATAGAATATATACCCCAGCTGCTACTAAAAAAGGAATTGTTGATTTTGCACTTCCAATCTGTAATCCAACAATTGGTCCAATTGCAACTCCAACATTTATTGCACCGTATCGTAAGTTATAGACGAGTAACCGATACTCAGGCTTTGTTAAATCTGATAATAATGCTCTTGATGTTGGCTCAAAAAACGACCTACATAATCCATTTAAAGCGTTTAATAAAAAGAAACTTAAAACATGATCCGCAAGTGAAAAACCTATAAACACAAAAATCCAAACAATCATGGACCAGAGCATAATCGTTTTCCGGCCAAATCGATCTGATAAATTCCCTCCGATAAAACTAGCAAAAACGCCAACAAGTGCACTCGTTCCGATAATAGCACCAGTCATTCCAGCTGATACACCTTTAACAGTCGTTAAATAAATCGCTAAAAAAGGGATACTCATTGAAGTTGCAAACCTAGCAAACAATGTCCCTAAAATAATACTCATTCCAAGCGGATGAATATGCTGTAACTTCCCCTTCATCGTTAAACCTACTCTCTCTATTTTCACAAAAAAAGAAAGCAAAGGATCTGCTTTCTTTTCCTTTTTCTATACTTGAGCTGTTGATACCCGAGTTGTTCTCGTTATGTCCATATCAATTCCATATGTGAATTGTAATTCTTTACACACATCTTTAATTAAGATTACGACATTATACTTTTCATTAAATTGTAAAACGATGTTTTCTACTTCTTCATATGTATACTTATATTCCCCTGTAATGACACTTTTTAGATCAAAGCATTCGTTAATACAAAGTTGTACAAGTAGCTGGTCATATTTCTCTATTACATCTTCTTTCTTCCAAAGTAACTCTTTTACATATAATCGATCAAACTTCACACTTTCTCGATTACAATCCGTTAAAATCCGGGTCATTTCGTTTAATTCTCGATATAATTCGGAAATATTTCTGCTTAAACTAAGCAGTTTATCTACGCCGTTTTCATATAACATATTTATTCCACCCCCGCATTTTCTTTCCCTTATTATAGCAAGAAAATTCTAAAAATAGTTTCTTTCTTCTGAAATATTAGGAAACTAATTTCAATTGCTTTACAATGAAACTAGTTAATGCGAGAGGAGAAAGAAAATTGGAACACAAATTATATTACACTGACGCTTATAAGCAAGACTTTACTACTAAAATTATAAAGCAAGATTATGATAAAGATGGTAACTTATACGTTGTTTTGAATGAAACAGCATTTTATCCGACAGGTGGCGGACAACCATATGATACTGGTACATTAAATGATATAAATGTAATCAATGTAGAAGAGATAAACGGAGAAATTCGTCACTACATCGCAGAACAATTACATACAGAAGACGTAGAAGGTAAAATTAATTGGGAGCGCCGTTTTGATCATATGCAACAACATGCGGCTCAGCACATTTTATCTGCTGCTTTTTGGGATTATTTTAACATACCTACGATTGGATTCCATCTTGGTAAAGAAACGGTAACAATTGATTTAGAAACAGAAAATTTACATGCAGAAACGGTTGAAAAAGCAGTACAAATTGCAAACAATATAGTTTTTGAAAACCATCCAATCTGTATAGAGTGGATGAACTTAGAAGAAGCGAAAACATTGCCCCTTCGTAAAGAACCGACTATGACAGAGAATATACGTGTTGTTATTATCGAAAATTACGACTACAACGGCTGTGGTGGAACCCATCCGAAATGCACTGGTGAAGTTGGTCCTATTCAAGTACTAGGATGGGAGCGCAATAAAGGTGGTATACGCTTAACCTTTATCGCTGGTTGGCGTACACTTAAATTAATGGGGCAACAGCAACAAATTATAAAAGATGTTTCCAAACAATTAAACAGTAGCGAAACTGATATCCCAGCAAAAGTAGCACAGCTTCTTACCGCTCAAAAGGAAAACGAAAAAACAATACAAACAATGAATGAAAAATTATTATTTGCAGAGGCAAATGAATTACTGCAACAGCCCACCGAAATACATGCTGGGTTACTTATTTCTAAAGCATTTACAGATCGTTCTATGCAAGAAATTGCAAAACTATCAGCTATCATTACAGAACAACAAGAGCATGCAATTACGTATTTCGTTATTGAAAATGATGACAAACTACAATGTATTCTCGCTTGCGGAAAAACAGTAACGCTCGATATGAATGCTCTTTTAAAAGATGCTCTTCCTGCAATTGAAGGAAAAGGTGGCGGAAATAAAAAGAGTGCACGCGGCGGCGGAAAAGCGGTGATGAACGGGGACGAGTTTTTAAATCAGCTTGTTTCTTCTTTACAGTCAGCAGTGTAAAACATGTTTATGAAGGATAGCTAACGGCTATCCTTCAACTATATTTACAGGCCTATATTTCGTTTTAACCCTTGATAACTTCCTGCATTTGCAAAACCGCCACTTATAAGATTGATAAAAGTTTCCGAAAAACCATAATAACTTAATTCGTTAATCGGTACCATTTGCACATCATGAATCGGATTATGATCGAACTCGTTAGAAGGTAGTGTAATTTCACCTTCAATCCTTTCAAGCAGAAACGTAATATGTAACAAAGATGGACTAGCATCTGGTTTATCACAAACATAGAGTAGCTTCTTAATTTTAACTTCTAATCCCGTTTCTTCTCTCATTTCTCGAATCATCGCTTCTTCTAACGTTTCACCATTCTCTACCCTTCCTCCAGGTAAAGACCAATCGCGATTAGCCACTTTTTGCTTTACTAGCAATACTTTTTTTCATCTTCAATTAAAATTCCCGTAATACGAACTTGCATTACATTTTCCATATGCAATCTCCTCTTCCCATTATATTTACAAATTAACCCTTCCATAAAAAGAACATACGTTTTATAATTGAAGAAAATTATGGAAGAAAGTAGTTGTTACATTCATGCGTCCACCTTTAACAAAATCTATATCACTTAAAGATTTTCAAAACTATTATTGGTTAAAAGCAGAACTGCAAACATTTTGTCGCGAGCATGGTTTGCCAGCTAGTGGCTCTAAGACCGAAATAACCGAGCGTATCTCACATTATTTAACTACGGGGAAAGTCTTAAAAAACAGCTCTGTGCAAAAAGTGAGCAAAGCTCCCCTCTCTTATAAAGACCTTTCTCTTCAAACGATTATTACTAAAAATCACCGCTGTAGCGAAGATGTTCGTGCTTTTTTCAAAGAAAAAATCGGAACAAACTTCCGCTTTACAGTAGCTCTTCAAAAATTTTTTAAAGAGAATGTTGGAAAAACATATGAAGACGCGGTAGCTTTTTGGCATGAAGAAAACGAACGAAAAAAAGACCCTACATACAAAACAACTATCGGTGCACAATTTGAATACAATCGCTTTACTCGTGACTTTTTCGAAGATCCAAATAATAAAGGAAAAGCAAAAGCTGATGCGATTGCTGCTTGGAATGAAATAAAAGCAAAACCTGGTAGCAATGTTTATGTTCCTCAAAAAGTAGAAAACTAGTTCCTTTCTAGTCTTCTACTTTCTCAAATAATAGCGCAACCCCTATCCCGCCTCCAATTCCTAATGTAGCAATTCCATATTTCATATTCTCTCTTTGCGCCTGATAAAATAAACGTGTTACAAGCATAGCCCCAGATGCACCGTACGGATGACCGAGCGCAATTGCCCCACCATTTACATTTAATTTTTCATACGGAATTTGTAACTCCTTTGCACAAGCTACAACTTTTGAGGCGAATGCTTCATTTATTTCAAAATAATCGATGTCCTCTACTTTCATATTCATTTCGTTTAATAATTTGTTCACCGCAAATATTGGACCAGTTCCTGGAAGATTGGGATCTACTCCAACTACAGCACTACGAACGAAACGAAGTACAGGTTTATAACCTAACTTTAGGGCTTGTCCCTCTTCCATTACAAGAACAGCACATGCCCCATCATTTACACCACATGAATTACCTGCCGTCACTGTTCCATTTTGTAAAAATGCGGGCTTTGTTCTTTTAATGATTCGTTCATAATTCATTTCTGGCTTTATAGATTCATCTAATAATCCATTAAAAGAAAATATTTCATCATGTATATAGCCTTTTTCTAATGCTTGCAATGTCCGCTTATAACTAAGACAAGCGTACTCGTCTTGCATTTCTTTCGTTATGTTATAACGATTTGCAACATATTCAGCCGCTACTCCCATGTCAGGATCACCAATTGTTTCAGGTGAAAATCTTGCTCTTTTTTGAAAAGGTGACGTACTTGTACTCTCTACTCCTCCTGCAATATAGCAATTACCTGCTCTGCCTTGAATGAAATGACACGCAGTTCGAATTGCTTCTAAACCAGCACCACATTGCCGATCAATCGTTACACCAGGAATATGATAGCCAAGTCCCGCCTCTAAAGCAGATAGTCTCGCAATATTCCCTCCTGGCCCAACAACATTACCTAATATGACATCATCTATTTCCCTCTCAATCCCTTTACTTAAAAACGTAAGAAGCGGCGTTGCTAATTGCTGAACTTCATACTCTTTTAACATCCCATTCTTCTTACCAATAGGTGTTCTTTTCGCCTCTACAATAACTGCTCTATTCATATATTTCCTCCCGGTTTTCAATCATACTTTTTGCTTCCATACGAGCGATTTTCCCACTATTTGTATAAGGTATTCCATCTACAAAATGCCATTCTTTCGGTATTTTAAACGAGGATAATCTCTGTAAGCAAAAACTCTTTAATTGTTGTTTCGTAGCACTTCCTTTTACGATCGCGACGGGCTTTTCACCCCAGTAACTATCTTTCACACCAATTACAACTATTTCATCGACAGCTGGGTGTTCATGTAATACACTTTCTATTTCTTCTGGATAAATATTGATTCCTCCAAATAAAATCATATTCTTCTCTCTACCAACAATATATATAAAACCTTCTTCATCTTCATAGCCTACATCTCGCACTGTCATCCAGCCTTCTGCATTCAACTCCCGTGTTAAAACCCCATCTATTATGTATCCCATAAAAAACTGATCACTTTTCACATAAACAGTTCCTATTTCACCTTTTTGTACTTCTTCGCCTGCTTCATTACATATTCGAACTTGCACATTATGACAAGGTTTTCCTACTGAATTTGGCCTTCTTTCGCTTTCTGCATCGACTAGTGCTGTTACAAAACTTAACTCTGATGCACCATAAAATTCATATCTTTTCGCATAAGGAAATATATTCTTTATTTTTTCTTTCGCTTCAGCTTCCCATTTCGCTCCTGACGAAATAATTTTCACTTTATTTTCTATTACTCTATTTTCTTTATATAAAGATTCAAGCATTGTCGGAACTGTATACATAACTGATATATTTTCAGTTTCTAACTTATCTAGTACTTGATTTGGAATGAACTTTCTCATAATGTACACCGTTTGTCCTACATATAATGCACTTATTGCCCCGTATAAGAAAAGAGAATGAACGAGCGTCCCAGCTATTAAAATCGAATCCTCCCTTTTCATATAAAAGTCATGTACATTACAATCAAAACTATGAACCCACGATTGTTGTGCACGTAAAAATGCTTTTGCTGTTCCTGTTGATCCTGATGTAAATCCCATATAAAAAGGAGCATGTTGTACACTTTCTACAGTGGAATATGTAGGAAGATATTTCTCTATCATTCTTTTCCACTCATCAATTTCAATTACTCTTCCTTCTTCATCCAATAGATCATTCACCTTATATCGTTCTGTCACAATCATATCCGGATTACTAATTTCAATTCTTTCTCTGAGCTCATCTTGTTTCCACTTTATATCTAACGGAACACAAACCCACTCGGCCATAGCGGCACCAGAAAATAGTTGTAAAAACTCTATACGATTTTCTAATAGGATTGCTATCGTTTTATTCTTCAATTTTTTTTCATTTAACCAGCTTGCTACTTTACAAACTGATTCAAACCACTCTTTATATGTTAAAACTCTATCATTTTCCTTTATCGCTATTTTATTTGGTTGTAAAGAGGCATGCTTTTTATATTCTTTTGTAATCCCCATATGAGATGTCCTTTCTTTACAAAAATAATAAAAAGAAACACGCAATAAACGTGTTTCTTCCCTTTATCATCCCGCATTTGTATATTTTCCATTCTTTAAAGCGGGTGTAATAATATGTTTCAATGAACGATGTAATTTTGTTACGAGAACTGCCGCAATAATTGCTTTTATACAATCCCCTGGTAAAAACACAGCACTCACTTTCATTGTCTCCCATACAGAAACATTCATTAAAAACGCTTGTACAGTAATACCAAATACATAAACTACGAAAATACCACCAATTATATTAATACATAATACTTTTATAATAGAAACTTCACGTAAACGCTCAATTAAATAACCAATAACAAACGCTCCAATGATGTAACCAAGTAAATATCCTGCACTTGGCCCAACAAATACACCAAGGCCACCACGTCCACCAGCAAGTAATGGTGCTCCAACTCCTACAATAAGTAAGAAAATAAGCTGACTTAACGCACCTAGACGTGATCCTAACAACCCACCCGCAAGCATAACACCGAGTGATTGCAATGTAATCGGAACTGGTGTAATAGAAAGAGCAATCGGAGGTATTAACCCTAACACTCCCATAATAGAACTAAATAAAGCGACGAAAACTAAATTTTTTGTATTCATATTTGCTTCTCCTATTTGTAAACTTAAAATGTTTCTCAGATAACATATTACAGGAGTTATATTATCTTTCTATTTAGTTTTTGTCAACCAGTTAAACATATTAGTTTACAAATATAAATTCAATTATTTCTCTTTATGCAAATGCTCAAGTTCTTTCCGAAGCGCCTGCTTTAAAAACTTCCCAACAGATGTTTTCGGTATTTCTTCCATAAATACAATATCGTCTGGTAACCACCACTTCGCAAACTGTGGTTTTAAAAACTCATATATTTCTTCTTTCGTTACTGTACTATTTTTCTTTTGAACGACGCAGGCAACAGGTCGCTCTTGCCACTGAGGGTGAGGAATTGCAACGACAGCCGCTTCAAATATAGCATCATGTGCCATTAAAGCATTTTCAAGATCGACAGAAGAAATCCATTCTCCCCCGCTTTTAATAACATCCTTCGTACGATCAACAATTTTCACGCAACCTTCCTCATCCACTGTGACAACATCACCAGTATATAACCATCCATCGCGAAACCCTTTGACAGTACGATCATCGTTATAATAGCTTTCAGCGATCCACGGTGCTCGTAAACATAATTCTCCCATCTCAGTACCATCCCACTTCACTTCACCATTTGTCCCGACTACTTTCATCTCGACACCAGGTACAAGATATCCTTGTTTAGAGCGAATTTCTAGTTGCTCTTCATACGATAATTCCGTTTCATAACTTTTCAAACGTGCAAGTGTTACGAGTGGACTCGTTTCAGTCATACCATATGCATGTATGAACGGAACATTATGTTTCTGTTCAAATGCTTTAATAACACTTTTCGGCGCCGCTGCACCTCCGCATAGTATTCTCGTCATACTAGATAAATCGTAACTATTATTTTCTAACTCTTGTAATACGCCGAGCCAAATTGTCGGCACACCCGCAGCTAACGTCACTTTTTCTGATTGAATCATCTCTAATAAAATTTTCGGAGTAAACATCGGTCCAGGAAGAACTTGTTTTGATCCAAACCAAGTAGCAGCGAAAGGAAGTCCCCAAGCGTTCACATGAAACATAGGGACGATTGCCATTGCTGCATCACTTTCCGATAAAGCAGCTGTATCAGCTAAACCGAGTGCCATACAATGCAAAACAGTACTACGATGCGTATATACAACACCTTTTGGATTTCCTGTAGTCGCTGACGTATAACACATACCAGCAGGTGTATTTTCATCAATATCTTTTACAAATTGGAAATTTGGATTGCTTTCTTCTAATAGCTTTTCATAATGATATACAGGTTCCAGCGTAGTATTTGGGAGTTCATCTTTATCAGTCATAATAATGTAAGCTTGTACAGTTGATAATTGTGATTGAATATTTTCAACGAGTGGTACGAGATCTTCATCTATAAGTAGAACTCGGTCTTCTGCGTGCTGAATAATGTATGAAATATGTTGAGGAGATAAACGAATATTAATTGTGTGCAAAACAGAAGCAATACCTGGAATAGCAAAATACGCTTCCACATGTCGATGATGGTTCCACGCTAACGTTCCTACACGTTCACCTTCTTTAATTCCAAGCTTTTTCAACGCACTGGAAAGTCTTCTCGTCCTTTCCCCTAACTGCTTATACGTTAACGTTGTAACTGTATCATGTGTCCGTGAAACAATTTCTTTCTTCGAATATAGTTTCTCTGCTCTTTCCATCATAGAACTAATTGTTAGCGGTACATTCATCATCATATTGGTTATATCCCCCTTTAAAGCGTTTTCATTTTTATTCATTATAACAGACATCTACAAATGATTACGAATTTTTTTCTGTATATTCTGAATTATTTCTTTGGAAATAATTCAGAATATACTAAGAAGAAATATACTAAAATTCCTTCTTACGATATATAAATACCGAAATAACAAAAGAAAAGATATATATGATAACGCCAAATATTGTATATAGAATTGAAACGTATACAGATAAATTTAAATTTGATATTGGAAATTGTTCTATTAGATAGCCAATTACACTTTGTAATCCAAAATAAGTAACAAGTCCCCCACATGCGCCCCCAATTGTAATAGCATCAGATTTTTCTGCTCCCAAAACATAGAGGAGTGGATAGGCTATCGCTCCGGCATTAAGAATGATGAACGTTCCTAAAGAAACACTCTTAAATATATCATTATCAATTGGTGTATCTGAAACGAAACTATGTACATAAAATATGCCACACGATAATAAAGTACCAATAATTACAACTAAAAAATAGAAAAGGTAATGACTTTGTACAATGTTATTTCTAGTAACCGGTAAAGTAAGTACATATTTTTCATAACCCGACTTACTCTCATACTTAATAACTTCAAGTGCAGGAATCGCAGCAAATAAGATAGTGAATGTAGCAATTAAACGGTACATTGAAGCATTACCAAAATAAAAAACAAATCCCGATCCTAATATCGCTATTCCCATGAACAGAAAGAAAGTTCGATACACTAGATAATAGTTTGTCAATAATAAACCTTTCATTTATTTTTCACTCCTTGTTAATAAGATACTCATTTCTTCTATCGAGATGGTTCTATGAGCAATACCACTTGGTAATTTATGTACATCTGATACGAGTACATTGAAATATGAACCATGTCCCCTTCTAGCCACAACTATATCTTTGTTAATTAAAGTTAGTTGTTCCTCATCAACATCTACAATGGCGTAACTGTCTAAAACCTTATCTTTTTCTTCGTTCAATAAAATTTCTCCATCTTTTATAATGACAAGATGGCTAGCTATTTTTTCTACATCACTCATAATATGAGAAGAAAGTAATATACCACCATTACTTTTACCTACAAAACTTTTTAATTCCTCTAACACCTCCTCCCTAGATGAAGGATCCAGACCTCCCGTCGCTTCATCTAGGATTAATAATTTTGCATTATGTGACAACGCAACAGCTATAGTTAGTTTCATTGACATTCCACGCGAGAATTTACCTACTTTCTCATTAGTAGGTAAAGAAAAAGTATTAACTAATCGATAAAAATTATCTTGATCCCAAGATTCAAACATCTTTTCAAAAACTTTGTTTAGTTGCTTTATTGTAAGATGAGCCGGTAGATTCATAGCATCAAATACGACTCCTATCTTTTCCTTAAGCTTGGCATCTTTATTTATATTTTCTTTACCAAATATTTTTACTGTACCACTATCTTTAGAAATTAGTTCTAGTACCGTTTTAAAGGTTGTTGATTTCCCTGCTCCATTGTCACCAATGAATCCAACAATTGATCCAGACGGCACATTGAAGGAAACATCTCTTAAAACAACTTTGTTTCCAAATGATTTGCTTAAATTTTCAATTTCTAGAAGATTTGACATCATTACACCCCTATCTTAACTTTTCATAAAAATATTTTTTCTCCTATTAAAAATTATCTACTTTTTCTCTCACTTTCTTTTTCAGTTTAAAAATAAAACGATTACTATATTCTTTATTTTCTACTAAAATTCGATACACCTCTAATACTCCTAACACACGAACAAAAAGATAAACTCCAATAGCAATAAGTACAACACAGTAAGGGTAATACTGCACTAATTCTCCTGAAGTGATATGTTTTTTCTCAAACAAAAACGGTATTGCGCCTGCGGCTATAAAACAAAATCCAACGATCATCACTGCTGCATACCTCTTCTTAAGAGTCGCATATCTCTTTGTCAATTCTTTTAGAAAGTTTTGATCAAATAGTAGTTCTTCCTTTTTCAATACATTGTATCGACTCTCTTCTATCGTTACAGGTACCATCATCGCTCCAATTCCAAGGACAGCAACAATAATGACAAGGAATGTCGACATTGTTGCATTTTCTTTAAATAATAAATACGGTATTGTAGATAAAATGAGTAAACTAAATCCTAGCGCTATATATTTAGAAATTTTTTGTCCATACACTACATACCCTTCTGCCATTTCCTGACTTACGTAATATCCATCTACATTTTCATTACTTTGCTCAGCAGTTTCTTTTAATAAATAATCGAGTGATACTTCAAATACATTTCCAATCATTATTAACTTTTCAGTTTCAGGAAAACCTTGACCGTTTTCCCATTTACTAACCGCTTGCCTTGTTGTGTTTAATTTCTCAGCTAATGCTTCTTGAGAAAGCCCCTTTTCTTTTCTTAATTTAAAAAGCTTCTCACCAAATCCCATATGTGTGTCCCCCTTTGTTTTCTTAACTAAATTGTATGTAAACATAGCCCTTATCTCTATCTTCCTGCGGTTGCACTTTGTCAACTTGCGGTTGCGATTGTGTTATATAGCGTTTTTTTTCTATACTTAGAACGTTAATAAAAATAGCGCTTCCTAATAGTCCATTTGTTGTTATCAAAATAAAAAAACTCCTTAATTCATTTAAAGGAGTTTTCAATGTAAGATATTTCATTGATTCATATATCTTTCTCTAGATATAAAATACCTTTTTGTATCACGATTCTTACCTTTAATAAACATATCCTTCTGAATTGTATATTTGTACTCCATATTCAAACGTTTCATTAATTTTTCAGATGCTTCATTTTCTGAATCACATCCCGCTTCAATACTATTAAGATGCAATTCATGAAAACCATAGTAGAAAAAAGCTAACACAGCCTCCGTAGCTAATCCTCTTCCCCAATATTTTCGAGATAAGGCGTATGCAATTTCTGCTGTATGTGTGACCAAATCATATTTTATAAATCCACACGTGCCTATAAGTTTTTTTTCCTCTTTTAATACAATTCCAAGAGGTGCTACTTGCCCTCCATTGTACTGACCCACAATTTCTTCTATATAGTTATATGTGTCACATAACGATCGATGAGCATCCCATACAGTAAAAGTTGTCATCTCTTTATCTGTAGCATACTCATATATATGTAAACTATCACTCATATTCATTTTCCTTAACATAAGTCGTTTCGTATACAAAGTTGGATATGACCACTTCTCAATAATCATAACGGTTTCTGTTTAAACCTTTCATAATTCCTTACCTTTAATAAAAGGATATTCCCACAATCTGTACAAATATAAGCATCCACCGGCGAAGATGTGAACATCGTTTCCTTTTTCCGTATTTGTGCATATCCGACAAACTCACCTTCTCCTATATTTTGAGAACCACAATTAGAGCATGTCTGCACGGCTTTTTGTTTCATGAGAGCACCACCTTTAATCTGTTTCTACTCCCTTCGACAGTTCACTTCCATTTCCCTTCCAAAAAACCTCTTATTCTCTCACATTTCAACAGGAATCTCAAAACAAAAATCGTATATGTACTATGAAATATATTTATTAACGGAGGAATTTTATGACTACTGTTATGACACTCGATATGGCAACAGAAATTGAAAATGCAGAAATTGATATGCTCTCTTCTAAATTAGAGAGACTACAAACAATGAGCGGAAACCCAATGCAAGTGCAAATGAAAAAATTCGGTAGTGCCACTGCCTTTTCATCAAAAATAATTGCTGGTCCTGCTTTTAATACGGTAAAAGGTATTACAAATGCAGATGCGATTGATGCAATCATTTCTTATTATGAATCACTACAAATCCCTTGTCGTTTTGAAATTACCCCAGCACAAGGTACAACTGAATTATTTCAATACTTATCTCAAAAAGGATTTTATCAATCTAGCTTCCATACTGCTTTGTATAGTATACCGAGAGAGGGTTCATCACTTCTTCCTTCTAATATTACAATACGAAAACTAAAAGAAAATGAGTTTGATATTTTTGCAGACATTTATGTACGTGGATTTAATATGCCATCCTTTACAAAAGATGGCGTCCGCCAAAATAACGAAATTCTCTACAATAAACCTGGCTGGTATTTTTTCATAGCCGAAGTTCAAAACACTCCTGCGAGTATAGGAGTTCTCTATATAAATAACGGTGTTGCTTCATTAGCTTCTTCTGCTACTTTGCCAGAATTTCAACGTAAAGGCTGTCATACCGCATTAATTCAAAAACGAATTGAAATAGCTATTGAAGCCAATTGTAAGTTAATAGTTGGACAAGCAAGGTTCGGTAGCGGCAGTCAAAATAATATGGAACGTGCCCATATGAAAATTGCTTATACGAAATCTATATGGACTGCAAAAGAAATATAATTAACACTCTTTCTCTTCTCATTACAATTTTATACATTTCATGACAATTCCTTTTCTATCCTATTAATCATTTGAATATTCGAACTAGATTTGATACGCTATTACTAGATACATCATTCAACTTGCAATATGAAAAGAGCATTCTAATCAAACTACAAGGAGGAGAAATGTATGACTAAACATGATCATGGTTTAAAAGAAAAAGTAGAAGGTGCCATTGATAAGGTAAAAGGTGAAGTAAAAGAAGTTGTCGGGAAAGTAACTGACAATAAGAAATTACAAGCTGAAGGAAAATGGGATAAGGTGAAAGGCACTGCTAAAGATACAGTTGGTAATGTGAAAGAAAAAGTACATGAATATAAGGAACATAAGAAAGAAAAATAAAAAAGAGCCCATCGGCTCTTTTTTTATTTTCCTTCATTCTTCTCTAACACGTATAAATCTTCTTCGATATTCGTTAATTTCTCACTTACAAGCTTTCTTGCATCTCCAATTGCTTGATTGTATGCAAATGGTCCAACTAATTTAATCATTTCTTCTATTAAACGCTCTGCTTGGAAACGTCCAATTTCATCTAGATCTTCTTCCATGAAAAATTGCTGAATTTGCGCTACAAGCTCTTCTTTTTTATCATTTGGTATTTTTATATTCATCATCGTTGTTACTCCTCTATATTTAAGATAATATCTTCCTTAACTCTACCATAGAAAAACGATTACCAGGACAGCTTTTTGTAACTCCTTCTAACTCCCTATGACCTAGTATATTTTTTTCCTTTATAGCAAATTGCTTCATAAACATTTTGCATAAAGAATATAATGCATTCACTTGTGCAGGAGTTGGATCGTATTTATCGAAATTTCCCGTCATACATATTCCAATTGTATAACGGTTATGGTCTTTCGCATGCGCTCCAATATGTAAACCTCGTCCTTCCACTACAGTTCCATCTTCTTCAATAAAATAATTGTAACCAATCCCGCTCCACCCCCGTACTTTTTGATGAAATTCATGCGTTTTATACACGTCCCATCCATCTTCAGCTGTATGGTGAATAATCAGTTGATTTACTTTTTCTAAAGGAACTAATTCATCTTGAAATGTTAGATTGACACATTTAATTTCCATTTGAACTGCCTCCTCTTAAAAATCAATCATAATAATCGTTTTATCATCTGGCCTTATTCTCTTTTCCGCTTCTAGCTCTTCAATGATTGCTATATATTCGTTTATACTATTCTTTCTTATATATGCAACAGTTTGTTCTAATGACCAATCTGGGTGGAATAACCCGTCTGAACAAATAAAAATTCCACTCACTTCATCTATATGTAATTCACCATGTTGTAAATAATGTATCGCTTCTTTCATTCCATTTGCAACTGAATAACCATTTGGCATATTTGCAAGATAACGATTGTATTTTAACTGTTGTCGCACATCTTGAAAAACATGTTCTTCTGGTACAGATAACCCTTTTTTACGATCTTCTTCCCTCTTCTTTTTTGCTCGTTTACTAATTCCTTCAACTGTGTCTTTCGTTAATACTTGCATCGTTCCATTTTGAAAAGTTGCGACAATCATACAGTCCCCAAGCTGCGCATATTCAATTTTCTCACCAACTATTTGAACTGCCGCGATACATGTGCACCACAAATGCTCTTTTTTTCCCATGTCTACTTCATATTCTAACATTTTGCTTTGCAATGCTTCATTTGCTTTGGCAACTGCAAATTGTAAACTATGATTCTCTCGTAATGCAGTAAAATAACTTGCAAATAAATGCGAAGCGATGTATGCTCCATTATGTCCCTTTTCATCACGAAACGGGACAAGTGGTGTTGCACCGTCACATACACCATAAATCTTTTTTTCTTTATTACAAAAATAAGAATCCTCACATTCTTGCTTCAACGGGCTTTTCTGTTGATATGTTTTTATCTTCACAACTGTATCCCCTTTCAAATAATAAAATACTCAAATTCTTTTGATTAATCTAATTTACCGAAATAAACTGTTTTTACCCAAAACTTTCAATATCATATATAATCTTGAAATAATATGAATTTTTCAGTGAAGGACGGGAAAGAAATGGTCAGATTCCTTGGTGTTATTATCGGTTCTATTATTATTGCGGTTGCCTTTAATCTTTTCCTTATCCCCCACAAAATTTTAAGTAGTGGAATTGGCGGAATTGCTATTATTTTAGGGATTGTAACCCCTGTAAACACAGGCATTATTAACTTTGTATTAAACTTACCTATCCTTATTTTAGGGTACATAGGTCTTGGAAAAAAAGTAATTTTTAACACAGTTGTCTCTGTAGTTGTATTATCTGTTGCATTATACTACGTTCCAGTAAAAGTCGTAGCAACAGATCCATTGTTATCTTCTATCTTCGGAGGTGTCATCGCCGGAGCTGGTATTGGTCTTGTTTTTAACTGTAATGGATCCACTGGTGGATTTGATATTATCGGTATGCTTTTATCCCGCAAGCGAGACATTAAACTTGGCGGATTCCTTATTATTTTAAATGCAGTCGTTGTAATAATCGCAGGATTCTTCTTCACCTGGGATGTTGCACTTACAAGCTTACTTTCAATTTATGTAACCGGTAAAGTAATTGATGCTGTTCATACAAAACATCGTAAAGTTACACTTATGATTGTAACAAATGAAGCAGAAAAAATGAAAAAACAACTTCTTTCAACTGTTGTACGTGGAATAACGTTACTTGATGGCGAAGGTGCTTATTCAAGCGAGAAAAAGCGTGTACTTATGACCGTCGTTTCTCGTGAAGAATTAGCAAGTATGAAACTAACAATTTCTGAAATCGACCCGAATGCATTCGTTAATATTACAGAAACTGTAGAAGTGTTAGGACTTTTCAGAAGAAGTTAAAGACTAGGTGGGAATCCACCTAGTCTTTATTTTGCATAAATTCAATTCGGTTTCCAAATGGATCTGACACGTAAAATCGAATTACATCTGGCCGTGCATAATCATCAATCACTTTAACACCTTGCTCTATAAGTGTTTGCTTAAATTCATTAATTTCATTCACATAAAAAGCTGGATGAGCCTTTTTAGCTGGTGTAAAGTTCCGCTCGACACCAATATGAATTTCTTGATTTCCGCATTTAAACCAACATCCGCCTCGTTTTTTCAACTCTTCTGGCTTTGGAATTTCTTCCATACCAATCATATTCCCATAAAAATCACGCGCCTCTTCTTCACACCCTACAGGTGCAGCTACTTGCACGTGATTAATCCCTTGAATATAATTTTTCATTTCCTCTCCCCTCCTCTACCCTAATGTTATATGGAAAACAGCCGTCTGTAACTTACAAAAGGTTTATAAAACAATATAAGCTCCCCTTATTACCACCCTGCATTCACCTTACAAAAAATAAAAAAAACAAAATTTATTCTATAACTTCCATTTTTTATAGAAATACACATTACATCTATATTATAGTTATGAATAGACAAATCTTTTTAGATGCTATTTGTACGGAGGAACTATTATGAGTCGTAAAAAATATTCACCAACTCAAAAAAAACGTCATCCGAACATTTCTAGACGTTTGCGAAACCATATACAAGATCGTTCATTAACAGAAATGTACGCATCTCTGTTCGAACACAATCCTGATAGTATTATTTCATTAAATTTAGAAGGAGTTATTCTACATATAAATCCTTCTGCCGAAAGAATATTAGGTTACACTTCTTTAGAATTAGAACAGAAAAATATTACCTCTATTTTAGAAGCCCATATTTCTGAGCAAGTATTACAAAATATAAAGAATACTGAAGCGGATAATCAACAAGAGTATATCTTATCTATTTATCATAAAAATGGATTCTTATTAGATGTTGTGACAAAACTAGTTCCTATTTTTGTTCAAAATCGTCTTACTGGCGTATATGCTATTATGAAGCCGCTTGAAAAATCAGAAAGAATTGAGAATATGCTAAAAGAAAGTGAGAAGAGATTACGTACATTAGTAAACTCCATGCCTGCCTTTGTTATATTTAAAGATCATGAAGGGCGCTGGCTTGAGGCAAATGACTACGCACTTTCTTGCTTCAATTTCCATCATGTACCTTACCATGGGAAAAAAGATAGCGAACTCATTCAATATAATGAAGCATACCGAGAAGCTTTTTTACATTGTGAAGAAATTGATGAACTAGCATGGCAACAAAGACAAATTCTTCATGGCGAGGAATTTATTATACATAGAGATGATTTCGATCTAATCTTAAGTATATCAAAAGTCCCGCTTTATCATCCTGACGGTTCTCGCAAAGGTCTTATCGTGATGGGGAGAGATGTTACTGAGCTAAAAGAAACTGAAAAGTTATTACGAAAATCTGAGAAGCTCGCAGTAGTCGGACAACTGACAGCTGGAATTGCCCATGAAATTCGAAATCCACTCACTTCTCTAAAAGGTTTTCTAACGTTGCTCCTCCCTGAAATAAATGAGGAGCAAAAATGGTATATCGATGTTATGTTAAGTGAGATTTCACAAATGGAATCCATCACGAGTCAATTTATGGCGATGTCTAAGCCACAAGTATTATCTATCCAAACTTGTAACATACAAACTTTAATTGAAGAGGTAGTTACATTTATTTTACCGACTGCAATTATGCATAGCGTTCATATCATCATGGATCATTTTGATTACGTATATGATATTCAATGTGACGGTAACCAATTAAAACAAGTTTTTATAAACATATTAAAAAATGCGATAGAAGCGATGCCAAATGGCGGAAATATTTTCATCCAAACAAAACCATTAGAGGATAATTTCATCTTAATACGAATTATCGATGAAGGTTGTGGCATTCCAGAAGATCGTATCTCCCGTCTAGGCGAACCTTTTTATAGTTTAAAAGAAAAAGGCACAGGACTAGGATTAATGATGTGTTACAAAATAATTGAAGAACATCATGGTAAATTACACATTTCAAGCGAATTAAATAAAGGTACAATTGTTGATATTAAGCTACCACTTTCTTCATCTCATCTTGCAATCCAGTCTTAAATAAAAAAGAAGCATCTGCTAATGATTAGCAGATGCTTCTTTTTTAAAATGCTTTGTCATACCACTCTTTTGCTTTTTCTACTTCACCCATCGTTAATTGATGCCCTCGATTTTCCCAATGCATTGTTACATTCGCGTTTGCATTTTCTAATAGTACCTTCAATTCCTCTGACTCTGCTGATGAACAAATTGGGTCATTTGTCCCAGCAGCAATAAATACAGATTTCCCTGCTAAATTTGCTAATTGCATTCCTCTTCTTGGTACCATTGGGTGATGAAGCACAGCACCTTTCAATGCATTTTCGTAATGGAATAATAAGCTTGCTGCGATATTTGCCCCATTCGAATAACCGATAGCTACAATGTTATTTCTATCGAATTTATATTCTTTAGCCGCTTCATCTAAAAATTCATTTAATTCCTTCGTACGGAAAATTAAATCCTCTTCATCAAAAATGCCTTCTGCTAATCGGCGGAAGAAACGCGGCATCCCATTCTCTAACACATTTCCCCTAACGCTTAATACCGACGCTTCCGGATCAACTATTTCTGCAAGTGGTAGTAAATCTAATTCATTACCACCTGTGCCATGAAGTAATAACAACACTGGTTTTGACGTATCTTTTCCTTTTTGAAAAACATGTTTCATCATAATCCTTTTCCCCCTTCAATCACTTTAATCTAAATTTCTCACTTCAAATGGTAAAAGCGTTTGTTCAATCTGTTTTCTATGTTGTTCATATTGTTCCGGTAACTTTAATTCCTCACCCATCGTCTCTAACGATTCATCATGAGCGAAACCAGGAGGATCTGTTGCAATTTCAAATAAGATTTCACCATGTTCTCTAAAATAAATCGCGTTAAAATAATTTCGATCTTGTACAGGAGTTACGTGATATCCAAAACGCGACACATGCTCTTTCCAGTCTAGCTGATCAGCATCGTCACTCGCTCTCCAGGCAATATGATGAACTGTGCCAACGCCCATTTGGCCACGACCGATTGTTGATAATTTCAAATCAATAATATTTCCAATGTCAGCAGAAGAACGGAATCGAACAAATTCACCCTCTTCTCCAATTTTCTCAAGACCCATAATATGTTCTAATAATTCAGCTGTTTTTTGAGGCTGTGTAGATAAAAGAACAGCACCTCCAAACCCTTTAATTGCTACTTCTGGTGTAACTTCTCCAAAACTCCAATTATTTAATTCGCCTTCTTCTCTTTCAACTAATTCTATATGCAAACCATGCGGATCATCAAATTCTAAATACCGCTCTCCAAAACGATTCATTTTTGTATACGAAACATCGAATTTTTCTAATCTATTTTCCCAAAACTCCATTGCACCTTTTGGTACAACGTAAGACGTAATTCCTACTTGACCATCTCCAATAATACCTTGACGAGCACCTGTCCATGGGAAAAACGTAATAATTGTTCCAGGCTTTCCTCCTTCATTTCCAAAATAAAGATGGTACGTACCTGGATCATCAAAATTCACTGTTTGTTTCACTAAACGTAACCCCAATACACCAGCATAAAAGTCTACATTTTCTTGTGGATGCCCTACAATCGCTGTAATATGATGGATTCCCATTGTTTTCTTTTCCATTTCTTCCACCCCTTTTTTATTTCATTATAAAAATTCTTTTACATTTAAATTCATTATTCATTTTGTCCATGCTACAAAGTAAAATCCGTCATTATAATTTTATCTCGAATTCGAGATATTAATTACAAGATTACGTATCGGTGTCTAACCTATTAAATTATCTCGAATTCAAGATAATTCACAAAAAATATTTGTTCGATTTATAACCATAATAAATTTTCATTATGAACATTTATTATCTCGAACTCAAGATTTATTATAAGTTACTTATTTTTTATTGTCAATAAGTCCTTACTTTCATTTTACATGTAAAAAGAGTAAACGCTATTCACCGTTTACTCTTTTTGCAAATCATTTCTTTTCTTCTTCCAATACTGCTTCCATCTCATTAAATTCACGATGTATCGCTTTAACTGGTTCTTTCGTTAATAAACTTACAATAATAACAGCTAATAAGCTACAGAAGAATCCAGGTATCATTTCATACATAGTCGCTTTTAAACTTGGAATTTGTACCCAAGTAATAACAACTAATGCCCCGACAATCATCCCAGCAAGAACGCCCCATTTGTTCGTTCTCTTCCAATATAAACTTAATAAAATTGCTGGTCCAAATGCTGATCCAAATCCTGCCCAAGCATATCCAACAAGCGTTAAAATTGTATCACTCGGATGATACGCTAAAACAACTGCAATCATCGCTACAACTAATACTGACAGCCTACCGATAAATACAAGTTCTTTATCACTTGCATTACGACGGAAAAATGTTTTATAGAAATCTTCCGTTACGGCACTTGAAATAACAAGTAATTGTGAGGAAATACTACTCATAATCGAAGCCAAAATAGCTGATAATAAAAATCCTGTAATGTACGGATGGAATAAAATATTTGAGAATGTTACAAAGACCATTTCTGGGTCTTGTAATGTCGCATTATTTTTAGCATAATAAGCGATACCAATTAGACCAGTAAGCATTGCACCTATAATTGAAATCGTCATCCAACCGATACCAATTCTACGAGAAGTTTTTAAATCTTTAATAGAGGTAATTGCCATAAAGCGGACAATAATATGTGGTTGACCAAAATACCCAAGACCCCATGCTAAAAATGAAATAATACCAAGCATTGTAGTCCCTTTAAACATATCTAAATGTGATGCATCAACTTGCTTAATCGTATTGAATGTTTCTGTTACACCACCGACATCCGTAAAAGCAACAATTGGTACTAGTACAAGTGCAATAAACATAATACAACCTTGCACAAAGTCCGTCCAACTTACAGCTAGAAAACCACCAAATAGTGTATACGCAACAACGACACCCACTGTTACAAATAAACCAATTTTATAATCAAGGTTAAAAGAATTTTCAAACAAACGTCCACCTGAAACTAAACCAGCCGACGCATAAAATGTGAAAAATACTAAAATGACGATAGCGGAGACAAAACG
Source organism: Bacillus thuringiensis (assembly GCF_001595725.1). Taxonomy (GTDB): domain Bacteria; phylum Bacillota; class Bacilli; order Bacillales; family Bacillaceae_G; genus Bacillus_A; species Bacillus_A thuringiensis_K. The sequence continues at coordinate 3,488,896 of NZ_CP014282.1, forward strand.
AAGTATTTTCGTACGATCTTTAAACCGATTTTCTAAAAAGTCTGGAATCGTAATTGAATCATTTGCCACTTCTGTATACGTTCGTAAACGCGGGGCAATGATTAAATAGTTTGCATAAGCACCTATTAATAAACCTATCGCAATCCATACACTTGATAATCCTGTTGCATACATCGCACCAGGTAATCCCATTAGCATCCAACCACTCATGTCAGAAGCACCAGCTGATAAAGCTGTAACTGCTGGACCGAGTCCCCTTCCGCCTAACATATAATCTGATAAATTGGATGTCTTCTTATAAGACCAATATCCGATATACAACATACCTGCCATATAAATAGCAAGCGAAACCATAATTTCAATCTTCACCAAATCTCTCCCTTAGTCCATAAGCCATTCAAAATTTCGAAAAATGACTTTTTCTATTTTCTTGTTTTCGCTTATGGTTCCCTACCTTAACAAACATTTTTTGTTCTTTCAAGTGAACGAGCACTTTTCATTACATGTGAAAACCTTTATAAACGCCTTTATCCCAGTGGATTACAATGATTTTTCAAGAATTTAAAGCAAAAATATTCAGAAAATTAAACAGTGTTTTTTCACACCTTATTTTCATCTGTTTACCCGATAAATTTTAAAAGAAAAAGCCACAAAAATGTATGACTTTTAGCTTATTGACGTCTCAATTTTCTCTTTCTCTACATATACTTTACGAAATTTCATATAGCATCCAATACACCAAGGTACTATATAACAAACCGCAAGAGTGTAGAAAAGAATACCGATTGACTTTGGATCTAACCCTTGTAAATGTCTTCTAAAATAAGCACGTAAAAGAACGATAACTAAAAATGTAGCAATAAAAGCGATACTTTTTTTGCATAAATTTGACCATCTTCTCTGACTTCATACCCACTTAAAATAATAAGTGGAATTGACAATAACAATCCGATCCCAGCAGCTATACCAATTTTCCAATCAGCAAGTTGTATCGGTGCTGCATATAAAGAAAAACCTGGTAATAAGAAAAATAATGGCAATAGTAGTCGTCTTCCTTTATTATTAATTGGTCGATTCGTAGAGCGCATGCGTCTAAATATAACGAGCCCTATGACGAGTAAAAAAATTGTAATACTGTAAGAACCTTGCTGCAAGTGAATCTCTCCCTAAAAATAGTCATTTTAAAAAACACTTCCCTATTATACTCCTAATTTTCCCCAAAATATGAGTATTCCTCTAAAAAATCTTACATATCAAATATACTTTTAGGTTTGATTTACTATAGGAAACAACTCCGAAAGAGGAATTACTCTCCCCACCTCGTCTTTAAACACAATATGCTCTCTAGTTAAATAGCGCGGGCTCTTCACTCCCGCCGCTGCCGCTAATGAAAATAAACTATATCTCATACTAATAATATAATTCATGACTCGCCACTTCTTCTCATACGGATCTAATGCTTTTTGATAATGTGGATTCGTCGTGGCTACACCAGATGGACATTGGCCAGAATTACATTGAAGGGCCATAATACAGCCGCTTGCCATCATAAATCCGCGGGCTGAACTTACAGCATCCGCTCCAATCGCTAAAACAATCGCTACTTTATCTGGTGTTATTAATTTACCCGATGCAAATACTTTAAACTTGTTACGGACACCATAATGATTTGCTGTATCGATAAATGTAAGTAATGCTGGGATAAGCGGCAGTCCCATACAATCTGCCATCGATTTATACGTTGCCCCTGACCCACCTTCTGAACCGTCTATTGTAATAAAATCTGGGTAAATGTTTAGTTCTTTCATTGTTTTTATTAAATCTTCCAAAGGCTTCTGCTGACCAATTACAATTTTCATTCCAACTGGTTTACCGCCGCTTTCTTGCAACTGTTGAATAAAACAAAGTGTATCCGCTGCATTCTTTAAAAATGAAAATCGATTCGGTGAATTAATCGTCTCTCCCTTTCGGACGTTGCGAACAAAAGCAATTTTCTCATTTACTTTTTGCCCCTCTAAATGACCACCACGTATTTTAGCACCTTGCCCAAATTTCAATTCGAATGCTCTAATATTACTTTCTTTCGCTTTCTCCATGAATTTTTCCATTGAAAAATTACCGTCCTCATCACGATATCCAAATAACCCTGGACCAATTTGTGCAACGATATTTGCTCCTGTATGTAAATGTTCTGGAATAACGCCGCCTTCACCCGTATTAATCCACGATCCGCCTGCCATTTTCGCTCCAAAACCACTCGCTAAAATATAATTTTCTCCAATCGCACCGTAAGAAGTTGCAGATGCACCAAACATGCCATGTAGCTTCCACGGATATTTACGGTTCTCACCAACTATAATTGCATCATCTTCTTCATACAGCCAAAGATTCGTTGTATCCGCTGTCAATTTTTCTCTTCTTGAAAATAACCCTTCTTTATGAATCACGTACTTTTTACCTTCCCGCTCTTGCGTGAGATTCACACTTAATTCCTCAGTTAATATCGGAAATAATGTATTAGCAATATAATAGCCAGAAGCTTCAAAATCTCGTTTTGATCCAAAACCAAGTATTTCAGAGCGATATTTCGCTAAAAACATAACACTTTGAAAATCATAACGTGAGAAAGGCTTTCCATCCGTATCATGATCAAACCAATATTGTCGAAATTCAGGCCCTATCTTTTCCAGTAAGTAGCGCATTCTTCCTAAGTACGGATGTAATTTTAAAATAGAATGATATGTTCGTTTTTTTATAAAAAATGTAATGATAAAAAAGACGATTAAAAGCAACATTAAAAATAGTAATATACTAATAATAACGAGTAGCGTTTCACTCATCCCGCTTCCCCCTATGAAATTCCATAATAAAAGGAGAACACTCGATGTGCTCTCCTTTTATCTTTATTCATACTAACGTAGCAAGATGCTCTTTCGCGTCATATTCAACTAAACTTTCAGCGTGTTTAATTCGATGAACAAAGTCTGGATTAGCAATTAACGGTCTTCCGAATGCCGCTACATCAATCGTTCCTTCTTCCAACGCTTCTTCGGCCTCTTTCGGATTCAAATTACCAACCCCAACAATCGTACCATCCCAATATTTTCTTACTAGTTGATGAAAATTCTTTCCGTCAGCAATCTCTTGCGTATAATTCATCGTTGAAGGATGGATCATCGTTAACCCTACCTCTTTAAATATATTTATGAACGTTTCAATTGCAAACTCAGGGTTTTCCCACATATAAGTAGGATTATCACCTTTGAAAGCAGAGAAGCGAAGAAGTGTTTTATTAGCTCCAACAGCTTCTATTACAGCCGCCGTTACTTCTTTCATAAACGTTAACCTTTGTTTTAAATTACCGCCATATTTATCTGTTCGCTTATTCGCAAACTCATACGTAAATTGATCGATTAAATATCCGTGTGCACCGTGAATTTCTACTCCATCAAATCCAGCTTCGATCGCATTTTTCGCAGCTTGTGCGTATTGACCGATCACTTCTTGTATTTCTTCTAACGTCATTGCTTCTGGCGTATCAAATGGTTTACGAAAACGTGGAACATTTCCCTCTGCAGCGATAGCCGACGGTGCTTGTGGCATTTGACCACCAATTATTTCATGATGACTCATACGCCCAACATGCCATATTTGAGCAATAATCGTCCCGCCTTCTTTATGTACCGCCTCTGTAACAGGTTTCCAAGAATCGATTTGTTCTTGTGTATAAATACCTGGCACTCCTGGGTTTCCTTTTGCTCTCTGACTAATGACAATTCCTTCTGTAATAATTAGTCCAATTCCATCCGCAGCACGTTTTCTGTAGTACTCCACTACATCAGCACCAACTACTCCAGTCTCATTATCTGCAAAGCATCTTGTCATCGGTGCCATCGCTATACGATTACGAAGAGACCAAGCTCCAACTTGAATTGGATCAAACAACTTTGTTTCTTCAACGTTTTCAAAAAATCCCCCAGCATTTACATTTGTTCCTTCATAAATACTCGCTGCTTTATTACTTGAACTTGTCATTTTTCTTCCCCCTAAAAAATCTTACTATAATCGCATCATACTTACTTTTAGATAGTAACGTCAATTTTTACGACTTTACAATAAAAAATTCGAATATCCCAAAAATAAAATGCTATAAATAATATTAAAAAGGTTTCCTTAGGAGGAAACCTTTTTTGTTAACCATATATGGCTGTCAATTCGTTTATCTCTTTAATAAAAAACACCTTATCAATAGAAGTGAAAATGGTTCAGTATTCTTCTAAAAATAATAACTTATATACCTAAAACAATGAAAGCCCTACCTCTCTTTCATCCTTACGGCTCCTCGTCCGTGCCAGTGTGAATCAGGATTGCAAAAATCAAGTAACTATTTTATCGAAGTATTCAATTAAACTTCGAACATTCATAAATGAAATTAAAAAATAAAAATGGATTTGATTGTAGTAATAACAATAGAGGTAATGCTCTAAAAGTGGTTTGAAAGAGTTGAATGTCTTTGAAATGATAAATTTTCTATAATTATGTTCCCAAAAAATTCAAGATCTTTTTTGGGATATAATACATTATTTGTAATGAACCTTAACAAAAGCTTTTTATCTGATTTTCTGTGATACCTTCAATTAATCCCAGTTCACTAATCAAAAATTCATATGCGTTATCTAACATCTTCTTTTCGCTTGCATTAAGTGCTTTTTCTTTCTGTATACGCATTAAATCACGCACAACTTCAGCACCTTCTTGCATTTTACCCGTCTTTATTTTATCAGTGTTCAATTTATACCTTTGTTTCCACGTAAGTAATCTATCTGATTCCCCATGTTGAAAAATATCCATTATGTGTGCTAATGCGGTTATATCCGTAACTGGTCGTATATTCGAATTCAATATTTTCCCTGCTGGAATCATTAGTTCCATATTACTAGCCGACATTTTTATAACATAATACTGTTGTTTTTCTCCTGAGATTTCCTTCTCTTCTATGGCTTTAATTATACCTGCTCCCTGCATTGGATAAACAATGTTATCGCCAATTTGAAACAAATAATCCACCTCCATATATGGTAACCTTCTCAAGTTTAACACAATTTTAGTTTTTTAGCAAAATTTTTATTTTATCACAAAATTATTTTACACGTCAACACTTCAGAAGCAAGAAATTAAATTTACACAATACACTATAAAAACCGCAATTCCATTAACAGTTCCACACACATTCATTCTCTTTTAACACAAAAACACATCACTACATTTAAGTAGTGATGTGTTTTTGATAAGACATAAATAAAGATCTACTTTTCCGTCTATATACTAACCTGCTTACTAACCGTTTCCCTCGCTAAAAGAAAACTCATAATCACTTGCGCTGCTACTCTACTCGTCATATCCCTAAAATCAAGAGTTGGATCAATCTCTACTATATCCATCCCTTGAACGAGCGGTTCTTTACCAAGGAATTCAATCGCATCTAGTAAAGTCGTACTATCCATTCCACCAGGCCCAATTGCTGGACAACCTGGTGCAAACGCTTGGTCTAGCACATCCATATCAAGAGAAATATAAATAGAAGTCACACCTTGATTTCTTAATACTTCAATACTTTCCGTGATAATATCTTTTATTTCTCGCTCTCGTACATCTTTCATTGTATACACTGTCACGCCATGTTCTATTGAATATTCATGGTACGCACGTGCATTAGAAAAATTACGAATTCCAATTTGAACAAGTTGTTTCCCTGTAATGACATCATTTTCTAGTAAACTACGGAATGGTGTACCATTTGACGGGCCTCCATCATCTAAATTACGTAAATCATGATGAGCATCAAATTGAATAATTCCGACCTTTCCTTTACTGTTTGCAAAACCTGTTATACTCGGAAAACTAATCGAGTGGTCACCGCCAAGAACGATTGGTATCATGTTCGGATTTACTTTCGTTACATGACCAACTGTTTTTGCAATTCGTTTATGACTTTCTTTTATATCCGTCACATGCATCGTAATATCGCCGCAATCATATAAGACACTTTCTTTCATATCGTGTTCTTCTGTAATTGCATATGTGCTATATGCATCTAACATCGCACGAATTGTCTTTGGAGCAAAACTTGCTCCTGAATGACTAATAGATGGTTTAGAAAGGGGTGCTCCAATTAAGGCAGCACCGAATATTTCTACGCCTTCCTCCCAATCTTTAATCATCTCACTCCATTTTGTCACTTCACGATCAATAAACTTTGCATTTTTCTTTAAATAGTGGCCGTGCTCCACGATTGTTCACCTCTTGTATATGCAATATTACCATTCTTCCATACTGTATTCACATGACTTACGCCGTAATGATACGGTACGTAAGCATAATTGTAAGCATCCCATAAAACTAAATCTGCCTTACGACCAACTCTAATTTTTCCAGCTACATCACCACGGTTAATGGCATATGATGAGTTAACCGTTACGGCATTCCAAACTTCTTCTGGTGTCATTTTCAGTTTTAGCATCGCAATGCTCATAATAAGCTGAATATTTTCAGTTGGACAGCTACCTGGGTTAAAGTCTGTAGCTAACGCAACTGCAACACCTTCATCAATCATTTTACGACCACGAGCAAAGCTTTCTTTATTTAAATAGAAAGTTGTTCCTGGTAATAATGTTGCTACTGTATTCGAGTTTGCAAGCATTTCAATTCCTTTATCAGAAGCTCCAACTAAATGGTCCGCTGATGCTGCACCGATTTCTGCCGCTGCTTCCGCACCACCAAGAGGGTCGATTTCATCTGCATGAATTTTCACGTCAAAGCCAAGCTCTTTCGCTTTTAATAAAAATTCTTTTGATTCTTCTACAGAGAACACACCTGTTTCACAGAAAATATCAACGAACTCCGCTAATTGCTTCTCTTTCATTTCTGGTAGTAGGTCTAACATCCATTGTAAAAATTCTTTCGATCTACCTTTATACTCTTTCGGAACTGCATGAGCACCTAAAAATGTTGAAACTAAATCGATCGGATGCTCTTTTTGTAATTGTGCTGTTGCCTCTAATTGTTTCCATTCCGTCTCATCATCTAATCCGTAACCACTCTTCGCTTCTACAGTTGTAACTCCGAAAGATAGCATACGGTCTAAATGGAATTTCGCTTTTTGAACAAGTTCTTCTTTCGACGCCTGTTTCGTTGCATTTACAGTTGAAAGAATACCGCCCCCTTTTTCCAAAATTTCTAAGTACGGAACTCCTTGTAATTTTAGTGCGATTTCATTTTCACGAGATCCACCAAATACAAGATGAGTATGCGGATCAACAAGACCAGGAGAAACCATTTTCCCACCGCAATCAATAACTTCTTTCGCCTGAAGTCCTTTCGCTTCTTCCACTGTTCCAACGAAAGTGATTACACCATTTTCAATTCCAACCGCACCGTTTTCGATAACAGGAAGCGTGTTCATCGCTTCCCGTCTTAACAAGCCATCTTCTTGATCCATTGTTAGTAATTGACCGATATTTATTAGTAAAGTGTCCAGCATGTTTTCTCCTCCTTATTTCATCATTGGAATGTTAACGCCTTTTTCTTTCGCAGTTTCCACTGCCAAGTCATATCCTGCATCCACGTGACGAACAACACCCATACCAGGGTCAGAAGTTAATACGCGCTCAATACGTTTTGCTGCTGCTTCTGTTCCATCTGCAACGATAACCATTCCAGCGTGAAGTGAATATCCCATACCAACGCCGCCACCGTGGTGAACAGATACCCAACTTGCACCGTTTACACTGTTAATTAATGCATTTAAAATTGGCCAGTCAGCTACTGCATCACTACCGTCTTTCATCGCTTCTGTTTCACGGTTTGGAGATGCTACCGATCCGCAATCTAAATGGTCACGGCCGATAACGATCGGTGCTGATAATTCGCCATTTGCCACCATTTCATTAATGATACGACCAAATTTCGCGCGCTCACCGTAACCAAGCCAACAAATACGTGACGGAAGACCTTGGAATTCAACTTGTTGACGTGCCATACGAATCCAGTTACATAAATGTTCATTATCAGCGAACTCACGTAAAATTACTTCGTCTGTTTTATAAATATCTTCTGGATCACCAGAAAGTGCTACCCAGCGGAATGGTCCTTTTCCTTCGCAGAATAATGGACGGATAAATGCTGGAACGAATCCTGGGAAATCGAATGCATTTTTCAACCCTTCATCAAAAGCAACTTGGCGAATGTTATTTCCGTAATCAAATGTAATTGCACCTTTTGCTTGCATAGCAAGCATTGCTTCCACATGTTTTGTCATGCTCTCTTTTGATAATTGTACATAGCGCTCTGGATCTTCTTCACGAAGTTTCGCTGCTTCTTCTAATGTGTAACCTACTGGAATATAACCGTTTAATGGATCATGTGCAGATGTTTGATCCGTAACTAAATCTGGCGTAATATTACGCTTCACTAGCTCTGGTAAAATTTCTGCCGCATTGCCTAATAATCCAATTGAAATTGGTTCTTTCTTCTCTTTATACTCGTTCGCAACCGTTAATGCTTCTTCTAACGATTCTGTATACATATCACAGTATCTCTTTTCAATACGGCGATCGATGCTGCGCTTATCAACATCAATAGCGATAACAACACCGCCATTCATCGTTACAGCAAGAGGTTGTGCACCACCCATACCACCTAAACCAGCAGTAAGTGTTAGTGTGCCTTTTAATGAACCATCGAAATGTTGACGTGCCGCTTCTCCAAATGTTTCATATGTTCCTTGTAAAATACCTTGTGTTCCAATATAAATCCAGCTACCTGCTGTCATTTGTCCGTACATCATAAGACCTTTTTTCTCTAGTTCACGGAAGTGATCCCAGTTTGCCCATTTTGGTACTAAGTTTGAGTTCGCTAACAGAACGCGCGGTGCATCTTCATGTGATTTAAAGATTGCAACTGGTTTTCCTGATTGAACAAGTAACGTTTCATCGCTTTCTAACGTTTTTAATGAATCTACAATCGCCTGATAGCTTTCCCAGTTACGGGCTGCACGGCCAATTCCGCCATATACAACCAATTCTTCTGGTTTTTCAGCAACTTCCGGATCTAAATTGTTCATTAACATACGAAGTGCAGCTTCTTGAACCCACCCTTTCGTTTGTAACTCAGTACCTCTTGGCGCGCGAATTGTTTGTTGTACTTTTTCCATTTCAATCTCTCCTTTTTCTCATTTTATAGTGCTGCGTTTACATCTAATCTTTCTTTGATCGAATAATTCGTTTTTAACCAATACGCAATATTTTCAATATCCGTTGAGAATATGCGGTCATTTGTAATAGAAGGTACTTGCTGACGACCTTGATGGTAGAAGCTCTTCGTCACTGTACTCATGTTTTCAATACCGCGATATTCTGCAGCTTGCATCGCACAAATCATTTCAATTGAAAGAACACGTCTTACGTTTTGAATAATTTGATGTGCATGGCGTGAAGCGATTGTTCCCATACTTACGTGATCTTCTTGGTTAGCTGATGACGGGATTGAATCAACACTCGCCGGATGTGCTAACGTTTTATTTTCAGAAACTAGTGATGCTGCAGCATATTGCATAATCATCGCACCAGACTGAAGTCCTGGTTCTGGACTTAAAAATGGTGGTAAATCATTTAATTGCGGATTCACTAAACGTTCAATACGGCGCTCTGAAATATTTGCAAGTTCTGCCATTCCTACTTTTAAGAAGTCCATCGCAAACGCAATCGGTTGACCGTGGAAATTCCCGCCCGAAATTACTTTTTCCCCACCATCAAAGATAAGCGGATTATCTGTTGCGGCATTCATTTCAATTTCTAATTTTTCTTTCACATAATTTAAAACTTGCCAAGAAGCACCGTGTACTTGCGGGATACAGCGAAGTGAATATGCATCCTGTACACGTAGTTCTCCTTGTTTTGTTGTTAATTTACTGTCATGAAGAATGTCACGAATTCTGCTTGCTACTTCCACTTGCTCTTTATAACCGCGTGCTTTATGAACATTTTCATCAAATGCATCAATAATGCCTTGTAACCCTTCAATTGTCATCGAAGCAATTAGTTCAGCTTGATACGCCGTTGCTTCTGCTTCTATATAAGAAAGAACTCCTTGTGCTGTCATCGCCTGCGTACCATTAATTAACGCAAGACCTTCTTTCGCTTCAAGTTCAATCGGCTCAAGCCCTTCTTCTGTAAGAGCAACCATTGCATGAACGCGTTTCCCTTTATAGAACACTTCACCTTCGCCTAATAATACGAGCGCAAGATGAGATAAAGGTGCTAAATCTCCACTTGCACCAAGTGAACCTTGTTGCGGAACGACTGGATGAATTTTACGATTTACAAACTCAAGAAGCATATTTACAACGAGCGGTCTAACGCCAGATACCCCTTTAAGCATCGTGTTCGCTCGTAAAATTAACATACCGCGTGATACTTCTTCCGGGAACGGATCACCTATCCCACATGCATGTGACTGAATTAAATTATGTTGAAGTGCCTTTACATCATCTTTTTGAATAAGCACATCACTAAACTTTCCAAATCCAGTTGTAATACCGTAAACGACTTTTCCGTCCTCTACAATTTTCTCAACTACTTCGCGGCACTCCGCCACCTTTTTCATACTATTTGGACAAGCTGTTACACCTTCTCCTTCCAGTAATAACCTCTTCATTTCTTCAACTGTCAATGTATGTCCTGTTAACGTAATCATCATTTTTCCTCCTTAAAAAGGCAAAAGGGGACCTTATCTTTTTTAAGACAGACTTCTGTCCTAAAAAAGTAAGGCCCCCTTCTAACTAATAGACTATGGGCAAATCATATGTGATTAATTCCTAAACCAATCGCCTCATGCTCAGATCCTTTTACAGGTGCACCAATCGTTCCATATAATGCAACAGCAACCCATTCGCCTTCTTTTTTTCCGTCGTATGGTGTACCGCGCACAATCGCAAAACGAAGTCCTACTGTACGAAGAACGTCTGCTAACTGAATTTGACCTCTCGTCACTCCGTACAAAGCTTCCATAATTGCATGATAAAGTGCATGTGTTTCTCTGTAAACGTCTGTTTCAATAACTTGGTTGCTTTTAGCCGCTGTTTCCATTGCTGCGACAACCTTTTGCGAATTCATCGAACCCACTTTCCCCGTACAATATTTCCAACCTTTCGGAATGGATAATACAGGGCTTTCATTCTCATCCGCAAGTGCCAACAGCATGGCCATACGACCAATTCGATGTGTTCCTTGAAGAAGCATGTGACTCTCTCATTTCTTTTAATTATTTGAATATTTCTTAATTTAAGAATATATGAAAACGGTTAAATCGTCAATAGTTTAAACTCACATTCAAACAATTTTTTCATCTCCTCCATTTGTGTACACAAATGATTTACACAAATTTTTCAGGCATGCTATAGTCTCACTAACAGATGCAAAGGGGAGAGATTCCAATGAAAAAGCGAAAAGATATTCATTTTCGAATTGAAGAAAAATTACTTGAAAGGTTTGAATCCGCACTCCATTACGAAGGTTTAAAGAAAACCGATGTATTAACACATGCGATTCAACAATTTTGTATGAAAGTGGAATATGAAAAAATGAATGATGTAAAACGGCAATATAGCGTTAGTAACAATTTACAAACACGTATCGATACACATAAACATTACGAAGAAAAACAAGTGAATTTAGATGAAATCGTTATTGAACATTTACAACTTCAAGGGAGAGAAAGAATATTAGAGGTTGGGTGCGCTAACGGAAAATTCCTTTCCCTTTTGCAAGCGAATGGCCATAAAGGTCAATTAACCGGTTTTGATCAATCAGAAGCCATGCTTTCTGAAGCCACTAAAACGAATAATTTAATTGAATGGAGACTAGGTGACGCTGGAAAACTTCCTTTTGAAGCTAATTGCTACGACTGGATTGTCGCAAGACATATGCTATATCACATGAAAGATGTCGAAAAAACAATTCAAGGATTCGATAAAGTAATTCGTCCTGGTGGCTCACTTTTAGCTACAACAAATTCTAGCGTTACACTACCTCGTATAGTTGAAATGTGTAACCGCATGTTAGACGCATTTGATTTGCCGAAAACAACATCATCAGTCACTCCATTTTGTTTAGAAAACGGTAAAGAGATATTACAATCCGTTTTTCCAACTGTTGAAGAAACAGTTATTCATAATGCTCTCGTTTTTCATCATGCTACTCCGATTGTAAACTATATTTCTAGCATGTTTCCGTCGTTAAATATACCGGATAACACACTTCTTCACACCGAAATGAAGGAATGGCTAAAAGAAGAAGTAGAAAATGAATTGTTACTTCATAATGGTATATGGCGCGATCCGAAAACGTTAGCCATTTATCGATGTCAAAAAGAAAAAAGCTAGCATTAGCTAGCTTTTATACATTCTCAGGCAAAAGCTTCTCCATCATCACATTCCCTTTACCACCGTAAAAATTTATATTATGTTCGTTTGCTACTCCAAAATAAGAGGCAATCGCTATTCCGAATGGTACAAATGCATGCCCTTGTGCTGTAATGATATTTGAGTGTTGCACAACTTCTTTATACACAAAATTTTCTACTGGAAAACAATCAAGCTTTTGATAATCTAGGGTCACTGTATACGAGATTTCTTTGAATAAGCCTGCTTTTGCTAGCGCATACGGTCCAGCACAAATTGCCGCCACTAATTTTTCTTGTTCATGAAATTGACGAATGATTGAAAAAAGAGGTTTTGCATCTTTCAACTGTACTTCTTCTCCACCTGGAATAAGTATCCCCTCATACTCATCTACACGTACTTCACTTACTTCTATATGCGGCTGCACTTGCAACCCGGTTTCACTTATAACCAATTCTTTAGTTAAGCCCGCTGTAATGATTTCATATTTATTTTTCAGCAATGCCGTTGCTACTGTTATTTCAAACTCTGCAAATGTTGGGTATACAAATAAAAGTATTTTTTTCATAGCCCTCTCTCCTTTAGCCAGTCCATAAAATATACCTCTAAATTGTTCACTGTTAATCTATTTGTGTCCACATAAGTTACAGGAAATTGTTTATACCAATCTTTTTCAGTTTCTACTAATTTAAATTGCTCCTCAAACGTACTTCTGTTTCTTGTTCTATCATTATTTTTTCTAGCATATACATTCTTTTTCGTAACATCTAAGTAAAAAATCGCATCCGAACGGCATTCTCTTAATTTATATAATTCATCTTTCAATTCAGTTTCTATATCCCACTCTTCTCCTATAATCGTTGGATAAAAGAGTGTAAAAAACTCAATGTCTTCTGGTCCGCGATCAAAAATTACGACTGAATTTTTCACATTTTGAAACTCCTTAATTTTTGCTTCCATAAACATTTTTTGATTCATAATAAACCCTACTTTTGAATTCATATCTAAATTCAATTTTTTTCGCTTCTCTACAATTGGATATGGATTTTCATATATAACTCGAAACCCTCTCTTTTCTAACCTTTTTGCTAATGTTGTTTTTCCGCTAGCCATCGGCCCTTGCAGTGAAATTACATATGCCACGCCTCTCATTCCCTTACACTTTAGTACACCTATAATATACAGAACCTTGAAAACTCTCAACATTATATATATCATCTTGTTTCTTATTCTTATCTAACTTATAATGAAAAATAGAGATTATGACGGACGCATCAATAATGTAAGCTTGGAAATCCAAGCTTACATTATTTTTTGCTTTCCCTTTTCTAATAAAAAGAGTATACTAGATTAGAACGTATGTTCTTAATAATTACATACAGTAAGGAGATAGAACAATGGTATACGACACAAAAGCAATTTCTTGGAATGAATCTTTAAAACAACTTCAACGCCGCTATACAAACAAACAAGTTGACCGAAAAGAATTTGAGGATATTGAACTGATGGAATTCTTCCGCGATAACAACTACATTTCTTTACCTACACATATAAGCGGCCTATCAAAAACACGTTTTACTTCTTACTCTATTTTCACAACTGAAGATAAAGATCGTAAAGTTGGCACACTTATTATTGAGTATGTTGAAGACGATAATAATAATTTATGTGTTGAACAACTATACTTCGTTTAAACTATAACGCTTGGTCAAAATGACCAAGCGTTCTTGCTTTCTATGAATCTCACTGTATATAATATGAATAAAAGAAAACCGCTATCATTAAGGGGGGATATGCTTGCTCGAGGGATGGTTCAGTTGGTTCATTGTATTATGGACGGTTATTTTATTAGGGCTTATGTCTATCGGTGGATACTTTATGTTCAGAAAATTTTTAAAACGTTTACCGAAAGAAGACGGCATGTCCATTTTAGATTGGGAAGAACACTACATAAATAAAACGAGACATTTATGGACTGACGAACAAAAACAATTGTTAGAAGAGCTTGTAAGTCCTGTTCCAGAACTATTTCGCGATGTTGCAAAATCAAAGATTGCTGGAAAAATTGGAGAACTTGCATTACAAGAAAATGCCTCTCAAATTACACAAGACTTAATTATTAAAGGATACATCATTGCCACACCAAAGCGTGATCATAAATTTTTAATTAAAAAACTACAAGAAAAAAAGATTGATTATTCTAACTATCAATCTTTACTTGCAAAGTAACTTCATATTATTTTCGATAAAAAAGACAGCGCCTTTGACGCTGTCTTTTTTATTTAATACATATACAGTTTTTAAGTTAGCTTCATATCTTTTTCATTATAAAAACCATCTTCTTTTTCCATTTCCTTCTGTAATTTCGTAAAGGAACGATACATTGCAATTCTCCATGACACAATCATCGCAAACGCAAGTAAGAAGAACATGCCACTAAGTTGTCCTAAATCAAGAGATTGACTTAAGTATGTTTTAAATACAATCCGCACTACAAGTAATCCAATTAATATAAAAACAAAGGCTTTTGAACGCTTCAAATAAATCTCTTGTCCTCTAATTTCAAATTTAGATGTTTTAATAAGAAAAATAGAGAAAATCAAACCGACACCAATTGCTTCTAACATTTCTGCTGGAGTTAATCGAAATTCAGGAAAAACATACATCAATGCGCCCGTACTCATAAAAAATGGCGGAAGTATAATTTTTTTCAATGTTGCAGGTTTCTTAGCTGCTTTTAAACGAATAAACATCGCACCGACAGCCATACAAACAGCAACGATACTTGATAAAAGAACTATGTTCATATTTTCTCATCCTTTTTTGTGGCTATATGCAAAATATACTTTCATTATATGCTTTTCCGTTAGTATTTCCAACATTTTCGCAGAATAATACTAAAAACCAGTAAAACCACCAAATAAACTTGAGAAATATACGATAATTTTCGTCATCCAGTTAAAGTATAGGAAGACACCCATAACAATCATAATATATCCTCCGACTTTCATGAAGGCCATACTATTTCTTTTAATCCAAGACATTTTCGTAATAAAGAATGACAATACGAAAAACGGGATTGCAAATCCAAGTATGTAAGCAATCATGTATATCATTGCTGATTCTGGATTTGTTGCTGCTAATCCAATTACGGACACTAGAATTGGTCCGGTACATGGCGTCCACCCTGCTGCAAAAGCTAATCCAATTAGTACTGATCCAAAATAGCCACTTGGACGATTTTTAAATGTAAATTTACGGTCTTGCATTAAAAATTTCGGCTTAAACACCCCGACAATAATTAAGCCGAACACGATGATAAATATACCACCTAACTGTCTGATTAAATCTTTATAGTCAGTAAAGATTCCTCCAATAAAACTTGTACCAAATCCAATTGCAATAAATATAATTGAAAATCCAAGTAAGAAAAACGCTGTATGTATCATACTTCTTTTGCGAAGCATTGCATTTTCTTCTTTCAATTCAGAAACCGACATACCTGTTATGTACGATAAAAATGCCGGATAAAGCGGTAAGCAACATGGGGAAATAAATGATAAGAACCCGGCGCCAAACGCTAAAAAAATACTAATATCTTGCATCATTCCACTCCTCTCCCTAAATATTGTAACAAAAACAAATAAAAATACTATGAACAATTCGTGAAATCACTTTTACAACGTGGTAATAAGAAAAACCATACTTCCTCACAGTTTCTAATAAAACGTTTTCATTTCCTTCTATTATATAGAAAAACTCAAATGGATTTTACAACTCCTTTAATTGTTATTACCATAACAAAGGTAACATAGTTTCTCAAATAATTAGCACGTTACTAGTACGTCTATATACATATTGGTTTAAAAAAATATTTTTTTCAAATGCTGTCTCTATACAATACAAAGTTGATTTTATAATACTTCTACTATTAATAA
This sequence comes from Bacillus thuringiensis, assembly GCF_001595725.1. Classification (GTDB taxonomy): domain Bacteria; phylum Bacillota; class Bacilli; order Bacillales; family Bacillaceae_G; genus Bacillus_A; species Bacillus_A thuringiensis_K. The sequence goes on from NZ_CP014282.1 coordinate 3,505,291, forward strand.
TTTCAAGATTATGCATAAATATCATACTTTTATTATTATTCTATAAAATGTCATACTTTTCTTTCATTTGACCCTTTATTTCTAATTTTGTATACTTCCCTCTAGTTATATATTTTCGATACGGAACAACTTCATATAGATGGGAGGAATTTTTCATGCTTCGTTATTCTCTTTTAGTTTTATTAGGAGCGTGTAGTTATGGAATTTTAGCTATTTTTGTTAAGCTTGCATATGCAGAAGGATTTTCACTTGGAGAGGTAATTGGCAGCCAATATTTGTTCGGTTGGATTATTTTGCTTGCTATTACACTTCTATTTTCTAGACATCGCGTTCCTTTAAAGCAAGCATTACTTTTATTCGTTGCAGGAACATCTGCAAGTTTTACCGGAATTTTTTATTATGCTTCATTAAAAACTGTACCAGCTTCTATTGCAATTATTCTTTTATTCCAATTCGTTTGGGTCGGAATTATCATTGAAGCAGTCGCAACAAAAACATTACCTTCAAGAGAAAAAGTTATTTCTGTTATTTTCTTACTTGTAGGGACATTTTTATCAAGTGGTTTATTTGAACAATCAGTAGGTGCTTTCGATACGACTGGGATCATTTTAGGTTTATTATCTGCTGTTACATTCGCAACATACATTTTCGTGAGCGGAAAAGTTGCTGTTGAAGTACCTTCATTACCGCGCGGTGTTCTCTTAATGACTGGTGCTTTAACTTTAGTCATGATTGTATTCCCACCAACATTTATTTTTAATGGTGCCATTTCTCAAGGTCTATGGAAATATGGTTTAGGATTAGGAACATTTAGTATCGTAATTCCATCTATTGCCTTTACAATCGGTATTCCAAAAATCGGTTCTGGCTTAGCAACTATTCTTGGTGCAGCGGAACTACCAGTTACAACAATTATGTCAGTATTCGTTTTAAAAGAAGCTGTACTATCTTCACAATGGTTCGGTGTATCACTTATATTAATTGGGATTGCAATCCCGCAAATTGCATACGCAATGCGTGGACGTTATCGTAAACATCATACGCATAAAAAAGTCGCAGCATAAAGTAAAACTTTAATTAGTTGAACCAATCGGGCTGCCCATTAATACGGGATAAACGAGAGAGGATTTTCATTTGAGAATCCTCTCTTTTATTGTTGTATACTTATGATAAATATTTTGCTGAAGAAAGAAGGCATACTACATGGTATCTATTTCAAATCAACTAAAAGAAAAACTTATTTCCATGCGTCGACATTTACATGAGTATCCAGAACTATCATATGAAGAGTTCGAAACAACAAAAGCAATAAAAAATTGGTTAGAAGAAAAAAATATTACTATCATTGATTCCAATTTAGAAACAGGAATTATCGCTGAAGTGTCTGGTAATAAAAACGGACCAATTGTAGCAGTTCGTGCTGATATTGATGCTCTTCCTATTCAAGAAGAAACACATTTGTCCTATGCATCTAAAGTACGAGGGAAAATGCATGCTTGTGGACACGATTTTCATACAGCTGCTATTTTAGGTACTGCTTTCTTATTAAAAGAAAGAGAATCTTCCCTAAATGGAACGGTTCGCTTCATATTCCAACCAGCTGAAGAAAGTAGTAATGGCGCTTGCAAAGTTATTGATGCTGGACATTTACGTAATGTGCAAGCGATTTTCGGCATGCATAATAAACCTGATTTACCAGTAGGTACTATTGGCATTAAAGATGGTCCACTGATGGCCGGAGTTGATCGATTTGAAATTGAAATTCACGGAGTTGGTACACACGCGGCTGTACCAGATGCTGGCGTAGATCCTATTGTCGCATCCTCTCAAATTGTGATGGCACTGCAAACAATTGTAAGCCGAAATATAAGTTCATCTCATAATGCGGTTGTTAGTGTCACAAATATTCATGCAGGAAATACGTGGAACGTGATTCCTGAAAAAGCTACATTAGAAGGTACTATTCGCACGTTCCAAGCTGAAACACGTGAAAAGATTCCAGCACTCATGGAGCGTATTATTAAAGGTGTATCTGATGCATTAGGTGTAAAAACGGAATTCCGTTTTTTTTCAGGTCCTCCTGCTGTTCACAACGATAAAGCTCTTACAGACTTATCTACTCAAGTTGCCACAAAGATGAATCTTAATATCATCTCACCTAGTCCGTCAATGGCTGGAGAAGATTTTTCATTTTACCAACAGGAAATACCAGGTTCATTCGTCTTTATGGGAACGAGCGGTACACATGAATGGCATCATCCTGCTTTTACAATTAATGAAGAGGCACTGCCTATAAGTGCAGAATACTTTGCTTTACTAGCCGAAAGAGCACTTAAACAATTCTCATAAAAAAAGCCGTTCAAAGTGCATCTCAGCACCCTGAACGGCTTTTCTTATTAAGTTAAATCACGTTTTAAAAACACAGTATATGAAATACATAAAAATACGAACAAATAAAGTAGTAACATACATGATGCAAACGGGAATGTTACTCCATCAATAAAACTTCCATTCTTTGAAATACTATATAAATCTGTGTTTGCTGGCAATAAATATTTCGCCCAGTTATATCTAGTGGCTGCTAATAACGCAATATTGCCTGATAAAGCAAGGAATAGTGAAATACCAATTGCACCTCCACTAGATCTCGTTAACACAGAAATCATAAATGCAAACGATGCATACACAACCGTTGGTAACCATGATAAAACATAATATTTACTTGCTTCCACAAAAATATTTTGTTTTATTATATTTCCATCTTGGAAAATAAACTCACTCCATGCAGGCTGTTGGAATTTATAAATAACAAGTCCACATAAAGCGGAGAAAATCATATTAAATATAAACAATAAAGCTGCAAATATAACGATTGCTAAAAACTTTGCTGTTAAAATTTTAAATCGACTCGCCGGACGGATTGTTAAAAATTTATATGTTCCCCAGCTATATTCATTCGCAAAAATTGTACTTGCATACACGAGGATAAAGGGGAGCAAAATTGGAAATACGATAAAACCTGTATCTCTCATGAAAGAAAGTGGAGAACTGCTTGCCGGTGCTGTATCCGTATCTAAATGCTTCATCTTAAGCTGGTATTCTTTTACAAGCTCATCCCCTGATTTTTCTGCTAAAATAGCTTCTTTTTTCATGCCAAGCTTTTTCTCAATTTCTACAGTACGTTCTGTATAATCTACTTTCCATCCTTTTGTTTCCGGTTCAAAATACTTTACCGTAACCCATCCTAATCCGATTATTAATACTGCAATAACTGCAAATGGAATAATCGTTCGCTTCCGCTTAAATATTTTATACAGTTCATTATATACTAAATTAAACAATATCTTTTCCCCCTGTTAATTCTAAAAATTGCTCTTCTAACGTTTTTCTTTCTTCATATACACGATACACTTGAATATTTTTCTCAAGCAATGTACGAATAACATTTGGGATTTCTTCATCTTTTACATTAATAAGTAATTCATTATCTTTTACTAAAACATCATGCCCTAATATTTCCGCTGCTTTATTCGCATCATCTACACGTATACGGATCGTCTCCATCTCTTCGCTTTGGCTATGCTGAATATTTTGCGTAGCCACATATTCCCCGTGCTGAATAATGATAACTCTGTCACACATTAATTCAACTTCTGAAAGTAAGTGACTTGATACAAGTACAGCTTTTCCTTGTTCATGTGCAATTTTTTTTATGTACATTCTCATTTCATGTATTCCACTAGGGTCTAATCCATTTGTCGGTTCATCTAGTATCAACACGTCTGGATTGTGAATAAGCGCCTGAGCGATTCCTAAACGTTGTCTCATGCCGAGTGAATACGCTTTTACTTTGCGATCAATTACTTGTCCCATCCCTAACAATTTCACTACTTCATCGATACGTTCTTCAGTCACATTACCATTCATTCGTCCGAAATATGTTAAATTTTCATAGCCACTCAAAAAAGGATAAAATTCAGGTGTCTCAATTACCGCTCCAATTTTCGCAGCGGTTTTTTCGAATTGCTGTTTCACAGATTGACCATCAATCCATACTTCACCTTCTGTCATACGGATCATACCAACCATCATTCTCATTAAAGTCGTTTTTCCAGCACCGTTTGGTCCGAGTAAACCGACAACCTCGCCTTTTTTCACTTCAAAACTAATATTTTGTACAAGTGTCTTTGATCCGATTCGCTTCGTTAACCGATCGACTTTTACAATTGATTGTTCATTTGTCATTCTATACAACCTTTCCTTCCCATTCTTTGTCAGGTCTTTTCACTGTAACATGATTATTTTTATGTGTAAAATAGAAAAAAGCATGATTTCTCATGCCCTTTCTTTAAACCGCAACGAATTTTCACCCTTTAAACTTCGAACAAATCGATAACATTGCATCATCGATATTAAAACGACAGTCATAATAATTATACTAATAATTACAACTGCATATATTGTAATTGGCGCACTATTTATTCCTTGTATCCCTGCGATTTTCATAAAGATAACCGTGAATAATTTCAAAAATAGCATCCCATTAATTAATCCGAAAACAAATGCTGCTCCATAAATGAATAATTGCTCCTGACATAATACACATAGTACCTCTTTTCTTTTCATATTTTCTGCTACATAAGATGTAAACTCCTCCCTCCTCACATGCAAAAGAGAGTACATCATTTTATATGTAGTAAAAATACATATGAAAATTAATACAATAAAAAGTGTGTAAAAATACATTTGAAATACAAATGCATCCCCTACTTTCAAAATAGCTCCTTCATTAAATTGTAACGATATCATAAAAAACAAAATCATAGTACTCATAGCAATCCACATAAATTGCTTCATCCTTTTGGTAGCAAATGTTCTAATATTTTTTCTCGCTAACCGACATAAAGACATAACATTCTTCCCCTACCTTATTACATACACATTCTATACTACTAGTGTATAAAAATATGACATTTTAAACATCGCACTACAATCGGAATTTCTTCTAAGTCTTTAGTCCTAGAAAACGAAATGATAAAAAAATCACATTTAGAATATAATTGTAAAAAGGAGGAGATTGCATGCGTATAAAATTACTATCAATCTTGTCTTTATTATTACTCACAAGTTGTAGCCAACTAAAAAACAATGAAATTGCCATTGTTGAGCCATACAAATTAACAAAAGAGCAAGCTTCTATTTTACAAATGACTCCTTTTCAAGAAAGAAATAGCATGTTTTATAACGTTACGCTTAAAAATGATAAAGATGAAATAAATGCTACAATTGATTATTATAACAATGGTAAAAAAACAAAAGAAATTGCTAATATAGCTACCTCACATTTTTCAAAAAAGAAAGTAAAGCTTTCTTTTTTACCACCACATTTCCAATTCGATAAAGATATACAAGAAAAAAGGCAGTGGTATATGAATATTGAAGGTGGTTCAACGCTTGTTCATGAAGAAGAACCACGAAGCGTAAATAGCTCTGCAACTACTACAATTCAATCTATAAAAAATTTAAAATACAATCAAAAAACAACTTTAGCTGCTGTAATTCAAACCAGTAAAGAAACTGTAAGCGTTCCTACCATTGATGAAGAAACAGGTATTGATCTACTCTTAAAAGAAAATGAACACGTTTATCTATTTAGTATCGAGCTAAAAAAAGAACAATAAAGCGGAAATGCAACTTAAGTTGCATTTCCGCTTTATTGTTTAATAAGGTGTACTTTTATGGATTTGAATTAAATCCATTTTCTGTTACTACTATTATTCATCTTCTACTTCTATTCTTTTCTTCTCTCTTGCAATTTTTAAAAACTCTAGCAGCTCTGGATTACTATTCATTTTTTTGTAAGCCACTGACATTTCTGCCACAAAATTAGAATCATATAACTCTTTATATACAACTTCTGTTTTATATAACTTATTTGCCGATACGGGTATTACTGTAATTCCAATCCCTGCTGCTACAAGCCCCATAACTGTTTGATACTCTGTTGCTTCTTGTACAATGCGTGGACTAAATCCAACTTCTCTGCAAAGAGATAAAATTGTATCATACAAAGCTGGCCATACTGGTCTCGTAATAAATACAAACGGCTCATCTCGTAAATCTTCTATATGTATTTCATCTTTCTCTGCAAGTGGATGTGCCTTTGGTAAACATAAGGTGCAAGATAACCTTTGAATTGGCTCTAATTCTAATAATTGTGTTGGAATTGGTGGACGTAAAAAGCCAATATCGATACGGTTATCATGAAGTGCATGAACTTGATCTGGTGTTGACAATTCATGTAATGCAACAGACACTCTCGGAAATTTCTTTCTATATTCCCTAACAATTGATGGTAAAATATCATATATCGCCGCACCTACAAAACCAATTGAAAGTGATCCTACTTCTCCCCTTTGTGCACTTTGTGCAACTTCTACTGCTTTTTCAATTTGTTCAAACGCTTTTTTTACTTCTTTTAAAAACATTTCTCCTGCTTCTGTTAGTTCAACCTTTCTTTTCGTTCTTGAAAATAATGTAACTCCCATTTCTTTTTCTAATTGCTGTATTTGTTGACTAAGTGGTGGTTGTGTCATTTGTAAACGAGCAGCTGCCCGTCCAAAGTGTAACTCTTCTGCCACAACAACAAAATATTGCAAATGCCGTAATTCCATTTTTGGACACCCTTTTCACTTTCGATTAATACGTCTAATATATTAATACCATATAATTTATATATTAGACAAATATTTCGAATGAACGTATAGTAGAAATTGTTAATTCTTTTTTACAATTTTTATGTAAAAAAAGAAAGAGGTGGTTACTGTATGAAATGGTGGAAGTTAAGCGGACAAATTTTATTACTATTTTCTTTCGCTTGGACAGGTGAATGGATTGCAAAACAGGCACACCTCCCAGTTCCAGGAAGTATAATCGGTATTTTTTCATTATTAATTTCATTAAAATTTAACCTAGTTAAAAAAGAATGGATACAGGACGGAGCAGATTTTTTATTAAAAGAACTTATTTTATTTTTCATCCCTTCTGCAGTCGCTGTCATACGTTACAGAGGTACACTAACACAATATGGAATCGATCTCATTTTAATTATTATGATTAGCACTCTTTGCGTTACCTTAGTTACAGGACTTTTAACAGAATTGCTACTAAAGCGGAAAGGATCAACGCAATGATCGGATTTCTTTGTTTACTATTAACACTATTCACATATTGGATATCAAAAAAAATGTATCAACGTTGGAATTGGAGTCTACTTTCTCCTCTTCTCGTCTGTCCCATTATTTTAATTGCTTTATTGCTCGGATTAAATACACCTTATGAAACATATGAATCTGGTGGTCACTGGTTAACTGAATTATTAAAACCCGCAACAGTTGCTTTTGCATGGCCAATCTATAAATACTTTGATTTATTAAAGAAACATGGAATGGCTATCTTACTTAATGTCATTGTCGGTTCGTTTTTATCAGTCATTACTTCAGCACTACTAGCAAATTATTTTCAAATTGATTCATCACTAGAACATAGTTTAGCGCCACATATCGTAACAACACCAATCGCAATGGCTATTTCAGAAATGATTGGTGGCATGTCACAATTAACCGCTGTATTTGTCGTTTTAACTGCCTTAACAGGAGCATTGCTCGGTCCTTCTCTCATACGTATTTGCCGTATTAAAACAGCAATCGCAAAAGGTATTATGTTAGGAACAAGCGCAAATGGAACCGGTACATCAAAAGCATTCGAAATCGGTCCTGTGGAAGGAACAATTGCAAGTTTATCTATGCTTTTAACAGCAGGCGCTAGTTTAGTTATCGTTCCGCTTTTCTTGTCTTGGATACATTAAAGAAGCAAGTATTTACATACTTGCTTCTTTATCTATATATTGGCACAGCAATTCATAATCCTCTGGAAAAGCTAAACACAATTGTTCAACTTCATGTATCCCTTTCCAAGCAATTTCATGTATTAACTCATCAGGATCTTGGATTTTCATATTACCGCCTATTTGTTTAACAAAATAATAATGGACATACACTGGAACACCGTATGTAATACCCTCTTTTTCATATATTTTATTTACAACTTCCACATTGTAACCTGTTTCTTCCCAAACTTCCCTAATACAACATTCTTCTAGTGTCTCTCCCTTTTCAAGTCCTCCACTTGGGACAGACCACCTTTTTTCTTCTCCCTCTTTTCCCTGCAGTACCATTAAAACTTCATTTCTTTCATTTACACATACCGCTGCACTACCTATCCATCTCTCCATAAACATCCCTCCCCTACTAAAATTCGCCCTCTTTATTATTTTCCCCTTGAAAAAAAGAGGAAAATAATAAAACAATGACGAAAAATTACATCAACTTCATAGACAATCCCTTTTTAGAAATTAAAACTGGAAGGATGAAAATATGATTTCTAATTATGTTGTGGAATGTGTCTTTTGTGAAAAAAATCGAAAGCCTCGCCAAGCTATTGTCACCGTTCCCGCCACTACTCAGCTACTAGCCATTGAAAAAGTGCGTGCAGAATGTAAACGTCGTTTCGGAAAAGCTTTATTATTACAAACAGAAATTAAAGAAGAAATAGTTTTTGAACAAAAAGAAAGCTGACCATCAATTGGTCAGCTTTCTTATCCGATCATATTTTCACATGAAGATTAGGGGCATCCTCTTTAAGGATCGGGATTTTCCCATTATGTACGTTCCATAATGGTCATCGAACAATATATTTCTATGCAATTAACTATTGAATAGAATAGGGCAAAACTTGTTCGCATTTTTAGAAAAGGGATAGGGATATAATTCAAGTAGTACTTCGAATACTCGAACTTTACACTCATAATATTAAAACAAATCCTTTTATATGGGAAATATGAATTACCTACATAATTCATTCGTAAAATATATTAATAGTTTGCTATATTAATTTTATCCCGCTATTTGTAAGCAGTCCCCCCTACTTATTATAATTTCACTTTATTCCATCAATAGCATACATCCAGCTAAAACCGGTGTCATAATCATCGAAAACCTCAAAAGCATTCGCGGTGCATAATTTGTAAACTTCGCGCCAATATATGCCCCTAACATGGTCCCAATTAATACTTGCAATAACAATATATAATCTAAATATCCTTCCGAACTATATCCTAGCCCGCCTCCAATTGCAATCGGTAATATAACAAGCATCGTTGTCCCTACAGATTGCTGAATCGTTAGTCCCAATAGAACCATTAATCCAAGTTGAATAAACGGTGCAGAACCAATCCCAAATGAACCAGCCATCATTCCAGTAACTAATCCAAGGCATATACATTTCAACAAGTAGTTAACGGGAAACTCTTTATGTTTATATAAAGACGACTGTTCTTTGTTTTGGAACATAATTAATTTAATAAACATAAAAATTGCCGATAAAAATAACATCCCAGCTGTAAACCAATGAAGAAGATGAGCTGGTATAAGTGAACCAAATTTAGAACCAATATAAGAGCCAATTGCGCCAAATCCCCCAACAATCCCGCCTATAATAAGTGCTACATTGCCTTCACGGTAATGACTGACAACACCTGATAATGTCGTAAACGCCATTGCGGTTAAAGATGTTGCAAGAGCAACATGAATAGGAATATGGAATACTAAAGTGAGTATCGCGATAATAAACCCAGCTCCTCCAGCTCCAACAAATCCTAATAAAATACCCATTACTAACATTGTTATAATAATTGCCACAGACTTTCCCTCCAGTAACACAATTATCCATCATATTTATCCTTACATACAAATAAAAAGCATCCTAAACGGATGCTTTTTATTTCAATGATATGTACTTAATCTTGATTAATCAAAATAACCGCTGGACCAGCGACTACTACTCCAGCTACTTCTATCTTTTCAAATTCCTTTACTGTAATAGATATAACTCCTTCTCTTTCCATCAATTCTTTACTCAGGACATCAGTCGGGATTGCTTTCACCGTCTTACCTCCTTTTCATTTATACAATATGATAAAGTGAAACTTTCATCAGTGGGTTTTTTGTCCGTACTTATTGATTATTAACCCTCAGCAATCGGGCGAATAATCACCCAATGCATCTATATATATGCATCACCTCCGCTTTCATTCCTTATTCCACTCAAAAACCTTCTCCCCCTTCCGTGACATATTGAAAAATAAAAAAGAAGCTATAACATATAGCTTCCCTCCACGTTTCTTTAATCTTTATACACCGTATATTCCATAACTTTACCATCTCTATTAAATTGTAAAACAAGCTGTTCGCTATCTATTGGAATAAAGCCACGTTCAGTCCCAAGATAATACAAAGTGATAACTCCTTCTTCCCCACTTCTCGTTTCCGTTGGGGCTCCTAACAATTGTGTAATTTCTTCATTTGATTTCCCTATTAATTTATATTTTTGTAATAGATCATCTACCATATGTACCCGCTTATCTGCATGATTTAACCATCTATTCTGATTAAACTTTGATGTATATTCATTTACACTTAATTGTACAGTGCACACTATTAATGGTATGAGTGCTACTATTAAAACCCCCAACATTTGCTTCTTTTCTTCATTACGATTTTTAGAAACATATAAAATAACCCTTTGAATCATGACTAATAAAACAAATGGTATGAATACTACAAAAATGCTCCTTACCCTTAAGGGTATATGGACCATATCAATGAAGAATATAAATACAATGTACATTACTATATACAAACAAAAATAGCCATACAAAATGCTACGCAGCATATCGTTCAGAAAGATCTCCCCTTTTAACTCACTATATAGTTCATCCGGCTAATCATTTCTCGAATCTGTTCTAATTCTTGCTCTGTATATACTACTGTCCCTGTTAAGATTTCATTTCTGAAGAACGTTACAATTTGCTCCCGATCTTTTAATCTAGGTGTTTCCTCACTAGAAAGGTCTACTATTGCTTTTCCATTTTTATTATAAAAATATACAACTGGTTTTACCTTTTCTTTTATACTATTAGCCTGCATTTCATTCAAACAATTGTATAAAATTTTAGATAGTTTCTTCGCCTTATATACTGGATTCCCTTCATTTTTCACTTGTATAGTTGACGAATCTTTACCTACTATATATTCAAATGTCTCTTCTTTATCAACTTCTTGTTGATACTTACCCATTTCATCAATCATAAATGAATATATACCAGCATTTTCTTTCGTTAAACCATGAATTAATTTCTCGTTCCATTCTTTCGTCTCCAGTAGATAAATACCAGTTTTGCACAAGATGAGATGATGGATTCTATTATCGTTTATTTCACTATTATTTTTAATAAAAACATTCGGCATGACTTGAATTTCAGCATCTAATATGATACCTTGCTCTATGAATCCTCGCTTCATATAATGTAATGTTTCGTACGTATTCATTTCAGCACCGTTTTTAGTATATTCTCGTAAATTTGCAATTAATTTTTGAAACATATGTATTTCGTTATTATGTTTATTTTGCATTTCACTACGTTCTTTACTATGCTGCATAGCTAATTGATTTTTCATCATACGCATATTTTCAATTTCTCTATTTGCACTTACTTGTAAATCATTGTATTTTTTCTGTTCCATATTTTTTAAATTATTTTGTTGTTCTTTATGCTCTATCACTGTAGCTGCAATTTCATTTTTATACGTTTCAATCGCTTGTTTCTTTTCAAATTCTACTTGCTGACTCTCTGATTCTAACTGTTTATTTTTATAAAACAGCACAAATGCTACAGCTAATAATATTAAAATCGCACCTATTAGCACATAATTCATATTTTTACTCCTTTATTTCATTTTCGATTATTTTTTATAAATATATCTACTATAGTATACTATGGTTTCGATATAGACTTTGTAAAAGTTGTATATTTTTAATAAAAGGCACCTCTGACGGGGCACCTTTTATTTTCACTCTATTGTACACCATACTGAATATAACTCGGATCGTAGTATATCCATTGATTTGTCCCTAAGCAAAGCCATCCATCTTGCTTACTCCATACTCGATACGATTCACCCTGATGTAACTGTCTTATAACATTTCCATTTAATGATGGAGCATCACGCAAATTTACATTATCACCAGTAATAGTCGCCACATAATGTTTATACTGAATATAACTCGGATCATTATATACCCACTGATTTGTCCCTAAACAAAGCCATCCATCTTGTTCTCCCCAAACTTCATATGTTTCGCCACGATTCAATTGGCGAATTACACTAGACTGTAAAGATGGTCCACTTCTCAAATTCACATTATCTCCATTAATTATAGCAACCCCGTACACTGGAGTTGCATTATTAGGCGGGGAAACATTACCTCCACCACTTGCTCCATTCCCTTTTAAAGCTTCTAATGAAACTGCAGCTGATACATCACAATTTCCTACGCCTGAAATTTGTCCAGAATCTGTGTACTGCCACGCTGTCCATCCACCAGCATCAGCAGGCGGTGTACTCGAGTATTAAGCAATCCAAAGCGGTATATCACTTAATCCGCTAATTCTGAACTCATTAATATACCAAACTCCTGTATATAACATTACATCTTTTCCAGTAGCCTGTTTCACATAATTTATGAAGCTTCTTGCCCAATTCGATATAGCGTTACCAGTTAAATTACTGTTGCTCGGATCTGTTGGTGATTCTAAATCCAGAACTGGCATTAAGTCTGTCTGGTTACTTTGTAATATACTCACAAAATATTTCGCCTCTGAAATTGCATCATTTTGTTCTGGACGTGCAAAATGGTATGCACCAATTAATACATTCGCACTTCGGGCTGCTTGTACATTTTTAGTAAAAGTAGGATCAATGTAGTTTACACCTTCTGTCGCTTTTGCATACGCTGCTGGAATTCCAGATGCCTTCACTGCATTCCAATCAATATTCCCTTCCCAATGAGACACATCAATAAACGTAACATTTGAACTTGATCTGTTTTACATATAAAATCTCCTATCAATTTTTTTACTTCGTATACATACAATATGTACAAGTTTCATAAGAGGACACGACATTTATGCTATAGAAACAAAGAGTAAACATATTTTGTATACAAAATAAAAAAGACCTTGTGTTACAAGGCCTTTTGCAAACTCACTTTATTTTGTAGCAAGTACATATTATAATACAAACCTTGCTCACTTAGTAATTCTTGATGTGTTCCTCTTTCTACTATCTCCCCATCATGCATCACAAAAATTTGATCTGCATCTTGAATTGTAGATAACCTATGCGCAATGGCTATCGTCGTTCTACCTTTTCGCATTTGTTGCAACGCTGTTTGAATAGCCTCTTCTGTTTCTGTATCGATATTAGCTGTTGCTTCATCTAATACTAATACTTTCGGATTCGTTGCTATCGTTCTAGCAAAAGCAATTAATTGTCGTTGACCGCTTGAAAATGCTGCACCTCTTTCTACTACTTCTGTTTCATACTGTTTTGGTAACTTTTCAATAAACGTATTCGCTTGCACAAATCGAGCAGCTTCTTTTACTTCTTCATCCGTAATTTCTTCATTATACATACGAATATTTTGCTTTACATTACCAGCAAATAAAAATGCATCTTGCAATACGAGTCCTATTTTCTTTCTAATTTCTCGTTCTTCAAATTTTTCTAAATCTACACCGTCTATTACAATATTTCCTGACTTAATATTATAAAATCGCATTAACAAATTCATAATCGTACTTTTTCCGCTACCAGTATGCCCAACAAAAGCAACCGTTTGCCCTTGTTTCACGTGAAATGATACATTTTTTAAAACGTCACGCTTTCCATCATATGAAAAAGTAACATTTTTAAATTCAATATCTCCATCCACGACTTGAGGATTCTCATTGCCTTTTTGAACCGGTGCTAAATCTTTCTCGTCCATTAAATGAAATACACGTGATGACGAAACAAGTGCCTGTTGGAAAAAGGACAATTTCATCATCATCTCATTTACAGGTTGGAAGAAACGATGTATATAGTTAACAAAAGCATATAAAACTCCTACTTCAACAGGGCTCTTTAAAGCATCAATCCCAAATAAACCTAGTACTAACGCAATAGCTACAATATGCACTAAATCCGTAGCTGGTCGTAAAAGTAATGCGTCTAACTTCAAAGTACGTCGCCCTGCACTATAATGTTTATTATTCACTTCTTCAAACTCTTTTCTCATACGTTTTTCTTGTCTGAAAACTTGAACAATATTCATTCCTTGTATGGACTCGTTCAACTTTGCATTTAACACGCTTAGTTGATTACGTACTTCTAAATAAAAAGCTGCACTTTTCCGGCGATATAATACCATAATCGCAAACATTATCGGAATTAATACGAGAGAAAATAGCGCTAATTTTACATCTAATAAAAACATCGCTACTAAAATGCCTACTAAAAAGACTACATTTTTCACAAATGTTGATAATACACTGACATAAAAATCTTTAATCGCTTCCGTATCATTCGTTATACGAGATACGAGCGTACCAATTGGCGTACGATCAAAGAAACTTAATGACAGCTTTTGAACATGTTCATATACTTCAACTCGCATATCTTGAACAATCTTAAAAGCAATGTTCTGAAAGTACAATAGATTTAAATACGTAAATAATACTTTTAATAAATGAGCAACTATGTAAATTACAAATAAAGTAACGAGCGCTGATCGTTCAAAATCCCGCGGTACTAGGTGTTCATCGAGGAATTGTTTAATTAAAAAAGGACCCATCATTTCCGTTACTGTCGCACCAACTAAAAAGATAAATGCTAAAGATAGCAACCCTTTATATGGCTTCATATAGGAAAGCAATCTACTTAAATCACTTCGCTTCTTCTCTACCATCATACGCCTCCTTTCTCGACTAAAGCTTCTAATTGCTGGCTTTCATACATTTCCTTATACCAGCCGTTTTCCTTCATTAATTCCTCATGTGTACCTCTTTGTACAATTCTACCTTCATCAACAACAAGAATAAGATTGGCATGCTGAATTGCACTTAATCGGTGTGCAGTAATAATCGTCGTTTTCCCTGCTCTTTCCCTCTTTAAGGCACTTAAAATCGTCTCTTCTGTTTTTGCATCTACTGCTGATAAACAATCATCCAAAATTAAAATTTCAGCATTTGTTAATAAAGCACGAGCAATAGAGATTCGCTGTTTTTGACCACCAGATAACGAAACACCTCTTTCCCCTACTACTGTTTCATATCCTTCTGAAAATTGGAGGATGTCATTATGAATACAAGCAATCTCTGCAGCTTCGGTAATTTCATTATATGTAGCATCCGCCTTTCCAAAGGCAATATTCTCACCAATACTTGCTGAAAATAAAAAATGATCTTGCGGCACGTATGAAATGGCAGAACGGACACCATGAAGTGTTATATCTCGAATATCTCGCTTCCCAATTTTTAATTCACCATTAAAATGATCATACTCACGGATTAAACATTTTAATAAAGTCGTTTTCCCTGCGCCTGTACGTCCTACAACTCCTAGTGTTTCACCCTTCTTCAAATCAAAGTGAATATCAGTTAAATGTAACAATTCATTTTTCTTATACGAAAATGAATCAACGGCAAACGAAACATTACCGCTCGCTATTGTATGTACAGCATTTTCGCTATTTACTACATCTGATTTTTGTGAAAGAATTTTTTCTACACGGTCATATGATGCACGCCCACGCTCCATAATATTGAACAACCACCCAAACGCTAACATTGGCCAAACGAGGGTACCTAAATACGTCGTAAATGTAACGAGATCACCTACTGTTAATTCACCTCTTACAACTAATACCGATCCATAACATACTGCGATTAAAAAAGAAAATCCAACGATAAGAGAGATTGTCGGATCAAATAACGAATCAATACGTGCAACTAACATATTTTTATGTACAACATCTTCTGATTTTTTTCGAAACGCCTGCAAATCTTCTTTCTCTTGTCCAAGAGACCGGATTACCTTCATCCCACTCATACTCTCTTGCACTTTATCATTGATTTCCGAAAACGATTGCTGTGCTTTATGAAACCTTTTATGTAATAACGTTCCATAATAATTTGTCGAAATGGCTACAATCGGCATTGGAATTAAACTTAATAATGTTAACTTCCAACTAATTGTAAAACCCATCGCTACGAGTACACATCCTCCGACAGCTAATGAGTCAACAAGCGTCAAAACACCCGCTCCAGCAGTTTGCTGGATCGCTTGAATATCATTGGTCGCATGTGCCATTAAATCACCTGTTCGATTTGACTGATAGAAAGATGGACTCATCTTTGTAAAATGTTCATATAAATTTTTTCGTAATTGGCGAGCTAATTTTAATGAAGACCCGAAAATCATAATACGCCATATGTAACGTAATATGTACATCGTAATACCTACAATTACTAATAATACAACCCATTTTAGTAACTTATCGGTCGTCAATGTTCCATCATTAATTTCATCTACAACGATTCCAATTACTTTTGGTGCTACAAGTTCTAGAAGTGCAACGCCAAACAATAAAATAATTCCAGTTATGTACGCTCGTTTTTCTTGTTTAAAAAACCACGCTAAATTCATAAATACTTTCATTTTTTTCCTCCTCCCTTAAAATGAGCGATGTTTTCAGTTTACCAAAAATACAGAATTTTTAAAAGTTTTAAAAACTATAACTAACAAAAAGAAAGACACTCTTAGCGAGTGTCTTTTAGCGCTTATTTCATTTGTTGCTTGTTCATCGCGCTCATCATTTGATTGATTTTCTTTTGGGAAGGTTTTTGTCCCATTTGCATCATCATCATTTTTAACATTTGTTCGTTAATTGGTGGATTTTTTTGTAAGTAATTCATCATGTATTTGCGGGCAATGAAAAATCCTAACGCCACGCCTGCTACTAGTGCTACTACGCCCACTAGAATACCTAACCAAATTGGCATATATTTTCCTCCTTCATGTTGTCTACCTTACAGTGTACTAAAACCTTTTCAATAAGACAAGATACAATTCGACATTTTTTACACATATGTTCGTACTTGTTTTAGAGGATTCAGCCATCCGTACTTTGTATTTTCATAATCCATTGCTAAAAATGTTAATTCACACTTTCTTAACACCTCAAAGAATGTCGTTTCCATAGAGACATTTCCAGAGGTATTCATACGAATATAGTGCGGTTTCACCATTATTTCGCCGTACTCCGCTCCCGTATAAAGTGTATGTGTATGATGTGTTCTATCATATTTACCAAGAACGCGCAAAGCTTGTTCTAATTTATGATGAATTTTCATTACTTGCAATGGCATCGTTATATACATCATTTGCTTATATAACACTTTTTTCTCCGAAAGGGACCCAGATTCTGAAAATCGAGCAAATAAATCAAAAAACAAATATTCACGACCAAAATAAGCTTTCGCAATATCCTCTTGAATTAAATACAATTCATACGTTTTCATTTTTCCACTCCCAATCTGGACAACCTTTTCTCTTCATTATATATAAGAAAGTTTGCAATGATTGTCTGACTGCGGAGAGATAAAAAACTTTTTCTGTCGAAAAAACTCATTTACATAGAAAAACCTCTCCATGCCGGAGAGATTTTTCTGAAATCATTAAAGCATTTCTTTTACTTTACGAACAACGTTCTCTACAGTAAATCCATACTCTTCCATAATCTTCTCACCAGGAGCAGAAGCACCGAATGTATCGATACCTAACACATCTCCTTCAAGACCTACGTAACGGTGCCATCCGAATGTAGCACCCATTTCAATTGCGAAACGTTTTGTTACTGCTTTTGGTAATACAGATTCTTTGTACTCTGCAGTTTGAGCTTCGAAGCGATCCATAGATGGCATGCTGACAACAGCTGCGTCAACGCCGTCTACTGCTAATGCTTTTTGAGCTTCAACAGCTAGGCTTACTTCAGATCCAGTTGCAAGTAAGATTACATCAGCCGTTTCTTTCTTGCTTGCCGAAACTACATATGCACCTTTTGCTACTTTTTCATACGTATCTTCTTTTGCACCTTCTAATGTTGGAAGGTCTTGACGAGTTAATACTAAAGCAGTTGGTTTGTTTGTAGATTCTAAAGCTAGTCTCCAAGCTGCAACAGATTCGTTACCATCAGCAGGACGGATAACAGAAACATTTGGCATTGCACGAAGCGCTGCTAATTGCTCGATTGGTTCATGCGTTGGACCATCTTCACCAACAGCGATACTGTCATGTGTGAATACATACGTTACTGGCAATTGCATTAATGCTGCAAGGCGAATTGCTGGGCGTAAGTAATCAGAGAATACGAAGAACGTACCACCGTAAGTTTTTAAACCGCCATGTAGTGCAATACCGTTCATTGCTGCACCCATTGCGAACTCACGTACACCGTACCAAATGTTTTTACCGCTGTAATCATCTCTTGTAAAGTCTTTTTCGTTATTCATGTATGTCTTGTTAGAACCAGCAAGGTCAGCAGATCCACCGAAGAATGATGGTACAGACTCTGCAATTGCATTAATTACAGCACCAGAAGAATTACGAGTTGCTGCTTTTGATCCTAATTCATAAGTTGGTAAGTTTTGCTCCCAACCTTCTGGAAGTTGACCGTTCATTGCTGCTTGGAATTCGTTTGCTAATTCTGGGTATGCTTGCGCATATTCACCTAGCATCGTGTTCCACTCAGCTTGCGCAGTTTCACCAACATCTTGTACTGTTTTACGGAAGTTGTCATATACTTCTTCTGCTACATGGAAGTCTTGCTCAGCAGTCCAAGCATATGCTTCTTTCGTTAATTTTGTTTCTTCTACACCAAGTGGAGAACCATGTGAAGCTGATTTTCCTGATTTGTTTGGAGAACCGAAACCAATTGTCGTTCTTACTTCAATTAGCGTTGGGCGTTTTTCGTCAGCTTTCGCTTCTTCAATTGCTTTCGCGATTGCTTCAATATCGTTTCCATCCTCAACACGGATTACTTGCCATCCGTATGCTTTGTAACGATCTTCTACACTTTCAGAGAATGAACGATTTAAATCGCCATCTAATGAAATATCGTTTGAATCGTAAAGCACAACAAGACGACCTAATTGTAAATGAGCAGCTAATGAAGATGCTTCAGCAGAAACGCCTTCCATTAAATCTCCATCACCACAAATAGCGTATGTATAATGATCTACTACATTATACGCATCACGGTTATATTTAGCAGCTAAATGTCTTTCTGCCATTGCCATACCTACAGCAGTTGCAATACCTTGTCCAAGTGGACCAGTCGTTGCATCTACACCAGCTGTATGACCATACTCAGGATGTCCTGGAGTTTTGCTTCCCCATTGACGGAAGTTCTTTAAGTCATCCATTGTTACATCATAACCAGATAGGTGAAGTAGGCTGTATAATAACATTGAACCATGACCTGCAGATAATACGAAACGATCACGGTTAAACCACGTTGGGTTATTTGGATTGTGTTTCATAAATTGAGTCCATAATGTATAAGCCATTGGTGCTGCACCCATTGGCATTCCTGGGTGACCAGAGTTTGCTTTTTCAATCGCATCGATGGATAATGTGCGAATCGTGTTGATAGAAAGTTGTTCGATTGAATGTGACATGCTATTCTTCCCTTCGCTTATATTAGTAAACGTTTTATACATTTATATGATAGCTTCCCACGCAAGATTATACAACATGTATCGACAAATATGTTGATGTTTTTTTGATTTTTTATAAAAAAATCAATGATTCCGGGAATGTATGGGTATTCAATATGACATACTTTTTCATTATTTTTATTTTAAAAAGAAAGAGAATTATCTGTATATTTATACAAATTTCTTCTATACTTACGTTTTTAAATACGTTTTTAAAAATATAAAAAGCATCTAACTTCGATGCTTTTCAAATAAGTTAAACAATCCGTTTGCGAATCGAACTTGAAATCAAATCAATTATAATTACCATTAAAATAATACCTAATAAAATAATCCCAACACGAGACCAATTGCGTGAACTCAGCGCAAAAATTAAAGGTGTACCAATCCCTCCTGCTCCGATAACCCCTAAAATCGCAGCGGATCGTACATTAATTTCAAATCTGTATAACGTATACGATAGAAAGTCTGGTAACACTTGTGGTAACACTGCATACCAAAGTATTTGAAAACGGTTTGCTCCTGTTGCTAGTAACGCTTCCGTGGGTCCTTTATCTATGTTTTCAATTCCTTCTGAATATAGTTTTCCTAACATTCCAATAGAATGTAATCCTAAGGCTAATACTCCTGCAAAAGAGCCTGGACCAACAGCTTTTATAAATAAAAGAGCCATAACTAATTCAGGAAACGTACGAACAAAACTAAGTACAAATTTTCCAGATCCTGAAGTTAATTTTCCACTACTCATATTCGTTGCCGCCCAAAAGGCAAACGGAACAGATAAAAATGCAGAAATAAATGTACCTAATATCGCAATTGCCAACGTATCAATTAATCCATGCAATAAATCTTCACCATCTGGCAAAGATACATACGACCAGTCTGGATTCAATACCCCTGTCATAATTGCTTTCGTGATTTCACCTGCTGTGTCCTTTATCCCTTCTAATGGTACTCCTGAAAAGGCCCAAACATAAACAAATGTAATTGCTATAAAAATAACCCAGCGATATACACTCAGTTTCTTCGGTTTTGGCACAATCATCGTCGTTCTATTCATTATAGTTTCTCCCGCAACAATGTACTAATGTAGTCAATTAACAAAACAACAATAAGGGTATAAATAATTATAGATGCAGTTTGTTGATATTGTAAAAATCCAAGTGTACGATCATAATATAATCCAATACCACCCGCTCCTACTAAACCTAAGACAGCTGCTGCACGTACGTTCACCTCAAATGTATACAGAACATAGGAGACAAAATGTGCTTTCACTTGCGGAATTACCCCATAAACAATCCATTGCACTTTATTTGCTCCTACTGCTGTCATCGCCTCTAACGGGCCTGGATCAATTGATTCAGTTGACTCATACAACAATTTCGCCACGAGCCCAATTGAGAAAAAAGTAAGAGCTAAAATACCTGGAAGTGGTCCTATTCCAAAAATAGCTACGAAAATTGCCGCTAATAATAAATCTGGTATCGTTCGAATAAAATTTAAAATCAATCGAGCTGGACTGTATAAAAATGTACTAGTAAACACATTACTTGCCGCAAACAGTGCCAGTGGAATAGCTAAAATCGACCCTAAAGTCGTCCCAATAATCGCCATACGTATTGTATCTAACATCACTGTTGTAATAACTTGAAAATAACTCCAATCAGGTGGCACCATTTCTTTCAATAGATCTACCATATTTGGAAAACCATCTACCAGTTTTGAAAATGATGCATCTACCTGTACACTACTACTCCACAGCATTAAAATAACTAAAATAAACGTTAACATATGTTTCAATTTACTCGGCGGCTTCGGTATTTCATTTGAATATATCGTCACGTCATTCATTTTACTGCCACCTCTAATAATTCGCTTTTCTGAGCTACGTCCCCATAAATTTCAGCAAACTTTTCATCAGTTGCCTCTTCTACTAAACCATCAAAAACAATTTCGCCTGCATGTAATCCAATAATACGCGTCGCATATTGCCTAGCTAAATCAATAGAATGTAAGTTTACAATTGTTGTAATTCCAAAATCTTCATTAATTTTCTTTAAGTCATCTAATACTTGCTTTGTCGTAAGTGGATCTAACGACGCAACAGGTTCATCTGCCAATATGATTTTCGCTTCTTGCGCCAATGCTCTAGCAATCGATACACGTTGTTGTTGTCCTCCTGATAATTCATCAGCACGTGCATATGCTTTTTCTAAAATATTCACTCTTTTTAACGCTTGAAATGCGAGCTCCACATCCTCTTTCGGAAACAAACCTAACGTTGTACGCAATGTGGAATGATATCCAACACGACCAGCTAATACATTTTTTAATACTGTTGATCGCTTTACAAGATTAAAACTTTGAAAGATCATACCAATATCCCGACGCATACGTCGTAAATCTGTTCCTTTTGCAGCAGTAATAGACTCACCTTCAATCATGATTTCGCCTTCGGTAATCTCATGAAGACGATTTATGGACCTGAGAAGTGTAGATTTTCCAGCTCCAGATAATCCGACCATTACAATAAACTCACCTTTTTGAATCTTTAAATTTATATTATTCAATCCCTTTGTGCCATTCGGATACATTTTGGAAACATTTCGAAACTCTATCACACATCTTACCTACTTTCTATGTATTCAAAACGGCAAACTAACTGAAAACATCCCCTTTCAGCTAGCTGCCATTTCCATATGTATTATTGCGTTTTTACTTTCTTCCCATATTCACGAACGATATCAAATTTACTATCATCAGATTTAACATATCCTTCATGTGAATATACTTCTTTAATGATTTTGTGACCTTCCTCATTCTTTCCAATTTCAATGAAAGCATCTTGTAATTTCTTGCTCCACTCTGCATCTAAATCAGATCGTACAGAAATTGTATCGTTCGGAATTTTCTCAGTAAATTTCACTATTTTCGTTTGATCAAATATATTCGGATAATCTTTTTTTACAATATTACGAGCATCTTGGAATACAACAGCCGCATCTACGTCACCATTTAAAAGAGCAATAAGCGACTGATCGTGACCTTTTAATGTAACAGGTTTCACATCTTTTAACGGATCAATTCCCTCTTTTAATAGAACAGCTGCAGGCCATACATACCCTGCTGATGATGTTACATCTTGATAACCAATCTTTTTACCTTTTAAATCTTTTACACTATTTATATTAGAGTCTTTTTTAACAACAAACTCAGATTTATAAAAGTCTACTAAATCCTTTGTAGGGGCTCCCGTTTCATCATCTACTCCAAAACGTTGTGCTTGTAAAATTACATTTGCAGCCTTCTTTTCATGTGCTAATACGTACGCTGTTGGCGGTAAAAATCCTACATCTACTTGTTTAGATGCCATCGCTTCTACAATTGTATTGTAGTTCGTTGAAATACTAACTTTTACTGGAATATTCAACTTATCACTTAATAGCTTCTCAAGCGGTTTTGCCTTCGCCTCTAACGTATCCGCATTTTGAGAAGGAACAAATTGAACATTTAAAGTCTTCGGTACATACCCTTTTTTCGTATCTTCATTTTTACTTGCACTTGACTCTTCCGTCCCGCAGCCACTTAATAATCCCGCTGCTAGTACAACTGTTGTGCCCATTGCAAAAACTTTTTTCAACATGTTAATGCCTCCATTTTTCATTGTTATAAAATAACCTTTCATAAACATGAAGAAATATATCACATATTTTTACAAATAATTGATTATTTACAGAATCTTTACACATTCTATACACTCACATTAAAATTCTCTTCACATATTTGATATGATGAATTGGAAGATAACAATAGAAAAGGTGAGTCATATTGGAACAAAATCAAACTGTAACTTTAAACATCTTATTAACAAGCGATATACATGGCACTGTTTATCCTATTCACTACCAAGATAACTCCCCAGCAGAACTTGGTTTAGCTAAAATTTCTACTCTTATAAAAAAAGAACGTTCCCAAAATACAAACGTTCTTTTAATTGATAATGGCGACTTTATTCAAGGCACACCATTTACTTATCATTATGTTACATACGAAAAAAACAAAAAAAACCCAATGTCCTTATTAGCGAATTACTTACAGTATGACGCTGCAATTATCGGCAATCATGAATTTAATTACGGGATGGATATATTAAATAATGCTGTGACTACTGCGAACTTCCCGTACCTATCAGCAAATATTTTAGATAAAAACAGTAAAAAACCTTATTTCGGGAAACCATATGTAATAAAACATATTGAATCAAATATAAAAATTGCTATTTTAGGGGTGACAACGCATTACATTCCCAATTGGGAACAACCCCATCACATTAAAGATTTACTATTTGAAGATGCATTAAAGACTACAAAAGAATGGGTTTCTTACATTCGCAAACATGAGAAACCAGATTTACTAGTCGTAGCGTATCACGGGGGAGTTGAACGAGATTTACAAACCGGGGTACCGACTGAAGTGTTAACAGGTGAAAACCAAGGATATGCAATGTGCCATGAAATTGAAGGTATAGATCTTTTACTAACAGGTCATCAACACCGAGAAATTTCTCATACGATGGCTAACGGTGTAACAATTTTACAGACCGGATGCAATGGACACTCAGTTGGAAAAGTAAAAATAACATTCGAAAAAACAAAACATAAATGGGTGAAAAAAGAGAGTTCTTCTGAATTATTATCTGTACAAGGAGTTGAGGCGGACCAAGATGTACTTTCATTGGTAGCCGATTACGAAGAGAAAACACAAAAGTGGCTTGATCAACCTATTGGAATCATTCAGGGGGACATGCAAATTTCAGATGCTATGCAAACTCGTTTGCATGATCATCCTTTTATCGAATTCATAAATAAAATACAGATGAATATAGCTAATGTATCAATTTCTTGTACAAGTTTGTTCCATAATACATCTCCAGGTTTCCCTGAACATGTAACAATGCGTGATATCGTTTCTAATTATATTTATCCAAACACATTAAAAGTAATTAGAATAACTGGAGCAGATATAAAAGATGCTCTTGAACTCTCTGCTTCTTATTTCACATTAAAAACAGATGGATCAATCACCGTAAGTCCTATCTACATAGAACCAAAGCCACAACATTATAATTATGATATGTGGGAAGGGATTTCATACGTATTAAACATTTCAAAACCAATTGGTGAAAGAGTAGAATCTTTACAGCATAACAGTGCTCCTCTTAATATGAATGAAGAATATGACGTTGTAATGAATAATTATCGTGCAAGTGGCGGGGGAAATTTTTTTATGTTTCAAAACAAACCGGTAGTAAAAGATATCCCCACAGATATGTCTGAACTTATCGCTAATTATATATTGGAACATAAAACGATAGAAGCAACTGTTAATAACAACTGGAAAGTTATTAAATAACGATTTTTACAAATAAAAAAGATGGGCTTCGCCCATCTTTTAATTTAATTTTGCATTATCTTGCTTTTTTAAAGCTTTTAATTTCGTCGGTGTAACATCTGTACCTTCTTCGTTAACAACTTTAATACCTTTAAGTTCGTTTAACATATTTTGACGAAATCCTTTTAAATATTGTTCACGTAGCGATTGACGCTCACGTTGCTCTTCTTCAGTTAAACCTTCAGCTTTTGCTTTTTTCGCTAAGAAGTTAATGCGTTCAACGAGTTCGTGATTAATCATCTCGAATCCCCCTTCTAATCAAAACTGATTATTATCATACAATAGTTACTCTTCTTTATCAAGCAATTGCTTCGTATACTCTACATATCTACGATGTACAGTCGCCTTTGAAACATTATGACCCAAATCCACGTAATGTTGCTGCGATTTCTTCAAACGTGAGTTCACTTTTTCGCAAACGTACAATTTCCTCAATTGGCACTTCTTTTTTCTCTCTTCCTACACTTAAATGACGATTTTTTAAATTATTTTCTGGACGATAACCTTTTTTCTACTGCACGTTGCATGCCTCGTTTAATTTTCAAGTTATGAATCTTTCTTTGATATTCTTCAACAATACCAATAATATCTAATACCATCGAATCAGAATCCGATAATTGTAATTCACCATTATGTGTATGCGTATATACTTTTATGCCTTCTTTATGTAAGCAATGCATTAATGCGATCTTCGCATTTCCTCTACCAAGGCGCGTTTCATCTTGTATAAGTAACACATCAATTTGTTCGTCTCGAATTGTATCCAACACCTCTAATATACCGTCACGTTCAATTGTATATCCACTAGCCTGCTCTTCAATCACCTTAGTAACATTCATTTGATAGCGCTCAGCTAAATGCAATAATTCATCTTTTTGACGTAACAATGATGTTTCTTGCGCTTCTTTCGTTGTACTCACACGTGCATAAATAATTGCATTCATTTTGAACCCCTCTTTCTCCCTATTATTTCCCTATAGTGTAACATAAATCCGCCATTTGTTCGAACTTATGTTTGTAGAATGTTTTTTCACATGTTATACTTATTAATAAGAAAAATGAAAGAAAACGAGGTGTTAGAAAACATGGAAAAGTTAACGAAACGCCAGCAAGACATTCTCGACTTTATTAAGCTAAAAGTACAAGAAAAAGGATATCCACCTTCCGTACGTGAAATTGGTCAAGCAGTCGGCCTCGCTTCTAGTTCTACAGTGCACGGACATTTATCACGATTAGAAGAAAAAGGATACATTCGACGCGATCCAACAAAACCACGTGCCATTGAAATTTTAGGCGAAGACCGAATGGATACGGAAACACAATCTGTTATTCAAGTTCCAATTGTCGGAAAAGTTACTGCTGGTTTACCAATTACGGCGGTCGAAAGCGTAGAGGAACATTTCCCACTTCCAGCTAGTATTGTTGCTGGAGCAGACCAAGTGTTCATGTTACGTATTTCTGGAGATAGTATGATTGAAGCTGGTATTTTCGATGGAGATTTAGTTGTTGTTCGCCAACAACAGTCTGCATATAATGGTGAAATTGTAGTCGCTTTAACAGAAGATAACGAAGCAACTGTTAAACGTTTCTATAAAGAAAAAGACCATTTCCGTCTACAACCAGAAAATTCTTCGTTAGAACCTATCATTTTAAAACAAGTGTCAGTTATCGGGAAAGTAATTGGCGTATATCGTGATTTACATTAAAAATAATAAAAAGAAGATAATTACCTTATTTACATACGGTAATTATCTTCTTTTTGTATTTTGATAGATTTCCATGCATTCTATTTCTTATTAACGAGTTTCAATTGTCACATCTCCAGCAGCCGTTTTACCGCTAATCTTTTTACTACCATTTCCAATTGTTACATTTTTATTTTCTTCATTAAAAATTGTTACATCTCCCGCAGCACTTTGCCCAGTAATTACCGCATCTTGTGGTTTTTCCGATAAAGTAATATCTATATCTCCCGCAGTTGAACTTGCTTCTAGATT
This sequence comes from Bacillus thuringiensis, assembly GCF_001595725.1. Taxonomy (GTDB): domain Bacteria; phylum Bacillota; class Bacilli; order Bacillales; family Bacillaceae_G; genus Bacillus_A; species Bacillus_A thuringiensis_K. Next base: position 3,532,459 of record NZ_CP014282.1, read on the forward strand.
ATACTTAGAATCATGATCTTGAATATTTATTTCCCCACTTGTTGTTTTTGCGGTCACTTTCCCTAATACCTTCTTAAAGTTCACCTCACCAGCTTTTGTCGATCCCTCCACATTCTTAGCCGTTACTTGTTTCAACTCTACTTCTCCAGCAAGTGTTCTAACACTTACGCTATCACTTTTCACATCACTCATTTCGATTTGTCCAGCAGATGAATTTACTTTTACATCTTGGTAAGAGCGTTCGGGCACAAGGAGAGTCAATTTAGACGTTTGAAACCTAAAATCGTAAAAAGAAAAATCAAATGAAGCACCTTTTTCTCTTTCCCCAATAACTTTTAATGTGTCACCATCTTCTGCGATACGAATCTCTTGTTTACGTACATCTCCCGATTGCTTTACATAAAAAGAAGAGTCAGGAGATTTTTGGACAATAATATCCCCGGCATCTAACTTAACTTCTATATTTTTTAATGTTTCGTTTTTAATTACATTTTCTTTATCGCCTTTTTCAGCAGTCTGTACTGCTTTTTCATATGTTTGGGAAATTCCTATTACTCCAATAATGATACAAGCGATAGCGATTAAAAATAGTTTTTTCATCATTTACTCTCCTTTTATCATTTTGAAGTTCCATATTACATATCGTACACACAATCTCTTAAACCACTTTGTACTATAAAAAGCGATAATACATAACAATAAACCTACTCCAACAAACGTTATACTAACGAAAAGATCCAACCATATAAAAGTACCCATAAATACTTTTCCAATAACGAAAAATGGTGTTACTACACTAGCAATACCACCGATCCAAAAAGAAAATATAAAAGCAATAATTGCGACTAACGGGCCTAACACAATAATAAAATTAAACAAACTAAGTCCAATCGCTGCCATAACAGCTCTTGTCACATTTGAAGTCGATGGATTTTTTTTCATTTCATCAAAGCGATACATCGCAAGTAATTCTTTCGCGATTACTTTTGGAGAACCAAGGCCCTGTATTATTTCCGATTCAGTTTTCCCTTCTTCTAGTCCAAACTGAAAGTGCTCTTCATAATCCAATAAAATATCTTGCCTCTCTTCCTCTGGTAACTTTCTAAGATAACTTGATAATTCTTTAAGAAACCCTTCTTTACTCATCCCATTCCACCCCTTCAATAATTTCTTGTACCCCTTTCGCAAAATCACGCCATTCTGTTACTAACAAATGAAATTGCGTCTCCCCTTGCTCTGTTAATTGATAATATTTACGAGGTGGCCCTTCCGTAGATTCCTTTAAATACGTTTGAAAATACCCTTCTTTCGTCAAACGACGTAATAAAGGGTATACTGACCCTTCCGATATTAAAAATTTATTAGAAATTTGCTGAACAAGTTCATAACCGTAACTATCTTTACGTTTTACAAGTGCTAATACACAAAGTTCAAGCACACCTTTTTTAAACTGAACGTTCAAGCGCCATCCTCCTTCCCTATCTCAGTACTGTTCAATACACGGTACCTACTTTATCCATAATATACCACTTAGTATTATTTATTGCAAGGTACTAAGCTATATTTATTCCCTAAATTTAGAAAATGAACTAACGAAATTCTGAATAAGACTGCGTTATAACTGAGCAGCATTCAAGGTTTCATTTCATTTACATTAATATTAAACTTCATTCACTCTTTCCTCTTGAAGAATCCACCACACCTTATTCACTATAGCTAATGAGAAAAAGCCCCAATACTTTGAAGTGAACCCGAGTAGTGGTACATGAAAAAAACACCTTCTGAATTCGCATACTAAGTATGCAAATTCATTGGAGGTGTTTTTCGTTTGAAGACAAGAGTTCATTACCCAGAAGAAGTAAAGTGGAAAGTGATTGAAATGAAAAAGGATGGATATTCCAATCGGACAATTATGGAGAAGCTTGGAATTAAAAATGTTTCCCAAATTAAGACGTGGATGAAGTGGTATCGTACCGGTCAAACGTACCGTTTTCAACAACCTGTAGGAAAATAATATTCTTATGGAAAAGGGCCAAAAGAGTTAAATGAATTGGAACAGCTACGGTTAGAAAATAAACAGTTAAAAACAAAATTACTGATATGGGGAAAGTATCTGGAAATCGAAAGGAGTTGAACCCGGAAACTGTAGTTACTTTATGGAACCATTTAAGAACAAAACTAACGGTAAAAGAATTGTGTAATGTATTAGATTACCCCGGTCTACATTTTATCGTTGGTTACAACGAACAGTGGACCTAAGAGATGAGATAGAAGAGAAAATAAAGGATGTTTGTCTTCGGCATAAATTACGATATGGATATCGAAGAGTGACCGCAACTCTTCGGAAAATGGGGCTGTGTGTAAATCATAAAAAAGTATTACGAATCATGAGACAAAATCACATTCTTTCAAAAGTACGTCGAAAGAAAAAGAAATATATCAATGGTGCGGAGCCAATGGTAGCCCCTCATCGATTGGAGCGCCAATTCGATGCATCCAGACCAAATGAAAAGTGGTTTACGGATGTGACGTATCTCTTATTTGGAGAGCGTACCTTGTATTTATCAACGATTATGGATGCCTTTAATCGTGAAATTATTAGTTGTGTCATCAGCGAATCACAAACACTGCCATTAGCAATGAAGACATTAAAACAAGCAATGAGGGGGCGAAAAGTAAAAGATGTCCTTCTTCACTCAGATCAAGGAAGTATTTATACAGCGAAGGAATTTCAAGCATATGCCAAAGAAAACGGCATGATCACCAGCATGTCCCGAAGAGGAAATTGCCATGATAATGCCGTCATGGAAAGCTTCTTTGGTCATTTAAAAAGTGAAGCCTTCTATTCACAAGAGATAACAAAAGTATCCAACACAACTGTGCGAAAGATTGTGCTAGAATACATTCATTACTACAATTGTGTGCGAATTCAAGAAAAATTAAACCACCTATCCCCTAAAGAATTTAGGGAACAAGTGGTTTAGGTGTTTTGATTGGTGTCCCGTTTTCGGGGTTCACTTCACAAATCCTTGTGATGATGTTGTAATCTCAAATAAAAATCAAAAAAAAGAGGAAGGTCTCAAGTATATGCGTACAGAAGACATTCCACGATTCTTAAAAGCATCTTATCAATATAATTATATCTATTATATCTTTTTTAAGACACTTATCAATACTGGAATGCGAAAAGGTGAAGCTGCCGCACTTCAATGGAGTGATATTGATTTTAAAGAACAAACGATAAATATTACAAAGACATTAGATTTTACAACTAAAGATGATGAAGAACTATTCGGTGATACAAAAACATTTTCATCCAGACGAACAATTATGATTCCAGCTCCACTCGCTAAAGATTTGTTAAACCATAAGAAATGGCAAAATGAAAATAAATTAGTATTACAAGAAAGTTATAAACATGATTTAGATTTAGTTTTCACCCGAACAGACGGTAATTTCTTACCAAAATCAACTTTATTTAATGCCTTTTCAAGAATTTTGAAAAAGGTTAACATATCTAGTCTTGATATCCATTCTCTAAGACATACGCATGCTGTTTTGTTATTAGAATCAGGCGCTAACTTAAAATATATACAAGAACGATTAGGTCATAAAAGTATCGAAATGACTTCCAATGTCTATTCACATATTAGTGATAAAATCAATAAAGACTCTATTTCTGAATTTGAAAAGTATATGAGTAATGTTTTAGAGTAGAATTTTTTTTGGTGTTTTTTGTGGCTGTTTTTCATTTTGCAACCACATAACGTTGTGATGAGAGGTAAATCAAAAACCCTTAATACCAGTTGTATCAAGGGTTTAATCCTCTTAGTATAGAGACATATATTGATCGCGTTCCCATTGGTGAACTTGTGTTCTAAATATATCCCACTCAATCTCTTTCGCTTCGATGAAGTGCTCAAGTAAGTGTTCTCCTAGTGCACCGCATACTACTTCATTAGATTGTAATGTAACTAATGCTTGCGCTAATGTTGCTGGTAAGTCAACAATACCTGCTTCTTCGCGCTCTTCTTTTGTCATTACATAGATGTTACGATCTACTGCTGCTGGTGGAGTTAATTTGTTTTTAATTCCATCAAGACCTGCAGCTAATAATGTAGCCATTACTAAATATGGGTTTGCAGCTGGGTCAACACTACGTACTTCTACGCGTGTACTAATACCACGAGATGCAGGGATACGTACTAACGGGCTACGGTTTTGTGCAGACCATGCTACGTAACAAGGCGCTTCATATCCAGGTACTAGACGTTTGTATGAGTTTACAGTTGGGTTTGCTATCGCTGTAAATGCTGGTGCATGTTTTAAAATACCTGCGATGAAGTGACGAGCATCATCACTTAACTGTAAGTCACCGTTTGCATCAAAGAATACGTTCTCACCATTTTTAAATAATGATAAGTTACAGTGCATACCTGAACCGTTCACACCGTATAGTGGTTTTGGCATAAACGTTGCGTGTAAACCATGTTTACGAGCAATTGTTTTTACAACAAGTTTGAATGTTTGAATGTCATCACATGAGCGAATTGCATTTGCATATTTAAAGTCAATTTCGTGCTGCCCTGGAGCAACCTCATGGTGAGATGCTTCAATTTCAAATCCCATTTCTTCAAGTTCAAGAACGATATCACGACGACAGTTTTCCCCTAGATCCATCGGCGCAAGGTCGAAGTATCCACCGTTATCGTTTAGTTCTAATGTTGGATTTCCTTTTTCATCAACCTTAAATAGGAAGAATTCTGGCTCTGGTCCAAGATTGAAGTCTGAAAATCCTAAAGCTTCCATTTCTTTTAACACACGTTTTAAGTTGTTACGTGGGTCTCCATCAAATGGAGTGCCATCTGCATTGTAAATATCACAGATTAGTCGAGCTACTTTACCTTTTTCAGCTGTCCAAGGGAAAATTACCCAAGTGTCTAAATCAGGATATAAATACATATCAGATTCTTCAATACGTACGAAACCTTCAATCGAAGATCCATCGAACATCATTTTGTTATCAAGAGCTTTCGTTAATTGTCTCACTGGAATCTCTACGTTTTTAATTACCCCTAAAAGGTCCGTAAATTGTAAACGGATATACTTTACATTCTCTTCTTTCGCCAAACGGAAAATATCTTCTTTTGTGTATCTAGACATTATAAATTCCTCCTTAGTCCCTCTAATCGCCTTCAGAATCAGTTATCTTTAGTGAAAAAATCTTGAAATGTCACCTTGTCGCAATGAAGTTCGATTGAATCTACCTGTATGTTGTAGTTCGTCTCGAAGTATTTTGCGAAGCTCAGTTTTTGAAATTTCTTTCGTTTCTTCTTTTACTTTCACTGCTTCTGTTTGATTTTCTTTCATTAGTAACACTTGTTTAATACCAGCCATATTCAAGCCTTGATCTAACAAATCTTTAATTTCTAACAACTTATCTACATCGTTAAATGAAAATAATCTACGATTCCCCTTTGTACGGGTTGGAGAAACAAGATTATGCTCTTCATAGTAGCGAATTTGACGTGCAGACAATTGTGTTAAATCCATAACAATACCAATAGGAAACAGCGGGGCAGAACGTCTATCTTCTTTCATTTTTCAGTTCCTCCTTCGCCTTAACTGCTTCTCATTTTATACTATGTTATGTTTAGTGTCAATAGATGTTAGCTTTTCTTACATGATTTTTTATAAATTTTTTCATGAATTTTTTCACTCTTTTTTCTAATCGCATAAATCATTACTTTTATACGAAAAAAGCTGCCGAAATCGACAGCTTCCCTTTAAGAAATTGTTAATAAATTCTTTTCAATCAATTCGTCAATCGCAGAACAAATCGCAATTTTAACATGCGAATACGTTAAGCCACCTTGCACATACGCAACATATGGCGGTCTAATTGGACCATCAGCAGACAATTCAATACTTGCACCTTGAATAAATGTTCCCGCAGCCATAATTACATCATCTTCATAACCTGGCATATAGTTTGCATACGGAGTAAAATGCGAATTAATTGGAGATGCATATTGAATCGCTTGGCAGAAGGCAATCATACGGTCTTTATCATCAAATTGAACAGATTGAATTAAGTCTGTTCTTGGTGCATTCCACGCTGGTGACGTGTTCATTCCTAACTTTTCTAAAAACGCAGCTGTAAAAATTGCACCTTTCAGCGCTTGTCCTGCAACATGTGGCGCTAAGAAGAACCCTTGATACATTTCTTGCAGACTGTATAAAGACGCTCCAGCTTCAGCGCCAATTCCCGGAGATGTTAAACGATATGCACACGCTTCAACATACTGTTCTTTCCCGACAATATAACCACCAGTTTTAACAATTCCGCCGCCCGGGTTTTTAATAAGCGAACCCGCCATTAAATCTGCACCAACATGACATGGCTCTTGCTCTTCAATAAACTCGCCATAACAGTTATCTACAAACACAACAACATCAGGTTTAATTTCTTTAACAAACGCGATCATCTCTTTAATTTGAGAAATAGTAAACGACGGACGAGTAGCATAACCTTTCGAGCGCTGAATACCGATCATTTTCGTATTATTATGAATCGCTGCTGCAACAGCCTCAAAATCAACAAGCCCAGCTTCAGTTAGCGGAACTGCATTGTAACCGATATTATATTCTTTAAATGAACCTACACCTTTCCCACGTACACCAACAATTTCTTCTAACGTATCATACGGTTTCCCAGTGATATACAATAACTCATCTCCGGGGCGTAAAATACCAAATAACGCTGTAGAGATAGCGTGAGTACCTGAAATAATTTGCGGACGAACAAGTCCAGCTTCCGCCCCAAATACATCAGCATATACTTTTTCTAACGTATCACGGCCAATATCATCATAACCATAACCTGTTGTCGGGATAAAATGCGAGTCACTAATTTTATGTTTACGAAAACTTTCTAATACACGAAACTGATTGCTTTCAATTACTTCATCCGCACGTTTATGTACTTCTGTAATCTGACTCTCTACTTCTTTTACGATTGGAGCAATTTTTTCTCCATTTTTCAAACGATCAAACATTTTTATTGTCTCCTTCTTCCACTAAAAATCTCTTTAATTGCACATTAAGTGATGAATGAGCAAAAATATACCCTGCACAATCATATACAAATTTATCTTCTAGAAACTCCATCTTTGCTAATAGAGTTTCCGTCTTTAAAAGCGTTAACAACTTACCTTCACTCGGAGGGATTTCCACTCGATAACGATCCATTTCTTTCTTCATCTTCGTTTCTATCGCTTCTTTTATACGCAATAAATCACTTTCTTCAAAAGCACTAGTCATTAAGAAATCACTTTTCGGAAACGGAATAAAGTTTTGATGTAATTCATCTTTTTTATTATATAACGTAATAACAGGAATATGGTTAATTTCAAGTTCTGATAATAATCTTTTTACTGTTTTTTCATGCCCTATGTAGTTAGGATCCGCGGAATCAACTACATGTAAAATGACATCTGCTTCCCCCGCTTCTTCCAGTGTTGAACGAAATGCAGCGATTAATGAAGTGGGTAAATCTTGTATAAAACCAACAGTATCAGTTAGTAATACTGTATAACCAGAAGGTAACGGCATCTTCCTTGTCGTTGGGTCTAATGTTGCAAACAGAAGGTTTTCTTCAAACGTATCAGCTTCCGTTAATCTATTAAACAGTGTCGATTTCCCTGCATTTGTATACCCTATTAATGACACTTGAAATACTTTATTATCTTTTCTTCTCTCACGATATCTTTTTCGATGTTCCACAACAACTGCAAGTTGTTTCTTTATTTCATCAATACGCGATCGAATATGACGACGATCCGTCTCTAATTTCGTCTCACCCGGTCCTCTTGTTCCAATACCACCACCAAGACGTGATAAGGACAATCCTTGCCCCATAAGACGCGGCATTGTATATTGCAACTGAGCTAATTCTACTTGAAGCTTACCTTCCCTCGACTTCGCACGTTGCGCAAAAATATCCAGTATTAGTTGCGTTCGATCAATTACTCTCGCATCTAATACTGAGGATAAATTCCGAATTTGACTCGGCGTTAATTCATTATTAAATACAATAACATCCGGCTCTAACTCTTCAGTTAACATTGTAAGCTCTTCTAATTTCCCTTTACCTATGTAAGTTGCCGGATGAAACTTTGGTCGTTTTTGCGTTGTTGACACTAACAATTCTGCTCGTGCAGTCTTCGCTAGTGATGCAAGCTCTTTCATGGAATGCATAAATTTTTCATCATCATCTTGTGGCAATTGACAGCCTACTAATATGACTTTTTCTTTTTCTTCCATCAAATATGTTCACTCATCCTTTTCGAAATTTAAACCTTCTAATATAATAGCAGAGGAAGCACATTTCATCTAGTTAGCGGGGGAGAAAATTCATGGCATGGGAGATTTTTAGCATCATAGGCACAATCGCTTTCGCACTAAGCGGAGCCATTGTTGCAATGGAAGAGGATTATGATATTTTCGGGGTGTATATTTTAGGAATGGCAACCGCATTTGGGGGAGGTGCCCTTCGTAATTTATTAATCGGTTATCCGATTGTCGCGTTTTGGCAACAAGACATGTTATTCCAAATCGCACTTTTATCAATGACTATTATTTTTCTTTTTCCAAATAAGTTAATTAGACATTGGAAAAAGTGGGAAAATATCACTGACGCTATTGGCTTATCGGCATTTGCTGTACAAGGAGCATTATATGCCCAAAAATTAAATTTACCAATTAGCGCCACAATTGTAGCAGCTGTTTTAACTGGTATCGGCGGCGGTATCATTCGCGATCTTTTAGCCCGCAGAAAACCTCTCGTTCTTCGAGCTGAAGTATATGCCTTTTGGACAATTTTAGCAGGTTTCTTAATTGGAGCTCAAATTATTGTTAGCGATTGGGCTCTTTACATTCTATTCATTTTAATTGTTTGCTTCCGCATGGTTTCTATTCATTACAAATGGCATTTACCGCACAGACGTATCGAAACGAAAGAACGTTCAATGCATAAATAGCACTCTAACCTCTTTACATATCGTAAAGAGGTTTTTCTTTTCTAACGATTTTTTCTTTATATAATGTTTATACTAATTTTTAAAGTGAGGTGAATACAAATGACAAACCACGTTAATAAAGGAGCTCAAAAAAGCTCAGTAAATCAATTTGGACACGATCCTAATTCAGCACACGAAAAGAGCGCTAAAATGGAACACTTCCATAAAACACACCAAGAAAAAGCCAAAAAAGAGTAAACGAACTTATACACAAAAATCGACGCACAGTTTATGTACTGTGCGTCTCCTCTTCGAGCATCAAATCCATACTCGATATTCCAATTAAATCATTTTTATCATATGCATCTTCTTGCAACAACCGCATCGCCTGTGTACGAATTGATTTTTCAACAATATTCCGTACATACCGCCCATTACTAAACGATGTAATTTGCGACGAATACTTCACCGCATGTAAATGATCCCTAAATTTCCATTCAGCTTCTTTTGATAACTGATATTCACGACCTTCATACATTCTCTTCCCAATTTCCAATAGCTGATTTACCGAGTAATCCGCAAATTCAATAATAAATGGAAAACGAGATTGCAGCCCTGGATTTAATGAAAGAAAGTGATTCATTTCTCTTGAATATCCAGCTAAAATCAATACAAAACCATGTTGTTTATCTTCCATATGTTTTACAAGCGTATCAATTGCTTCTTTTCCAAAATCCTTCTCTCCTCCTCGAGCTAAAGAATACGCCTCATCAATAAACAAAATACCTCCCATTGCTTTTTTTATTAAATCTCTTGTTTTTTGAGCTGTATGGCCGATGTACTCTCCTACAAGATCAGCACGTTCAGCTTCAACCAAGTGCCCTTTTGATAGAATATTCATCTCAAACAGCAATTTTCCTATCATTCTAGCAACAGTTGTCTTCCCTGTACCCGGATTCCCTTTAAACAGCATATGAAGTACTTGCTTCTCAGACTTCAATCCCTTCTCTTGTCTTTTTTTATTCACATAAATCCAAGCATATATTTCTTTTATTATCTTTTTTATATCATCCATCCCAACAAGCTTCCCCATCTCTTCTTCAATTCTCTGCAGCATTTCATGTTTAATTGCAGTTTCATTTGAAATTACCGTTTTATTTTCTGCGGCTGGCAAAGAAATTTTCTTTCGATGGTTTAACACAATATTAATTTGATTGTTGTTTTTCTTTCGCATCGATTGTTCCATACAATCACCTCATTTTATCCACTCACCAAATATTATTATTCCTGTCCCCCTTGTAAATGCCTATTTTCAGAAAAGTTTGCTATAATATAAGAAATAATTAAGGTGGTGGGACTATGGAGACAACGGAATTCCATGATACAATACAAGCCTTTTCTATTTTTTTATTGAATAAAGGCCGAAAACCCTCAACTATTAAACGTTATGTTTATGACGTTGAAGACTTCGGACATTGGTTAGAAAAAAACAAAAAGCTCCCTTCCAGTAATATATGGGCTACACTTTGTACAAAAGACTACGAAGATTACTTTTCCGATTTAAAAACGAATCGACATTACTCAGAAAAAACGATGCATCGTGTATTTATTGTACTAAATAGAATGCATCATTTTCTAAACATCCCTAATCCATTGAAGAATATGGAAATATCCATTCAACCAGACCGTACACTTCGTAACGAAGATTTCATTTCACCTGATGAAGAAAAAAGATTAAAGTATATAGTCACTTCATTAGAAGGACTTTCAGAAAAACAACTTCCTGTGCGCCCTTTATTAATGGCTCGCAATATCGCTATTTTAAATCTATTGATCGACTACGGTTTATCCTTACAGGAACTTACAGCATTAACAATGCATCACGTTCACTTTGAAACTAACACATTGTCAATCCCAGCAACCGCAGGTGTAGAAAGAACAATTACATTAGCAAAAGAAGACAAAAAACAACTATATAATTATTACAAAAGCATCCCAGAACCAGTTCGCCCTAAATACCATAGTGATGATCCATTATTTGTCGCATTCGATTTTAACCGCGGAACATACAGGTGGGTATATGAAAATGATGCACCAAAGGCATTAACGGAAATTGCTATACAAAAAATGATTCGCCTCGAAGTGGCTAGAGCCAATTTACGTAAAGGAATTTCAGGACAACATTTTCGTAACACCTATATTTTAAACTTAATAAAAAAAGAAACTCCTGAATCAGAAATTATAAAACTCGCTGGATTCAAATCAAAAATTTCATTAAAGCGATATTATCAATACGCAGAAAATAGAAAAAACGCCTTATTGTAAGGTGTTTTTTCTATTTTTTCTTTAAACAAACGATTTTACTATGACCATTTAACTAATTTCTGCATCTACTATGATGAGTTTCGTTCACATTTTCGTGAGAAAGGAGAGATTTAATGTCTCGTTATAACGACAATCAAAACAAATTCTCCAAACCATGCTTTCCAAGTAGCGCCGGACGAATCCCAAATACTCCATCAATCCCAATTACTAAAGCTCAACTTAGAACATTTCGTGCGATTATTATTGACTTAACAAAAATAATCCCAAAACTTTTCGCCAATCCATCTCCCCAAAATATTGAAGATCTAATCGATACATTGAACCTACTAAGTAAATTTATTTGTTCACTAGACGCTACTTCCTCCCTGAAAGCACAAGGGTTAGCTATTATTAAAAACTTAATAACTATATTAAGAAATCCAACCTTTGTAGCAAGCGCTGTATTTATTGAGCTTCAAAATCTCATTAACTATTTACTATACATTACAAAATTATTCCGAATTGACCCTTGCACACTTCAAGAGCTCCTTAAATTAATAGCAGCATTACAAACTGCTCTAGTTAATTCTGCTTCGTTCATCCAAGGACCTACCGGACCTACTGGACCAGCAGGCGCTACTGGTGCCACTGGACCTCAGGGACCTCAGGGACCTCAGGGACCCCAAGGCAACACAGGCGCTACCGGCGCTACCGGCAATACGGGCGCTCAAGGACCTGCGGGGGCTACTGGGGCTACTGGTGCCACTGGACCTCAGGGACCAAAGGCAACACAGGCGCTACCGGCAATACGGGCGCTCAAGGACCTGCGGGGGCTACTGGGGCTACTGGTGCCACTGGACCTCAGGGACCTCAAGGCAACACAGGCGCTACCGGCAATACGGGCGCTCAAGGACCTGCGGGGGCTACTGGCGCCACTGGATCTCAGGGACCTCAAGGCAATACAGGCGCTACCGGCAATACGGGCGCTCAAGGACCCGCGGGGGCTACTGGCGCCACTGGATCTCAGGGACCTCAAGGTAACACAGGGGCTACCGGTGCCACTGGACCTCAAGGTGCTCAAGGTAACACGGGGGCTACTGGGGCCACTGGGCCTCAAGGTAACACGGGTGCCACTGGACCTCAAGGTGCTCAAGGTAACACGGGGGCTACTGGGGCCACTGGACCTCAAGGTATTCAAGGTAACACGGGGGCTACCGGTGCCACTGGACCTCAAGGTGTTCAAGGTAACACGGGTGCTACACCTCAAGGTGTTCAAGGTAACACGGGTGCTACCGGTGCCACTGGACCTCAAGGTGCTCAAGGTAACACGGGTGCTACTGGCGCTACTGGACCTCAAGGTGTTCAAGGTACACGGGTGCTACCGGTGTGGACCCACGGGTGCTACTGGCGCTACTGGACCTCAAGGTGCTCAAGGAGGGTGCTACCGGTGCCACTGGACCTCAAGGTGTTCAAGGTAACACGGGTGCTACTGGCGCTACTGGACCTCAAGGTGTTCAAGGTAACACGGGTGCTACCGGTGCCACTGGACCTCAAGGTGCTCAAGGACCTGCCGGTGCTACTGGCGCTACTGGACCTCAAGGTGCTCAAGGACCTGCCGGTGCTACCGGTGCCACTGGACCTCAAGGTGTTCAAGGTAACACGGGTGCTACCGGTGCCACTGGACCTCAAGGTGCTCAAGGACCTGCCGGTGCTACTGGCGCTACTGGACCTCAGGGGCCTCAAGGTAACACAGGTGCTACTGGTGCCACTGGACCTCAAGGTGTTCAAGGTAACACGGGTGCTACGGGTGCTACTGGTGCCACTGGACCTCAAGGTACTCAAGGACCTGCTGGTGCTACTGGCGCTACTGGACCTCAAGGTGCTCAAGGTAACACGGGTGCTACTGGTGCCACTGGACCTCAAGGTGTTCAAGGTAACACTGGGGTGCTAACTGCTACTGCACTGGACCTCAAGGTGCTCAAGGTAACACGGGCGCTACTGGTGCCACTGGACCTCAAGGTACTCAAGGACCTGCTGGTGCTACTGGCGCTACTGGACCTCAAGGTGCTCAAGGTAACACGGGTGCTACTGGCGCTACTGGACCTCAAGGTGTTCAAGGTAACACGGGTGCTACTGGCGCTACTGGACCTCAAGGTGCTCAAGGTAACACGGGTGCTACCGGTGCCACTGGACCTCAAGGTGTTCAAGGTAACACGGGTGCTACAAAGGTGTTCAAGGTAACACGGGTGCTACCGGTGCTACTGGACCTCAAGGTGTTCAAGGTAACACGGGTGCTACTGGCGCGACTGGACCTCAAGGTGCTCAAGGTAACACGGGCGCGACTGGACCTCAAGGTGCTCAAGGTAACACGGGCGCGACTGGACCTCAAGGTGTTCAAGGTAACACGGGCCTGGACCTCAAGGTGTTCAAGGTCACGGGTGCTACTGGTTGGACCTCAAGGAAGGTACGGGTGCTACACTGGACTCAAGGTGTTCAAGGTAACACGGGTGCTACCGGTGCCACTGGACCTCAGGGTATTCAAGGGCCAACGGGCGCGACTGGTATAGGAGTTACTGGACCTACCGGACCTTCTGGTGGGCCTCAGGGACCTACTGGACCTCAGGGACCTCAAGGTAACACGGGTGCTACTGGACCTCAGGGTGCTCAAGGACCTGCTGGCGCTACTGGACCTCAAGGTGTTCAAGGTAACACGGGCGCGACTGGACCTCAAGGTGCTCAAGGTAACACGGGCGCGACTGGACCTCAAGGTGTTCAAGGTAACACGGGTGCACTGGACCTCAAGGTGTTCAAGGTAACACGGGTGCTACCGGTGCCTGGACCTCAAGGTGTTCAAGGACCTGTTGGTTCAAGGTGTTCAAGGTAACACGGGTGCTACCGGTGCCACTGGACCTCAAGGTGTTCAAGGACCTGTTGGTGCTACTGGACCTCAAGGTGTTCAAGGGCCAACGGGCGCGACTGGTATAGGAGTTACCGGACCTACTGGGCCTACTGGACCTAGTTTCCCTGTAGCAACAATTGTTGTAACAAACAATATTCAACAAACAGTACTACAATTTAATAACTTTATTTTCAATACTGCAATTAACGTAAACAATATTATCTTTAATGGCACAGATACAGTTACAGTTGTCAACGGTGGTATTTATGTAATTAGCGTATCTATTTCTACAACTGCGCCAGGATGCGCTCCTCTTGGAGTAGGCATTTCAATTAATGGGGCAGTCGCAACTGATAATTTCTCTTCAAATTTAATAGGCGACTCACTTTCATTTACTACAATCGAAACATTAGCAGCTGATGCAAGAATCTCTGTCCAATCTACTCTTAATGAGATTACGATCCCTGCAACAGGAAACACTAACATCCGCCTTACTGTATTTAGAATCGCTTAAATTTCACTATATATTGTTTATGACAAATAAAAAAAGAGCGAGGAAACTCGCTCTTTTTTGTTATGTACAATAATTCATTACTATTCTAATTCAATTGAAACATTTTTTTGTGGTACAAATGTAGAAATTGCATGTTTATAAATAAGCTGTTGCTTACCTTCTGTTTCCAGCAGGACTGTAAAATTATCAAATCCTTTAATTAGTCCACGAAGCTGGAAACCATTTAATAAGTACAGCGTAACAAACGTATTTTCTTTACGGAGTTGATTTAAAAACTGATCTTGAATATTGATTGATTGCTTCATGTCGAATCCTCCTCTTTTTCTCTACTTACTATTATTCGACTTTACTTGTAACTTTCCTTCTATGTATCGTAAAATTTCTGACGTTTTTTCACCGTCTGTAACATCAAACCACGTGACGTCCATTTTATTACGGAACCACGTTAATTGACGTTTTGCATAACGACGCGAATTCGTCTTTAATTGTGATACCGCATCTTCTAAAGAGGCTCGATTCTCAAAATAATCATAGATTTCTTTATATCCAATAGCTTGAATAGATTGACAATCTCGTATCCCTCTATTATACAGCCCTTCTACTTCCTCTAATAGGCCTTGTTCCATCATCAAATCCACTCGTAAGTTAATGCGATCGTATAGCATTTCTCGATCCATTGTCAAGCCAATTAATGAAACATCATAGAGTAACTCTTTTTCTTGTTTCTCAATTTGGTCACTCATTTTTTCACCCGTCGTGTGGAAAATTTCTAACGCCCGAATGACACGTCGTGCATTATTTGCATGAATACGCTCCGCACTTTCTGGATCTACTTCTTGCAATTTTTTATGTACATATTCCACACCGCGTTCTAAAGCTAACTTTTCCATTTGCTCTCGGTATATCACATCACCAGCATCATCTGTAAACTGATAATCGAATAAAACAGATTGTATATAAAGACCGGTCCCACCAACTATAATTGGTAATTTACCACGTTCTGTAATTTCTCGAATATGCTTGCGAACACGTTCTTGAAATTCCGCGACAGAAAATGAATCTTCCGGATTTTTTATATCGACCATATAATGTGGAATTCCGTCCATCTCTGCTTTTGTTACCTTTGCAGTTCCAATATCCATCGTTCGATAGATCTGCATGGAATCACCACTAATAATTTCACCGTTCAACGCTTTAGCAAGATCGATACTTAACTTTGTCTTTCCAACAGCAGTTGGTCCAATGATGACAGCAACTTTTTCACGTTGCACTTCTCCCATATCATTCAACTCTCTTTATGTAATATACTCCATCTATTGATTATACCCAATCTTACCAATTTTAACGGCATGATTGCAAGTTCTTTCATTTTGGTACATGAAATTATATATAAAAAGAACATAGTTTGTCCAATTCTGCATATACATGATAAAAATAGTTTCGAGAGGATGAGTTAACTATGAAACAATCCACCATCAATTTTTCATCTTTGACAAAAGACCTCATTTTAGCTACTTCTACAAAAGAACAAAATTGTTCACAAGAGGAGTTATACTTCGCCCTAAATTGTTTACTACGGGCTTTTCATTCTACTCTCCATGAAACAACATTACATCCAGAAAATGAAAATACAGAATATATACAAACGCAATTTTGCAGTGCATATAAAATTATTACAGGTAAAACTATTTATCCTTTTCAATAACCCATAAAAAGCGGTTGCTTACATAAATTCAAGCAACCGCTTTTTATATTAATATCGATAACCTATTGTATAACTTTCACTTTTACAGATTTGCGCCCCCAGCTATTAGCACTACCATCTGAACCGACCAATACATCAATACGATTTCCTTTAATCGCACCACCAGTGTCTCCAGCAATCGCTTCTCCATACCCTTCTACCCATACTTTTGATCCAAGCGGAATTACTTTCGGATCAACAGCAATTACTTTCATATTTGGATTTGCTGTTAAATCATGCCCCATTGCAGTTAATACACGACCACCATACGAACCATTCTCACTCGGATCTGCTGTATATGCCGTCGCTTCTACCGTAATTTCACGACCACCAGCAGGCGCACTTGTTTCAGTAGATTTTGCAACTGGTTTTGCAGCCGGTTTTTCTTTTACCACAGGTTTACTTGATTCTACCTTCTTAATAGACTCTTTATTCTTAACTACTGTATTATTTTTAACCGGCGTATTTGTTCTAGCTGGCGCTTCTTCTTGAGCTACAACCTCTTTCTTTTCAATTACAGGTGCCGTTCCTGTTAAAAATGGCACGTGAACATATCCGACTTTTCCATTGTAGTCGAATTGTAACCATTCATTTTGAACATGATTCGTCGTTTCAATCACATCATCTTTATTAAGTTTACCTAAAATTTCAGAATCAGTATTCGCTCCAGCACGAACATTTAATACACCCGCCGTTACATAATATGTGCTCTTTGTAAACTCAGCACTTACAAACGCTTCCTTACCGTTCAACTTAATTTTTGTCCATCCATTTTCTGTATTTATAACATCTAGTGTATTCCCACTTAACACTTTACCTACAAGCTTTGACTCTACATTTGGGTTTTCTCTAACATTTAATACGTCTGTTGTTACAATTGTTTCCGCTTTAGCAGAACCCGCAAAAATCCCAAGACCAAAAACTGCTGCTGTTGCTATACCTAATAATTTTTTCATGAATAGCCTCCATTTGCTTTGTTTTCGTATTTTTATTATAGCAACAGATTTTTAGAATTTTCGGAAATCACACAATTACAAAGCATTCGTAATATACGATTAACGAGTTGTAACATAAATTCCCATATTAATAAAATGTATTTCTAATACAATTTCCAATGGTGTTCATATATTTTTCATATACGAGCGCAAGAACTTTTTCCAGAAAAAATTACAGTGTTACTTTTTTGTTACAAAAAATTCACAATTCATTACATCTTTTACTAAAAAACATCAATATTCAATTGTTAACCTATTTTTTTGTAATAAAAAGAGAGCAGCTACTAAAAACTGCTCTATTTTCATTTGTTATTGAACTTTCTTTTTCCAAACACCTAGCATAATAGCCGAGACAATTGTTCCAATTAATATAGAGAAAATATATAGTAACGGTTTATTTACTAACGCTATTACAAATAATCCACCATGCGGTGCCGGTAATGTAATTTGGAATAACATAGATAACGCCCCTGCAATACTTGAACCAACAACACAACTTACGATTACTCGAACCGGATCTGCAGCTGCAAACGGAATCGCACCTTCTGTAATGAATGATGCTCCCATAATATAATTTGTTAAACCAGACTTACGTTCCGCTTCTGTAAACTTTGATTTAAAGAATGTAGTTGCGAATGCAATCGTAAGTGGCGGTACCATACCACCAGCCATAACTGCTGAGTGCACTCCAAAATTCTGCGCTTCTATTGCAGCAATACCAAACGTAAATGCCGCTTTATTAATTGGACCCCCCATATCAATTGCCATCATACCACCTAAAATAAGACCTAGTAATATAGCATTCGTACCGTTTAAACCATTTAACCACCCTGTCAACATTTCATTTAATGCTACTACAGGCGGAATTACTACTTTTTGCATTACAACTCCTGTAATCAATAATCCAAAGACTGGATATAACAATACAGGTTTAATTCCTTCTAATTGTACTGGTAGTCCTGAAAATAATCTTTTCAACCCTAAAACAACATATCCAGCTAAGAAACCAGCAATTAATCCACCTAAAAATCCCGCATTCGCATTCGCCGCTAAAAATCCACCTACAACACCAGGCATAAAACCAGGACGATCAGCAATAGAACTTGCAATAAATCCAGCTAAAATTGGTACAAGGAATAAAAACGCACCTGTTTTTCCTCCACCAATTGACATGAACAATTCAGCTAAAGGACCTTCCGCCTTTATACCACCAAACGAAAACGCTAGCGCTATTAAAATCCCGCCACCAACAACGAATGGAAGCATATTACTTACACCGCTCATTAAATGCTTATAAATTCCTAATCCCTTTTCTCCCTCAATACTTTCTGACTTCCCGTCCTCTTTTACACCTTTAAAGATTGGTGCATCTTGTTTGACAGCTCGTTTAAGCAGATTTTCCGTTTTTCGAATCCCATCAGCAACTGGCACTTGAATGACATGTTTACCAGCAAAACGATTCATTTCTACTTGTTTATCCGCCGCAACAATAATAGCTGTTGCACGTTCAATATCCTCTTTCGTTAAACCGTTTTTAATACCCGTTGATCCATTTGTTTCAACTTTAATCGCTATTCCTAACTCTGTCGCTTTTGCTTTTAAGCTATCCGCTGCCATATATGTGTGAGCGATTCCAGTTGGACAAGCTGTAACAGCAAGTACGTACGGTTCATCTCCTTCTGGTTTTGCAACTTCAATCTCTTCTTCTTTTTCATTCTCTTTTTCATCAAATAGTTGAAGAAGCTCACTTTCATCCTTCGCTTCTAATAGTTGCTTGCGAAACCCTTCATCCATTAATAATGTCGATAAACGAGACAACGTTTCTAAATGAGTATTATTCGCTCCTTCACTTGCAGCAATCATAAAGAATAAGTGTGCTGGCTGTCCGTCAAGCGACTCATAATTGATACCGCTTACACTTCTACCAAAACAAATCGATGGTTGTTTAACAGCCTTTGTCTTCGCATGAGGTATTGCAATACCTTCCCCTATTCCCGTCGTACTTTGGGACTCCCGCTTTAAAATAGCTTCTTTAAATTCCATTTTACTATTTAAACGATTTGCCCCGTTTAATTTCTCAACTAATTCATCTATGACAGCTTCTTTATTTGAAGCTGTCAAATCCATAATGACTGTATCCCTTTTTAATAGTTCTGTAATTTTCATATGTTGCTTCCCCCTATCGCTTAGCTACAATTACTTGCGACAATAATTCTTCTACTTTTTCCTTCTTACATAAATCAGCTGAAAATGCTGTTGCACTCCCTGTTGCAACGCCGTATTGAAAT
This sequence comes from Bacillus thuringiensis, assembly GCF_001595725.1. Classification (GTDB taxonomy): domain Bacteria; phylum Bacillota; class Bacilli; order Bacillales; family Bacillaceae_G; genus Bacillus_A; species Bacillus_A thuringiensis_K. The sequence continues at coordinate 3,552,223 of NZ_CP014282.1, forward strand.
GCCTTTTCAATATCTTTTGTCTGTTCATATTTGCCTACAAACCCTGCAACAAGAGAATCTCCGGCCCCAACTGAATTAATTACAACACCTTTTGGAACAGTCGCTTCATATATACCTTCTGCCGTAAATAATAAAGCTCCCTCTCCAGCCATCGATACGATAACGTGTTTTACACCTTGTTTAATTAATTTTCTTCCATAAGGTAAAACGTCCTCTACTGTTGAAAGCTCCACTCCAAACAACTCACCAAGTTCATGGTGGTTTGGCTTAATTAAAAATGGCTTATTTTTAATTACATGTTGCAGTGCACTTCCACTTGCATCTACTACTACACGAATACCTTTTTCAGCTCCAAACGCAGCAATTGATTCGTAAAAGGTACTTGGAATAGAAACTGGTACACTCCCAGCAAGTACAACACAATCTCCAGGTTGCATACTCTCAATTTTTTTCATTAACTGTTCGAACTGCTCTTTTGTTACAATAGGACCTTGGCCATTTAATTCTGTTTCTTCTTCCCCTTTTATTTTCACATTAATGCGAGTATCTTCATCTACTTGGACGAAGTTTGTTGTTACACCTTCCGTCTGTAATACCTCTTTAATAAATTGACCAGTAAATCCACCAGTAAATCCAAGTGCTATATTTTTAACACCTAAACGCTGAAGAACACGAGAAACATTAATGCCTTTTCCTCCAGGAAACTTCATATCTTTCTCCGCTCGATTTATTGTTCCTAAATCAAAAGAAGAAACTTGCACTACATAATCAATAGATGGGTTTAAAGTAACTGTATAGATCATTTTTTATCAGCCTCAATTACATTGGTTTGTCTTTTATATTTTTCTAAATCAATTTCTAAATGGTTTGTAATAATATTTGCATCTTCAACATTTGCAATTTTCGCAAATGCAACTTCTGAAAACTTACTTTCATCAATTAAGAAATATCCTTCGTTTGCTAATGTTAATGCCATTTGTTTTAAGAGCGCTTCTTCTGGATCTGGCGTTGTAAAGCCAAGCTGTTCATGTACACCATTTGCACCTAAAAAACATTTATCAAAACGATACTTCTGCATACTTTCCTGTGCCATAGCACCGATTAAAGCTTTCGTCCTACTCTTCATCATTCCGCCTAGTAAATACGCACGAATATTATTTTCAACTAAAGCTTCAATATGCATAAGTCCATTCGTAACGACAGTAACATCTTTATTTATTAAAAATGGAATCATTTCAAATGTTGTACTTCCTGCATCTAAATAAATACAATCACCTTGGTCAACAACGCTAGCCGCATAATTAGCAATTTGTTGTTTTATTTGAATGTTTTTGGATGATTTTTCAACCATCGTTGGTTCTTTCCCTTTTCCTGTTAAAACAGCAGCACCACCATGAACTCTTTTTAATAACCTTTGCTTTTCCAATTGTGCTAAATCACGGCGAATTGTCGACTCAGAGCTTTCTGTTCTTTCAACTAATTGCTGTAATTTTACAACTTTCTGTTCTTTTACAAGTTGTAATATCATTTGATGACGTTCAGGAGTTAACATTTTATTCACCTCTTCTTTGATTACAGTATAATGAAAACGGTCACAAAAATCAACCATAAACAATCAAAAATAATCAAAAACATCCACAAACGTTTATAAACATCAAAAAAGAAACCTATTCGATCAAACAATCAAATAGGTTTCTTTTCTAAATTCACTTATAAAGAAGCTTTATATATACTTAGAACATCATCTTTATTTAATTTTTTAAAGTTACCAAATTCACCATACGCCATCGCTTTATTAGCCATTATATCAATTTCACTTTCTCCAATAGCGTAATCAGACAATGTTACTGGTGCCTCAATTGAAGTCCAAAATTGACGCAATGCCTCAATTCCTTCTAATGCCACTTCTTTATCTGTTTTGCCATCTGTTTCTATATCAAATACACGAATAGCGAACTGTTTAAAACGACTTACATTTTCCTCTACAACATGTTTCATCCAGTTCGGGAATAAAATCGCAAGGCCACCTCCATGCGGTATATCATGAACAGCAGAAACTGCATGTTCAATATTATGAGTTGCCCAGTCACCTCTTACTCCCATCGCTAAAATGCCATTTAACGCCATCGTTCCGCAATATAAAATTGTTTCCCTATGCTCATAATTTTCTAAATCACTTAAAAGCTTAGGTGCTGTTTCAATGACTGTTCTTAAAACAGATTCACAATAACGGTCTTGTAGTTCTGTATTCGTTCCATGATGGAAATATTGTTCTAATACATGTGACATAATATCTACCATACCATAAATCGTTTGATCTCTCGGTACAGATGCAGTATGAACTGGATCTAAAATTGAAAACTGCGGGAATGTAACTGGGCTTCCCCATCCATACTTTTCATTCGTTTCCCAGTTTGTAATTACCGAGCCTGCATTCATTTCAGATCCTGTTGCTGCAAGAGTAAGTACAGTACCAAATGGTAATGCCTCACTAGCAAATGCTTTTTTCGTTACAATATCCCATACATCTCCATCATATTTGCTACCAGCAGCAATCGCTTTCGTACAGTCGATTACACTTCCTCCACCAACTGCTAAAATAAATTCGACTCCATTCTCTTTACAAATTTGAATCCCTTTCTTTACAGTTGATACACGAGGATTCGGTTCAACACCCGTCAATTCAAATACTTCTGCATTAATATCCTTTAAAATAGAGATTACATTATCATAAATACCGTTTCTTTTAATACTGCCTCCTCCATATACGAGAAGAACCTTCTTACCAAACTGTGGAATTTCAGTTTTTAACTGTTCTAATTGATCTTTACCGAAAATAAGTTTCGTTGGATTACGAAATACAAAATTTTGCATATTTCTTTACCATCCCTTCTATATGAAAAGCAACTATACTTTTGTATACCATATTTTTTTCATTTCACAAAAAGATTTGCTTAACAAAAAAGCCCCAGCCTAAAGGCTGAGACTTTTATTGATAATAAGGTGAGATCATTAAGTAAACAATAACACCAGATAAACTTACATATAACCAAATTGGCATCGTCCAACGTACAATTTTACGATGACGTGTTAATTGATTTGTAAAACCAAATACAAGTGCAAACAATGCAAGTGGTACAATAATTGCTGCCAGGATAATATGCGTAATTAAAATAATGAAGTACACATATTTAATAAACCCTTCTCCGCCAAAATGTGTTGCTGGCGCCAAGTAATGATACGATAAATAAGAAACACAAAATAGCAACGTCGTTGTAAATGCTGCGAGGATAAAACCACGGTGCATTTTCACATTCTTTTTAATAATAGAGTATAAAGCTGCTAATAAGAATACGAACGTAAAGCTATTAAAAATCGCATTTAACATTGGTAAAATTGTTACATCAAAATGTACTTCTCCTTCATAGCCAACAGGTCCAAAGAACAAAAATAAAATAATCGCATTTACAATTACAGAAAGCGTTATCACAATAGGAGCATAGCTTTTCTGATTTGTTGATTGATCCACCAAAATGGTCACTCCCTCTTCCTTCAAATATGTATACGTAACCTCACTATTTTAACATACTATTCACAGTGTAAATGTGACAATAGTTTGACACAGCAAGACAAGACAAAGAAAAAAATCCTTCTTAATAAAACTTCTTAAGAAGGATTTTATCGCTTTATTATTCAAATAGCAATGCGATTAGTTTTTGTTAAAAAATGTATCGCTATATGCTTGAAAAATTTCAGACACTTGATATCCCATTAAAGAAATTGCTGTTAATGAAAAGAAACCAATCATAAGAAATCGAAACCACATATAAATCTCCTCCTTGTATTTAGCTTAAAAAACATTCACTATAGTACAAGTTGAGTGGCACTCTTCATCGTCACTTTCCTTTTTCCTTACAATTGCTGTAATAAATCGAATCATAAAGAAAACTACAAAAGGAAATTGTTCGTAATTCACATTGGCATAGTTTAGCAACGGCTCGCGCTGCATATCGAACGGAGATGAGAAGGAATAGAACATACCTTGCTCTTCCATATATACAATTACAATTTTCATGCAAAATACGATTCCTAGAAACGAAACAATATCTTGCCATTCTGTTGTATATAACAGGTTATACAGCTCTAATACATACTCTTCCATCATCATCCCCCCTTCCTTTTTTACCATTTTGCTCGCCTTCGTATAAAAAGTCAAGAAAAAAGTTTATATTCACTATGACAATAGTAATTACTTGTTTCTATGATTATATATGATTCTTTTATAGCAATGATTGGGTGTAACTCTCTTCGAAAATAAGAAAATTAGAATCGAACAGATTCCTCATTCTTACTTTTAGGATTCAAAACTGTGCTATTTTTATTTCTATTAAAAATAAAATAAGAAAGTATTATAAGAACTGTAACAAACATTGTTAAAAGTGCTTGTGAACGTAAAGTATCAATTGCGAACATTGCAACTAAAACTGCTATAATAGCAGCAATTGTAACATACGTTACATACGGAAAAAGCCACATTTTCACTTTCAAATTTTGTTGTTCTACTTTCCCCATTTTTTTACGCATCTTTAAATGCGAAACTGCAATAACGAGATAAACTAGTAGCGCAATCCCGCCAGATGCATTCACTAAAAACAAAAAGACTTTATCTGGAGAAATGTAACTAAACACAACTCCAATATAAGCGAAGAACGTTCCGAATAAAACGGCCCGAACAGGAACACCACTACTGTTCAATTTTAAAAATGACTTTGGAGCATCTCCTCTTTCTGCCATTGAAAAAAGCATTCTTGAATTTGTATATAATCCTGAATTTAAGCAAGAAAGCACAGCTGTTAAAACGATAAAATTCATAATTTGCGCTGCCGCTGGTATTCCTATATGTTCAAGTACAGCTACAAATGGACTTTTTAATATGTTTGCTGAATTCCATGGCAGTAGTGTAACAACTACCGCTATAGACCCAATAAAAAATACAAGAATACGCCAAATCACACTGTTTGTTGCTGTTTTTACTGCTTTTACAGGTTCTGCAGATTCACCTGCTGCTACTGCTACAATCTCTGATCCCATAAATGAAAATATAACGACAGTAATTCCAAGCAATACCGAACTTATACCGTTTGGCATAAATCCACCTTGTCCAATTAAATTCGAAGTGCCGGGTGCTTCTGTTCCTGGAACAAATCCTAAAATAACAGCAAGACCTAGACAAAGGAACAAAACAATACTTATTACTTTAATAAAAGAAAACCAATATTCAAACTCTCCAAATGATTTTACCGAAAAAACGTTCGTCAGCGTTAATAAAATTGTTAATATTAAACTTAATAACCAAAGCGGTATTTGTGGAATCCAATATTGGATAATACCAGCACCTGCTGTGGCTTCTATTGCAATAACAATTACCCAGAAAAACCAGTATAACCAGCCTATTGTATAACCCGCCCAAGGACCAATCGCTTCTCTTGCATACGTTGCAAATGAACCACTTGTCGGATTAACAGCTGCCATTTCTCCTAGCATTCTCATGACGAAAATGACTAGAAGTCCTGCTAATGCATATGAAACGATAGAACCTGGTCCTGCCGAATGTACAACTGCACCACTTCCAACAAACAAACCAGCCCCTATTACGCCGCCAATTGAGATCATTGTAATGTGGCGTATTTTGAGGTCTTTCTTTAGATTTTTATCCAAATCTTGTACATCCCCTTCCAAACTAAATTTTGAAATTTATGTAAGAGTACTGTGCGAAAGATTTTGTCCTATACTTTAAAATATATCAAAATATTCTGAATTTAACAATTACAATTCAACCTCCTTCAAAAATTATTACATTAGGTTTAATACTTTCCTATACACAATTGTTGAGAAAATTATAGTCCTCTTACAAAAGAAAGAACTTTCAGATATTATTAAATAAACAAGATTATACATCTAGACAACTTTTTGTATAGGAGTGTTGATATGTTAAACAAGTTCAAATTTTTTTGTTGTATTTTAGTAATGTTCTTACTTCTACCGCTATCCCCTTTCCAAGCACAAGCAGCAAACAATTTAGGTTCAAAATTACTCGTTGGATACTGGCATAACTTTGATAACGGTACTGGCATTATTAAATTAAAAGACGTTTCACCAAAATGGGATGTAATCAATGTATCTTTTGGTGAAACTGGTGGTGATCGTTCCACTGTTGAATTTTCTCCTGTGTATGGTACAGATGCAGACTTCAAATCAGATATTTCTTATTTAAAAAGTAAAGGAAAGAAAGTAGTTCTTTCAATAGGTGGACAAAATGGAGTCGTTTTACTTCCTGACAATGCCGCTAAGCAACGTTTTATTAATTCCATACAATCTCTAATCGATAAATACGGTTTTGATGGAATAGATATTGACCTTGAATCAGGTATTTATTTAAACGGAAATGACACTAATTTCAAAAACCCAACTACTCCCCAAATCGTAAATCTTATATCAGCTATTCGAACAATCTCAGATCATTATGGTCCAGATTTTCTATTAAGCATGGCTCCTGAAACAGCTTATGTTCAAGGCGGTTATAGCGCATACGGAAGTATCTGGGGTGCATATTTACCGATTATTTACGGAGTGAAAGATAAACTAACATACATTCACGTTCAACACTACAATGCTGGTAGCGGGATTGGAATGGACGGTAATAACTACAATCAAGGTACTGCAGACTACGAAGTCGCTATGGCAGATATGCTCTTACATGGTTTTCCTGTAGGTGGTAATCCAAATAACATTTTCCCAGCTCTTCGTTCAGATCAAGTCATGATTGGGCTTCCAGCAGCACCGGCGGCAGCTCCAAGTGGTGGATACATTTCGCCAACTGAAATGAAAAAAGCTTTAAATTATATCATTAAAGGCGTTCCGTTCGGAGGAAAGTATAAACTTTCTAACCAGAGTGGCTATCCTGCATTCCGCGGCCTAATGTCTTGGTCTATTAATTGGGATGCAAAAAACAACTTTGAATTCTCTAGTAACTATAGAACATATTTTGATGGTCTTTCCTTGCAAAAATAATAAAAAACAACAATAGGTTATAGGGCCTATTGTTGTTGTTTTTTATTTATGTAAATTACTTTTTCACTTCTACATGATGAAAAGATTCTTTTTCATCTCTTACATAACTATTCACAAGACTTAAAAGTAATTTACCACCAATTAACATCGCTTGTTCATCAAAATCAAATTGAGGATGATGGTGTGGATATGTCGCTCCTATTTCTTCATTCCCCGCACCTGTGAAGAAAAATGCTCCAGGAACATGTTCTAAGTAGTATGCAAAATCTTCTCCCCCCATAATAGGTGGTACTTCCATGACCCGTTCTCTGCCAAGATCACGTTCCGCAACCGTCATAAAATGACGTGTTTCATCTACATGATTTATTAATATTGGATAGCCTCGTTTATATTGAATATTAACTTCAGCATGAAGAGACTGACAAATCCCTTCAACAACTCGTTTAAATTCCTTCTCCATATATTCTCTCACTTCAGGATCTAGCGTTCGAATGGTCCCTGTAAATGTAGCAGTATCTGCAATAATATTATCTGCTTGACCAGCATAAAATGTGCCTACTGTTAATACTGCAGATTGAAGCGGATCTACTTTTCTACTAACTAAAAGTTGTAATTGATTAATAACTTGCGTTGCGACGATAATAGTATCTACAGTATGATGCGGCATACCTCCATGACCACCTCGCCCTTGAACCTTCACTTCAAAAGAATCAGCTGCTGCCATCATTGCTCCAGCTCTTGCACCAACAATTCCTAATGGCATTTGAGAAGATAAATGTGTACCAAATACAACATCTACTCCCTCTAAACAACCATCCTCAATCATGGCAATTGCCCCACCAGGTTCTTTCTCTTCTGCATGTTGATGTATAAGAACTATTTTTCCAGAAAGCTGATCTCTATGGTCACTTAATATTTTTGCAACTCCTAAAAGTGTTGCTGTATGTCCATCATGCCCACAAGCGTGCATTACACCAGGAATCTTTGATTTATATGAAACTTGCTTTTCATCTTGGATAGGTAGTGCATCGAAATCAGCACGTAGCGCTATCGTCTTCCCAGGTCTTCCACCTTCAATTACGCCGATTACTCCTCTGCCCCCGATATTTGTTTTCACATCAATATGAAAACTTTTTAAGGTTTCAGCTATTTTTCTCGGCGTTTCTATTTCTTGAAACGATAGCTCTGGATATTGATGAAAATCTCTTCGCCATGAAACTATTTGGTTATATAAACTTTCCAATTCTTTATGCCATGTTTCTATCATAGAAATTCCCCTTTCTTTATTTAACACTTTAAACAAAATTTACATAATATTCAGTGTTTAATCAATAAAAAAAGAGAACTTTCTCTAAAAGTCCTCCTACTATTCTATTCACTATTTTGCTTCAACACAAAAACTGAAAGTTCAGGTACACTCCAAAATCTAACAGGCATCCTAGTAGTCCCAATGCCACGATTTACATATAAATATAACGGCTTACTCTTCCCCTCTACTTCATACATACCTTCAACATAGCTCTCAGCTAGTTTGGTAGTAATTAACGGACCTACAAAAGGAATTTGGACTTGTCCTCCGTGACTATGTCCTGACAGTTGAAGATCAACCGGGTAACGATTTATTTTGGTTACAACATCCGGCTCATGTACTAATAACATGTTGAAATCATTTTGTTTCAAGTTTTTTAAAGTTGAATCTATTTGCGGCTTCCCTAATAGAAAATCATCCAAACCTGATATTGTAATATATTTGCCGTTTTCCACTTTAATTTTCTGCACTTCATTTACTAATACAGAAAAACCAGCTTCCTCCATATATTCTTTGTAAAATAAACTACCGCCCCCACCCCTATCATGATTCCCAAACACAGCATATTTCCCTAAGGGAGCGTAAATTTTCTGCAAAATAGCCTTCGCTTCTTCTTTTTCCGCACTATAAGACCCAAATTTATCTATTAAATCCCCGGTAAAAACTACTATATCTGGATGTAATTCATTCATCTTCTCCACTAAATGTTCAAGTTGCTTCAGTGTAAACTGTGGTCCTAAATGTACATCTGAAAACTGTAATATTTTTTTATTATTAAATTCTTTAGGAATTGCAGAATCTTCTATTTCATTCCATGTAACTGTTACTAGTTTTCGTTCTATTTCTGTCGCATAATAATACAAACTTACTGGTATCATTAATATACTTATAAAACTAATAATAAATATCTTTATGATTGATTTTTTTCGTTCTTTTTTTACATGATTCGTATTCATGTTTTCACCTCTAGAAACACTTTAAATCCTTATTGTTACATTAATGTGACAACATGAATAATGTTCTTAATATGTAATTCCCTCCCTATTCACTTTGACAATTTTATACAGAAGTCATAACATATTTTTATAATACATAGATTTTTGAAATTTTCTCTATTCATTCCATCATTTTATTACGGAGGGGTTATTCATGTCTGTATTTACACCAGAAGAAATTACGGAACTTGCTGCGAATTCAGGAAGGAAAAAAGCTCATTTATCATTGCTCCCTATGCTAATTCTTGGTTTTTTTGGTGGTGCTTTTATCGCATTAGGATATTTACTCGATATTCATGTTATTGGGACAATGCCAAAATATTGGGGATCATTTTCTAGTTTTCTAGGCGCTGCTGTATTCCCTATTGGTCTTATTCTCGTTATTCTTGCAGGCGGTGAACTAGTAACTGGTAACATGATGACAGTTTCTATGGCCTGGCTTCAAAAGAAAATTACTTTATTTTATTTCATACGAAATTTAGTTATTGTTACATTTAGCAATTTCATAGGGGCTGTATTTGTAGCCTACTTTTTCGGTCATATCGTTGGCTTAACTGAAGGAGCTTTTTTAGCGAAAACTATTTCTATCGCTCAAGCGAAACTACAAGATACACCATTGCAAGCATTTATTTCTGCAATCGGATGTAACTGGCTCGTTTGTTTAGCTGTTTGGCTCAGTATGGGAAGTAAAGAATTTATCGGAAAGATTATCGGCATTTGGTTCCCGGTTATGACTTTTGTTGCGATTGGATTTCAACACGTTGTAGCCAATATGTTTGTCATCCCAGCCGCGATTTTTGCCGGTCATTTCACTTGGGCTGAATATTTTCCAAACTTTATTTTTGTTTTCTTTGGAAATTTAGTAGGAGGTATGTTATTTGTAGCACTACCTTACTCCATATCTTATAATAAGGAACTACCTTCTTATCAAGAGAAGACTGAAATGAAGAACAAATCTCTGTCCGCTTAAATGGAATGTCAATAAAGTGCCCTAAAAAAATATTACAAATTTCATTTTTTTTGCGAATATATGTACGTACACTTGTTCTCGAATGTTTTATACGTTATAATAACAACTTAAATAGCATTATTTACATATGAGGTGAAAAACATGAACAAAACAGAATTAATTAAAAACGTAGCACAAAATGCTGAGATTTCTCAAAAAGAAGCTACTGTAGTTGTACAAACTGTAGTAGAATCAATCACTAACACTTTAGCTGCTGGTGAAAAAGTACAACTTATCGGATTCGGTACATTCGAAGTTCGCGAAAGAGCTGCTCGTACAGGCCGTAACCCACAAACTGGTGAAGAAATGCAAATCGCAGCTTCTAAAGTACCTGCTTTCAAAGCTGGTAAAGAACTAAAAGAAGCTGTAAAATAATGAAAAATATCCTTCTCATTTATGAGAAGGATATTTTTTTCATAACATAATTAATAAATATCTGACCATTATGCTGTTTCTTTTGTTCTTTTATGCAAATAAAACCTTTACTTTCAAAAAAAGGTTTTGCGGTAATGCTCGCCTCTGTATATATCTCCCTATGCCCCAATTTCACTGCTTCTTTTTCTAACTTCTGTAGTATGTATGAAGCGACTCTTTTCCCTTGATGATCTTTATGTGTAAATAAACGATCTACGTAATGCTCATCGTTGTAATCCCCAAATCCCAATATTACACCGTTATGATCCGCTACATAACTAATATTCTTCTCTAAAGACTTTAACCAGCTTTCTCTATCTAGTTGATCCGGTGCCCACACCTGTAGCTGTAAATCATTATAATCTTTTGCATTAACCGTATGAACTGTCTCATAGAACATTTGTAATACTTGATCTAAATCTTCTTTCTGAAATGTCCTAATTATAATATCTTTTAACATATATAAGTCTCTTTACCAAACTACCTCTTAACTTTTCTACTATATACAATTCCATATTTCTTCTTTATTATATCGTTTTAATTTCTATACGAACAAAAAAACAATACTTATTTAAAGTATTGTTTTTTTAATTCTATTCAATTACTTAATGCAGCTTTTTAAGATTTTAATTTAACTCTTTGTAATCGTAACGCATTTAATACAACGGATACAGAACTAAATGCCATCGCTGCTCCAGCAACCCAAGGGGCTAAGAAACCTAATGCCGCAATTGGAATTCCTAACGCGTTATAAGCTAATGCCCAGAATAAATTTTGTTTAATATTTCTTATCGTTATTTTACTCATAAAGATCGCATCAGCAATACTATTTAAGTCACCGCGGATTAACGTTATATCCGCTGCTTCCATCGCTACATCCGTTCCCGTTCCAATTGCCATACCAATGTTCGCTGTAGCAAGAGCAGGAGCATCATTTATCCCGTCTCCAACCATCGCTACTTTCTTACCATTTGCTTGCAGTTTTTTCACTTCTTCTGCTTTTCCTTCTGGCAATACTTCTGCAATTACGTAATCAATACCAACTTGCTTTGCAATTGCCTGAGCAGTTTGTGTATTATCTCCTGTAATCATCACAACGTCTAGACCCATTTTTTTCAGTCTTGCGATAGCTGCTTTTGAAGTATCTTTCACCGTATCCGCAACGGCAACTATACCAACATATTCTTTATCAATTGCAATAAGCATTGCTGTTTTTCCTTCTCGTTCTAGCGCTCCCATTGATTTAGAAACTTCTTCAATATCAATATTGAATTTCTTCATTAATCGACGTGTACCAATTAATAAGTGTTTTCCTTCTACAACTGATTCGATACCAAATCCCGGAATCGCTTCAAACGTTTCTGAACTTGGGATATCAATTTTCTTTTCTTTAATTCCTTCTACAATCGCTTCTGCAAGTGGATGTTCAGAATTTCTTTCTGCTGCCCCTACTAATCTAAGCAATTCATTTTCATTGAATCCATCTGCTACAATTACATCTGTTAACACCGGCTTCCCATTTGTCACTGTACCCGTTTTATCTAAAATAACCGTATCTAATCGGTGCGTTGCTTCTAAATGCTCTCCACCTTTAAATAAAATACCATACTCTGCTGATCTTCCTGATCCTGCCATAATAGATGTAGGCGTTGCAAGACCTAATGCACATGGACAAGCGATAACAAGTACTGCTATCATTTTCTCAAGTGCTCCGCCAAAATCACCAGGTGTAACAAATATCATCCATACTGCAAATGTGATAATCGCAATCACAACTACAACCGGTACGAAAATACCTGAAATTTGATCTGCTACCCTTTGAATAGGAGCTTTTGAACCTTGTGCCTCTTCTACTACTTTAATAATTTGAGCTAATGCAGTATCTCTTCCTACCTTAGTTGCTTTCACTTTTAAAAAGCCATTTTTATTTATTGTCGAACCTATTACTACGTCCCCAATTGACTTATCAACAGGAATACTTTCACCCGTTAACATCGATTCATCAATTGCTGACTTTCCTTCTACAATTTCACCATCTACTGGTATTTTTTCACCAGGCTTTACATAGACGATATCACCAGCTACTACTTCTTCAATCAAAATTTTTATTTCTGTTCCATCTCGCACAACTGTAGCTGTCTTCGCTTGTAAACCCATCAATTTTTTAATTGCTTCTGATGAGCGCCCTTTTGCTTTCGCTTCAAATAATTTACCTAAAATAATTAATGTAATAAGTACCGCACTTGTTTCAAAATATAAATCTGTCATATGTTCCGAAGAACCAATAGATTGAATACTTACATATACACTATAAAAATAAGCGGCCGACGTTCCAAGCGCCACGAGAACATCCATATTCGCACTTTTATTACGTAACGCTTTATAAGCCCCAACATAAAACTGTCCACCAATGCTAAATTGAACAGGAGTTGCAAGTGCTAGTTGCACCCAAGGATTCATTAACATATCTGGTAAATAAATAAACGACGTAAATGAGAAATGACTAACCATTGCCCAAAGTAACGGGAAAGATAAAATAAACGAAATAATAAACTTCTTCTTTTGTCTTTCAATTTCTTGTAATCGATGATCAGTTGATGCATCTTGATCATCTGGTTTCACTTCTAATTTATATCCTAGCTTCGTAATCGCGCTCTTCATTTCATTTACATTAACTTCATCAGGATTAAAGTCTACTGTAGCTGATTCTAAAGCAAAATTTACTGTCGCTTTGTTCACACCATCTAACTTATTTAAACGCTTTTCAACTCTATTTGAACATGCTGCACATGTCATTCCTGAAACAGTAAATTCGGCTTTATCACTTACAATTCCATATCCTAACGATTCAACTTTTTCTTTAAACTGTTGCGGATTTGTTTTAGTTGAATCGTATATTATTTTTGTTTTTTCAAGCGCAAAATTTACATTTGCCTCATGGACACCTTCTACTTTTTTTAGACCTTTTTCAATTCTATTTGCACATGCCGCACATGTCATTCCTGATATTTGAAGATTGGCCTCTTTTTTTTCATTCATGTCTCTCACCTCTATATACCCTTATGAGGTATAATTATTAGCAAAATAAATCGTACTTCATTTAAAGTACGATTTATTTCCATATCTAAAAATAATTATTGCACATCGTATCCTTGATCTTCGATTACAGCAACGATATCTTTTAATGTTACGGCAGACGAGTTGATAGTAACTTCAACAGTTCCTTCTGCTAGTTGAACCTTCACTTGTTCAACACCGTTTAGCTCTTTCACACTGCTTTCGATAGCATTTACACAATGTCCACAAGACATACCTTCAACTTGTAATGTTAACTGTTCCATTTAAAATCCTCCTCTTGTTTATTCATTGTTTGTTAATCACAACCTCATCTTACCATACCCCCCTAAGGTAATCAATGGTTTTTTGTCATGATTTTTCAATTTTTTTCTGAAAGTTTATTTTACACACACTTTTTCACACCCCTACAAGGATAAAGAAAAAAACAAGCCAGTTAAATACTAGCTTGTTTTTACGCTTTTGAAAAACGTTCAAATACTGTCATTAATTCTTCAATTGCTTCGTCACCATTTCCATTTTTAATAGCTCCTGAAACACAATGACTCGTATGATTTTTGAGAACGCCCATTCCTACTTTTTTCATCGCTGCATTAATCGCTGAAATTTGCACTAAAATATCTACGCAATAACGATCATTTTCAATCATGTTTTGAATACCGCGGACCTGTCCTTCAATTCTCTTTAATCTATTTATAATCTGTTCTTTTTCTTTTTCTGATCTATATGTTACTGCTTCATGCTCTTTATGATCCATATTATCACCTTCTTAAAGTTTCTCTTCATCCAATAAAACAATTGTTTTTTATGAGTATACCAATTATAGCATTAAATATCTACGCATGATACCCCATAAGAGTATATTTACGCTTTATGATTATTCTTAACAACACATTAGCTTCTTAATCTCAATTTTCAGTATACCCTTTCCTTTTGTCAAAAAAATCATTATATCTCTCATCAAAATTCAATAAAATGAAACAAGAATAAGCGGGGATTACCGCCCCCGCTTATCCTTCGTCTATAATATTAAAAACTTAATTTTCAGCTATTTAATCTAGAAATTTTTTCTTTCCATATATAATTATTGCTGATCACATACTTTTGTATCATTCACTACTGAAGTTCCTTCAACGGTTACCGTATGAAAACAGTCATTTACACGAACTGTCACAACATTATCTTGCCGATCAATAACGTGATATTCATTAAAATTTTTATTTAGAGCACTGCGAATTTGTTCTCCCTCATAAATTGGAATGCCATGTGATAAAACCCAAATAAGCCCAGCGATAGCAAGAATAGTTTTCATACGATCTACCTCCTTGAGAATATAGTGAACTTTTAATCCGTTCTTTTAGCTCCACTAATCATAAATGGAATGAACTAAGCCTTTTTGGAAATAAGTTCATTTCGTCTATTTTATGTTTATGCTAATTGTGAACGAATTGTGACAACTTTTTGTCTCTTTAGACGAAAAGTTGAAACAAAACTTTCAAAAAGGACAATTCTACTTGAACAAACGAAAGGCTATGGAGAATTTCTCCATAGCCTTTCGTTTGCATTTTATTAGACAATCATTCCAAATTATACGTGACTAATAAATCTTAACCCTTTACTTAAAGAAGTCGGCACAACAGATGCGTGATTCTCCCCTTCAGCTTCATAAAACGTAAATCTAAACTGATCGTGTTTTACTTGGAAAAGGCGATCTGATAATTCGTTTGCCCCTACAACCATATGCTCTCGTTCTAGTGACCCAACTGTAAGGAACACTCCCGTTTCAAACTTGGCACTGTTTAATTCATTTATAAGATTCTCTTCTTTTTCAAGAACAGATTGGTTATTCCACCAAATAGATGGACTACTAATAAAATAATTTTGAAAAGCATTTGCGTTTGTGAATAATATATGTAAAGCAAATAAACCACCTAGTGAATGCCCAAATAACGTTTGTTTTCTTTTATCAATCTCGTAATTCTTTTCAATCTGCGGCTTTAATTCTTCTTCGATAAAAGTAAAGAAATTATGTGCTCCTCCTGTTTTTGGCCACGGTTTACCGTCTGGTTTTAAAGGCGCATCTTTTGAAATTACGCTAGGCGTAAAATCATAGCATCTTTCTTCACCTGAAAATGCCCCTTCAATCGGATAACCAATACCTACTATAATGGCTGGTGAAACACCTGTTTTCTCTGCTCTAACTGATTGTATTTTAACCGCTTCATGGAATGTTTGAAAAAAGGCATTGCCATCTAATACGTATATAACAGGATAGCCCGACTCTGGTGCTGGCTGCCTCGGTTTTGAAATATGAATTTGATATTCCTTACCTTCTATTTTCGAATACATTTTCCACTGTTCCGTATTAGATGTTATAATCTGCTGTTTTTCAATCGTAGTATTCATCTTATATCCCCCCTTTTTAACTCGTTACATATATTTCAACTTTCTCTTCTTTAAGTCCAACGCTATCGTACCCAAAACAAACAGGAGACCCATTATACGGATCAATCATGACACGCGCATCAATATGAAATACTTCTTTTAACACTTCATTTGTAATGATTTCTTCTGGGATACCAGTTGTAACGATTTCCCCTTCCTTCATTGCAATAATCTCATCTGAAAACCTTGCTGCATGGTTAATATCGTGTAGTACCATTACGACCGTACAATTATGTTCTTTATTTAATCTCTCCACAATTTGTAATACATCTAATTGATGAGACATATCAAGGTATGTTGTTGGCTCGTCTAATAGCAACACTTCTGTTTCTTGTGCTAATGCCATCGCTAGCCATACCTTTTGTCTTTGGCCTCCTGATAAATTTGCAATTTGTCTCGTTCGAAATTCAGAAGTTTTCGTTATATTTAATGCCCAATCAATCATTTCTTTATCTTTTGTCGTTAACTTATTCACGTTATTTCGATGTGGATAGCGTCCATAAGAAATTAATTCTTCCACTTTAAGTTCACCTGGCGCAATTGGAGTTTGCGGGAGTAAAGCTAACTGCTTCGCAATTTCTTTCGTTGGAATTGTATGTAAATCTTGTCCTTGCAAATATACTTTTCCGCTTTTTTGTTTTAAAATTCTTCCCATTGTTTTTAACAATGTCGATTTACCGCAACCGTTTGGACCTATAATTGTCGTTACTTTTCCTTCTTGTATTTCCACATTTAAATCGCGAAACACTGTAAGCTTTTCATAACTTGTTTCTAAATTTTTTGCACTTAAAATACTCAATTTTATTCCTCCTCTTACGCTTTCGCCTTATAAAGTAAATATAAGAAATACGGTACACCGACAATAGAAATAACGATTCCAACTGGTAGCTCTACAGGTGTGAAAACTGTTTTCGCAATAAAGTCTGAAGCAATTACAAGAAACATTCCGATTACGCCGCACGTAGGAATGATATGCTTATGCTGAATACCGACAAGCCTTTTCGCTATATGCGGTGCCATTAAACCAATAAAACCGATACTCCCTGAAACAGCAACACATGCACTCACAAGTCCGATACTACTTAATAGTAAAATTGATTTCTCTCGTTCTACTGAAACACCTAAACTTGTAATACTCGTTTCTTCCAATTGAAATAAATCTAATAAATAAGCTTTCTTTTGTATCAGTGGAATTAAGATAATAAGCCACGGTAACATAGCTACAATATACTTCCAGTTCGCACTATATATGCTTCCAGACACCCACACTGCAGCCATCTCGAAATCAGTTGACTTCATTTTGAGTGATAAGTACATAGAAAAGGCTCCAAATCCTGTCCCAATTGCAATGCCTGTTAATAAAAGTCGCTGCGAATCCAACTTACCGTTTTTCCAAGAAAACAGATAAATGATGATAGCTGCACCTAATCCGCCTACTAAACCAAACATTGGCATCATCATAATAGAAACCCAGTCTGTGCTTTTTAATTGCCCTTGAAAGAAAAACATAAAAATGACGATCGCTGTTCCTGCTCCGGCATTTACTCCTAAAATACCTGGGTCTGCCAATCCATTTCTCGTAATCCCTTGAATAACGGCACCTGCAACACCAAGGCCTAATCCTACTAATCCAGCAATTACAATACGCGGAAGACGAAACTCAAAAATAACTAAATCATGTTCTGGTACTGGTTCAATTCTAAAAAGTGTTTTAAATACATCTGTAATCGTAATATCAAACGTACCATTCGTTAAACTAATGTAAGTGGCACATAGTATTAAAAATACAATAATCCCCATCGTCATCCCGAAACGTTGACTTGAACTTTTAAGCATGTCTCTCTCCTCCTCTTGTACGAATTAAATAAAGGAAGAAAGGAATTCCAATTAAAGATGTTACGACTCCAATTGGCGTTTCAAATGGATAATTTACAAACCTACTTAAAACATCACATAAAGCTAAGAAAACGCCGCCAATAATGCCTGCACATGGCAAAATCCACTTATAATCTACCCCAATTATAAAGCGGGTAATGTGCGGAATAATTAAACCTACAAAACCAACTTTCCCCACTAAAGCAACTGCTGTTCCTGTTAAAAAGATAACTGATAAAATTGCCATCGCTTTAACTAGTTTTGTACGCTGTCCTAAATTAATAGAAACCTCTTCGCCTAATGAAAGAATGGTAATAGATTTTGATATTAACAACGCTAAAATTATTCCAATTATCCCAAACGGTATCGTGATTTTAATTATATTAGGATCTACTTGATCTAACTTTGCATTAAACCAAAAACTAACATTTTGAGAAATTTGAAAATACGAAGCCATGGCAGCCGATACACTGCTTAAAAATGTTCCAATAACTGTTCCTATAATCGCTAACCTAACTGGTGATAAGCCATTTTGAAGGAGCGAACCAAAACCAAACACGATACCAGCTCCTAGTGCAGAACCAATCATTGAACATACAACCATACCAATTGATGACATTCCCGGAAGAAAAATCATGCTAAGCGTAATAACAAAGGCAGCACCATCCGTCACACCCATAATAGAAGGGGATGCAAGATAGTTTCTTGTCATCCCCTGCATAAGTGCTCCTGATATGGCTAGAAATGCTCCGACTAAAAGAGCTGCAACTACCCTTGGTAAACGTGAAGTAATAATAATATTATGATTTACATCACTTGAATCAAAATGAAATAATGCGTTCCACACTGTTTCAGCATCAATACTTTTCGCCCCATACAAAATCGAAAGTATAACTGTAAATATGATGAGTATGGGTGCTATACATAATATAGTTACTGGTACTGCATTTGTTTTCTGCATATCATTCAACGCACCTTACTTATTGTATTATTTAGATAAATTTTTCACTGCTTCTTTTAAGAATGCTGTTTTACTCCAAGCAGTACCACCTTGTGCCATTGGATCTACGACATTTACAAATACTTTCTTTTCCTTCGCAGCATTCATACTTTGCCAAATTGGATTGCTTTCAATTTCTTCTAACACTTTCGGGTTTTTATTTTCACTTGCCTCATATTGTAAGAAAATATAATCCGGGTTAAGTTCAGCAAGTTTTTCAAATGAAATTTTCTCTTGTGCTTTTACAGTTTTCAATTGTTCTGGAGCAGTTAGTCCAAGATCTTTATAAATTACAGGGTTGAAGTATACTCCTTCTGGATATAGGAATAATTCATTTGCTCTTAGTCTTATGACAAGTACTTTTTTATCTTTTAACTTATCTCCTAGTTTTGCTTTTGCTTTTTCAGCATCCGAATTGTAATCCTTAATAATTTTTTCTGCTTTATCTTTTTTACCAGTTAATTCTCCCATTAACTTTAAGTTATCTTCCCAATTTGTTGAAACGTGTGATACCGGGAATGTAGGAGCTACTTTTGTAAACTTTTCAGCTGTTTCTGCTGGGAATTTCGTACTCGATGTAATAACATCTGGTTTTAATTGTAGTAATGTTTCGAAATTTGGTTGCATTTTCTCACCAACAGATTTAGCACCTTCTAACTCTTTTTCAAGATATTTTGGTAATTTACCACCTACAGTAATGGCACCAACTGGTTTAATTCCAAGTACTGCCGCATCTTCCATTGACTCTAAACTAGCTGTCGCAATTTTATCTACTTTTGCTGGCACTGTATACTCTTTACCTAAATATGTAATTTTTCGTTTTTCATCTTTTTTCGTTTCCGTAGCTTTTGTCTGTTGTTTTTGCTCACCTGAAGTTTTATCCGCACTATTACATGCCGCTAAACCTACACTTAAAACTGTAACCATCCCTAAAGTAAATAATTTCTTGTTCATCTTTATATGTCTCCTCTCGAATTTTCAAACTATATTCTCAATAAAATTCAACTATATGAATCTTGTCTTACATATATATTTCATTAGATTAATAATTCTATCCAGAACTCATTCTCGTTCACTTCCCCTAAGCTATAATTCTTTTATACCTCATCCATTGATAACGCTTTTCATTGATAATGATTATCGTTACTAAGTATATATTTAATATGCAATTATTTCAAGAATGATTTGAAAAATTTTAACAAACTGAATTAAAAAAAGAAGTATTCCCCTAATATTAGGGAGATACTTCTTTTTTTAGAAATTGATATGTAATTCAACTGGACAATGGTCTGATCCCATTACTTCAGTATTAATTTTCGCTTCTGTTATTTGGTCTTTCATTCTTTCCGAAACAACAAAATAATCTAAACGCCATCCTATATTTTTCGCTCTCGCGCCCATACGATACGACCACCACGAGTATGCATCTTCTTGATCAGGATAAAGGTAACGATACGTATCAATAAATCCTTCTTCTAAAATACATGAAAATTTCTCTCGTTCCTCATCAGAGAATCCAGGGTTTTTACGATTACTTTTTGGATTTTTCAAATCGATTTCTTTATGAGCAACATTTAAGTCTCCACAAAAAATAACTGGTTTTTTCTCATCTAATCGTTTGATATAGGACCTGAAATCATCTTCCCATTTCATTCTGTAATCTAATCGTTCTAATCCACGTTTTGAATTTGGTGTATATAACGTTATCATATAAAAATCTTCGAATTCTAAAGTAGTAAGTCGCCCTTCTTGATCATGCTCTTCAATGTCTAAACCATATGTAACTGAAAGCGGTTCTTTCTTCGAAAAAATAGCCGTTCCTGAATATCCTTTTTTCACAGCATAATTCCAGTATGTATAATATCCCTCTAGATTTAAATCAATTTGCCCTTCTTGTAATTTAATCTCTTGTAGACAAAATATATCAGCACTTGATTCCTCGAGATATTCCAAAAATCCACCTTTTGCGATAACTGCTCGCAAACCATTTACATTCCATGAAATTAACTTCACTTTTAGCCCTCCTCTTGATGTTTATTTCCAAATTTCATGCTATCACAAAATAGAAAAACAATCATATTTTCATCTTTGTAATCTTGCTCTTACATTTATGAATACATACATACGGACTTTATTCAGGTTATACTAATTTCAGAGGTGATGTTCTTTGCACAATGAAGGAGTTACATTAACAAATGAGTATTGGCAAGCAATTATTCATAATGATTCTTCCTATGATAGCAAATTCTTTTATGCTGTGAAATCAACTGGAATCTTTTGCAGACCATCATGCAAATCAAGAATACCGAATAGAAACAATGTACGAATTTTTCATCATGCAGAGCAAGCATTAAGTGAAAACTTTCGCCCGTGCAAACGTTGTAAGCCAAATGGGATCACTTTACCTAATGAAGAGTGGGTAGAACAAATTAAAGACTATATCGAAAAGCATTATGACGAATCCTTAACTCTCGACATGCTTGCGGAAATGTGTCACGGTAGCCCTTTTCATTTACAGCGTACTTTCAAAAGAATAATAGGGCTAACTCCTATAGAATATATACAACAATTCAGGGTTCTTAAAGCAACCGAATACCTTTTACACACAAATCAATCTATTAAAGAAATTAGTACTGCTGTCGGGATAGAAAACCCAGAGTATTTCGCAACTTTATTTAAAAAGAAAACCGGATTTACTCCTACTGAATATCGAAAAAAGAACGAAATGAAAGAGGGATACGATAATGAATTCCTACAAAAATAATTATATATATTGGACGCTACTTACACATAAAAATTGGCGATTTCATATTGCTGCAACTGAAAATGGACTATGTTTCATTGGATCACAAGACGAAAACTTTGAAGAATTAAATATATGGGCTAGAAAAAATATGCCCCAACATATATTGATTCATACTCCAGATTACTTGCAAATATATAAACAAGAAGTTATCGAGTATTTAGAAAACAAGCGAGAAACTTTTA
The DNA here is from genome assembly GCF_001595725.1 of Bacillus thuringiensis. Taxonomy (GTDB): domain Bacteria; phylum Bacillota; class Bacilli; order Bacillales; family Bacillaceae_G; genus Bacillus_A; species Bacillus_A thuringiensis_K. Next base: position 3,574,404 of record NZ_CP014282.1, read on the forward strand.
CATTTCCTATCGATGCTTATGGAACTAATTTTCAATTATCTGTTTGGAATGCGGTACGTGAAATTCCTTATGGAAAGACCTATTCTTATACAGAAATTGCTGAAAGAATTCAAAAACCTAAAGCTGTGCGCGCCGTTGCTTCTGCTATTGCTGCTAACCCTCTTCTTATTACCATTCCTTGTCACCGCGTTATTGGGAAGAATGGGAAACTAACCGGATTTAGGGGCGGATTAGAAATGAAGAAAAAATTGCTTACATTAGAAAAGTTGCAGGTGGAATTCATATGACAGCAGAATATAATAGCGCATTATCTATAGCAGTTCCAAAAGAATTTTGTTTCCAAGAAAATTTACGTTATCTATCACGTTCTAATAATGAATGTATGTTCCATATTGAAGATAACAAAATTTATAAAGTTATCCCTGTTCAAGATGTAAATCCTTTAGTTGAAATTAGTGTGAATACAGATGGAAATATTCAAATACGTTGTTTAGAAGAATCATATACATCTGAAAAATCGATACGTGAAGCTGTAGCTAACTATGTAAAAGAATGGTTTGATTTAACTACTGATTTAACCCCCTTTTATACATTAGCTAAACATGATTTACTCCTTCAAGGACCAATTGAACAATATTATGGCCTTCGTACTTTAGGTATTCCAGACTTATTTGAGGCACTTTCCTGGGGAATTATCGGTCAACAAATTAACCTAACATATGCTTATACGCTAAAAAGAAGATTAGTTGAGCAATTTGGAAGTTATGTAGAATGGGACGGTAGAAAACATTGGATATTCCCATCACCTGAAACAATTGCAAATCTACATGTAGAAGATCTTCAACAACTAAAACTGACGACTAGAAAATGTGAATATTTAATCGGTATTGCGAAGCTTATTACAGAGAGAAAACTATCAAAAGAGGATTTACTGCAAACACAAGATGTAAAAGTTGCTGAGAAACAATTAACTGCTATCCATGGTATAGGCCCATGGACTGCCAACTACGTTTTAATGCGTTGTTTAAGATTTCCTTCAGCTTTTCCAATTGATGATGTTGGTCTGCATAATGCAATTAAATTTATAACAGGTTCCGAAAATAAACCGACTAAAAATGAAATAAAAGATTTCGCGGCAAACTGGGCTAATTGGGAGTCTTATGCGACTTTTTATTTGTGGCGAGTACTATATTAAAAGAACCAAGTAGCACATTCGTACTACTTGGTTCTTTTTTAAGCTTGCTCCTCAAAACGTCTTGCAATTTCCACAATAACTTGAACGGCTTTTTCCATAGTATCTACCGAAACATACTCAAATTTACCGTGATAATTTTCACCACCAGTGAAAATATTCGGCGTCGGTAATCCCATATATGATAATTGTGATCCATCAGTGCCTCCGCGAATCGGATGAATATTCGGTTCAATGTCTAAACTTTTCATTGCTTCATATGCAATATCAACAATTTCTCTTACCGGTTCAATTTTTTCAAGCATGTTATAGTATTGATCATTCATTTCTAAAACGACTGCATCTTCGCCATACTTTTCTTGCATAGTCTTCACAATATTTTCAACGTTATTTTTACGCGCCTCAAAATTTTCACGATCAAAGTCTCGAATAATATAATACGCTTTACTTTGCTCAACATCACCACTTAAAGAAAGTAAATGATAGAATCCTTCATAGCCTTCTGTATATTCTGGCGCCTCTTCTACTGGTAAATACCCGTTAAACTCCATAGCCAGTTTAGTAGCATTGCGCATTTTATTTTTCGCTGTTCCAGGATGTGTATTCGTTCCGTTAAACGTTAACTTAGCACCTGCAGCATTAAAACTTTCATACTCTAAACCACCTAATGGGCCTCCATCCATCGTATAAGCAAATGATGCACCAAACGCCTCTACATCAAAATGCGCTGGCCCACGACCAATTTCTTCATCCGGTGTAAATGCTACTCTTATTTTCCCGTGCTTAATTTGCGGATTATGTATTAAATGGTTCATTGCAACCATAATTTCTGTAAGACCAGCTTTATCATCTGCTCCAAGAAGTGTCGTACCATCAGTTGTAATAATTGTATGGCCTTTATAAGATGGTAACTCTGGAAATTGTTCTGGTGTTAACACAACATTTAGCTCTTCATTTAACGTAATTGCGTTTCCGTCAAAGTTTTCATGAATTTGTGGTTTTACATTTTCCCCTGTAAAATCTGTTGCTGTATCTAAATGTGCTAAAAAGCCGATTACAGGAACATCCTTATCGGTATTAGCCGGAAGTGTTGCCATTACATACCCGTTATCGTCCATCGTTACTTCTGTTAACCCAATTTCTTTTAGCTCTTCCACTAATAACTTACCAAACTCAATTTGTCCTGGTGTTGTTGGTACTGTATGGCTTTCTTCATTTGATTGCGTATCAATTTTTACATATCTCGTAAATCTTTCAATAAGTTCTTGTTTCAAGTTCATTCACTCCCTTTTATGTTTCTCCCTCCATTATAATCCTTAAAACGAAATATTTTAACTTTTTTGACTGTGAAGATGTATATTTAATTTACATTGTTAACATTTTTAAACGAATGATAAAAAGACATAATATTTGTACATTAAAACCGTAACAGGTAACATACATAATTATAAAATATGGGAGGTTTTAAAGATGAGGCTAACTCTCTTTCGCTATTTTCTTTTTTTCTTAGGATTAATTTTCTTTGGCCTTGGAAATGCTCTTGCAGTCAAAGTAAAATTTCTCGGTTTACATCCTTGGGAAGTTTTAAATATGGCTCTCTACCAAAAGTTTGGATGGACGATTGGTACGTGGAGTGTCATATGTGGGTTATGTCTCGTTCTCATTTCTTTACTAGTAGATCGAAAATATATAAATGTGGGAACATTTTTAAATGCACTACTTATCGGTCCGATTATGGACTTTTTCTTACAATCAAATATTCTTCCAAACGCTAGTGATTATTTATGGTTAAACTTACTCATTTTATTTTCTGGTATCGCCATTACGGGTATTGGGGGAGGTATGTATGTTGCTGCTGGAATTGGCGCTGGACCTCGTGATGGATTCATGCTTACTATTTCCGACAAAACAGGACTATCTATTAGCCGTGCTAGAATCATAGTAGAATGTATTGTACTAGTTATTGGATTTATGCTCGGTGGCCCTGTTTTTATCGTAACTTTTCTATACACTTTTATTCAAAGTCCAATCTTTCAGCAATCATTTAAGGTATTTCAAACACTTTTACATACTTTACAAAACAAAGATAAAGTTAGTAAACATATTTAAATTACAACTTAATACAAATCAAACACCCTATTTACGATTCTCACCGCAAATAAGGTGTTTTTTTATCTCATAATTTTAGAATATATACTACTCATTCACAATAAAAGTATATACATCGTCATAAATACAGCCATTTACCCTTATAACGTACTTCCCGGGTTTACTAAAACTAATTGTGTATTTATTTAGCTGAATTGCTTCTTTATCTCCAGAAAGAACATCAATGCTTCTGCCACTTAATACATATAATTCATTTAGATTCATTGATACATCAATTACATTGAAATTCTCCTCTTTCACTTGCTGTGCTTCCGCAACGCTTACACTTGGTTCTAAAAACAGTAGTCCACTTAATCCAATCGTCCCCGCTAAAGCAACTCCCGCAAACTTTTTAATCTGTTTCATTACAATGACCTCCTTATAGATTTTGCGTAAAGGTGATGTCCCCCTTACACCACAAAGCCTATATGTAATGAAATGAAAAGTAAACGGAGACAGTAAGACAAAATTCTACATCTTTTTCTCATATTGAATATAAATCCAACGTTTGGAGTTTTGACACATTTAAAATTGTTTCCCTAAATCAATTTCCTCATACTTTATTCAAATACTGAATAATTACTTATTGATTTAACATTCTAAAAATAGTTGATAAAGATACTTTCTATTCAAAAAAAGATTTTGCTATAAAGTAACTTTTACAACAAAATCCATGCAACTAATTTTATTCCTCTTTCCATAATCTCTCCACATTCATTAATTGTTCTTCTTTAAACTCCATCTTATATATATCTGGTTTTGACGTATTCATTAAAAATTCAAAACCATATTGTTTATCAAAATAATTTATCATTAATGTCATGACAAGCCCATGTGTACCAATTACAATTTTGCGTCCTTGAAAATCCAATAAGATTTCTTTTAATACTTTCACTACTCTTCTCTGGCAATGTGCATATGACTCTCCTTCCATTCGTGCAAAGTCCGGATTAGAGAACATCTTCTGTACAAGTGGGTACACCTCTTTGTCTGATATAACCTGATCCTCACTTGAAAACATACACTCTTTAAGATTTTCATATACTACTATTTCTTTTTCATGGAAATTAGCTGACTCCTCTATCGTTAACATAGCCCGATTATAAGGACTGGAAATAAAAGTATCAATCCTCTCCGCTTTTAATATGTCAGTTACTCTACGGGCATCCATATGTCCCCTCTCAGTTAACCCGCGCATTCTTTCATTTCCTTCTAGTTTTGGTGACTCACCATGTCTAACCATATAAATATATGTGCTCATAATTTCTCCTTAAAATTTTTTATAAAGTGAAACTTTAATTAGCCCTCACTAATCGGGCTTTTACAGGAAAATAGCGAGATAAGTTAATAAATCACGTTCATTTATCCCATTTCAACACTTAGGCGTAATACTAAAATACTTTATAAACTGTGCTGATTTGTTCGTCTAATCCATTCTCCTACTAAACTCTCAAATAATTCAGGCTGCTCAATTTGCAAATTATGCCCTGCCATATCTAACACTGCTAATGTTGCCCTTGGATATTCTTCAATAATTTCTATAATATTTTGATAACCTACTGATATATCTTGTCTTCCAGTCAGTAAAAGAACGGGATTTTCATATTTTTCACGCTGAAAATCCATAGTAAGAGAGTAATTCTTTTGCAACCTTTCAATAAATTCATCATTAGCAACATCTAACCCAGGCTTAATTTCTTCTTTAAATCGCTTATATGTATATTCATTTGCTATTACAGCTAACTCACAAAATTCCTCTCTTTCTGTGGAAGTGAGCGTATTTAAAAATTCCTCATCTTGTACAATTACCTGTTTATCTGGAAGAATCCTTTTTTCTGGCTCCGCCACAACAACAGGACATACTAATAGTAATCCGCTAACTCTCTCAAACATCTTTGCAAGTATACCTTTGGCTAAATAGCCTCCATATGATTCTCCTACCAATAAAAATTTTTCAGTAGAAATGATTTCCTCAATAAATGTGATAAGCACTTCTATTATACGATCTGAACTATTTATCCAATTTGGAGCATTCGATTTTCCCATTCCAGGTAAATCAATATATATTCGCTTATAACCTTCATATTTCTGAAATACTGATTCCATACATTTCATCATTAACCTATGGTCAGGGGCGCAGCCATGTATGATAATGACCGGTTTACCCTCTCCCACAACTTCATAGTATATTTCTGCATCTTTAATTCGATATATCATAAAAAACCTCCCTATTTAGTGGTAATACTATTCCACTCTGTAAGAATACACGTTCTTATTTTATATCCTTTCTCAACATTTTCACAAATGTTAATTTTCAGATTAAAAATAAAAAGCTCCCCAAAAAAAGATACTCATCATTTTATATGCAATTTTGCATCTCCACTTACAAATCACTAAAAAAACTTTACAATTCAAAGGATGACTAAATATACAATTTCTATTTAAAGTCTTGATGCAGTCTATACTATCAACCGCAATATTTTTTAAACCTTAAGAATACTTACACTCTTTAACACTTTCCTTATAAACATGATTTTTATAAGGAAATCTGATACAATTCTTAAATAATATTATTATGTATAGATATAACGAACATAGTGCATAATTAAAGAAGGTGATTTCATTGAAATTAAATAAAAATTTACAATTATGTATATTAATCGGAACATTAATATGCTATTCAATCTATTTTATGTTTTTCTATCTGTTCCCTACTCATTTTTCAAATTCAGATGTACGCTTCGCTTCACTTGTCGTTGAAGCCATTACATTTGTATCACTGATTTACTCTATATATTCTAAAAAAGTCAGTTCAAATCCGTTTTGGATATGTATTACAATAGCAATTGGTAGTTTTTTATTAGGGAAAATAGTATATACATATCAAGATAGCTTCTTCGAAATTCCAATACATCGTTTTACGGTTTCTGATGTATTTTACATGTTTTTTCTACTTTTCTGTCTTATCGCTTTCTGCTATAAAATCTTAAAGGAATGCAATAAATGGGAAAAAGCGTTCTTTATTTGTGATATATGCATAGTGCTTACTTCCATATTTACATTAGAATGGTATTTATTTAATCAACCAAATTTAAATATATTCGCTCTTTCACTAGGAGATGTTTTCCTTTCATTTTTATACCCAATTGCAGATTTATTATTTCTACTGCTAGGTGTTAGTCTCTTTTTCCGTCCAACAATTTTTAATTCCAAACGGAAAATTTATATCTTTATTTTTGTATTAATAAGTTCTGCAACTTTTAACTATATTTATTTTTACTTAAATAACCACTTATCAACTGAAACGATAATATTATTACGTCTTTTATATAGAATACCTATATTACTTATTGCAATAGCTGGCTCTATTTCAGAAGATCATAATAGCCATAAAAATTATTTCCTTGTAAACCCTATAATAGGAAAAAAAGCTTTAGTTGTATTTCCCTATCTTGCTGTTGCAATACTAATCGGGTTTACATTAAAAGAACAAACATCATCTTCAACTCTCATTACAGGAAATTGTATTACTTTTATTTTCGTACTCATTCGTCATTCTATCGTACGTATGCAAAACAATTCCTTAACAAAACGTTTGCAGGCATTTAATGCCCAACTAGAAGAAAAAGTTACTTTACGGACGTCTGATTTAGTTCATAAATCAGAGGCTCTTTCTCAAAAACAGCAAAAGTTTAAATCATTATATGAATATCATCCTGACCCTATCTTCACCATTGATTTAAATGGAATATTCTTAAATGTAAATAAGGCTGGGAGTGTACTACTTGGGGCACCAACGGATGAGTTATTAGGTGAAACTTGTTTTTCGATCATTTTAGATGAAGATAAGCATAAGCTAGCATTGGCATTAGAAAAAGTGAAACAACAAGAATCGGCATTCTTACAACTTAGTTCTCAATATAAAGATGGCTTTACTTATTTTTTATACGTTACAATCATTCCTATTATAATAGACGGACAAATTTCAGGAAGCTATATTATGATGAAAGATATTACTGCACTAAAAAAACAGCAAGAAGAAATAAAATATTTAGCATTCCATGACACTGTAACGAAAATTGGGAACCGTGCCTTTTTCCATAAGAAATTAAAGAGAGTTATAAAAAATGCTAAAATAACAGAAAGCGAGTTTGCATTATTATATTTAGATTTAGATCGCTTTAAAGCAATTAACGATACACTTGGACATTCGTCAGGAGATTACATATTAGAAGAAGTAGCAAAGCGATTCGAATCATGTCTTCCATCACATGCTCATCTTTCAAGAATCGGTGGTGATGAATTTACAATCATAATTGAAAACTATACTGACGAAGATTACTTATTCCAATTATGTAACCAATTATTTAAATGCATGAAAAAGTCATTTATCATACATGAGCATAAATTAACTTTATCACTGAGTATCGGCCTCGCTATTTATCCACATTCCGGAATCGATACCGCTACACTTCTGAAAAACGCTAATGTTGCAATGTATGATGCAAAAGCAAAAGAGTTTAACTCTGTCTCTATTTATGACGATGTAATCGCTAAAAAAATTGAAAGACGATTACGATTAGAAAAAGATTTACCAAACGCTCTACAAAATGAAGAATTGTTCCTTTTGTATCAACCTCAAGTTGATAGTGAATCTAATAAAATTATCGGTGCAGAAGCTTTAATTAGGTGGAATCATCCTGAATTAGGTATTATTTCTCCATACGAATTTATTCCGATTGCAGAAGAAACACTACAAATTATTTCAATAGGAAAATGGACATTAGAGCAGGCTTGTAAGCAAATGAAACGTTGGCACGCACTCGGATATTCACATTTAAAAATAGGTGTAAATTTATCTGCTAAAGAATTTGAACAAGAGGATTTTGTAAAATCTATTTCTTCTACTTTAACAAATACTGGTTTACCAGCAAGCTCTCTTGATCTTGAATTAACAGAGCGAATTGCAATGATGGATGAGCGAGAAACATTGATAAAACTGCGTACACTAAAAAGTTTAGGGATTCACATTTCAATTGACGATTTTGGTACAGGTTATTCTTCGCTAGCCTACTTACCTTTATATCCAATTGATACGTTAAAAATCCCGAGAGAATTTATTACAATGTCTGAAACATGTGATGATGGAATGGAAATTATTAAAACAATCATCACATTAGCAAATACATTAGGAATGTCTGTCATTGCTGAAGGTGTAGAAACGAAAGAGCACGTAAATTTCCTTCAAAAAAATAAATGTCAGTTTATTCAAGGTTATTATTACAGTAAACCTATTCATATTCATGCATTTACTGAGCTATTAGAAAACGGCATTCACCCATAGTACATAGCCAATTGAAATAAATAATAATGAATTTGAACAAATATAGTAAAAAGGAAAGAAGATACCTTCTTTCCTTTTGTTTTCCTATTTACATTTCTATTACTTCACCACTTCATTTATTATATCTATTAAATGATGAATCCCCTCATCATTTGTTTTCTTATATCCATTCATGTTTTGAATATATTTATCCTTATTTGTATACAACTTATTTACTGCATGTATAAATGTATTCGTACTTACTTTGTCTTGGAGTATAACTTCCGCATATCCTTGCCGTGAAAAATATTCAGCATTTAAAACTTGATCTCCTCTACTGGAACTGTTAGTTAACGGGATAAGCAACATCGGTTTCTTCAAAAATAACAATTCAGAAATAGCAGTAGAACCCGCTCTTGAAACTACAACACTTGCCATATTTAGTATATGCGGCAACTCATCGCCTATATATTCAAATTGCATATACCCCTCCGTGCCAATAGATGGGTCTATCTTCCCTTTACCACATATATGAATAATATTAAAGTTTAATAGTATTGTATCTAAACATTCCCTTACCATATCATTTATCCACTTAGCACCTTGACTCCCACCCATAATTAATAATACTGGTTTATCTTGCTGAAATTCACAATATCTTCTTCCTCGTAATACATTACCCTTCTCAATTTCTTCCCTTACAATTGGTCCTACATAAACCTTCTTCTCCTTATTTACATTTTCTCCTGTCTGAGGAAATGTTGTGCATAGCTTTGTAGCAAAAGGTAATGCTATTTTGTTGGCAAGCCCTAATGTGCTATCTGGTTCACGTATAATTATAGGCACACGATTTAACCATGCTCCTATAGCTACAGGAACTGAAACAAATCCTCCTGCTGAAAAGATAACGTCAGGTTTTGTTTTCTTAATTAAATTATAACTTTGTAAACAACCGCGTATAATTTTAAAAGGATCTTTAAAATTCTCCCAATCCCAATATCTCCTAAGCTTGCCCGTTGAAACACTATTGTATTTAACATTTTGCACTAATGATTTTTCAATTCCATTTTTGGATCCAATATACTCGACTCTCCATCCTTTCTCTATAAATTTAGGAATTAATACAATATTAATCATAACGTGTCCGGCTGTACCGCCCCCAGTAAAAAGAATCGTTTTGCTCATAACTTATACCCACCTTTATTATTAAAAATCTAGCTTTCTCTTTACCTTTTAAATGTAAATAAACTTATTATTTTTTATATAAATCCTTAACTCCACCTCTATATCTTGTAAAAGATCGTTAATGAGTTCATAAAAATCATTTCCATACTCACTACACTCGTATTGAGCAAAGATTTGAATCACATACCTAGTTTCCGTCTCTAATGCTGACTTTATTCGATTAACCCTTTTTTCTTCTACATACGCTTGATATTTATGTATTGCCTCATAAATAAGCAATACATGCGCTTTTTCATCTCTCCAGTCCTGCGTATCAACAATTGAAAGATATAGCGTATTTTGATTATCTATTACTTCATAACCATTCATATATTTCTTACATCCTTTTTTGTTTTTCATTGCATGTAGATGTCACTACATTTCGCATACTCAAGTACATCTTTTAATGATTGATGAAATTCAATTTCTGGGATCCAACCTAACTTTTTTATTTCCTCTATTGCTAAACTCTCATTTGAGTCGCTCCCTTTTTTCTCTGTTTCCTCTATAAAAAAATTTAGTTGTGTTAATTCTTTATATTGTTCTAGTACATCTAATAAAGACCGTTTTACTCCTGATCCGATATTATATTGTTTTCCATTTATTCCATCTCGTAATAACACATGATACGCTTTGACCGCATCACGTACATCTACAAAATCTCTACTATCTTTCAAACTGTTTACTTCGATAATAGCTTTACTTGTACCTGATTCTATCTCTATCATTTTCTTTGCAAGAATCGAACAAATACCATTCGATACTCCTGGACCAATTAAATTTGAGGGCTTTGCAATGATAATATTTGAATCCATTAATCCTCCCCAAGCCTCTGCAATAATGACTTGCATCGTTTTACTTAAACTATATGGATTTGAAATTTTTATTTCGTTCATACTATTTGCTTGCAAAGCAGATCCTATAACTAATGTTCTACAATGCGAGGCTTCTTGCTTAATTGCTTCTAATAAATATAACGTTCCTATTACATTAATCTCTATATATTCAAGGGCAGCTGTCCAAGATTCTATGACCGAATTCCTTCCTGCTAAATGCAATACGTAGTCTGGCTTTATTTGTTTCATCACCTTCATTACTTCGCTCTTATTAGTTAAATTACAAGTAATACCATTTCTAATTTTTTCTCTATGTGCACGATTTTGAAACATAGGAATTACATGAAAGCCCTGCTCTAAAAAATAGTGGCAAGCATGGCGTCCTGTGAAACCATTTGCACCAGTTATCAAAAGGCTCGCATTTTTTTTCATCGCAAAAATCCTCCTTTTAATAGCATTTGTTTCACCTCATGTTTTTCAAGTAAGTCTTGTTGAGAACTAAAACTCTTCACATCCACTAGAGGATAGCTAGAATAATATTCTTGAAGTCCTTCTATAGGAATAGTCGGTAGTACCACAAAATAATTTTGATCAAAACTTATACTTGTTTTACTCTCTACCTCAGATAGAAGCATTTCACTTAATTTTTCACCCGGTCTTATCCCTACCTCTTTTACCTTAATGTTTTCTTTTCCCGAATCTTCAATTAATAATTCTGCTAAATCTGTTATTTTACATGCCGGCATTTTCATAACAAAGATTTCCCCGCCTCTACCTTGAGATACGGCTTTAAATAACAACCCAACAGCATCTTCAACTGTTAAGAAAAATCTAGTCATATTGGCATCGGTAATCCCTACTTGTGAAGATTTTTTAATTTGTTGTTTAAAAAGTGGTACTACACTTCCACTCGTTCCTAAAACATTTCCACCACGAATACAAATGAATTTTGTTTTCTTCGTTTGTATATTCGCATGAACCATTAATTTTTCACCAATTGCTTTTGTCATCCCATACGTATTTGATGGATCAGCTGCTTTATCCGTTGAAACATATATAACTTTTTCAACTTGCATCTGTATAGAGGCTTCAATTACATTTTGCGTACCATGTATATTGGTTTTTATAGCTTCATAAGGATAATACTCACATACTGGAACATGTTTTAAAGCTGCAAGATGGAACACATAATGTACATCTTGGCAAGCATAGACTAGTTGATCTTTATCACGAATATCTCCAATAATAAATTTTAACCTATCATCATTTATAAACTGTTGCTGCATTTCAAACTGAACCGTTTCATTTCTTGAAAAAACTCTAATTTCTTTCGGTGATTTTTCTAATAGTTGTTTTATAAGTTCATGCCCCCACGAACCTGTCCCACCAGTAATTAAAATTATTTTATTTAACATTCTTTTTCCTCCTACGAAACATCTCAATTTAAATAATATTTATTGAATTATTTTCAATTGATTCAAATCATAATCGTCGTTTGTTACATTTAATTGACAAAATAAAAAAACAGAAACTATTAAACATAGTTTCTGTTTTTCATTTCATCTCACAACAGTAAGATTTTTTATACGGTTTTCATGATAAATAAATTCCTTGTAAAAAACACCGCTCATTTATTTCTTATACTCGTAATAAAATAAATAGAATGATTCATAGCCAATAATCATGTTTAAATTTATGAAAAAGGGAGGTAACGGAATGGATCTAAGCAATTCAAATCATACATATAACGGACCTTCCAAAGCACTGCCCCTCTCCCTATTCGACGTAAAAAATGAATTAAAACAAAAAAGCAAGCTTATTCCTTCTGACACCATGTATAAATTAACGAAAGAAGAACAACTCATCATCAACAAAATAAAAATACAAACAGAACAACTAAATAAAAATAATGTTACAAGAACACGCGCATACTACCAATTTTACATTCAATATCCAGAAATACATTGGGCACTGCTTGGACATATGGTATCACGTAACGGCGGTTGGAATATGACTGATTTAAAGGGCGATTTATATACGAGAATTTTATCAGAAAAAGATCAATTCATATTTTTTTCTTTTTTAGAAAGAGGGAATTGGCTTATTTTCCAAGATGTATATCCTCAATTTTTACTTTACGAACAAAGTGTAAAGAGATCACAAAAGTTATTTCACCTTCTTTCTCACCTAAATGTTTCTACATTTATGGAAACGATGTGGAACCATTTTTGGAAAACAGGTAACAAAAAAACTTTAGCGATTGCAACTATTATTAATGAACAAAACTACTTAGAAAAAAGAGTGATTCAAAATGGACAATTTAAAAAGACTGTACTAAATAGTATTGGATTTAAACTCTTTGATTTCTTTCAGTTTAATCATATCCTTTTCCCATTCTACGAAAATGATAAGAAACAAAAAGTATTACTATTTGGTGATACAATGAAACATTTCACTTCCTTACATGAACGGATATTAATTGGAAAAAGATTGTACTCATTATTATTTCGAGATACACATATTTTATCTCAAATAATAAGCTGGGCTCAACACCATCCGCATACAGGATCTAGGAAAGATTACTGGCCCCATTTATTTTCGAGTGTAAATGAATCTTTTTCCCGTGAGTTTTATAAGCGCCGAATAAAGAAATGCCAGTTACGAAATGATGCTTATCGCATATACAGCCCTGCACTCATCTATGCATGGCGAGATATGAAGCATGAAGAAGTTGACAATAAAGATTGGTTTACTGATTGGCAAGTTGTAAATTACTTAGTTGATAAGGAGGAAAATATAAATGGACAAATTACAGAAGACTACTGCAAAACACTCGAAAAAATTGAACTCGCCATTCTCGCAAAGAAAAATGTCCTCCTCCGAGAAGAAGAATGAGTTTCTAGCATTAGTAGTTACAACCTTTCTCTCTTCTATTATTGGAACTTGCTTAGATGCCTTTTTTGTTAATAAACAAATATATTCCTTTCCGGCTAGGCCCTTCTCATCCACATTTTCGGTTAATATAGCTTTTACATTGTTCGTACTGCCGATTTTAACAGTTATCTTTATACACATTTCAAAAAAATTATCTAAGGTTTCTAGAATTTTATTTATTATTTCAATCGGTATTTGTGCTAGCCTTTTTGAGCAGATTGCTGAAAGTTTAGGTTTCTTTGTACATAGTGCGAATTGGAACCATACATATTCTTTATTTGGTTATATGATTTTTCATTCTTTTATTTGGAACGTATATAATTGGATAAAAAAATAAAGAGACCATTATAGGTCCCTTCTTAAGCATACTCTTCCGTTATTGCTAATGGTGCCAATGTTTGAAGGCTTTTAGAGCGTAAACGATAGGCAACGACTTTCTTCTTATATTGCTTAATGACATCAACATGTTCCTCATAGCTATATAGAGAAAATCTAATCTCTTTATTCCCTTTCTTCGTATCAATGACTATTGGTATCCCTTCTCCGTGCGGTGGGAAATAATGTTTATCTAAAAACAAAGCCTCATTAAATTCATGAATAACTTGTAGTTTCATTTCTCCCTCTATATTTTTTCCATCTATCGATATAGAAGTATTTTCCGCCTCAAGCTTTTGATGCAATTCAAATTTACTAATAATTGATTCTACAACAGAAGTGGGCATGCTAGAAACTAATACTTTAATAGCTCCAAAAACAAATAATGTAACTATAAACCATGTTGTCATTGTTATCATCTCCATTACATTTAAAAAATAAATTTCGTTCCATACGGTATTAGTATACTAATGAGTATGCCAGTTACAATCACATATCCATATTATGAAATCTCATTTAGCGTGTCGGCAAACCGTTTAATTCCAATTTGAATTTGTTCTATATTCGCTCTACCAAACGTAAATCGTATATATTCATTTTTCGAACCTAAAACACTGCCCGGAACAAATGCGACACCATTCCGTATAGATTTACCTAATAAGTTATATTCATCAAACTTTCCTTTCACTTTACACCATACATGTATTCCACCCTCTGGCACGAAACATTCAACTCGGTCTCCCAATGTTCCTTCAAGCTCTGCAATTAATTCATCTCTTCTTTGCTTCAATTGTCCACGAAGTATCGTAATGTGTGTATGGAAATCCTTTGATTCTAAAAACTGATTTGCTACCCACTGCGTAAATACACTATGGCCAAAATCAACTTGTTGCTTTGCATCTGCTAAACGCTCAATTACGCGCGTAGGACCAATTACCCAGCCAATACGTAATCCTGATGCAACAATTTTTGATAATGAACTTATATAAAGAACATTCCCATTTTGATCCATTGATTTTAATGTCGGATTCACTTCTCCATTAAATGAAGTTAAACTATACGGATCATCTTCTACAATAGGTATACCAAATTCAGAAGACAGTTCTAAAATCTTTTTACGTCTCGCTAATGAAAGCACAGTTCCAGTTGGATTTTGATAATCTGGATTCAAAAACACCATACGAATGCGATGCTTTTTGTGCAAATCGATTAAGTCATCTGGATTCATTCCATGCTCATCAACAGGTAAATGAAATATGTTTAAACCGGCCGATTTAAACATTGGAAGCGAAAAACAATACGAAGGATCTTCAATCGCGATCGCATCGCCAGGTTTTAATAAACATTGAACGATAAGATTAAGCGCCTGTTGTGCTCCAGACGTAATAAGAATAGAGCTTGAATCTGCTTCAATTTGTTTATATTGCTGAACATGTGCTGAAATTGTTTTTCTCAACATCTCATTTCCAAGTGGATGGTCATAACCGAGGTTTTCCATAAATATTTTCTCTGACAAAATTGTTCGAAATCTATCACTTGGAATTAATTCTGGTGACAGTTCACCACTTGCTAAATTAATTAAATCATCTTTTTGTGTTTCCGTTCGAATTTGTTGAACGAGTGGTACGTTAGGTAAGAATGATCCGTCCTCCACGTACCTACCCCAGTTCGGTATTCGTTTATGTGAGACACCCCATATGTCTGTATTGACCCGTGTTCCGCTTCCCTTTTGCCGTTCTACTACTCCAAGTGATTTTAATTCTTCATACGCAGCTACTATTGTACTCCGGTTCACCTGTAATTCCTTTGCTAACATACGCTCAGAAGGTAACTTACTATCAGAAGGAAATTCACCTGAAGAAATGCCTCTTTCAATATAATCAGCAATTTGTTTATATACAGGTGTCTTATCTGCACGATTTGGTTTCCATTCCATCTAGTTCCCTCCTTTCAAAACGAACTATCCTCATTTTTTACTAACAGTATTCACCGTAAAAATAGTATTAATTAGTCACATTTTCTTATCCGTAAATGGATATATCCAAAATAGTTCTCTTTCTGATTACTCGATAGCTTCTGAAATTCCAACTTCATACTCTCATTTCAGTTCTTTCACAAACTATCAAATCATTACCACATACCATGTTACCCCAACCAGTAGAACAAAAAGAAGAAGAATATAGATTGCAGATAAGTTTTTCACATTTCTCTTTGTAGACTTTCCATAATTATCCTCCACGTTTCTTGCAACTAGTACAGTCCCAAATAGCGATACAATTACAATAATAACGACTAGTGAAATTGCAAAACTCATTGTCTTTTCACCTCTCTAAGACCCATCTATTTTAATTAAAGAACTTACATAAAAACCTTCCTCTTTAAAACGTTGATAACATACTACCTTTCTTCTCTTATCATAATAGATGTTTGTAAAAATCGGACCAACCACTTTCGCGTTTTTTTGCTCATCCACTTTAAAAATAAAAAGCAACTGATCACTTAAGACCAATTGCTTTTTCGCAAGGTTAATTATATTCATTTTTCACTTGAAATTAACCCGATTTAAAAGTTTGATTTTTTCATAATGAAAAGTATCGTTCACACCATTTACAAAAAAGAACCTATGAAGGTCCTTTTTCGAATTGTACAACACAGCACTATGTTGAGTATCTTAAATTTTATACTAATGATAAAGTGAAACTTTAATCAGCCCTCACCAATCGGGCTTTTACGGGCAGCAGGCTCCTACCTAACTTCTTTGCTTCCTCTGAATTTTGAGGTAGGGGTCTTACTGCCCGACAAATAGCGGGATAAATGTTAATAGACTTATTCTTCAATAATGAATTGTGAAATTAGCATTTCTAAATTTTCAACTTTCTTTTTCATTTCATTAGATTTCGTCGTTATTTCTTGAATCAATGTGGCTTGTGCTTGAATTGATTGTACCGTTCGATTCGTTTCTTGTGCGACTTGTGTTGCAGTTTCAGAAACTATTGACAAAGAGGCATTTACTTCTTCTGTCCCAGCAGACATTTCTTCTGTGGCAGCAGACACTTCTTGAATTTGGGTCGTTATTCTATTAATATCTTGCATAATAGATGAAAATGCGAGTTCTGCCTTATGCGCTGCTTCTTTACCACCACTAGCCTGTTGTTGACCTTTTTTCATTACATGAACTGTATCCTCTGTATCTTGATGTATAAAACGTATTAAATTATTTATATCATTTACAGATGTTTTAGATTTCTCAGCTAGACCTCTTACTTCAGCTGCAACTACTGCAAATCCTTTTCCATTTTCTCCAGCACGTGCTGCCTCAATTGCAGCATTTAAAGCAAGTAAATTCGTTTGTTCCGCAATATTAGTAATAACATCTAACGCTTCTTCAATTTGTTGTGTACGCGTAACAAGTCTATCAATGACCTTAGAAGTTTCTTCGACAACTTCATTCACGCTATTCATTTGATGAATAGATTGTTTTATAACTTCACTACCAGAATTTGCTTGGTCTATTGTTGCAACAGCAACTTCAGCAACCATCGCTGAAGATTCAGCTACTGTTTGAACACCAGTTGCAATTTCTTCCATTGAAGTTGAACTTTCTTGAATACTAGTCACTTGTCCCTCTATTTCTTTATTTATTTCAGAAGTAGTTCGAACAACCTCGTTTGATATATGTGCTGCCGTTTTCGTCTCTTGTAGCATATTTTCAGTTGAAACAATCACTTCTTTCGCCGTAACCTTCACCTGACCGACTAATTGTTGCAAGTTATCTAACATACTATTAAAGGATTGTACAATATGGCCTAATTCGTTCTCGGATTTATAAGAAGTTCGAATTGTTAAATCTCCAGCAGATACTCGTTCCATATCTTTTTGTAATAATACAATTGGTTTTTTTATAGCATTTTTTGTTATAAAACCAATAAAAATGATTATTATGATTCCAACAAATGAAATAATTACAAATGTTATGATTGTATTTTTCACACTATTAACATTCTCTTTTTGTAGCTGTTCAGCAGCATTATTATTATATAAAATAAGTTCGCGAATAGACTGAATTGTTTTTTCCATATTAGGGTCAATTTCTTTTAAATAATAGCTATAGGCTTCTTCATTATTAGTCAGTCCCAAATCCTGTGCTTTTTTCATTTGTACTCTTAAATCTTTAAATTGACTTTGAAACGCATTATACAAATCTTTTTCTTTATGAGAACTAATTCTAGTTTCAAATTGTTTTAACAGCTCATCATTTTCTTTTCTAGTCTTATCCATTTCTATTATGAGTTCTTTCATTCTTTTTTCATCTTTCGATATCATAATCTCCATAAAATTCATATTAACATGGTAAAAATTTGATTCTACAATTCCTATCCATTCAATTGGTAATAGTCTTTCTTCATACATACTAGAAGATGCATTTTCACCTTTTTGAAGCCCTAAAAACCCGAGTGAAGATAACATAATACAAGCCAAACTCGATATAATGACTAACACATTTAATTTCGTTCCAATTTTACTATTTTTAATAAAAGACAACAAAATCACTCCATCTATATATTATATTTTACTTGTTTTATATTACAACAACAATCGACATTTATCGACATTTTTTATTAATCTTATAATTATATTCGAAGAACTTGATTCTCATACTATCAAATACTAAAAAGTCTTATGGGAATTCCACAAGACTTTTAATAGAGTTATATTGTTTCTATGAAATTATGATAAAAATTAAAGCGACTTATTAGTTCTTATAACTTCTTGATAGAGAATCGGTGACCACTTATCACTAACATAATCTTGGATAACCCAACCAACTCTTTTTGGATTCTCTTGTTTAATATATGCCGCGATCTCGGGATTTATATAAGACGCATAATAATATGGACTGTTCCATGCTGTACCACCAGAAGACAAGCTTGTAAAATTAATATATAGATGATTTGAATCCTCGCTATTATTCATCGTTTCATTCATCGTATCTTTAATAGATTTTACTTTCTCATCATAACTCACTTTATATTTATCTTGTACTGTTACATTTACATTTTGATTTACAGTTGTGGTAAACGTCTCATTATCTGGCCAATAAAAATTATTATATCCTCCAGATTCATTACTACCACTATATCTTTTTAGTAGTACAATTTTCCCACGAGCATCTCCAAGTTTTATATTTCCTTCTGTTTTTAAAAAGATAGGATCAACAAAATAATTTTTTTCAAACGTACTACTAAATGGACCTTCTGCCCCTTTCATATCCTCATACTCTTTTTTTAAAGACATAATAATCGTTTCACTCGGGTTATCTTTTAAAAATTGTTTCGCTTCGTTTATGAATTCATGCAGTGTTACATAAAGATATAATGGCCCATGATGAAGAACTATCGTATTATCATCTGTTAAACGTCCTCTTATATCAAAAATGCGAGCTCCATGGTCCATTTGATAGCGAAAATCATATTCTTGCGTCATTCCCCATACTTGCTTAATCGGATTTTGCAACTTGAACGTTCCACTATCGTGTGTTCCTGGAATTGAAATTCGTGATAACGGGATATTATCAGGTATAGGTTGCATCCATTTTGACCAATTTTCAAGCTCATTAACAGAGCTAGCTGCAACTACTCTCTTATCATGTAAAGCAAATACAAATGTGATAAATATTGTACTACATATGAATAATTTCAAAATTAACTTTTTATTGCTCATTATTATCCCTCTCTTTTTCTGTTTTTATATCAAACTTATTGAATATAATATAAGCTAGTTCATAAAAAATAAATAACATTTCATCAATATGAAATATTGCATAGAAGTAAAGTTAAAAAAATCATTCACATATACTAAATTAGAAAAATTTAAAGGAACTTCATCTGAAGTTCCTTTTACTTATTTTATGTTCAATACGTATGAACCATCTTTATTCTCATATTTATAGACGTATAAATAATATTTACCTGGCTTTGCATTATAAGTTCCTTTAACTACATTTCCTTCATTTTCACCATATGCTACATAGTTATTTAAATCTGATTCATGATGAAGTACCCATGTCATTCCGATATTTTGTTCATTTAGTAGAGAAATATTAATATTTTCCGGCGATTCAATTTGGAAAGTAAAAACATCTACTCTATCACTATTATGTAGCGTTCCTTTCACCGGTGTATGAAAGTTAACTTTATTTGCCTGTCTAGGCTCATTATTTGGTTCATTTTCTGTTACTTGTAATTCATTCCCACCGTTTGGTTTTCTTTGTTCATAGCCTAAGTTTACTAGTATAGACTTCAAATCTGGTAAAACACCAATTTTATCTGCATATGGATCTTTAGATTTTGTTCCTGTGCTCTGGTTGCTTAATATTGCTCTTAGTTCACTAGGTCTATATGGTTGTCCTAAATTTTCTTTAGCAATACTTTGTACTAAAGTCGCTGCCCCAGCAATAATTGGCGAAGCACTTGATGTTCCGCTAAAGCTTGAAGTATAAAGATTTACAGCACTTCTACTTTGCTCGGCTGTAGTTGTATCTACATTTTCTCCCCATCCGTACACATCAATACGGCTTCCATAATTCGAAAACCACATACGTTCATGAGGGAAAGATGAAGAGCCAGCTCCTACCATAATTGCACCCGAATCTTTAAAATCTTTACTATTACGATTTAAGACTTGCTTACCTTTTCTATCTTTGAACTGGTCTAAATCATTCCACCCATTTGCTCCAGCCTCTATAATTACAATCCCCTTATCTGTACCAGCACGAATTGCATCAAAGATATCTGGCTGTACTTCAACAGGTAAATATTTATCACCATATCCATCGAAAGATGCTTGCGCCTCTAACAATAAAACATCCCCAGCTTCTAACTGATTTACAGCGCTTAATATTCCATCAGCCGTATTATACTGTCCGTTATCTCTTATTTGAGAGATAACCTTTGCTTTCGCTTTTGGCGCAATCCCAATATTCCCAACTTCATTGTCCTCAGAGGATACAATTCCTAGTACAGACGTCCCATGACCGACATGCTGATCTATATTTCTTCCAGACATTAATTCAATTTTTTGATGTAATAAATCCTCATGATTTAATAACCATCCGTATTCCATATCAACAAAAGTGATACCATTTCCATTACCACCTTGAATTTCCCAGGCGAAAGGCGCATTAATACCGTATGGGGCCGCTTCAAGATAACCTTGTTTTTTAAATCTAGGATTGTTATTAGGATTAAGAGCTACACTTGATGATTGCACTTCAGGTGGCATTATTTTCTCTTGTTTCTTCATATACGCATCTTCTATTAAAGAAGATGCCTTTAACTTATCTACTATTTCTTCTTCATACCCACTATTTTGATTTTGAAGAATATAGTAGTTTAATAAACTTGTAGATACATGATTAGGTGCTTTCACTTCAAGGTTTTGTATTTGTTCCGGGCTTACAGATGTGAATAAACGAGTAAATGTTACATCTGGATATTCTGTCAAAAGATCTTTTATTACTTTATCATTCGTTTGAGATTGTATTTGTTTTTCAATACCATCTTCATATGGCAAATCCAAATCCGCTTTAAATTTCACAATGATTTGCTTATCTGTTTCTTGTTCTATCCCTGATTTAATCTGCTGTTCTATAGAATCAGCATGTACACTATTGATAGTACCTCCTGTTCCTAAAAGTGTTGTAATGATTACAGTTGACGCACACACTTTTTGAAATATCTTCATTACATTAATCCTCCTATTAATAATAATAATAATTAATCATTACATTAATATATAATGATTTTATTTCTATAACGTATTTCTTTTCTACTAAATAGATTATAGTAATCAGAAATATGAACTTCAATGTATTTTCATATGCAATATTTCATATTCGGACTCTACACTACACGCATATGAAACTTATAGTGATTATTTATTTTATATGTGCTAATATACTTACATTAATATATTACATATATATACATTCCAAACTACATTACTTAATAGTTTCACCTTAATTTTTTCTTAGGAGGATTTACAATGAAATTACTAAAAATCAAACATATAATCCCTTTATCTGCGGCTGCAATTACATTCGTATGTAGTCAAAGTACAGCTGAAGCTTCTACCATTCATACAGTAAAAAAGAACGATACACTTTGGGGCATTAGCAAACAATACGGAGTTTCAATACAATCCATTAAACAGGCTAATAATAAAGGAAACGATCAAACATTTATTGGCGAACAGTTACATATTCCAGGGTCCGTGAAATCAAATGAAATCACTGTTCCTCAAAACGCCAAGCCTGCGAACATTTCTGGACAAATTATTTATCAAGTACAACCGGGAGATTCATTAGAATCGATAGCAAAGCGTTACAATGTCACTGTCCAATCTATAAAACAAATTAACAATACAGTCGGAAATAAGCTTTATACAGGACAACATTTAAAAATCAACTCAAGCATTTCACAAAAAGAAAAAGACTTAATGGCACGCTTAGTTACCGCTGAAGCAGGTGGCGAATCCTATAAAGGAAAAGTAGCAGTAGCGAAAGTTATACTAAATCGTGTGAATGCAAAAGGTTTTCCAAATACAATAACAGGCGTTATTTATGAACCTATTAAATACGGATATGCATTTACTCCTGTTACAGATGGAAGAATTAATCAGCCTGCAAGCGCAGAAGCAAAAATGGCTGTAGAAGAGGCTATCTCCACAAATGGAGTACATTCTGACTGGCTTTATTTCTACAATCCAAAAACATCAACAGACAAGTGGATTACGACACGTCAAACAGTAGCAGTAATCGGTAACCATGTTTTTGCTAAATAAGATTTAAAATCATTAACAGACCTCTTCACTTAAAAGGTCTGTTTTTTTCTATGTAAAATGTTATTAATCATATGACATAGTTATTTTTTAAACTGTTTCTTCTTTCAAATAAAAATTTTTGTATTTACTCCACCACTCGTAGAAATTAATAAAGCATCAAGTTCAAAAACTCTCACTTTATTAATAAAAGCTATTTCTTAACTTCATAAAATTGTTATACACTAGAAAAATAAAAAACAAACTATTCGTTAGCAGGTGGAAGAATATGTATGATGTTACGATTATCGGCGCTGGAGTAAGTAGCATTTTTATGGCTTATTCACTAGCTAAAAGTAACAAAAAAGTTTTAATTCTTGATAAAGGTAAAGCGCTAGAAGAACGCCATTGTCCGTTAGACGAAGGAAAGGCGTGTAATTGTACTACATGTGATAAATATTTCGGGTTTGGTGGTTTAGGAAAATCTGAAGGGAAATTTAATTATACAAACGGATTTGGCGGAGAACTTGAGCAAAAAGTCGGTAAAGAGGGCTTTATACAACTCATGGCTGAAGTAGATGAAATTCTATGTCAGTTTGGTGGAAGTTCGGTTTCAAAATATTCTACTGAAAATTCAAGTCTCACTAAGAGAGCTGAAGCGTGTGGTTTACAAATACTAACAACAGAAGTAAGACATCTTGGTACTACACTTTCCAGTAATATTTTTCAGCAGCTCTATGACTTTTTACTTACGAAAATAAAGATCCAATTTCATATAGATGTACAACATATTCTGAAACAGGAAGATTATTTTACAATAGAGACAAATCAAGGAACAGTTCAAACTAAGCAACTAGTATTTGCAACTGGGCGCTCTGGGGCCGATTGGTTAAAAGAAATGTGCAGTTCCCTAAATATTTCTCAGAAGCAAACACGTGTAGATTTAGGAATTAGAGTAGAAATGAAAGAACATCAATTACGTTCTATATTAAAAGATACTTTTGAAACAAAACTTTCTTATCAAGGTGAGCATTTCACAGCAACTACTTACTGTATGAATCCAAAGGGACGCATCATTCGAAAGTACGAAGAAGGTTTAGTTATGCCTGACGGTCAAAATTTTCGAGAACACGGAACTAGCACTTCTAACCTAAATTTCACTTTATTTATTCCTCGCTATTTTCCAACTCTCAAAGAAGCAAATGTATACGCAAGTTCAATTATTAAAGGCATTAACCAAGGACGAGATCGGATTGTTATACAGCGCTTAGAGGACTTACTAAAGAAACAACCTACGGTGGAAAACAGCATGGAACATAATCGTATACAGCCTACACTACAGGGGGATTATGGAGATTTGAATCAAGAAATCCCTCAATTATATATTGAAGGGCTCAAAGAATTTTTATTCCGTTTAGAACAATTTATACAAGAGCCTATCGATCAACATACTTTACTATATGGAATTGATGGAAAGTTCTATGCTCCTACGATAAGAATTAATAATCATTTTGAAACTAGTATACATGGGCTATTTTTAATTGGAGATTGTTCAGGCGTTACGCATTCATTATCTCAAGCAGCTGCAAGTGGTCTGTATGTTGGAAAGTACTTATCTGACATTTAATTTCTATCATTAAAATGTCAGTCAAATATTTTCAATTTCAAAACACTTTACTTACATATAGTAAAAGTATATTAATAAACCCCCTATCCTTCCCGGCTAATGATTAACCGACAAAAAATCGGGATTTTACAAAATACATGTGTAATATAACTGTATAATTAAAACGATTGGCATTCAATTCTAATAAATTGAATGTCAACAGTTTTAAAAGTCTCTATCCATTTTCACCTTTATTTGTTCGATATTTTGTAACATCATCATAGTGTTTAATATGGTAGGATGTCTATAAGTCAATTTCACTACAACTATGACTTGTTCTGCCCGTTTCTCAAAAAGAGTTATATTTATGCTACTACGCTTTAAAAATCCCCATTGTATATATATGAATACTTCAAATTATTCCCTTTAGAAAACAAAGTCTAAATGGTTCATTACACTCTAATAGTTATAAAAACATAATATATAACTTTAGTTAAATAAATTATATAAAGAAGGTGTAAAAATGAATAACAAAATAAATTTACAAATGCAAAATATAAGTTTTGTTATAATAATGGCTTTAGCAGTATGGTTAAAAACATATCTTATTACGCGATTCAGTTTTGATTTAAAAATCGAGTCTTCAACGCAAGAGCTCATTTTGTTTATTAGCCCTCTAGCCGCATCATTAGCATTTATTGGATTAGCATTATTTGCAACTGGTGAAAAGCGAAATTATATAGCGCTCTGTATTAATTTCTTATTAACAATCGTGCTTGTTGGAAATGTAATGTTCTATGATTTTTATAGTGATTTCGTTACATTACCAGTACTTGGACAAACCTCAAACTTTGGCCAATTAGGCGCCAGTATTATAGAAATATTAAACTACAAAATTATACTCGCATTCGTAGACATTGTTTTCTTCTTTATTCTATTAAAAAAGAAATCATTGGTCTTTAAAACAGAACGTGTAACTCATTCTACGCGCTTGTTATACTTTCTTTTAACGATTGGTGTATTCTTTGCAAATCTACATCTTGCAGAAAAAGAGCGCCCTGAATTATTAACAAGATCATTCGACCGAGTCATGCTTGTCAAAAATTTAGGCTTATATACTCACCAAGTATACGACTTAACACTGCAAGTAAAAGCTGGGTCACAAAAAGCACTTGCTGATAGTAGTAAATTACAAGAAACTGAAAACTACGTAAAAGCAAACCAAAGCGAGCCAAACCCTAATATGTTTGGTGCAGCGAAAGGAAAAAACGTAATTGTCGTCACTCTTGAATCCTTGCAGACCTTCTTAATAGGCGCATCAGTGAACGGGCAAGAAGTTACACCATTCCTAAATGAATTCATAAATGAAAGTTATTACTTTGATAACTTTTTCCATCAAACTGGTCAAGGGAAAACATCTGATTCTGAATTTCTAATCGATACGTCGTTGTATCCATTAAATCGAGGAGCTGTATTCTTTACACACGGTAACAATGATTATACTGCAACTCCAGAAATTTTACGTCAGCAAGGTTATTTCACTTCTGTATTTCATGCGAATAACGCAACATTTTGGAATCGTAATATTATGTACTCCGCTCTTGGTTATGACCGTTACTATAATGAACTTGATTACAAAATCACGCCAGAAACAAATTTAAATTGGGGATTAAAAGATATCGAATACTTTGATCAATCAGTAGATATATTAAAAACTGTTAATCAACCATTCTATGCTCGTTTCCTTACTTTAACAAACCATTATCCATTTACGTATGATGAAGATACAAAATTCATTGAACCATACAACTCTGGTAATGGCGTATTTGATCGTTACATCGTAACAGCACGTTACTTAGACGAATCCATAAAAAAATTTATTGAACGTCTAAAGGCCGAGGGGCTTTACGATAATTCTATTATTGTGTTATACGGTGATCATTATGGCATTTCCGAAAAACATAATCGTGCAATGGCACAGTTTTTAGAAAAAGATCAAATAACAGAATTTGACACTTTAAATTTACAACGTACACCTTTATATATTCATATTCCTGGACAAACAGAAGGTCAAACTATTTCAAAGCCTACGGGACAAATCGATATGAAGCCTACTATTCTAAATTTATTAGGTGTTGATTTTACGAATGATATCCGTTTTGGCCATGATATGTTTTCAGATGAATATACTGGCTTTGTTGTTTTACGTGATGGTAGCTTCGTTACAGATAAGTATGCATACAAAAACAACACTTTCTACGACCGTATAACGGGTGAAATTGTGGATTTACCAAAAAAAGAAGCTCAAGCCCTCATTAAACGTGCACAAAATGAATTACGAATGTCTGACAAAATTATTGAAGGCGATTTATTACGTTTCTCAGAAAGCAATAAAATTAAAACTGGCGAAGTACAAACTAAAATTAAAGAAACAGAAAAATAATCTATATGAAAAAGGAGCAACTTATTACAGTTGCTCCCTTTTACTTTTATTCTACACTTGTTTCTAAAGCTACATCTGTATAGGTATTATCATTACCTATATTTAAAATTACTTCACATTGACGCAATCTCAATTCAAAGAGCATGATAGAATCATGATAAACTTCAGGATTTGATTTCATTTTATGTAACATCTCTTGTTTTTCTTGTATTTCTAATTGCGTATTTTCTACAGCTTGCTTTAAGGAGTTAAATGAATTCCTAAAGAATATATTAATATCTCGCTCTTGTGTGTTTTCAAACAGCTCAAATTGCAAGAAAAATTTCTTCATAATAGAAGCCGTTACTTCAGTATAATCTTCATTTTCTACATACTGTTTATATTTGTTATATAGCATAGATTTATTTTTAGGAAGAACTCCAAATAATTTACCGGCACTTTTTAGTAAAAATTGTGCTGGCGTAAATCGACGTAAAATATTTACTTCATCCATTTGTATTCTAGTCGTCATCCTGTCAGTATCTCTGCGCCAGTCATCAAGCACTTTAAAGTCACATTCTAACTGTATTTTATTTTCTCCAAATAGTGAATTAAGCCCTTCACTAAGTTCTTCTAAATACGTTTGACTTTGAAGAAGCTCATTATTAGAAGTTGCAATCCAATTTTGCATAGAAAGAGCAAGATTAGGTAATACAGTTTGTTCTAAATATTTATGCACTCTTTCATTCATTGCTTTATTTAGTTCCGTATCCATGTGTCCGAAATCACTTTCTTCACTAATTAAATTAGAACAGCTCTTTAATATCTTCGGAATATTTTCGGTAAGATCATTTGTAATTTCAGTCTTCATTGAACGATATGATTGTGTAATGAAATGAATTTTTTCCCTCTCAAATGTAGTAAGGTTATTAATGCTACCGTTTAGTTTCACTAGCATATCTTCATTCCAATTAATCGCATCCACTAAATTATTTTCTTTCTCAACGCGTTTATCCAAAAGATATGTAATTGTTTTTCGAATGAAGAACAATAGCTTTTCAGTACGTTCTGCATCCATATTTTTATGATTAAAGTTAAAATGAATAAACTCAGTTAAATCATTTAATTGTTGACTACTTGTATATAGCGAAGAGTAAGGGAAAATTCTCGCTTGCGGGAAATATGTGTTTATTCTCGCTTGCGTATCATATAATACTCTTTTCACTTCTGCTTCACTGTATATGTTATCGATTTTATTTAATAAGAAATGAATTTGTAAATTTGGTGTATGTTCTTGAATGCTTAATAGAATGTCACGTTCTTTGTCAGTAAAAGGTGAATCCGCATTCAATACGAATAGTAATTCGTCTACAGAATTCAAATATTCGAATATTTCATCTCTAGTGTCGTTATTCCTATTAAAGCCAGGTGTCACTACAAATGTAAGTTTATTTTCATTTAAAAATCTGCATGGTAATTTAAATTCAACACATGCTCTATCTCTATATGTTTGATGGTGTTGAGACATCATATTATAGTAATCAGAGACATCTTCCGTTGTTGTAATTGCAGAGTCTGTTATGGCATTAATTTCTGTATGAGCATCATTTTTTAAAACTACTACATTTGAAATTGATTTTTCTAATATATTTTCTCCTAATATAGAGTTAATAAATGTAGTTTTTCCGTTCCCTGAAGTTCCTGTTACTAAAATACGATTTGTTCTTAAATCTGCGAGCTCGTCAACTAACCATTTAAATCGGTGACCTATTTCTATATTCTGCTTTTGTGCCCACTGTGTAATAGATTCAAAAAGGTGTAAGCTGTACTCTAAGCCATTTACATGATTAATAGAATGTGACAGTAAGTTTTCCGCATGTTCTATATTTGCTGAATCTATTTTGGAAGGGAAAATCTCATCCCATGCCAATACAGCTGCAGATGGAAATACAGCATAAGATGGATTGACTACCTTTAACCAGTTTGCTAACAGATTTGGTATGATATCGTTTAATTGTCTAAGCGTATATTGACCTTGAATTAATGCAAAGTACGTTTCTTCGTAAAGTGCAGAAACTTTGTTCCATATATCAGACGATTGTATTTCAATATGTAAGAAAAATTCATTTATTGTATTAAGCCATAATAAGTAATTTTGTTCATTTCTATAACTGTTCCAAAGTGATGAAACCATTTGCGTAAATTGTACTTGATCTACATTATTTAATGTAACTAATGCATCATAAAAATAATCTGGTGAAATATGTTTAGTAAATCCTTTATCGATATA
This sequence comes from Bacillus thuringiensis, assembly GCF_001595725.1. Lineage (GTDB taxonomy): Bacteria > Bacillota > Bacilli > Bacillales > Bacillaceae_G > Bacillus_A > Bacillus_A thuringiensis_K. The sequence continues at coordinate 3,603,571 of NZ_CP014282.1, forward strand.
TCCTTTTAACACCTCAAACCACGGATACGATTCTATTCGAATTAACTCATTCACAGCAAGCTCTACTGCACTATCAAAATCTTGTTGTTCCTCATAAAAGGAACGGGCAATTTTTGTTACGTTCGGATAATCAGGATTTAAAGAAACTGCTTCTTTAATAACACCGAAAGCTGAGTCAAAATTATTTTGCTCAATGTAAAGAGAAAGTAATTGTAGCCTAATTTCGGTCATCAATATTTTATTATCAGTAGTAATAGAAGTATAAATGTTTTCAGCAAATGATAACTGATTAAGTTCAAAATAAGCATCCGCAATATTTTTTTGTGCCCATGGTGCTAATTCATTACTAACCTTCTCCCATTTAAAAATAGCTGCTTCAAAATCTTGATGACGATAATAAAATTCACCTTGCGCAAAACGAATATAAGACCCATCAGAAATCTCATTTTTTTCTTCGTTTACATAAGCTTGTCCAAGTACGTCAAGAGTTGGCTTTGTTTCATTCTCCATTAGGAATGTCTCATAATACATCTTTTTTATTAATTGTTTTTCTAATCTCATCTTTTCCCCCACTATATCTTGAAAATACATTTTTAAGATATATCAGTACTTTTTGTATGTATGCTTTTTATCTTAACAAAGAATATCTTTTGGAAAATTTCATTTTCCTTTCATTTTTCAAGTTAGATTGAATTTTTATGAGAAAAATTTCAGTTTTTTTTCAATTCCCTTTCAGTTATGAAACAGCATTAAATGTTCCTAATAACCTAATAACACTATAATATTCCACATTATATTATCAGGAAAACCCCATATAAACCATATTATAAAAACAATCTATAACGAATTTATATGCATAATTCACTGTGCTGTCAAACAAAAAAACAACAATAGGAGCCAACATCTATTCATACCATTTCTTTCTCAAATTGTTTTCCTTTAAAATGTTTCAGTAGTTATGTAATTAAATTCCATTAACCTATATAAATAACTAGTCCAAAAAAAATCTATATGCATATCATGTTATAGTAAAGAATTTAGGAAATCCTAAAAGGAGGCATTTTCATGTTTGAAGATAAATCTAAAATAAACTACCCATATGAATTTACTGAAACTACAACAGTTCCTCTAAAGAACCCCATTGATAAAAAATTCAAGAACGGCTCTGGTACACATACTTTCCCAATTAAGAAGCATTATAAAGAGCAAGTTCTATACACTGAAAAAATCAATAATAATAAAAATAAATAATTGTATAGACCCTTATAACAATTAGCCAAATAAGAAGCAACATTTAACCATGCATAGTTATTTGGTTAGTAATGTAGAAATCTTTATTAGACAATTCATGCACCTTTTAAAAAGTGCTGTATACAGCGCTTTTTTATACATAGATAAATTTAAGCTAACGCAACCAAGAAATAAACTGTAAAATTACTCCACCATATTTTCGTTTAACAATTAAATCTACATATGAAAAGGGAGCAACAGTAAATGTTGCTCCCTTTTGAAATATAATTTTATTCACTCTACATAACCCTCTTAAACATCTTCTCCAACTCATAAGTAGAATGATGCACAAGAATTGGTCTTCCGTGCGGGCATGTGTACGGGTTTGTTGTTGTACGTAGTTCTTCCAGTAAAGCAAATATTTGATCGTTCGTTAAATATTGATTCGCTTTAATGGATGCTTTACAGCTCATCATGATAGCTGCTTCTTCACGTAACTTCTTAATATCAACTTTTTTTAGTTTAACAACTTGCTCCATCATTTCATCGATAATTTCTGTTTCTTGTCCTTTCGGGAACCACGTTGGATGCGAGCGGACGATAAAGGATTGATGGCCAAATTGCTCCAAGAATAGACCAACTTTTTTTAGTTCTTCTAGTTGCTCTTCGACACGTAAAAATTCAGTAAGAGATAAATCGATGCGGTACGGTACAAGTAATTCTTGTACTTCTTGCGCTACCCTTCCTACTTTATCACGAAAGTATTCATAATTAATACGTTCCTGCGCGGCATGCTGGTCAATCATATATAAGCCTTTATCATTTTGAGCGAAAATATATGTTCCATGCATTTGTCCAATTGGATAAAGCGGTGGTAAGTCATTCCCGTTCATTTCAATCTCTTTTATTTCCCGAACTTCTTCTTCTAATTCCTCTAGTTCAAAGTCCTCTTCGTTACTGTCCCACGATTTCTTTTCTTGAATTGGCTCTTCAATTATCGGTTTAGTGGATGGTTGCCAACTTTGTTCTTCTCTCACGAGTGACTGTGGTGGTTGCCATTCTTGCTTCGGTGGTTGCCAAAGCTGCGCTGGCTGTTTTACAGCCTCTGGTTCTTCTTGTTTTGCATCCATGCCAGTCGGTAAAACGATGTCCGGCATAGATGGTTCTTTCGGCTTCGCATGCTCAAACTGGAACTGTTCTTGCACACTTTCGTCTTTTTCTTTTTTCTTCGTTGTTACACCTGCATCTGGAATAAGCTGTATTTTTTTAAATGCCGCTTGCAATGTTTCTTCAATCAGCTTTAGTAATTCCTGTTCTTTACTAAAACGAACTTCTAATTTCGCTGGATGTACGTTAACATCAACTAGCATTGGATCCATTTCAATCGATAAGAAGCCAATTGGATACCGGCCAACTGGCAGTAATGTATGGTACCCTTGCTGAATTGCTTTCATTAATACAAAGTTTCGAACGTAACGACCATTTACAATTGTTGACATATAATTACGAGATGCTCTCGTTACTTCTGGTAATGTTACATAGCCTTTAATTGTAAAGTCTAAAGATTCGGCTTCAATTGGAACAAGCTTCTTCGCAACTTGAATACTGTAAATCGATGCAAGTACTTGTCTTACATCACCGTTACCTGACGTATGAAGCAATTTCTTTTCATTATGAAACAGTTTTAACGATACTTCTGGATGTGACATTGCAATACGATACACGATATCTGTAATATTTCCGAGCTCTGTATGAATGGTTTTCATATATTTAAGACGTGCTGGAGTATTAAAGAATAAGTTTTGTACTGTAATATCTGTTCCTTTTCGGCTCGCAGTCTTCTCTTGCTTTATAATGTCTCCACCTTTAATAATAAGGTGTGTACCAGGCGCATCACCTGTGCTAGTAATTAATTCTAATTCACTAACTGAAGCAATACTCGGCAATGCCTCACCGCGGAAACCGAGTGTTCTTATGCGGAACAAATCGTTTTCATCTTTAATTTTACTCGTTGCATGACGTTCAAAAGCGACGATACAGTCTTCTTCTGCAATACCATCACCGTTATCAATGATACGAATTTTCGATAACCCAGCTTCTTCTAAGTGGATTTCAATAGATGTACTATTCGCATCGATAGAATTTTCCACAAGTTCTTTTACGACTGAAGCAGGGCGCTCTACTACTTCCCCTGCCGCAATTAGGTTAGAGAGTTGATCATCGAGTTTGCGAATTTTCCCCATCTACTTACTCATCCTTTCTTTAACTTTTTCTGTAAGCGATACAATTCGTTCATCGCTTCTAAAGGTGTCATATCAAGTAAATCAATTTTTTTAATTTGCGCAAGTACTGCCGTTTCTTTTGCATCTAGAACTGGCTTGTCTTGTTTTTTCGAAGACTGCTCTGCGCCAAAGAACGATAGTTGTGATTCTTCTTCAGCCTCTACTTTCGTCTCTTGTATTTCTACTGGTTCTTCTTTTACAACTACAGCATCTGGAGTAACTTCTTGTACTTTCACTTCTGTACGCTTTGGAATAATAATTTCTTCCTGTCCTTCTAGTTGTGCTAACACTTCTTTCGCACGAGCGATTAAGCTATCTGGAAGCTCCGCAAGTTGCGCAACGTGAATACCGTAACTCTTATCAGCTGCTCCATCTTGAATTTTATGAAGGAATACTACTTTTCCATTCTCTTCAATTGCTGAAACGTGTACATTTTTCAGTTGATCTAAACTCTCTTCTAACACCGTCAATTCGTGATAATGCGTAGAGAATAACGTTTTTGCACCAATTTGGTCATGAATATGTTCAATAATCGCTTGTGCAAGTGCCATACCATCATACGTAGATGTACCGCGTCCAATTTCATCGAATAAAATTAAGCTTCTTTCAGATGCGTTTGCAATTGCATTTTTCGCTTCTAACATTTCGACCATAAATGTACTTTGACCTGAAATTAAATCATCTGCTGCACCAATTCTCGTAAAGATTTGGTCAAATACAGGTAATACTGCTTCTGTTGCTGGTACGAAACAACCGATTTGCGACATAACCGTTACAAGTGCTAATTGTCTCATATACGTACTTTTACCAGACATGTTCGGCCCTGTAATTAAAAAGACATCCATATTCTCTGGCATAATACAATCATTCGGTACATACAATTTCCCGTTCAATACTTTTTCAACGACAGGATGACGACCATCTTTAATAAAGATTTCGCGCTTTGTTGTCAGTACAGGTTTTACAAACTGTTCTTCTTCACTAACTGTCGCAAAACTTTGCAGTACGTCTAATTCACTAATTACTTTCGCTAAATGTTGTAATTTCGGAATAAATACTTTTACTTCTTCACGAAGTGCTGTAAATAAATCGTATTCTAGCTGTACAATCTTTTCTTCAGCTTCTAAAATTAACGTTTCTTTTTCTTTCAGTTCATCTGTAATGAAACGTTCAGCATTAGCAAGCGTCTGTTTACGCTCATAGCGACCTTCTGGAAGTGCTGCAAGATTCGCTTTCGTTACTTCAATGTAGTAACCGAAAATACGGTTGTATCCGATTTTTAACGATTTAATTCCAGTAATATCACGTTCTCTTTTTTCAAGCTCGGCAATCCACGTTTTCCCGTTTTTACTAACGTAACGATATTGATCAAGCTTGTCATTATAACCATCTTTAATAATATCTCCATCTTTAATCGAAAGCGGTGGGTTTTCTTGAATACTTCTTCCTAGTAATTCTGTTAAGCTTTCACATGGATCTGCACCTTGAATTAATCTCGATGCATAAGCGTTATCTAACAAACTAATTGCTTCTAAAATAGCTGGTACTTGAAGTAATGAACGTCTTAATTGTAATAAGTCTCTTGCATTTACGTTACCAAATGCAACTTTTCCTGCTAAACGTTCTAAATCATATACTTCTTTTAACTTTTCTTTTAAATCTTCACGTAAGAAGTAATCATTTACAAACGTTTCAACCATTTCTAAACGCTCTTCAATTCTTTCTTTCTGTATAAGTGGACGTTCCATCCACTGTTTTAACATGCGACCACCCATAGCTGTTTTCGTCTTATCCAATAACCATAATAGTGATCCTGTTTTTTCTTTCGTTCGAAGTGTTTCTGTCAGTTCTAAATTTCGCTTTGAATGTACATCAATTTTCATAAATTGATTCGTATAATAAATTTCTACTGGTTGCAAATGATCTAAAGAACGTTTTTGCGTTCTTATTACATAGTTAAATAAACGTCCAACTGCTTTAATTAATTTTGCTTGTGAAACATTTTTCACAAGATGTTCTAATCCTTCCGGAATTGCCGTTGCATCTTCATACGAAATCGTCATTTTCAATGTTTCAGTTAACTTGTTTAGTTCATCTTTAGAAAATGAAGAATCAACAACAATTTCTTTCGAACCAGTTGCATACACTTCTAATAAAATATCTTCTACTGAACCAGTCAATAACGTTACTGTATTTTGTCCAGTCGTTAAGTCGTTACAAGCTAATGCATATGATCCATCTTCAAAATGTGTTAATGCAGCTAAGAAGTTGTTTTCTTTCTCATCAATTGTACGCCCTTCCATCATCGTTCCTGGCGTAATTAATTGTACTACTTCACGACGTACTACACCTTTAGCTGTTTTCGGATCTTCTACTTGCTCACAAACAGCTACTTTATATCCTTTTTCAACAAGTTGTTCAATATAGTTTTTAGCCGCATGATACGGTACACCGCACATTGGTATACGTTCACTACTACCGCCATCTCGGCTCGTTAATGTAATTTCAAGTTCATGAGCTGCTTTTACAGCATCCTCAAAGAACATTTCATAAAAATCGCCTAAGCGAAAAAATAAAAAGGCATCTTGATAATCTGCCTTAACCTTTAAATATTGCTGTATCATAGGCGTATATTGAGTCATACTTTTCCTCCATAATTCTTACATGATAATCTATTTTCATATATGTCGCATTTCACGGACACTCTTATCTCCTATTTCAGGAGTCTTTCTTCATTATAACATATTTCATAAAGAATCATGTTCATTCAGCGCCACTTATGTAAAGTAAAAAGCTAGGAAGAACTTCTCCCTAGCTTTCTATTACTCTTCTTCTGCATCAACGATAAAGTTTGGATCTAATTCTTCAAATTCATCATCAGCAATTTGGAAATCATCATCTGATTCTACGCAGCCTTCAGGATTTACACTTACACAAATTTTCGTTTCTCCAACTACTTCTGTTACAAATTCACGTTCTACAGTTACAACAATTTTATTACCATTTGGTGATACAAGTGCTTCTAAACAATTTGGCGGCTGAATAACACGAGCAATAATTTCTAAATCGTCACCAGAAAAGTTTTTATCACGATAACCAATACTTACTTCGTCCGTGTAGTTCACACGTTCTGTTACAACTTCAGTCTTTGTATTTCCATCAAATGAATACCAAGTGTTCACATCATAGAAACCTTCAATTTCCACATGCTTTCCATTCTTTCTTGCTTCGTACGAGTGGTTAATTACCCAGCACCCTAAAATACTTGTTGGTTCATTATTCGATTCACATGTATGCGTTGACTTTGTATACTTACGTCCTTTTCCAACCACTGCTTTTGTAATAATCTCTCTAAATTCGGACATTCGTAACCCTCCTCAATCACTATTCACTTAATCATATGCGTGACAATAGCGGAATGTGTCATTCTTTTTTTGAGAAGAACTTACGTTTAATCCACAAAAAAAAGAGATGTCAATATGACATCTCTTTAACAACCACAATTTCCTTTTTTACTTTCTACCGCTGCGCCAGTTTCACCCTTTAGTACATCGCCACCAGTTGAAATTAATATTTCATCTGTTACGTTGTTAGAAATTGTACTAGCAACTAACTGTAATAAGTCATTTACGTATGTTTGTGAAGATTTAAATTGTTGTACGACTGGAATACTGTCTAACTTATCTTGCAATGCATCAATTTCAGCTTCTACCTTTTTTAAAGCTTCCCATTTCCCGTAATGTTGCAAGTTTACAGCTTGTTTTTGCAGTGCTTTAATTTCATCGATTGCGCGCTTTACATTTTCATTTTTATGAATTTGCGCCTCTGCTTTCTTAAAAAAATCAACTTCTTCTGTTTCAGAAATCATTTTTGCTAATTCTTTCGCTTGTTCAACAATGTCATCTTTCGAATATACTTTCATCTATTATTTCACCTCAATCGGCTCTTCAACTAATTCCCCGTTAAGAGACCAAGTTTTTGCTTCCGTTACTTTTACTTTCACAAGCTGACCAATTAAAGATTTTGAAGCGACGAAGTTTACAAGTTTATTCGTACGAGTATAACCTGCAAGTACTTCCGGATTATTTTTACTTTCCCCATCAACTAACACTTCTACAATTTGACCTTTATAACGACTATTCTTTTCAATTGCCAACGTATTTACTAGTGTATTTAAGCGTTGAAGACGTTCTTTCTTCACTTCCATCGGTACATTATCTTTCATTTTTGCAGCTGGTGTACCTTCGCGAGGAGAATAAATAAATGTAAAGGCAGTATCAAATCCTACTTCACGATATAACGACATCGTTTCTTCAAATTGCTCATCTGTTTCATTTGGGAAACCAACGATAATATCTGTCGTTAATACTGCATCTGGAATTGCTTCTTTAATTTTTCTTACAAGTTCTAAATAATGCTCACGCGAATATTTACGCGCCATAATTTTCAGCATATCTGTACTTCCAGATTGAACTGGTAAATGGATATGTTCTACTAGGTTGCCACCTTTGCCAAGCACTTCAATTAAGTGATCATCGAAATCACGTGGATGACTCGTTGTAAAACGAATACGGGCAATATCAACTTTACGGAGCTCGTCCATTAAATCGCCAAGACCGTATTCTATATCTTCAAAGTCTTTACCATATGCATTTACGTTTTGTCCAAGTAACGTAATTTCTTTATAACCATTTGCAGCTAAATGACGAATCTCTTGGATAATATCTTCTGGACGTCTGCTTCGCTCTTTTCCTCGTGTATACGGTACAATACAATACGTACAGAACTTATCACAGCCATACATAATATTTACCCAAGCTTTAATGTCACCACGACGTACTTTCGGAAGGTTTTCAATTACGTCACCTTCTTTTGACCATACTTCAACTACCGTCTCTTTCGAGAACATCGCATCTTTTAGAATGTACGGTAATCTATGAATATTATGCGTTCCAAATACCATATCTACATGCTGATTTTTTTGCATAATTTTATTTACAACAGATTCTTCTTGAGACATACAACCACATACACCAATTAAAAGGTCCGGATTTCTTCGTTTGAGTGACTTTAAATGGCCTAGTTCACCAAACACTTTATTTTCAGCATTTTCACGAATCGCACAAGTATTTAATAAAACTACATCTGCATCCTCAGTTGAAAAAGTTGGTTCATATCCAAGCGTTGTGAAAATACCTGCCATTACTTCCGTATCATGCTCATTCATTTGACAACCATATGTACGAATATAGAATTTTCTTCCTGTACCAAAATTGCGAAACTCTTCAGGTAAGCCAAAATCCCGTTCAATTTTAACTTCTTCTTTCCCCCGCTTTTTCGCATCCTTTAAGGAAGGTGGTTGATATACACTTTCAAAGTATTTACTATAATCTTTCTCTTCTTTTTTCGTAGAGGAATTTGCTTGTTGACTTGCTAATCGTTGTTGCTCGTTCATCGGTAATCTCCTTTCACCCTTAACTATACATACTCTATAGTCCATTTTAATGCGCCTAGACTCACCTCAAAAATGGTTAGATAGCTTGAGAGATAACTTGTCCTTTGAAACTTGAGTAATCAATCTAATCATTCATAAGAATGAAGTCTTCCCCACGCAAATAGACATTCCCTTTTTATCATTTCTTGTTGTCCTACCCAAAGCATATTGCTTTATCCCTATAAACATTACCATAGTATGATGTATTTCGCCAATTTTAACAATAAAGAGGTCCTTTATTATCTTACATTTCATAAGCAATGAACTTGCTATTTTCATACAACGATTTATATATTATTTTACCATTCTGAATTTTCTAAGTAAACAAGACTATCCTATATTTTTGCGCATAAAAAAGGTTGCCAAATTGGCAACCTCCTCTTCTTACATTACATAAATTCAGCAACAAGCTCATCAAACATTTTCTGATCCATATTTAAATCAGATTTCACTAAAGGCTCTTCACTATACCCTTTAACAAGTTCTTGATATGATGGTTGCTTAGTATTTTGATAAATTAAACCTGTTACTAAACCGTTATTTTCCATTAACGTTTGCATAGCCATCATACGATTAGATGGATCATATCCCTCTACCGTGCTTAGTTTCGTTAAGTTCTCTTTAAACCAATCGTAAGTATTTACTTTATTGTAAGTAACACATGGGCTAAATACGTTAATTAATGAGAATCCTTTATGGTTAATACCAGCTTCAATAATTTGTGTTAATTCTTTTAAATCACTCGAAAAGCTTTGCGCCACAAATGTCGCACCAGCTGTTAAAGCCATTTCCATTACATTTAGTGATGGTTCAATTGAACCTTGTGGTGTGCTTTTCGTTTTAAATCCAGCTTCACTACGTGGTGAAGTTTGCCCTTTTGTTAATCCGTAAATTTGGTTATCCATTACGATGTACGTAATGTCGATATTACGACGAATAGAATGGATTGTATGTCCCATACCAATCGCAAATCCATCACCGTCACCACCTGAAGCGATAACTGTTAAATCACGATTTGCCATTTTCACACCTTGTGCAATCGGAAGGGCACGACCATGAATACTATGCACACCATATGAATTAATATAACCTGAAATACGGCCTGAACAGCCGATACCAGAAATAACAGCAAGTTCATCTGGATTTAAGCCAACGTTAGCTGCTGCACGTTGAATTGCAGCTTGCACTGAGAAGTCTCCGCAACCTGGGCACCAGTTTGGCTTTACACTGTTACGAAAGTCCTTAAATGTTGCCATTTAATACAACCCCTTTTTTGCATTCGTTGTAAATCTCTTTCGGCAAGAATGGGTTTCCATCATATTTTAAAAGACTAGAAATTTTCTCACCATTACCAAGATTCATTTTCATAATGTTAGCAAGCTGACCTGTTGCATTGTTTTCTACTACTACAACACGCTTCGCCTTTTTCACAAGTGGATCGATTTCAGCTGTTGGGAACGGGTGAATTAAACGCACATGAGCATGGTTTACTTTCATACCCTCTTGTTCTAAACGCGTCATTGCCTCTTCGATTGCACCACGAGTTGAGTTAAATCCAACAAGCAATACGTCTGCTTCTTCATGCTTAACATTTTTATAAACAGGGGTATTAAACTTCAAGTTCTCCATTTTACGGAAACGTTTGTCCATTTGATCTTTACGGTTTATTGCTGATTCCGATGGTTTTCCAGTTTCATCATGTTCTACACCTGTAACATGGTGAACACCATTTTTCATACCAGGTAAAACACGCGGTGAAACGCCGTCTTCTGTTACTTCATAACGCTTGAAGTATGCTTTATTTTCACGTTCTGGTAATTCTGCTTCTAAATCAAGCTTACCACGACGAATTTCCACTTTATCTAATTTAAGTGGTTCTACTGTTTGTTTTCCTAACGAAAGCTGTAAATCTGTTAAGAAAATAACAGGAACTTGATATTCTTCAGATAAGTTAAATGCTTCTACAATGTCATAGAAAGCTTCTTCAACTGTACTTGGCGCCATTACGATTTTTGGAATTTCACCATGCGTACCGTAAATCATCGCCATTAAGTCAGACTGTTCTTGCTTCGTTGGTAATCCTGTACTTGGGCCGCCACGTTGTGTATCAACAATTACTAATGGGGTTTCTGTAATACCTGCTAAACCGATTGCTTCCATCATTAATGAAAGACCAGGACCAGCAGATGCCGTTAATGTACGAACACCAGCATAGTTTGCACCGATTGCCATTGTACAAGCTGCGATTTCATCCTCAGTTTGGATTACTGTTCCGCCGACTTTCGGTAATTTTTTAATTAAATATTCCATAATTTCTGATGCAGGTGTGATTGGGTATGCTGACATAAAACGAGCACCACCAGCTACCGCACCAAATGCAATTGCATCGTTTCCAATCATAAACATGCGTTTTTTACCATCAGCTTTTTCAAGCTGCATCATGTTTACTTTCTCACCTAGTAATTCTTTCATATATTGAGAGCCACGTTTAATTGCGTCCATATTCTTTTGAACGACTTGCTCTCCTTTACGACCAAAGATTTCTTCAACAACATCTAAATAAGCTGTTTCATCTAATCCTAATACTGCACTTGATGCTCCAACAGCAACCATGTTTTTCATTAATGATGTGCCTAATTCCGAAGCAATATCTGTAAACGGTATCACATATAGATTTACATCTGTATTGTCAGGTATTGTTGGATTAAATTTCGCATCCGCAACTACAATTCCACCTGGACGTAGTTCGTGGAAATTAAAATCAATTGTTTCTTGGTCAAAAGCAATTAAAATATCTAAATCATCTGAGATCGCTCGTACTTCTGTTGTACTTACACGAATTTTATTATTTGTATGGCCGCCTTTTATACGTGATGAGAAGTGGCGGTAACCGTATAGGTAATATCCTAATCGGTTTAATGCAATACAGAAGATTTCTCCTGTACTTTCAATTCCTTCACCTTGTTGGCCTCCAACTTTCCATGAAAGTTGACTAATCATCTCCTACACCCCTTTTGGCTGCATTCATTGTAGTGTATTTTTTTACAGTAATAGTTTAGCATTTTTTATGCAAATAAACTACAACGGACGCAAATTATGCCTCTTCTGATTTCCCTGAATCTTTAGTATAAAGCTATTTTGTTTTTCATTCTAGTATTAGGTCTTAAAAAAAGCAATAAAATCAAATGAATTAATTTTAATTTTTCTGAATTTTAAGTCAAAATTCAGAAACTCATATGTTCTACAAAATTATCATATAAAAATCGTTCTACAGTAGATGCAGCATAGTGTTTGCAAAGCTCGTTCATTACATTTTCATAATCTCGATACGCTGATACATTTACAACTGTATCTACAATCCCATCAAAATCTGAACCAAACCCTATATTGTTTTCTCCACCTAGCGAGCAAATATATTCGATATGTTTTATTATATCTGTTATATTTGCTTCATTTTCATTCGTTAGGAACTGTGGTACAAAAGTGACACCGATCATGCCATTTTTCTTTATAAGAGCTTTAAGTTGTTCATCATTCAAATTACGTGGGTGCTCACAAAGTTTCATACAATTTGAGTGGGAGGCAATAGGATTTTTTACAATTTCTATCACATCCCAAAAGCTTCTTTCATTCAGATGAGACACATCAGTCCATACATGTAACGTATTAAGTTCTTGTACAACTTGTTTACCAAAAGTCGTTAAACCCGCCCCACGCGTCTCTAGCGCACCATCAGCTAAGAAATTGGCATAGTTCCATGTCAGTCCAAAAGAACGTACTCCTAGGCGATACAACAACCGTAATTTCATTGCATCTTTTCCAATTGCTTCGCATCCTTCTAGTGTTAATATCGCTCCAACCTCGTCCTGTTTTAACCCGTTAATATCATCTTTTGTCTGAATAAACTTTACACCTGGTAGGGATAAAATTTCATTATAAAAAATATCCACCATTTGTAATGCTACTTCAAATCGGTTTTCATATGCCACTGTTTCTGGCACATATATAGCAAAACATTGTATACTTCCTTTTCTTCTCTTTAACTGTTCAAATGTAATATGTAATTTTGAATCATCTTTAAAATTCCTTTTCCCTTGTGCACTCCATAACTGAAGAAGCACGTCACAATGAGCATCAAAAATTTTCATTTTCATTCCTCCATTATAAAAACAACCTGTTTGCATACTGCAAACAGGTTGTTTGAACTTAACGAGGTTCTACAATTAATTTTATTGCTGTACGCTCTTCGCCATCAATCATAATATCTGTAAACGCTGGGATACAAATCAGGTCCAAACCACTAGGCGCTACAAATCCTCTTGCGATTGCTACTGCCTTTACAGCTTGGTTCAATGCACCTGCACCAATAGCTTGAATTTCTGCTGTTCCGCGTTCGCGAATAACACCTGCAAGTGCACCAGCTACAGAATTAGGGACCGACGTTGCTTTAACTTTTAATATTTCCATTCCGCGTTTCCTCCTCGTTTCTTTAAAAAGTATTAGCAATTATTTCACTTTAACTTATATTCACGAGGAATGGCGCGTATTCCTGCTAAATTTACGTAATTTTTCTAAAAAATTAAAATATAATAACTTATCTAAAATTTAACGAAAATTTACTCAAAAAATGGTTGATCGTCATTAATTAAAATACGTTCAATTTTCTTTGCTTTTCCTGTATTTGGATCCACATCAATTAACACTGCACTTAATTGCGTTCTACCATTTGTTACTTCAAATCGTACTGGTAAGTTTGTTAAAAACTTCTTCAATACTGCTTCTCTGTCCATACCTAATATTCCGTCATACGGCCCTGTCATCCCAACATCTGTAATGTATGCCGTTCCGCTTGGTAAAATACGGTTATCCGCTGTAGGGACATGCGTATGCGTACCTACTACTGCTGTAGCACGTCCATCTACATACCAACCTAGCGCTTGTTTTTCACTTGTAGTCTCCGCATGGAAATCAACAAATATAATATTCGTACGCTTTTTCGCAATATTAATTAATTCATCCACTTTACGGAATGGACAATCAATTGGAGGAAGGAAAGTACGTCCTTGTAAGTTAATAACTGCAACTTCTGTTCCATTACAGTTCACAAATATAAGTCCTTTTCCTGGAGTTCCTTCTGGGAAGTTTGCTGGTCTTGCAAGATATTTTGCATCATCGATGAATTCAAATACTTCACGATTATCCCAAGCGTGGTTTCCAAGTGTAACTGCCTGCGCCCCACACTCTAAAAAGTTTCGATATATTTTTTCTGTAATCCCACGGCCACCTGCTGCGTTTTCTCCATTAATGATTGTTACTGTAGGTGTATATTTTTTCTTTAATGCCGGTACGTATTGTTGAATCATACCTCTACCAGGAGATCCTACTACATCCCCAACAAATAATATTCTCATATGTCTTACCCTTTCTATGTACTGCATTTTTTATTGCTATAGCATCAAGTAAATTCCTTATAATATCTTTATTATAAGTTTGTTTCACTTTTATGCTATATAACTAACTGTCTTTATTTTATCCAATTCCAACACAAAAAAATAAAGTGGTGTTTCACCACTTTATTTTGCGTATTCCACTGCACGCGTTTCACGAATAACAGTTACTTTAATATGTCCTGGGTAATCCAGTTCATTTTCAATACGTTTTCGGATATCACGAGCTAAACGATGAGCTTCTAAGTCATCGATTGTATCTGGTTTTACCAAAATACGAACTTCACGTCCTGCTTGAATTGCAAATGATTTTTCAACGCCTTCATAAGACTCTGAAATCTCTTCTAACTTTTCAAGACGACGAATATAGTTTTCAAGTGTTTCACTACGAGCTCCCGGTCTTGCAGCTGATAAAGCATCTGCTGCTGCAACTAAAACTGCAATGATAGAAGTTGGTTCTGTGTCACCATGGTGAGATGCGATACTGTTTATAACTACAGGATGCTCTTTGTATTTCGTTGCGAGTTCAACACCAATTTCAACGTGGCTACCTTCTACTTCATGGTCTATCGCTTTTCCGATATCATGTAATAGACCAGCACGTCTTGCTAGTTTTTCATCCTCGCCAAGCTCTGCCGCCATAAGTCCAGTTAAATATGCAACTTCCATAGAGTGTTTTAAGACGTTTTGCCCATAACTTGTACGGTATTTTAAACGGCCTAAAATTTTAATTAAATCTGGATGTAATCCGTGAACACCCACTTCAAACGTTGTTTGCTCTCCGACTTCGCGAATATACTCGTCCACTTCACGTCTTGATTTTTCGACCATCTCTTCAATACGCGCTGGGTGAATACGTCCGTCCTGTACTAGTTTATCAAGAGCGATACGAGCTGTTTCACGACGAATTGGGTCGAATCCAGAAAGGATTACCGCCTCTGGTGTATCATCGATAATTAAGTCAATACCCGTTAACGTTTCTAACGTACGAATATTACGACCTTCACGCCCGATAATACGTCCCTTCATTTCGTCATTTGGAAGATTTACAACCGAAACGGTTGTTTCAGCAACATGATCAGCTGCACATCTTTGCATTGCAAGAGATAAAATCTCTTTTGCTTTCTTATCCGCTTCTTCTTTCGCGCGAACTTCACTTTCTTTTACCATAACAGCGATTTCATGAGAAACTTCATTTTCTACTTTACCAAGAATAATTGCTTTCGCTTGTTCGCGTGTCAGATTGGAAATGCGCTCTAATTCCGTTTGTTGCTTTTGAACTAACTCTCCCACTTTGCTTTCCAACTCTTCAATCTGTTGTTGTCTCGCTACAAGAGAATCCTCTTTCTTCTCTAACTGCTGCTCGCGTTTATCGAGCGTTTCGTCTTTACGATCAAGGTTCTCTTCTTTTTGCATTAAACGATTTTCTTGTTTTTGTAATTCGCTTCTACGGTCACGAATTTCTAATTCAGCTTCTGTACGAAGTGTATGAATTTCATCCTTTGCTTCTAAAAGCGCTTCTTTCTTAAGTGCTTCAGCCTCACGATTCGCTTCGTCTAGAATACGTTTCGCTTCATTAGCCGCACCATTAATCTTCGCTTCAGCAATAGACTTTCGAACAAAAAAGCCAACAACTGCACCGACTGTTGTTGCAAGCAAAATGGAGATGAGTATCCAAACTGTACTACTCATGATTTCACCTCCCCTTGCTATGAATGAAAAAAGACTGTCGGCATGTACATTAAATTACAACATACAGCAAAGACCGTCGTCCCGCTTTTTTAAGGGACTTTCTTCATTTCACAATTAAAATGTCATATTATTATTTCGGTAAGATTTAAACCTTACTCCGAATATTACTTCTCTTCTTGAGAAGAGTATATCGTATATAAGAAAAAATATACATTCTCATTGTATCTATCGTAATTTTCATTGTCAAGCGTTGTCTACTTTTACTTTCTTTACCTTCAGCCTTGAATGTGATGTAAATTTAAAAAGTAAGGAGCCTACTATACTGGAAAACCTTAGTAATTCCCATTTCTTTTCCTTAAAATATTTAAATATCCCTCTTTACACAACCCATTTGAAGTAAAAAAATATTTTTATCAATAGTATTATGCTCCTTAATAGTAGATAAAAAAATAAAAGACACGAGGCCGTGTCTTTTATTTTTTAATCAAGAAGAGTTGAATCTTCTGCGCCCTCAGCACCAGAATCTTCACTAATTCCGTGATGCTCACGAATAAAGAAGGCAATTTCTTCTCTTAAATCTGTATTTTCTTTTAAGAACTGCTTCGAATTTTCACGACCTTGTCCTAGGCGTTCTTCATTATAAGAATACCAAGCACCGCTCTTTTGAACGATATCAAGCTCAGAAGCCATATCCAAGATTTCACCTTCTCTTGAAATACCTTCTCCGTACATAATATCAACTTCCGCAACACGGAATGGTGGTGCTACTTTATTTTTCACTACTTTTACTTTTGTTTTATTACCAACGATGTCGTTACCTTGCTTTAATTGCTCCGCACGACGCACTTCAAGACGTACAGTTGAATAGAATTTCAACGCACGACCACCTGGAGTTGTTTCTGGGTTTCCGAACATAACCCCAACTTTTTCACGAATTTGGTTAATAAAGATTGCAATTGTTTTTGATTTGTTGATTGCTCCTGAAAGCTTACGCAGTGCTTGTGACATTAAACGTGCTTGTAAGCCTACATGTGAGTCACCCATGTCGCCTTCAATCTCTGCTTTCGGTACAAGAGCTGCTACAGAGTCAATTACGATAATGTCAACCGCACCACTTCGTACAAGTGCTTCCGCGATTTCTAATCCTTGCTCCCCTGTATCAGGCTGTGATAATAGTAATTCATCTATGTTAACGCCTAATTTTTGTGCATATACAGGATCCATTGCGTGCTCCGCATCGATGAATGCTGCTTGTCCACCTTGACGTTGTACTTCTGCAATTGCATGTAATGAAACTGTCGTTTTACCTGAACTTTCAGGTCCGTAAATTTCGATAATACGGCCACGTGGATATCCGCCTACTCCTAGTGCCACATCAAGTGCTAAAGAACCACTAGAAACCGTAGAAACTCTACGCTCTGCTTGTTCTCCTAATTTCATAATTGAACCTTTACCGAATTGCTTCTCTATTTGTTTTAACGCCATATCTAACGCTGCTTGACGATCACTCATTCAAAATTCCTCCTTAACTGAATTGCTAATCTTATTATACCTATTTTCAATTCAATTTGCCAACAAAATCGAACATTTATTCGATTTTTTTATTTTCTATCAAATAATATCTAAATTTAAACGTAAAAAAAGCTAGAAGAAACTTATATCTCTTCTAGCTTTTTATATAAATGATAAAATCCATATTTTGCTGTTCGTTCTCTAATTTGTTGACGACTTCCGCTTAAATTAAGAGGAAAGACTACAGTTGGTTCATCCTTAATCGAAAGCCCAACAAATACTGTTCCTGGTTCTTTCTGTTCTGAAGCATCTGGCCCTGCTACCCCAGTGAAACTAATTCCGATATCCGCTTTTAATACATCCTTAACATTTTCAGCAAGATAACGAGCACATTCTTTACTAACTGCACCATCAGTATGCAATACTTCTTCAGGCACACGTAAAACATGTTGCTTCACATCATTATGATAACAAATGACACCGCCTTTAAATACAGAAGAAACACCAGCGTTTTCAGTTACTTGATTTCCAAAAAAACCACCTGTTAAACTTTCTGCACACGCTAAAGTTAACCCTTTTCTCTTCAATAACTCGATTGCCTTATAATGCAAAAATTCTTGGTCATATCCGTAGAAAAATTCTCCTACTCTTTCTAAAATCAAATCTTCCACATGTTGAATTAGTTTCTCCGCTTCGCTAACATTTTGATGCTTAGCGGTTAAACGTAATGTCACTTCTCCATCATTTGCTAACGGGGCAATTGTTGGGTTTGTTTGTCCATCAATTAAATCTTGAACTTTCACCTCTAATTGGGACTCCCCAATACCAAAGAAACGAAGCACACGAGAATAAATGTTTTCTCCTGTTGTAAAATTACGTAAAAAAGGCTCTACGTAACTTACATACATTGGTTTCATTTCTTTTGGCGGCCCTGGTAATAAAATATAAACTTTTCCGTTCTTATTTACCCCCATACCTGGCGCCATACCGTGGTCATTTGCAAATACTGTTGCTCCATTTAAAACGAGCGCTTGCTTTTTATTATTCTCCGTAAATTCACGGCCTGTACGCTTAAAGTAATTACTTATTAAGGCTAATGCCTTTTCATCATACACAAGCTCTTCATCTAAACTAGTAGCTATCGTTTCTTTCGTTAAATCATCTTTTGTCGGTCCTAATCCACCTGTAAAAATAAGTATATCAGCACGTTCTTCCGCAGCTTCAATCGCCTTTTGCAGTCGCTTATTATTATCACCAACAACAGTATGATAGTACACGTTAATTCCGATTGAAGCTAACTTTTCAGATAAAAACTGGGCGTTTGTATTTGCAATTTGTCCAAGTAATAATTCAGTTCCAACCGCAATAATCTCAGCATTCATCCCAATTCCCCCATAAACTTCTATTTTGAGTTTACAAAAGCAGCTCTATTTTTCCAGAAATAATCCCATCCTGAAATAACAGTAAAGATTAATGCAATCCATATGAAGATATCCGCAACTGGAATATGGATTAAATTTAAAGGTACATCGTGTAATAAATATGCTGCAATCGCAATAATTTGTGTCCATGTCTTAATTTTCCCTAGCTGGTTTGCCGCAACTACTTCCCCTGTTCCAGCAAGTACAAGACGTAAACCAGTTACTGCAAACTCACGACTGATAATTACAATAACAATCCAAGCCGGTACATATTGCATCTCTACCAATGTAATAAGTGCTGCCGAAACAAGTAATTTATCAGCTAACGGGTCAAGAAACTTCCCTAAATTCGTTACAAGATTATACTTTCTTGCATAATGTCCATCAATCCAATCTGTAGCTGAAGCAATGATAAAGATAAGCGCCCCCACTAAATGTTGAATTGGCAAATTAACATCACCAATTTTATATGAACCCCAATCAAAGGGTGCTAACATAATTACCATAAAAATTGGAATTAAGAAGATTCTAGATATTGTAATTTTATTTGGTAAATTCACAGCTATTCCTCCATCATATCAAAAACATTTGTTCATCGAAAAAAAGTCATCGAAGCGATGACTGTTATTGTGCAGGTTGCTCTATCCCTTGGTTTTTTATCACCAATCTTTGGTGAAGTTCTTTTTCTGGATCCAATGGATAAGCGACCACTTGGCCATTCAGTTTAACTTCAACATTCGTTGCATTTCCAATATTAAGTCGCACTTCTTTTAATGTTGATACATCACGTTTTTCTATTTGGCCCTCTTGTACTGTAGCGTTTAGAATCACATTCCCAGCATCATCTTTAACATCTACATAACTCGCACCTTTACCCGATAATTCCAGTTCTAATGTTTTATTATTATGAATTTCCAAAGTAGATACCTTTCCAGTTGTTCCAACTACTTTCACTTCTTGCTGTCCAGTTGGTTGTGCTGGTTGCTCCTCTTTCTTTGGTTCTTCTTTTTGGTTCTTCTTTTTTTGGTTCCTCTTTTTTTGGCTCTTCCGCTTTCGCTTCATCTTTCTTCGTATCTAACGGAGAATCTTTCGCTTTTTGAACTTCAATTTTCTCACTTTGAGCGCTTGGAACTTTTTCATCATCTTTTCCAGTTAACGCTTGAAACACAAACCAGATTACCACTCCAACTGCGATTACTAACAGCGCAACTAAGATTTTCGGCATGTGATCTGCAATTGGCCATGATGAAGATTTTTGCATTGTTTCTTGTGTTTTTTGTCCCGTTGATACTTGTGGAACTTCACGCCTTTCAGATTGTGGTATCGTACTCTGATGTTCTACAAGCAGTTCCTCTCCATTTAATCCAACCGCATCTGCGTATTGTTTAATGAATGCACGCGCATAAAAAGCTCCTGGCAATACATCATAATTGCCTTCTTCAATTGCCACTAAATGGCGTTTTTGAATTTTTGTAATCTCATGCAGCTGATCAATAGACAAGCCTTTCGCTTCTCTTGCTTCTTTCAGCTTTTGTCCCAATTCCGTCACTACTAACACCTCAATATTTCTTTAAAAGTCAAACATAGAGAAATTATTTTGCGTACCTTGCTCAATTTCATCTACTAAATTATATTGAATTTCTTCATCATAATCGTTACGCAACTCGATAATATAATCAAAATCATCCAATGTGTATTCTGACTGACTCACAAATACATCAGGATGTTCTACAACTTTCGTTGCAGGCAATCTCATAATTTCACGAACGAGCTGCCAATGTCTTTCGTTAGCACGCTTCGTTGACACAATTCCATCTAGGATGAAAATATTGTCATCGCTATACTCATCTTCAATTAATTGACTACGAACAGTTTGCTTAATAAGAGTAGATGATACAAATAACCACCTTTTATTTGCACAAACACTTGCAGCAACAATGGATTCTGTTTTTCCGACACGAGGCATTCCTCGTATACCAATTAGTTTATGACCTTCTTTTTTCATTATTTCAGCCATAAAGTCTACAAGTAACCCTAATTCATCACGCACAAACCGAAATGTCTTCTTATCATCTGCATCTCGTTGTATGTACCTACCATGTCTAACCGCTAGCTTATCTCTTAGCTTTGGCGGACGATATTTCGTTACCGTTATGTTATCCATCGTATTTAAAATTGATTCAAGTCTAGAGATTTGCTCTTGATTATCACACATAAGGAGTAATCCACGTCGTGCATTATCTACACCATTAATTGTGACAATATTAATGCCAAGCATACCGATTAACGAAGAAACGTCACCAAGCAAGCCAGGTCGGTTTTTATGTATTTCATATTCAAAATACCATTCAATCATCCAAGATCACTCCCCTTGCTTACTTTACACCTACGTACTATATTATATGATTTCACCTTAATAGGGAAGCTAAATGTATAATCTATCCCTTTCAATTATTATGCAAAAAAAATAGAGAGGAGATTCTCCTCTCTATTTTTTACTTATGTTGTACAAACTTTACCATTAAGTTTGCGATTGTATGTTGCTCTTGTTCGTCAGCAACTTTCCAAAGTTCAGCTAATAATTTCTCTTGATCGTTGCGTGCTTCTACTTCATTTGCTAAATAATCACCAACACGAAATGCCATATCTGATACAGCACCACCATCAAGACCTTTTCCTTGCGCTTGTTCTAAACGTTCTCCTAAAAAGCTCTTCCATTGATCAAAATTATCTAAAACTGACATGTGTAAGCACCTCACTACTTAGTAATAGAATCATGCTTAATTTGTACAGTTTTTCATTTTTTATGTAAGAAATTTTTAGCAATGCCACCCGCCATTTACTCCGATAATTTGTCCTGTTATATAAGATGCACCTGATGATACGAGAAATGACACAGTTTTTGCTACTTCTTCTGGTAATCCTAATCGTCCTAACGGAATCTCTTCCGCAATTTCATTCTTATCCTCTTCTGAAAATACATTTAACATTTCCGTTTCAATTGCACCTGGCGCCACCGCGTTCACTCTTATTCCACTTAATGAAACTTCTTTTGCTAAAGCTTTCACATATGAATTTTGCGCACCTTTTACCATCGAGTAAAGCACTTCACATGACGCTCCAATTTGTCCCCATATAGACGAAACAAGTACAATATTACCGCCTCTCCGTTGAATCATAGATGGCAATGCCATCGATAATAATTTATAGATACTCTTCACTTGAAGTTCTACCATATCATTCAATTCATCGTTCGTTACATCTGTTACGAGTCCAAAAATACTCTTCCCAGCTGCATATACGATAACATCAAGAGGATGTTCAATTTGTTTCCACAATTGCTCTGCCCCATCAGTAGAAACTAAATTCGCTTGAACAGGAATTACTTCACCCCATTCTTTCTGCAACTCATTCACTTTCTCTTCACTGTTATTATAATGAACATATACTGTATATCCATCTTGAATTAATTGTTTCGAAATAGCAGAGCCAATCCCTCCGCTTCCTCCAGTTACTAATGCATACTTTTTCATACAATTCCTCTCTTATCTCAAAAAAATCTTTTCCCTACAAATAAATAATACCCTCATCTTACAATTTATCAATGATAAGATGAGGGTATTGTTATGAAACCTTTTATTTTTTAGGTAAAACTTGGCAAACACTCATTTTCTCTTCTGATAATAGTAATTGAGCTACTTCTTGTAAATCTTGAACCGTTAGACTTTCTAATACAGTCAATGCATCAAACAGACTCGATTCATTAAACGCATATCGTGTAAATTGATTTGCAATATATTCCGGTGAATTCAAGGAACGTAAAAAGCCACCTATTTTCTTTTTCTTCACTCGTTCTAATGCCGCCTCATCTAATTGATCATAATTTGTGTTTAATAAAATACCTTTCAAACGCTCTTCCAGCTCATCAGGTTGCTTCGTATCGCCACCAACCATTGCAAAACCGAAGTTATTCTCTTCTGTATAATCATACGAGAACGAATCATCAATGAGCCCTTCGTTATATAAAGATTCGTAATGAACGGAGCTTTTCCCAAATAAATAATCTAAAAGTAACGTAAGCGCAATTTCTTGTTTTAAAAGAGCTTCCCCTTTTTCTTTTAAGTTTGTCGCTTTAATACCAACTAAACATTTCGGAGTTTGTACAGGCATTGAAATAATTTTCTTCTTTTCATTTACCTCATCTGGTTCTTCTTCGAATGAACGTACTATTTCTGGTTGGTTTTTATAATCTTTCTTCGCTTGATTTTCACGTATCAAATCCATCGTTTTTTCTGGATCAATTGCACCTACAACAAACATTAGCATATTGCTTGGATGATAAAACGTTTCATAACATTCATATAGTAGGTCTTTCGTAATTTTACTAATAGACTCAATCGTCCCTGCAATATCAATTTTAATCGGGTGCTTTACAAACAAGCTATCAATTAATCCAAAATATAAGCGCCAATCTGGATTATCTTGATACATTTGAATTTCTTGCCCAATAATACCCTTCTCTTTTTCAACGGTTTTTTCAGAGAAGTAAGGCTCTTGTACAAAGTTTAACAATGTATTTAAATTTTGTTCTACATTTGATGTACATGAAAAAAGGTAAGCTGTTCTTGTGAAAGATGTGAAAGCATTTGCCGATGCCCCTTGTTTACTAAACAATTGGAAAGCATCGTGATCTTCTTTTTCAAATAATTTATGCTCAAGAAAATGTGCAATTCCATCAGGCACACGAATCATTTCTTCTTTCCCTAATGGTATAAATGTATTATCTACAGAACCATATTTCGTCGTAAACGTCGCAAATGTTTTATTAAATCCTTGTTTCGGTAAAACATATACATCTAATCCATTAGGAAGTTTTTCATAATAGAGTGTTTCTTTTAATTGTTCATAAACAATTTTCTCCATTTACTCTCCCTCCGTTCCTTGTAAAAAGTAAATTGTATCTAGTTCAATATTTTTAGCAACTTTTACAATTTCTTGTTTTGTCACACTTTCTATACCGGTAAGCCATTCTTCAACTGGACGTGTACGATCTGAAATAATACCATGATATAGCATTTCTACAAAACCACGTGGTGTATCAATTGCCTCTAATATTTGATTTTGGATGACACTTTTTGTTTGATGTATTTCTTCTTCAGAAAACTCTCCGTTTTGCATCGCAAGCATTTGTTCTTTAATAATCTCAACTGCTTTTTCATAATTTTTCGCTTCGATTCCTGACATAACAAATAATAAACCTTTATGACTTTCAAAGCGCGATGCTGCATAGTACGCTAAACTATTTTTTTCACGCACATTTACGAATAACTTCGAATGAGAAAAGCCACCAAACAATCCATTGAACAATTGCAATGCAAAATAATCTTCATCTTTATATGTGACAAATGTACGATAACCGATGTGTAATTTACTTTGTTTTAATTCTTGTTTTTCAACAACTTCTTTTTCTTCATTATTTCGTCTATGAAGGAGTACATTTCTTTCTCTCACTGGACGAGCTGAAATAGAAAAATACTTACTTACAAGATCAACGGCGTTTTCTGAAATATCACCAATAATATATAAATCCATTTCATCTTCCGCTAGCACCTTTTGATAATATTGATACAGACTTTCATTTGTAATAGACGTAACACTCTCTTTTTTTCCATTTGCACTTAAACGATACGGTTCTACTTTGCACATTTCTTCAATTAAACGCTCGTTTGCATAACGCATTTTATCATCATAAGTAGCTTCAATTCTCTGTAACAGTGCTCTTTTTTCACTTTCTACGATAGAAGATAGGAAACCGTTCTCCTCCGTTGCTGGATGTAACACAATATCTGACAACATAGAAAGCGCTTTTTCAAATAACGGTGGTGCATCATGTAAATAAACTTCATTTGCAATGTCTACATAAATGGAGATAATATGGTCTTCCCCTTTTTTACTTACATCTACCGCTAAAGAAGATCCGTATAATTCTTCTAAATATTGACGAAGACGAATTACAGAAGGTAATTTTTCTGTCGCACTTTGCAATACGTATGGCAATAGGGCACGCTCTGTCACCGTCTCCTCATTTAAAGGCGCTTTAAAACGAAATACAAAGGTATTCGTTTTATATTTATCAGTCGGAATAATATGTACGCGCAAACCACCTAACTCATGTAGTTGTTGTTCCATTAGTTTCATTTATAGCCCTCCTTTACGTATATAGGAATATTCCTCTTCAATATACAGTTTTTAGAAATGAAAAATCAACTTTTCTTCCTCACTATACTTACATAAGGCCCTTTCTAAAAACTGTAATATGTAAGGAACATAGTAAAATTCCGTATTAAATATAGTCTATGTAAAAAAGCCCGCACTAATGTGCGAGCTTTTTATACTTATCGTTTTCCTTTTTCATAAGGAGTTCCTAATGCTTTCGGAGCTTCAGAACGACCTACAAAACCAACGAGTGCTAATATTGTGAATACATACGGTAATATTGTTAATAAAACACTCGGAATTTGATCTAATACAGGAATTGTTCCACCTGTTACACTTAATGATTGTGCAAAACCAAAGAATAACGCTGCACCTAATGCACCTAGTGGATTCCACTTTCCAAAAATCATAGCAGCTAATGCTAAGAAACCTTGTCCTGTAATAGTTGCCCCTGAGAAGTTATTAGAAATTGACATCGCAAAAATTGCTCCACCAATTCCAGCAAACACCCCTGATATACAAACGCCAATATAGCGCATTTTATATACGTTAATCCCCATCGTATCCGCTGCCATTGGATGCTCACCAACCGCACGAAGACGAAGACCGAACGGTGTTTTATAAATAACATACCAAACAACGAATGCTAAAATAATGGCAATATACGACGTTATTGGTACGTTAGAGAAGAATATTTTCCCTAAAACCGGAATATCTGAAAGGCCTGGAATATCAATCTTTTCAATACGGTACTGAATAAAGTCAGTCTGTCCTTTATCAAAAATCTTCTTAATTGCAAATACCGTTAATCCAAGAGATAAGAAGTTAATTGCTACACCACTTACAACTTGATCTGCTCGGAATGTAATAGAAGCTACCGCATGAAGTAATGCAAACAAACCACTACCAATTGCCGCAAATAATAACGCAATCCACGGAGTCATCGTTCCCCAAGTATCACCCATCAATAAGTTTGTAACAACTCCAATAAATGCACCAAATAGCATTAGTCCTTCTAATCCGATATTTACAACACCCGATCGTTCGCTAAATACACCACCTAGTGCTGTGAAAATGATAGGTGCCGATGTATATAACGTACCCGTCACAAGAATGGCTAATATATCTAAAAAGCTCATTTATTTCCCCTCCTTGCTCATGCGTGTAAGCGCCCATCTTAACACATAACTACATGCAACAAAGAAGATGATACATGCAATAATTACATTAATAAGCTCTGACGGTACATCTGCCTCAAAGTTCATTTGAGGGGAAGCACTTTTCAAACCACCAAATAATAAAGCTGAAAGGATTATACCAAACGGATTATTCCCTCCAAGTAATGCTACGGCAATCCCATCAAACCCTACTCCTGTAAACGAAGACATCGCTGTCATACTCTGGAATGTCCCTAATCCTTCCATCGCTCCACCAATCCCCGCAAATGCACCAGCAATTGTCATGGAGAATACTACATTACGAGAAACTTTCATACCTGCATATTGAGAGGCATGCTGATTAAATCCTACCGACTTTAATTCGTAACCTAAAGTTGTTCGATCTAATAAGAACCACATTAAAATAGCGATTAAAATTGCTACAATAATTCCCCAGTGTAGACGTGAACCATCAGTAATAGAAGCAAGCCAGTCTGAAGATAGTGACGCACTCTCTTTAATGTCATACGTTTTATCATTACCCTCGTGTAAGAAACGCTTAATAATGTCATATGTTACGTATAAAGCAATATAGTTCATCATAATTGTTACAATAACTTCATTAACTTGAAATTTCCCCTTTAAATATCCAGGGATGAAACCCCAAATTCCACCTACTAATGCTGCAAATAAAATTGATAACGGCATGTGAAGAACAGCTGGTAGCGAAACTGCATAACCGAACCAAACTGCTGCAAGCCAACCAACCAACAATTGACCCTCTACCCCGATATTAAATAAGCCTGTACGAAATGCAAACGCCACCGATAAGCCAGCAAGAATAAGCGGTATCATTGTACGGAGAGTTTCACCAATCGCACTTGCGCTGCCGAACATTCCTGTCCAAAGTGCACTATAACCAACAATTGGATCATAGCCACTAACTAGCATTACAATCGCTCCTACAAGTAAGCCGAAAATAACGGATAGTACTGGGACTAAAATATTTATCGTTCGTTCTGTTAAAAGCTTTTTAGCCATTTGTACCCACCTGCTCCTTCTTTGTTCCTCCAGCCATTAACAATCCAAGCTGTTGTTCATTCGTTTCTTTCGCATCAACTATTGCTACAATTTCCCCTTCATAAATAACAGCAATTCGATCGCTAACATTTAAGATTTCATCTAACTCTAATGATAAAAGTAATACACCTTTTCCTTTATCCCTTTGCTCTATTAATCTCTTATGAATAAATTCAATTGCTCCTACATCTAAACCACGTGTTGGCTGTGCCGCAATTAATAAATCTGGATCTCGGTCTACTTCACGTGCAATAATTGCTTTTTGTTGATTCCCCCCAGATAGAGCGCGTGCTAACGTTTGCTCACTAGGTGTACGTACATCAAACTGTTCAATAAGAGCCTTTGCTTTTTCTGTAATTTTGCTGAAATTTAAAATCCCTTTCTTTGAAAATGGATTTTTATAGTACGTTTGAAGAACTATATTATCTCTAACAGAAAAATCAAGTACGAGTCCGTGTTTATGACGATCTTCTGGAATATGACCAATTCCTTCTTCTGTTATTCTTCTAACAGGCCAATTTGTTATTTCTTTTCCTTTAATTGCAATAGAACCTGACTCAACTTTTCGTAAACCAGTAATTGCTTCTATTAATTCACTTTGTCCGTTTCCATCAATCCCTGCAATCCCAACAATTTCCCCCGCACGAACAGTTAAGTCAAGGCCTTTTACAGCAGGTAGTTGACGTGCATCGTGAACAACAAGGTTTGCAATTGAAAGTACCTCTTCTTTTGGCTTCGCGTCTATTTTTTCTGTTTTAAAATTCACTTGACGTCCGACCATTAATTCTGCAAGTTTATTTTCATCCGTATTTGCAACGTCAACCGTTCCAATCCCTTTTCCTTTACGAATAATCGTACAACGATCGCAAACTTCCATAATTTCTTTCAACTTATGTGTAATAAGAACAATAGATTTCCCTTCTTGTACAAGCTTTTTCATAATTTGAATTAGCTCATGAATTTCTTGTGGTGTTAACACGGCTGTCGGTTCATCAAATATTAAAATTTCTGCACCGCGGTAAAGAGTTTTCAAAATCTCAACACGCTGTTGCATACCCACTGAAATATCCTGTATTTTCGCATATGGATTTACAGCTAAACCGTATTGTTCAGACAATTTTTGAATTTCTTTAGCAGCTTCCTCAACAGCAATTTTCCCTTTTTTCTTCGGTTCATTTCCGAGAATAATATTCTCTGTAACTGTAAAATTATGAACAAGCATAAAGTGTTGATGGACCATTCCAATACCAAGGTCATTTGCTATATTCGGATTTGTGATTTTTACAGGTTTACCTTTAATTTTAATTTCACCCTGCTCTGGTTGGTACAAACCAAATAGTACATTCATCAATGTGGATTTCCCTGCACCATTTTCTCCAAGTAAAGCATGTATTTCTCCTTGCTTTACTTGCAGCGTAATATCATCATTCGCTACAATGCCTGGGAATACTTTCGTAATGTTATTCATCTCAATTACGTATTCCATTTCGTTCCTCCTTTTAACAGGGAACATTCCCTATTACACTATTAACTTATTAAGCGATTTGGAATTTTTATACATACAAAGGTTAGTTCTATGAACTAACCTTTGCTATTTCTCTATTTATTTTTTTAGAGAAGCTTCATATTCTTTATACTCTTTATCTGTAGCCGGTACTTTAATTTCACCATCTGTAATTTTCTTTTCAAACTCTTCTACTTTTGTTAAAATTTCAGGGTTAACCTTTTTCACGTTATCAGTTGTTTTTGAAATACCAATACCGTCATCTTTTAAACCAAACGCTTCAATTTTTCCACCTTTTAATTTTCCATCTTTTGCTTCTTTAGCTACTTTTTCTACAGCTACATCCACACGTTTAATCATTGAAGTTAATGTTACATTTTCAGGCATACCTTCTTGATGTTGGTCACGGTCAACACCGATTACCCAAACATTTTCACCTTTTTTCTTACGGTTTTTCGCTTCAGTGAACACACCGTTACCTGTACCACCAGCAGCATGATAAATTACATCTACACCTTGACCATACATTGCTGATGCAAGAACTGTACCTTTTTCAGGTTTATCAAATGCTTCCGCATATTCAGATACGATTTCAATGTTTGGATTTACTGCCTTTGCACCAGCTTTAAATCCATTTTCGAATTTACTAATTAAATCACTTTTCATTCCACCAACAAATCCTACTTTATTCGATTTTGTTGACATAGCTGCTACCGCACCTACAAGGAATGATCCTTCATGATCTTTAAATGTAATACTTGTTACGTTCGGTGCATCTACAACAGTATCAACGATTGCGAATTGTTGTTTTGGAGATTCTTTTGCAACTTCTTTAATTGCACCTTCTAATTTATAACCGATTCCGAAAGATAAATCATACTTATCTTTTGAAAATTTCTTTAAGTTTGGAATATAATCTGCTTCTTTTTCAGACTGTAGGTAACGATAATTTGTCTTTTCCTTTAATCCATTATCTTTACCAAACTTTTTCAAACCTTCCCAAGAAGATTGGTTGAATGATTTATCATCAACGCCCCCAACATCCGTTACCATACCAACTTTGAAGTCTTTATCTTCTTTCTTATCACTGCTCGCCTTATCCGAGTTACCACATGCACCTAACACCGTACTTGCTGCTAATGTTAATGATAATAAAAGACCTGTTTTTTTCTTCATACTAGAAACCCCTCCTGAAATGATTTGTCTATTTTTTATACGCTGCTGTTCCTTACTTCTTGCTGTCACCTCCCTAAAAAGGAATTTACCTACATACGCTTTCTTAATACGTGGAAGCTAAATTTATCAGCTCTAAAGTAATTGATAGAATATAAGATTGGCTCATCATTTTGATCGTAGTGCATTTGTTTTAATACAAGCAGCGCTGTTTCAGGCTCACATTCTAAAATCGGTGAGATTTTAGGGTGATAGCCAATTGGCTCAATGTGAGCAACCGCATATGTTATGCGCTTATGCGTGTTATTATGTATCACCGTTAATAATGATTCCTCATTGTAACCCGATAAATCTGGCAATATTTCTTTTGCAAGTTTATCGATACAATACACAACAGGTTCCCCATCTGCTGTACGCACGCGTTCAATCATCACTGCATTAAAACCATCTTCACTATTAAACTTCTCTTTTTCCTCTTCTGTTAAAGTTGTAGTAGATGATGATAAAAAGATTGTTCCTGGTGTTTTCCCCACACTAGAAATCATATCTGTAATACTAGAAAGTTGTTCTATTCCAGAAGAAAATAATGGCTTTGCATTTACAAATGTCCCTACACCATGTCTACGAATGACAACATTTTCTTCTTCTAAAATACGCAATGCTTCCCTTAAAGTCGCTCTACTTACGCCAAGTTCTTTCGCTAAATCAAACTCTGATGGTAACTTTTGTCGTTCTTTATAAGCCCCATCTTTAATTTTTTCTTTGATGTGATCAATCACCCGTAGATATAGGTGACGACTATCGGATTTTACTGACATAAGACTCCCCCGCATTTCAATTATTCGACCTCTGATGTAAGACTTCTTTTCTCTTTTTTCAACTTACAACATAGTACAAATGACTAAACACCAAAATAAGCATAATTGTCGAATAAATAATAATAATTTTTTAAAATAAAATTTTCACTCTTTATTGTATAAAAAAAACTTTGCACCATAAACATTCCTCATTTCGAGAAAAAGTTCGGCACAAAGATCCTTTACATCCTTTGTTACACACTTTTCCCCTCATAGTCTAGCAATTCATGGTTGCCAGGTAGAAACTTATGGACCTTATCTCCAAGATTATATGAGGCAGTGATTCTTTTCGAAGTAATCTTACCACTTGCTCTCATACGTGTCAACAAAATCTAACATTTTTCTGCATTAAATATCGAACATTTACACAAAACATACTCAAAGTATTCGTATTCTAAAGAGCACCTCTAAATGTAAGCCCTTTCTTTATTGCTGAGTATAGTATATAACAAAAACACTATATAAAAAAGCCTAATTGTAAAAACAATTAGGCTTTTTTTAAGAACTTTTTTCTTGTACATCATTAATGAGCACTTCTCTCGGTTTACTACCTTCATACGGACCTACTACACCATTCATTTCCATTGCATCAATTAGGCGAGCAGCTCGCGTATAACCTACTCTAAACCTACGTTGTAACATAGAAACAGATGCTGTTTGCATTTCCACTACAAGTTGAACCGCTTCATCATATAATTCATCTTCTACTTCCTGCTTCGTATCAGGAACATCTTGCGGAATCATATCTTCTTGATATTGTGCTTTTTGCTGTCCAATAACATATTCTACAACTCTCTCAACTTCATCATCTGATAAAAATGCGCCTTGTACACGTACAGGTTTCGATGCACCAATTGGTATAAACAGCATGTCTCCACGACCTAGTAGCTTCTCTGCACCACCACCGTCAAGAATTGTACGAGAATCTGTTTGAGAAGATACAGCGAATGCAATACG
This sequence comes from Bacillus thuringiensis, assembly GCF_001595725.1. GTDB lineage: Bacteria > Bacillota > Bacilli > Bacillales > Bacillaceae_G > Bacillus_A > Bacillus_A thuringiensis_K. The sequence goes on from NZ_CP014282.1 coordinate 3,635,593, forward strand.
TGATGGAATATTTGCTTTAATAACACCCGTAATAACGTCAACTGACGGACGTTGCGTTGCAATAATTAAATGAATACCAGCAGCACGAGCCATTTGCGCTAGACGCATAATCGCATCCTCTACATCAGACGAAGCAACCATCATTAAATCTGCTAACTCGTCCACAATTACTACAATATAAGGTAATTCGGGTTGTTTCGCTTCTGATTGACTATTATGCTCTTTTATATAATCGTTGTATCCTTCAATGTTACGTGTACCACTATGAGCAAACAATTCATAACGACGTTCCATCTCACTCACAACTTTTTTCAATGCTTGCGATGCTTTTTTCGGATCAGTTACAACTGGCGTTAATAAATGAGGCACACCGTTATATACATTTAATTCTACCATTTTCGGGTCAATCATCATTAATTTTACTTCATGCGGTTTTGCACGCATTAAAATACTAACAATAATACCGTTAATACATACACTTTTCCCGCTACCTGTCGCACCAGCTACGAGTAAATGAGGCATTTTATTTAGACGGGCTAATACAGCTTCACCTGTAATATCTCGGCCAAGACCAATTAACAACTTCTCTTCCGGATGATTATTAGCCTTAGAATCAAGAACTTCCCTCAGCGTTACCATCGAAACCTCTGAGTTCGGAACTTCGATCCCTACAGCTGATTTCCCGGGAATTGGCGCTTCAATACGAATGTCCTTTGCAGCTAAAGCAAGGGCTAAATCATCACTTAAACTGACAATTTTGCTTACCTTTACCCCCATATCAGGATACACTTCATATTTTGTAACTGCCGGACCTCTATGTACTTTTGTTACTTTCGCTTTCACTCCGAAACTTTGGAATGTACGCTCTAATTTACGAGCATTCTCATAAATTTCCGCATTTTCATTTGTAACTTGCTTATTCTTTGGAAATTTTAATATATCAAGTGAAGGAAGCTTGTAATCTTTATTTTCTACATTTGAAAATTGCATAGGAGGTGCTTGCGCTTCACTCTCTAACGATTCAACAATTTTTTCTCCACGCTTTTTCTTTGGTTCTTCAATTGGCGGAGTCTCTTCAATAAACGTTGAAGTGATCAAATCTTCTTGCTCTACTTCGATTCGTTTATCCTCTTCTTCATTTACAGGATAATTCTCAGTGAAATTCGAAATAATCGGAGGATCAATTGAGATTTCTTCCATCGGCTCAATAATTTCTTCTTGTTCTGCAGCACGTTTGCTTCTTGTGCTTCTTGTTGTTTTTTTCTTTTCTGTTTGTTCAGCCGTTCTTTTAGCTCTCCAATCTTTATAATCCCCTTGCATCACTTGAAACTGACTTCTAAGAATTCTACCAACTGGAGCTAACACTTCTCCAATATGCTTATTTGTTATACAAAGTATACCGAGAATAACTAGAATAATACCAATGATATAAGCTCCTACTTCGTCAAATAAGAAGTAACATGTTGCGAACATAAGCGCACCAAACATACCACCACCTAAATGAACACTATCTGGCCCCTTTTTCATTTCAAGAAAGAAGTTATCTTTCGTACTCACAATAACAGAAGTATTTTGCACTGCTCCATCTTTTGTAAGAAGGTTAAATAATGTAATATGACTAAACATTAATATCGCCAATACAATTAAATAAAATCCAATTAATCGTTTATTTAAAAGGTTCGGCCATCCGCGTTTTATAACAAAGGAAACCGATAAAGCTATTACACCTAACACACCAATTATGTACCACTCACCAAAGAAGAAGCGAAAAAATAACACAAACGATTTCCCTACAACGCCTAGCTGTAAAATCGTAATGATTGAAAGTGCAAAAAGAGTTAAACCGACAATTTCATAATACAAAGTTGGCTTTATCGTACGTCTTGCCTTTGACTTCGTCCCTCTTTGCTTTTGTTTTGCCATTTCTTCACCTCGTGTTCTACATATAAGTAAAGCTCCCCTCAAAATGCTCTATTTATATGTCTGTTTTCTCTATTTTTCAGGTCTTTATATCTTCTATTTTTACACTTCTTGTAAAATGCTAAATAAACAGAAGAAAGCAGCCTACTCATGGCTGCTCAACCGTCTTGTTTTTTATATTATACCATAGCTTCTAAACAAAATCCTTCTTTTTGCTAAAAGGTTATTTTCTGACCGGGCTCAAACTCTAAATAATGAAGTGGGTCCGTACTTAGCACACGTACAATAGAATAAAATCCATGTTCCTCTTCAGAAACCATTAATTCCACACCATTTATATTTACGACTTTTTGACTTTCACATTGTGAATAATCGGCCGGATACACAAGTTGCTCTGGCATAATTGTATATAAAATCATTGTAGCATTGTCCCTTCTGTACTATCTTCCGCGCGAACATCTATTAATTCGTTTAATTTTCGAATAGCATTTCCAATACCGCCTACATCATCTATAAGACCGTACTTTACTGCATCCCCACCAATTACATTCGTCCCAATATCTCGCGTTAAATTTCCTTTCGCAAACATAAGCTCTTTAAAACGATCTTCTGTTACTTTCGAGTGCTTCGTCACAAAACGAATGACTCTTTCTTGCATCTTATCCAAATACTCAAATGTTTGTGGCACACCTATGACAAGACCTGTTAAACGAATTGGATGAATTGTCATCGTCGCAGTTTCCGCAATAAACGAATAGTCAGTAGAAACAGCAATCGGTACACCGATGGAATGTCCCCCACCTAAAACTAGAGACACTGTTGGTTTTGAAAGTGAAGCTACCATTTCAGAAATTGCTAGCCCAGCTTCAACGTCACCTCCAACCGTATTTAATATTAAAAGCAAACCTTCAATTTTCGGATTTTGTTCAATCGCAACAATTTGCGGAATGATATGCTCGTATTTTGTTGTTTTATTTTGCGGTGGTAATTGAACATGACCTTCCACTTGTCCGATAATCGTTAAACAATGAATACGTGATTCATTCATCTGTGGTACATTTGTCTGTCCAAGCTGTTGAATTTTTTCGACTATTGAAGCCTCTTTTCCAGCTTCTTTTGGCTCAGCTTCTTTTTCTTCATTTGTATATCGATCACGTTCTGTCATTTCGCATCCCCTTTCACTCGTATATAACTATTATTTCTTAAGTTATAAATTTCATTCGATAGGGTTAAAAAGAAAAAAGATCACCCATAAGGGTGATCTTTTTTATACTTCCATAATAATCGGTAAAATCATAGGTTTTCTCTTTGTCTCTTCGTACAAAAACTGTCCTAATAATTCACGAATATTTTGTTTTAACATTGACCATTCAATTGAATATTCTTTAATTGACTGCTCAACAATCATACGTACAATCTCTGTAGATCGTTCAATTAACGCTTCTGATTCACGAACATATACGAAACCACGTGAAATGATTTCTGGACCAGAGATAATTTTCTTTTCATCTTTACCAAGCGTTACAACAACTACTAGTATTCCATCTTGAGATAACATCTTTCTATCTCGAAGAACGATATTACCAACGTCACCTACACCTAATCCATCAATTAAAACATTACCAGCTTGTACTTTACCGACTAAGTTCGCTTCATCGTCACCAAAAGCAATTACATCGCCTTTTTCTACGATAAAGATATTTTCTCTTGTAATACCTACATCTTCAGCTAAGTATGCATGTGCTTTTTGCATACGGAACTCACCGTGTACGGGTACAAAGTACTTTGGTTTCATTAAATTTAACATTAATTTTAATTCTTCTTGGCTACCGTGACCTGAAACGTGAACTTTTCTTTCACCGTAATAAACAACTTCAGCTCCCGCTCTAAATAACAAGTCGATAATTTTTGATACAGATATTTCATTACCCGGAATTGGAGAAGCCGCAATAATAACCGTGTCACCTTTACGAATTGAAATTTGTTTATGAGCTTGCTTTGCCATTCTAGATAGAGCAGCCATCGGTTCACCTTGACTACCTGTCGTTAAAATAGCTACCTTTTTCTCTGGGAAATTGTCTACTTCTTGTAGTGAAATAACCATACCTTCTGGAACATCTAAATAACCAAGACGTCTTGCGATATCTACCACTTTCACCATACTACGTCCTACAACCGCCACTTTTCGCCCTGTTTCAGCAGCTGCATCAAATACTTGTTGAATACGATGTACATTCGATGCAAATGAAGCAACAATAATACGACCTTCTGCGCCGTAGAACACTTTAGAGATTTCTACACCAACTTCTTTTTCTGAACCTGTATAACCTGGGCGCTCTGCGTTTGTACTATCAGATAATAAGCAAAGTACGCCTTCATTTCCGATTTGCGCCATTTTCCCAAGGTCTGCTCCACTATTTCCAATTGGAGTTTGATCGAATTTAAAGTCTCCCGTATATACAATCGCACCTTTTGATGTATGGAAACAAACACCAACAGAATCTGGAATACTATGTGTCGTTCCAAAGAATGACACCGTTGTAGTATTAAACTCTACTGTTGAATTTGAATCGATTGTTTTTAAGTCTACACGGCCTAACATACCCGCTTCGCCAAGTTTTTCTTGTATAAGTCCTACTGTTAATTTCGTTGCATATACTGGAATAGATAATTTACGAAGTACGTAAACAATACCACCAATATGATCTTCATGACCGTGAGTAATAAATAAACCTTTTACTCGCTCTTGGTTTTCCACTAAATATGTAATATCAGGAATAACGATATCAATTCCAAACATTTCATCTCCTGGGAACATTAACCCTGCATCTACAATAAAGATTTCAGAATCAATTTCAACACAGTACATGTTTTTCCCGATTTCACCTACTCCACCAAGAGCAAATACTTTAACAGACTCATTCTCTTTTCTCTTCATGTTGTTGCCTGGTTTAAAAATCTTTCAAACACTGATTTCACTAAAATTGCAGAGACACCAGGGGAAACTCTACAACCACCATATATTCACCGTCCAAGACGAATGTCCTTACCGTTATGCGATATCATGTCCTTGTTTATTTTTTAAACCAGGTTTCACCTCTCTTTCATTATATAAATCAAATATCTTATTCGATATGATATGAAAATGTAATCAAATTATAATTTTTACCAATTTTGCTAAGCATACCCGTACTAAGCTACTTAGCCATATTATACCTGATACAAGAAATAGAACACAAGTTAAATCGTGCGAAAGAAAGAGGAAAAGAACGGAATGACAATAAAAGTATCGAACGTATTTCCTTTATATTTACTCCGATTTTATACTCCATATTATTTTGAAGAACTAGCCATACATACGCCAAATTCATTTCATAATAGGAAGTTTCAAGATTTATTTTTCTAGAATCCAACAAAAACACTTACAAAATGGATTTTTTTTATGAATTACGTCACATTTTAGGGGATTTCTCTAAAAACAGACACCGTGGTTTATTACGTTTATTCCATAATATCTATCATTTTTTGACTCAGTTAAAGGGGTATGATTATTTTCTTATACACATAATGAAGAAGCGATTAATGTTCTTATAAAAACACATATAGGTGAGAAAAAGAGGAAAAGATTTGCATATAATAAAAAATGACCTAGTTCTACACTAGGTCATTTTTTATTAACGAGGGATAGATTGCATAACAGATTGTAACGTTACTCTTTCCTCTTCTGTTAATGGAAGAAGTGGTAAACGTACAGAACCTACATCTAATCCAACCATTTGTAACGCTGTTTTTACTGGAGTTGGACTTGGCGCCATAAATAATGAATCAGTTACTCTTACAAGTAATTGATGTAATTTTTGTGCTTTCTTAAACTCTCCTGCTTGAAATGCTGTAATCATCTCTTGCATTTCGTTTCCGATAACATGAGATGCTACCGAAACGATACCTTTCGCTCCAACTGCCATAGCTGGTAACGTTAAACCGTCATCACCGCTGTATACCGCAAAGTCGTCCGCTGTTTTTTCAATGATTTCTGTCATTGTTAACACATCGCCGCCGGCATCTTTAATAGCAACAATGTTTTCTATTTCTGATAAACGAACAACTGTATCAACGGAGATTTGTACAATAGATCGTCCCGGAACGTTATATAGCATAACCGGAAGCGGCGTGCTTTCAGCAATTGCTTTAAAATGCTGATACATCCCTTCTTGGCTCGGTTTGTTATAATACGGTGCTACTAGCATTACTGCATCCACACCAACTTCTGTTGCCTTTTTAGTTAAGTCAATAGAAGCATGCGTATTATTGCTACCTGTTCCAGCGATTACGGGCACTCTTTTATCGACAACAGATACGACATGGCGATATAACGCTACTTTCTCTTCTGAAGTTAATGTAGGAGATTCTCCTGTCGTTCCTCCTACCACGATTGCTGTTGTACCGTTATCAATTAAATAATTTACCAATTTCGTTGTCTTTGCAAAATCGATATTCCCGTTTATATCAAACGGTGTTACCATCGCGGTTGCAATTGTCCCAAAATCTATCATGGTCTCACTCCTTATTGTTCCAGTTGCTTTTCTTTTGAAAGCTCAAACGCACTATGTAATGCATTTACAGCCTCCACTAAATCAGTTTCTTTTACAAGAACCCAAATTGTTGTATGACTATCTGCCGATTGTAGGATTTGAATACCTTTTTCCGCTAGAGCTGTAACGATTTTCGCAGTAACCCCTGGGTATCCTGCCATTCCAGCTCCAACGATAGATACTTTCGCACAATGTTCTGTCACAATTGGCTCATATCCAAGGTTCTTTAATAATTTAACTGCATGACTTGATACATTATCACTCACCGTATATGCTACGCCAGTAGGTGAAATATTAATTAAATCGACGCTTATTCCTTCGTTCGCCATCTCTTTAAACACATGTTGTTGCAAATCATATGCCGTTTCTTTTGCAAGCACCTTAATTTGCGTTACGTTTGATACGTGGGCAATACCTGTAACAGGACGTTCTTCTACATCACGACCTCTCGTAGCACCGTCATATGCTGAAATAAGTGTACCTTCACTATCAGAATACGTAGAACGTACACGAAGTGGCACTTTTGCATGCATCGCAATTTCAACTGCACGTGGATGAACGACTTTCGCACCTTGATAAGCCATGTTACAAATCTCGTTGTACGTTACAGTTTGAAGATGACGTGCATCTTTTACAATACGAGGATCCGCAGTCATAACACCTTCTACATCAGTGAATATATCGATGTATTCAGCATGAAGTGCAACACCTAATGCTGAAGCTGAAGTATCACTACCTCCGCGCCCAAGTGTTGTCGTATCACCTTTTTTCGTTTGCCCTTGGAATCCTGTAACGACGATTACATCTACATTTTCCAACTCTTCATGTATACGATCGCAATTCATTTCAATAATCTTTGCATTCGTAAAATCATCATTCGTTACAAAACCAGCTTGTGCACCATTTAATGCTGCTGCTTTTATACCGTTCTCATTCAACATATTAGAGAAAACAATTGCAGAGATTAACTCTCCGCACGATAATAATAAATCTTGCTCACGTTTAGAAATAGTAGATTCCTCTTGATTTACAAGACTTAATAACGTATCCGTTGCATATGGTTCACCTTTACGGCCCATAGCAGATACGACAGTAACTACTTTATAACCAGCAGCTAATGATTTTTTTATATGATGAAGCGCATGCTTACGTCCATTGTCATCACGTACTGATGTGCCACCAAATTTTTGAACAATTATTTTCATATTTTGCACCTTCTCTTAGCCGTTTACACTAATTGTAATTTTACTAAGCGCTCTGCAATTTGAACAGAATTCCATGCAGCGCCTTTTAATAAGTTATCAGATACGACCCAAAGATGGAATCCTTTATCGTTATTTAAATCTTTACGGATTCTTCCAACGAATACTTCGTTTTTACCTACTGCAGTAGCTGGCATTGGATATAACTGCTCTTCTGGATTATCTTGCAGAACAATACCTTCCGCATTTGCAAGTAAGCTCTTTAATTCTGCTACTGTTACGCCTTCTTTTTCTACTTCGATGTAAACAGACTCAGAGTGTCCTGATACAACTGGTAAACGTACACATGTTGCCGCTACTTCTAATTCAGGCATATGCATAATTTTTTTCGTTTCGTTAATCATTTTCATTTCTTCAAATGTAAATCCATTATCTTGGAATTTATCAATTTGTGGAATCGCATTAAAAGCAATTGGGAAATGCTTCTTATCACCTGATACAGGAAGAACATTTGCCTTAACTTCTTCGCCATTTAAGATTGCTTGTGATTGTTCATGCAGTTCTTCAATAGCTGCCGCACCAGCACCTGATACAGCTTGATATGTGGAAACGATTACTCGTTTTAAACCATATTGCTGACGAACTGGCTCAAGAGCTACTACCATTTGAATTGTAGAACAGTTTGGATTTGCAATAATACCATTATGTTCTTTTAAGTCATTTTCATTTACTTCAGGTACAACAAGTGGCACGTTTTCTGTCATACGGAATGCACTTGTATTATCAACAACAATCGCACCGCGTTTTGCTGCTTCTGGGGCTAATTGTTTCGATACAGATCCACCAGCACTAAATAGTGCGATATCTACTCCTTCAAAGCTTTCAGGAGTTGCCTCTTGAACCGTAAATTCTTCGCCTTTAAATACAAGTTTCTTACCTGCAGATCGTTTAGATGAAAGTAACGTTAATTTCCCGATTGGAAATTCTCGTTTCTCTAAAGTATTTAACATTTGTTCACCAACTGCGCCGGTTGCTCCAACTACAGCGACATGAAAAGTTTTTTGCTTTTCCATCACTATGCCCCTTTCTAGATACCAATCCTTCTATAACTTAGAATCAGAAGGAGTATACAATACCCCTTCTAATCTTAATAACGTTAATTTTATCATATTCTACAGTAAGAATGATGGTTTCATCAAAAATTGTCCGTTTTTTTTCGTTTTTTAATTCATATATCTGAATTTTTCTACGACCACAGGTTGCAATTGCTTCCCTTGCAGCGCTTCTAATACTGTATCTTCCAGCAGCTCCATGCGAGCTACCATTGAGTTCGGTTTTTTCTCTGGTGCATCTTGGCCGAATGGGACGAAGTAGATGTTTTTCGTTGCCATTAGGCGCATGAGATTTACCCCATTTAATCCTAAAGCATCATTCGTCGAAACTGCCAATACGACAGGCTTGCCATTTCTTAGCGTCGCTTTTGCTGCCATTAGTACTGGAGAGTCTGTCATTGCATTTGCAAATTTACTCATAGAATTCCCTGTTAGTGGTGCAATTACCATACAATCTAGTGGAATTTTAGGTCCTAGTGGTTCTGCACCAACGATTGAATTAATTGCTTTAAAACCTGTTATTTCTTCAATCTTCTTAATCCACTCTGCTCCCTCTCCAAATCTAGTATTTGTTGATTGAACAGTGTAAGAAACAACAGGACGTACTTCTGCTCCCTCAGCAATTAATTTTTCTAAATGAGGCATTACTTCTTCGTACGTACAATGTGAACCTGTAAATCCGAAACCAATTCGTTTCCCCTTCAAACTCATTTCTTTTCCTCCTCCTTTGCGATTGCATCTGCTGCTAATAACTGAGAAAGAACATTTGCTAAAATTTGCCCAGCCGTTTTTGGGGCAACAATACCTGGTAATCCAGGTGCTAGCAATGCTTTGACTCCTCTTTTTTCCGCATATCTAAAGTCGGTACCGCCTGGTTTAGAAGCTAAATCAATCACTAGCGTATGAGCTGGCATTTTTGCAATAACATTCGCTGTTACAACGAGGTGCGGAATCGTATTAATTACAATATCGACATTTCCTACTTCTTTCTCTATGTCTTGCATATGAAAAGGAGAAAACATCATTTCTGTAATACGTGCAATATGTTCAGATCGTCTTGCTCCAACTTTGACATGGGCTCCTAATGATTGAAATGCTCTCGCAACACTCATTCCTGTTCTACCAAATCCTAGAACCATTACATTGGACCCATGAATTGTATAGTCGGTATGTTGAATTACCATCATTAATGTACCTTCTACCGTTGGAATAGAATTGTATATTGCTACATCATCACGATCAAATAATTTAACAAGTTTTCGGTTCGTAGTAGATACGAGATTTTCCAAGTAAGGTGTACCAATACCTGAATATATAGTAAAGTGTTCTGGTGTATTTTCAATTTGTTCTTTCGTTATTGAAACTTTTTCATTTGAAAAAATAGTATCTACTTCTCCTTTGGCATTTGTACCTGCAACCGGCAAAATAATTGCGTCTACAGAAGTGAAATCTAAATTTTGTATACTTTCTTTTGCTGCCCCTGTGAAACCATGATCTAACTGATCAAAACCTATCAAAGAAAGTTTCGCATCCAATTCAACTAGCTTACGAATTACTTCTAGCTGCCTTGCATCTCCTCCTATGACAGCAATATGCATCTCAGTCAACATTCCCTAATTCACCTTCTTTTTCTGTCATTTATAAGAAAAGTGCCTACTTTTTCTTTTTCCTCCACATCATATGTAATGTACGAGTTTATGGTGATTGAAAATCCAAATGCACATATGATTTATCAGGTTTCTATGTAGATACAAAAAAAGATGACCAAAATGGCCATCCTTCACTCCGAATTTGAATGATCTATACTATCACAAAGAAGCATATCATGTCCGACTTTCTTTATTTGACTCCATGCCACCCTTACTTCTTGTGGTTCCTTTTTAAAGCCTCCCCACTTCCCTACAGGTATTATAAGTGTTTGTATTTGCCCGTCTTTCTCATTAATCTCTAAATCCATATAACCTAAGACTCCCATTTTTTCCGCTTTTTCTATATCTACAACCTCTTTACCACTTAATTCACTTAATCGCATACACACTCCACTCCCCCTACTGAATTTTTCATTTGCATTGTCTATAATTAGTACCTATTCTATATGTATAAAAAAAATAACCTTCTCTCTTTTAAAAAGAGAGAAGGTTATTTTCAGGTACATTGTAAAAGTTGATTATAGTTTTATTCCTCTTGGAAGTTTTCCGTCTGGACTAATAAGTGCCGCAGAGAACTCGTCAGTAAACATATTGCGAATTAATCCGTCCACATTTTCTTTTGTTACAGTGTTTACACTTTCAATAATCTCATCAAGTGAACGATGTTTACGAAGAAGCAATTCATTTTTACCGTTACGGCTCATACGGCTATTCGTACTTTCTAAACTTAACATTAAGTTTCCTTTTAGTTGCTCTTTACTATTAATAAGCTCTTTTTCTGTAATACCTGTATTTTTCAATGTTTCTAATGTTTCTTGCATTGTTTCATACAGTGTATCTAATTGTTGGCTACCTGTTCCACCATACAGTGTTAACATACCTGTATCTTCATAAGAAGAATGGTAAGAAAATACTGAGTACGCTAACCCACGTTGCTCACGTACTTCTTGGAATAAACGGCTACTCATACTACCGCCTAACACGTTATTTAATACGATTAAGTTATAAATATCTTCGTGTCCCATTTGTAAGCCTTTATATCCTAAACATAAATGAGCTTGTTCTGTTTCCTTTTTACGTGCTACCTTATTAAAATGGAAAATTGGGCTATGTACTTGTTCACGGTTTGTTGTTCCTTCATAACTACCGAAATATTGCTCTACCGTTTGTAAGAAGGCTTCATCAATATTTCCTGCAACTGAAACAACTACATTTTCAGGTGTGTAATGATCCTTAATATATTGGCGTAGTGTATCACCTGTAAACGTATTAAGCGTTTCTTCTGTTCCTAAAATAGGATACCCAAGCGGATGCGTTTCATATGTTGCTTTCGTTAACATATCATGCACAATATCATCTGGAGCATCTTCGTACATTTTAATTTCTTCACATACAACATTCTTCTCTTTTTTCAGTTCTTCTTCATCAAATGTTGAATTAAAGAACATGTCTGCTAATACATCTAAAGCATATTTAGCATGCTCATCTAGCACTTTTGCATAGTAACAAGTGTATTCTTTTGAAGTAAAAGCATTCACTTGCCCACCAATGCTATCAAATGATTCTGCAATTTCGCGTGCACTACGTGTTTCCGTCCCTTTAAAGAACATATGCTCTAAAAAGTGAGAAATCCCGTTATTTTTTTCATTTTCATTTCTTGATCCTGCATGGATCCAAATACCAATCGCAACCGATCTTACAGTTGGTATATTCTCCATAACTATTCTTACACCATTTTTACAAGTATATTTTTTAATCAAAAACTTTCCTCCTACTGCCAGTTTCTCTAAATAAGTGCTATTATTTAATGATAACAAGTTTAAGGATGAATGTCATGCAAATGTATTTAATCCACACGTTTTTCATCCAGTAATTCTGTTATATTCCCTACTTTATATCCTTGTTCCTTTAATTTTGTAATCATTGTATCTAATGCTTCTGTTGTTGACGAAGTAGGATGCATTAATACGATAGCACCAGGATGTATTTTTCTCATTACTCTCTGCAATAGTACATCTGGCTCAGGGCGCTTCCAATCGATTGTATCAACAGTCCACATGATCGTTCCCATTTGGAAATCATCTGCAATTTTCACGACTTCATCTCGAAAACTTCCACTCGGCGGTGCAAACCATCTCACCTTTTGATTCGTAGCTGCTTCAATCATTCGATTTGTTCTTTGTAACTGATCTCGTATTTCATCAGACGATAGCGTTTTCATATTAGGGTGTGTGTACGAGTGATTTCCAACTTCTTGTTTTGCATCGACAATCATTTTTGCAAACCGCAAATTTTCTTTCACCCAACGTCCTTCTAAAAAGAAAGTGGCCTTCACATCATGCTTTTTCAATATCTCTAATATGCGAGGCAAATACTCATTTCCCCATGCCACATTTATTGTTAATCCTACCATCTTTTTATTTGGATGCCCTCTATAAATTGGAGCTGGTGATAAATCTTCTAAATGAACACTTGGTGAGACTTCTTTGAATTCAAGATATTTTTGATCAAATTTCTTTAGCTTCTTCATATTATTATACGATGCTTCAATATCCACTTGTCTTCCATTATATCCAGGTGTTGCCTTCCATATTTTATCAATCATCGCATTTTGAGGTGCAATCTCATACTGTTTTGCATGCTTTTGAATTTCTTCGTGCAAGTTATCTTGTGCAAAAACAGAATAAGAGCCTAAACTGACATATAAAGAAAATATACATATGTATGCCAATATACGAACTTTCATATAAACCCTCCCAAATTAACTATATAAAAACATTTTCTTCTTATCTTTGTTAATTTGAGCGTTATAATGAAAACTATACCTATACCGACATAAAAATATATTGAACAACATGTTTTTTACATAACAAAAAAAGCCAGTTAAACTGGCTTTTACTTATTGCTGCTCTTGTTTGTTTTCTTCTTTAGCAGCTTCTTTTTCTTGCTCTTCTTTTAGCAATACTTTTCTAGATAGATTTACGCGACCTTGCTTGTCAATCTCGATAACTTTAACTGTAATTACATCACCGATTTTCACAACGTCTTCTACTTTACCTACACGCTCAAGTGCAAGTTCAGAAATGTGAACTAATCCATCTTTACCGCTGAATAATTCAACGAAAGCACCGAATTTCTCAACACGTTTCACTTTTCCTTCGTAGATTTCACCTACTTGTACTTCGCGAACGATATCTTCGATAATTTTCTTAGCTTTGTCGTTCATTTCTTGGTTTATTGAAGAAATGAATACTGTGCCATCTTGCTCGATGTCAATTTTAACGCCAGTTTCTTCAATAATTTTATTGATTTGTTTACCGCTCGGTCCGATAACGTCACGGATTTTATCTGGATTAATTGTCATTGTAATAATCTTTGGAGCGTACGCTGATAATTCAGTGCGTGGCTCTGGAATAACAGATAACATATGATTTAGAATGTGCACACGACCAACTTTCGCTTGTTGTAATGCCTCTTCTAAAATTTCACGAGATAGACCATCGATTTTAATGTCCATTTGTAGTGCAGTTACACCTTGTGCTGTACCTGCTACTTTAAAGTCCATATCACCTAAATGATCTTCCATACCTTGAATATCAGATAAAATTGTGTAATGCTCACCAGTTTTAACTAGACCCATTGCAATACCTGCAACTGGAGCTTTAAGTGGAACACCAGCATCCATCATTGCTAAAGTACTACCACAAATACTTGCTTGTGAAGTAGAACCATTTGATTCTAAAACTTCAGATACAAGACGTACTGTGTATGGGAAATCTTTTTCAGATGGAATTACAGGCTCAAGTGCGCGTTCTCCTAGTGCACCGTGACCGATTTCACGACGACCTGGTCCACGCATTGGTCTAGTTTCACCAACACTAAATGATGGGAAATTGTAATGGTGCATAAAGCGTTTTGATTCTTCTACACCAAGACCATCTAAAATTTGCACATCGCCTAATGCACCTAATGTACAAATACTTAATGCTTGTGTTTGTCCACGAGTGAACAAACCAGAACCGTGTGTACGAGATAAAATGCCAACCTCTGATGCTAATGGACGGATTTCGTCACCTTTACGGCCATCTGGGCGGATTTTTTCAACTGTAATAAGACGACGTACTTCTTCTTTTACAATTTTATATAAAATCTCATTTACTTGTCCTAATGTATCAGCGTCAGCTTCCTGCGCTTCGTAATGCTCAATAACACGCTTTTTCACTTCGTTAATTGCATCTTCACGTGCATGTTTCTCATGTACTTGAATTGCTGAATGCATATCTTCTTCAGCCATTTCACGTACAGCTTGGTTAAGATCAGCGTCAACTTCATAAAGTTTCACTTCTGATTTCTCTTTACCTACAGCTTGTACAATCTCTTCTTGGAATGCAATTAGACGTTTAATTTCGTCATGACCAAACATAATTGCTTCTAACATTGTTTCCTCAGGCACTTGATCTGCTCCTGCTTCAACCATGTTAATTGCATCTTTCGTACCAGCTACAACAAGGTGAATATCACTTTGTTCTTGCTGTTCTACTGTTGGGTTGATAACGAATTCGCCGTTAATACGACCAACTGTTGCACCCGCGATTGGACCTTCAAATGGAATATCTGAAATCGATAACGCTAATGAAGAACCAAGCATAGCTGCCATTTCAGAAGAACAATCTTGATCAACACTCATTACGATGCTGACAACTTGTACTTCGTTACGGAAACCATCTGCGAAAAGTGGACGGATTGGACGGTCGATTAAACGACTTGCCAAAATTGCTTTTTCACTTGGACGACCTTCACGTTTAATGAAACCGCCAGGAATTTTTCCGACTGCATATAAACGCTCTTCATAGTTTACTGTAAGTGGGAAGAAATCTACATTTTTTGCTTCTTTTGATGCAGTTGCTGTAGATAGAACCGCTGTATCGCCATATCTTACTAATACTGCTCCGTTCGCTTGTTTTGCAAGCTGACCAGTTTCAACTGTTAGCTGGCGACCAGCTAAATCTATCGAGAAGACTTGCTTTTCTTGACTCATTTAAGTACCCCTCTCAATTTAAAGTATTCAATTCTTCTATGTAAATGGATAGTATATCACAATATTCTACCTCTAGTATTGCCTAAAATTAAGTAAGCTATAAAGCGTAGAAGATATATTTTTACCTAACAAAAAAGCGGGAATATTCCCGCTTCTTTGACTATCGACGTAAGCCAAGCTTTGTGATTAATTCACGGTAACGTGTGATATCGCTATTACGAAGGTAAGTTAGTAAGTTACGACGTTTACCAACCATCTTTAATAGACCACGACGTGAATGATGATCTTTCTTGTGAGTACGTAAGTGCTCGTTTAGAGTGTTAATTTGCTCCGTTAGGACAGCAATTTGAACCTCTGGAGAACCAGTATCAGTCTCATGAGTTCTAAATTGTGCAATGATTTCATTTTTACGTTCTTGTGTTAAAGCCATCCTATTTCACCTCCTATTAATTAAACCCCCAATTACCTAGCAAGCGTCGGTGAGTCGCAATGCCAAGCAATGGTTGTCATAAAGTACATAACATAGAATACTACTTTTCATTTGAAAAAGCAAGTATATTCTTTTCGCTCATAAAATATTCTTGTGCTGTCTTCTTATCTTTTGCGATTTGTTCAACTAACTCATCAATACCGTTGAATTTCTTTTCTGCTCTTATACGCATATGCCACTCTACTGTAACATTTTGATCGTATATATCTTTGTTAAATTCAAATAAGTGCACTTCAATTGATAATTGACGCTCATCTTCTTTAAAAGTCGGTTTATATCCAATATTACATACACCATCGTACCATTCATCGTGAACTTTTAATCTCACTGCATAAACACCTACAGGTGGCAATAAATACTCATCACTTAAATCTACATTAGCTGTTGGGAAACCAATTTGACGCCCACGTTTGTCGCCGTGTATAACTGTTCCCGCTACAGTATAGGCTCTACCTAAAATAGATGGAATTTGCTCCATTTCGCCATTTCGAATTAACTTTCGTAATGCTGTAGAACTTACTTTCTCTTCTTGAAATTCAACTTTTTCAATCACAGTCTGTGTAAACTCCCCTCTTGCATGAAATGGTAAAGTCTCCATCTTTCCTTTTCCTAAACGTCCATATGAATAATCAAACCCTGCTACTACATGCTTTACATTTAAACCAATAATATAATCATCTACAAATTGTTGCGGTAATAACCCTGCAAATGATTCATCAAATTTAATCACATATAATATATCGATTCCTAAGCTTTGGACTATTTTTTCTTTATCGCGCATTGGTGTAATATACTCCACATGCGCATCATTTTTCCCTAAAACAACAGATGGATGAGGATGAAATGTCATAACTGCACTTTTATATCCTCGTTCGTCCGCTATTTTTTTCGCAGTTCGAATTACACATTGATGTCCTAAATGAATGCCATCAAAAAATCCTAATGCCATTACAGTAGGTGGTAATTCTAATTTATTTTGTTCATGTGGATGAGTTAAATGAATAAGTTTCACGCTTGAATTCACCTTTTTCTGTAATAATCCTTCCAATAATTCATTATAGCTTTAGTTCTTGATTATTCACAAGTACTTTCATCGGCTTTAACATGCCAGGATGTTTCGGATGATGTTCATAAATTGCTAAGCAACGATCATTTTTATCAAACACTGTAATAAATGGTGCTGTTATTTCTAATTCATTCTTTAAGAACATACCATTCTTTATTTTCTCTGCTTGCTTTTCATCTACAACCATTTTTGGAAACTTGCTTAATGCTTCATCAATTGAAATGAAGATAGACTCTACTGTTCCATTTTGCACGTTTTCTTCAATTTCTTCAAATGATATGCAATCTTCTAATAAAAATTCACCAGATGCCGTTCTTACAAGGTGAGACATATGTGATGGGAAACCAAGTTTCTCCCCTATCATTACAGCTAACGTTCTTACATATGTTCCTTTACTACACGTTACACGGAAACGGAATGAAATATTTTCTCCTTCAAAAACTTCACGATCATCAAGTAATACGAATTCATGAATTGTAATTGTACGAACTGGACGTTCTACCTCTTGTCCTGCTCTTGCATATTCGTATAATTTTTTCCCGTTTACTTTTACAGCCGAGAACATTGGTGGCATTTGTTCAATCGTGCCTGTTAATTCCGCAAGGACTTTCTCTACTTCCTTACGAGTAATAGTACGATCTACATTTTTCGTTTCAACAACCTCACCAGAAGCATCTTCGGTTGTCGTTGAAAACCCTAATGTTACTTCACCTTCATATGTTTTCGTTTCACTTGTTAAAAATTGTGCAATTTTCGTTGCTCTTCCAACGCAAATTGGTAATACTCCTGTTACATCAGGGTCTAATGTTCCCGTATGACCAATTCTCTTTTCTCGCAATATCTTTCTTAATTTAAATACACAATCATGTGATGTCATGCCTTTTGGCTTATGTAATAATACTACACCTTCCATATATGTTCACCTCATCATAATTCTCTCGTAGTAAATATCCAAAACTTATTTTGCATTGAAAAAATGGATAGACAAATGTCTATCCATTATTCTTCACGTTTACCGTCTTTATTAATTTCATGTAAAAGTGTATCAATTCGATGACCATATCCGATAGACTCATCAAACTCAAAGGTAATTTCTGGTGTTTTACGAAGACGAATACGTTGGCCAATTTCTGAACGAATAAAGCCTTTTGCCTTCGCTAAACCTTTTAAAGTATTTTCTTTCTGTTCTTCATCACCTAAAACAGAAATATATACTTTAGCAATTTGTAAATCACCACTCACTTGTACATCAGTTACTGTAACAAATCCAATACGTGGGTCTTTAATTTTACGACTGATAATGTCGCCTAATTCTTTTTTCATTTGCTCGCCCACACGGTTCGCACGTAATTTCATAACTCTTCACCTCATTCAATACCATTCCAAATGTGTTATTGTACGTTCAATTTCAGGAAATGAATCGATGTACTCAAGTACACGATTCATTTCTTTCTCACAGATAACACGATTTGAGGATACGGAAACAATTGCAATTTCTGTACGTTGCCATACATCTTGGTGCCCAACTTCAGAAACAGCTACATTATAGCGCTGTTTTACACGAGTTAACACACGTTGTAAAATTGCACGTTTCTCTTTTAAAGAATGCACATCGTAAATCATACACTCGAATGAGAGTGAAGCGATAATCATCGCTTCACTTCTTCCATAATGTACGCTTCAATGATGTCCCCTTCTTTAAGATCATTATATCTCTCAATTGTAATACCACACTCATAGTTTTGTGCAACTTCTTTTACGTCGTCTTTGAAACGTTTTAACGTATCAAGTTGTCCTTCGAAAATTACTACGCCGTCACGGATAATACGTACGCCACTATCACGCGTAATTTTACCGTCTGTTACGTAACAACCTGCGATTGTTCCAACTTTTGTTACTTTAAACGTTTGACGAACTTCTGCTTGACCGATTACTTTTTCTTCGAATTCTGGATCAAGCATACCTTGCATAGCTGCTTCAATCTCTTCGATTACTTTATAAATAATACGGTGTAAACGAATATCAACGTTCTCTAATTCAGCTGTACGCTTCGCGTTCACATCTGGACGTACGTTAAATCCAATTACAATTGCATTAGATGCAGAAGCTAAAATGATATCAGATTCTGTAATCGCACCTACACCAGTGTGAATGATTTTAACTTTTACGCCTTCAACATCAATTTTACGAAGTGATGCTGCCATCGCTTCAACAGAACCTTGTACGTCTGCTTTTACGATTAAGTTAATTTCTTTTACATCGCCCTCTTGGATTTGTTGGAATAAATCTTCAAGGCTTAATTTAGATTTCTCACCACGTTGTGCAACTAACGCTTCTTGTGCACGTGATTCACCAATTTGACGAGCTTTCTTCTCATCAGCAAATGCCATGAAACGATCTCCAGCCTGTGGTACTTCGTTTAAACCAGTAATTTCAACAGGAGTTGATGGACCAGCAACTTTTACACGACGACCAATATCACTTACCATTGCACGAACACGTCCGAATGAAGTTCCAACAACGATTGGATCTCCAACTCGAAGCGTACCATTTTGAACAAGTAATGTCGCGATAGTTCCTTTACCTTTATCAAGCTGTGCTTCGATTACTGTACCAGTTGCATAGCGGTTTGGATTTGCTTTATATTCTTCTACTTCACTTACAAGAAGGATCATTTCTAGTAAGTTGTCAATGCCTTCGCCTTGAATTGCAGAAATTGGTACGAAAATAGTATCTCCGCCCCAAGCTTCTGGAACTAATTCATATTCAGTTAGTTCTTGCATTACGCGATCAGGGTTTGCAGCTGGTTTATCCATTTTATTCACAGCAACAATAATTGGTACTCCTGCTGCCTTCGCATGGTTAATTGCTTCAACCGTTTGTGGCATAACACCGTCATCCGCTGCAACAACAAGGATTGTAATATCCGTTACTTGTGCCCCACGAGCACGCATCGTTGTAAATGCTGCGTGACCAGGTGTATCTAAGAATGTAATCTTCTTATCGTTTACTTCAACTTGATATGCACCGATATGCTGAGTAATTCCACCCGCTTCGCCTGCAGTTACTTTTGAGTTACGAATAGAATCCAGTAATGTTGTTTTACCATGGTCAACGTGTCCCATGATTGTAACTACAGCTGGACGTTCTTTTAAGTTCTCTTCATCATCTTGCTCATCAATGAATGTTTCAAACTCAGTCTCGCTTACAATTACTTCTTCTTCTACTTCAATACCGTAGTCGTTAGCAATTAACTCAATTGTATCTTTATCCAAGTCTTGGTTAATTGTTGCCATAATTCCAAGCATGAAGAGCTTCTTAATAATTTCAGATGGCTCTTTGCTTAATTTTTTAGCAAGATCTCCTACTGTAAGGCTTCCAGAGAAAGTAATTTTATCTGGTGTTTCTACAATTTGAGTTTGTTGTCTACCAGCAAAGTTCTCTTGACGTTTGTCTTCGTTTCCTTTGCCTTTTTTCTTTTTCTTATTGCTGTTCTTTTTACTGCGAACAACTTTTTCTTCTACTTCAAACTCATCTGCAACAGAAGGTTTTTCAGTTTGATATTCATTATCTAATTTATTTACTACTTCATCGTCTAACATTGTCATATGATTCGAAACCTCGATATTCATTTCTTTTAGTTTTGTCATAAGATCTTTACTTGAGATATTATGTTTTTTTGCATATTCATGCACTCGAATTTTACTCATACCTTCACCCCCGGTAATTTGTATCGAGCATGCTACGCAGCTTTTTCGCAAAGCCTACATCTAACACAGCTACAACGACTCGCTCATCTCTCCCAATCGCATGCCCTAATTGTTGTCGATTTTCGACCTTTCTCATTGGTACGTTGTAGTACGTAGTTTTATCTGTGATGCGTTTTGTAGTATTTACTGACGCATCTTCAGATAGCAATACAAGTTTTGCTTTGCCACTTCGTACTTCTTTTAAAACGAGTTCTTCACCCGAAATAATTTTCCGAGCCCGGTTTGCTAGTCCTAAAAACGATTTCCAATCGGACACTTATTTCGACTCCTTCTCAACAAGCTCAAGAAGCTCTTCATATAAAGAACCGTCGATTTTCGCTTTTAGATGATGTTCCAAAACATTTTTCTTTTGAGCTTGAAGAATGCTCTCCTTGTCCTTCGACAAGTAAGCACCTCGTCCTGATTTTTTCCCAGTTAAATCAATGGACACTTCTCCCTCTTTGGAACGAACAATGCGAACGAGCTCTCGTTTTGATTTCATTTCTTGCGTTGCAACACATTTTCGTAACGGAACTTTTCGATTGCTCATACTCATCACCTCTATTCGATTTCGTCTTCCACTGAATCGAATCCAAATGCGATTACGCTATCTTCTTCTGTTACAATACCAAGTTGTTTCGCATCAGACTCACTCTTAATATCAATTTTCCAGCCTGTTAATTTAGCTGCAAGACGTGCATTTTGTCCACGCTTACCGATAGCTAATGATAATTGGTGGTCTGGAACAACTACTGTTGTCGCTTTTTCTTCTTCATCTACAAGTACTTTAACAACTTGTGATGGGCTTAATGCATTTGCAACATATTCAACTGGATCATTTGACCAGCGGACGATGTCAATTTTTTCACCTTTTAATTCGTCTACAATGCGTTGTACACGTTGCCCTTTTGGTCCTACACAAGAACCAACTGGATCAACATCAGTGTTCTCTGCATATACAGAGATCTTAGAGCGATCGCCAGCTTCACGTGCTACAGAACGAATTTCTACAGTTCCATCATAGATTTCAGGAACTTCCATTTCGAATAAACGTTTTAAAAGACCAGGATGTGTACGTGATACGTAAATTTGTGGTCCTTTTGTCGTTTTTTCTACTTTCGTAATGAATACGCGAATACGATCATGTGGTTTGTATTGCTCATTAGGCATTTGCTCACTTACAGGTAATAAAGCTTCTACTTTCCCTAAGCTTACATAGATGAAACGAGCATCTTGACGTTGTACAATACCTACCATAATATCTTCTTCACGGTCACTAAACTCAGAGTAAATAACACCGCGCTCTGCTTCACGCACTCGTTGTGTGACAACTTGTTTTGCAGTTTGTGCTGCAATACGACCAAAGTCTTTTGGTGTTACTTCAATTTCTAGTACGTCACCATCTTGGTAGTTTGGATTAATTTGTCTTGCTTCCTCTACAGAAATTTCAAGACGTGGATCAAACACATTGTCTACTACGTCTTTACGTGCTAAAACTTGAATTGTTCCCACTTCTGGGTTAAAGCTCACACGAACGTTTTGTGCTTGATTAAAATTGCGCTTATAAGCAGAGATTAAAGCTGCTTCAATCGCATCAATAATAATGTCTTTGCTAATGCCTTTTTCAGATTCTAATACGAGCAAAGCATCTAATAACTCAGTGCTCATGAAGATCCCCCTTCTAACTAAAACGTAACAGCAAGTCGCGCATTTGCGACTTTATCCATCGAAATTTGGATTTCTTTTTTACGTGTTTTAATTGTTAATAATAATGTTATTGTTGTACCATCGTAAGAAAGCAGTTTTCCTTCAAACATCTTTTCACCATCAATCGGCTCATATGTTTTAATTGCCACTTGTTTTCCTACCGCTTGCTGGAAGTCTTTTTCTTTCTTTAATGGGCGTTCCGCTCCAGGAGATGATACATCCAAAAAGTAAAGATGAGGAATTGGATCCTCTTTATCTAAAGCTTCGCTTAAACGTTCACTTACCGCACCGCATTCTTCAATGTCGACTCCCTTTTCAGAATCGATGAATACGCGTAAGAACCAGTCTTGTCCTTCTTTCACATACTCTACATCTACAAGTTCAAGATTTAACTCTTCAACGATCGGCTGCGCAAATGCTTCTACAACTTCTGTGACTTTCTTATCCATAAACAGCCTCCTTCCTGCCGTCATGTACCATTTAAAAGAAGAAGACCCCGCCACTTTAAAAACGGTCTATCTTATTCTTTCTCGTTAGCTAACAAAAGCCCCTGCTGTTCAGCAGGGATTATCTGTCTTAGTATTACCAAATTTAAGAAGTAAAACTTGTAACAAAATATGTATATACGACAGAAATCTTTTACCTATCTACGTAGAGAAAACATAGATAGTAACACGAAAGAGTGGGTTTCCCCACTCTTTTCTTTACACAATATACATGACATGGTTATCTCGGTTAATAGTATATCATAGGAAATGTTGATTTGCAAAGACTTTTCCTACCTACTAGAACAGTGATAACTGGTTTTGATCCGGTAAATCTCCTAAACAACCTTGACTATCTAAATACTCAATAATTGTTTTCGAAACCTTACTACGCTGCTGCAAGTCCTCTTTTGATAAGAAGTCTCCATTTTTGCGTGCTTCTACAATACTTAAAGCTGCGTTTGTACCAAGACCAGGTACCGCATTAAATGGAGGGATTAATGAGTCTCCATCAATAATAAAGTCTGTTGCATGCGAACGATACAAATCAACCTTTTGGAATGAGTATCCACGCTCACACATTTCAAGTGTCATTTCTAATACCGTTAATAAACTCTTCTCTTTCGGCGCTGCATCTAAACCTTTTTGCGCAATTTCATCAATTCTTGCACGTATAGATGCTGAACCTTTCGCCATTGCTTCTACGTCAAAGTCATCTGCTCGAACTGTAAAATATGCCGCATAGAATAACAGTGCAAAATGTACTTTAAAGTATGCGATACGTACAGCCATAAGCACGTAAGCAGCCGCATGGGCTTTAGGGAACATATACTTGATTTTCTTACATGAATCAATATACCAACCTGGTACATTATTACTTTTCATGTCGTCTTCCCATTCTTCCGGTACACCTTTACCTTTACGTACCGACTCCATGATTTTGAAGGCTAATGATGGATCTAGACCTTGATAGATTAAATATACCATGATGTCATCACGACAACCGATAACTTCGCTCAGCGTACATGTACCGTTATAAATTAACTCGTTTGCATTACCAAGCCATACGTCCGTACCATGTGATAGTCCAGAAATTTGGACTAACTCTGAGAATGTCGTTGGTTTTGTCTCTTCTAACATCTGTCTTACGAATTTCGTACCGAATTCTGGTATACCAAGTGTACCTGTTTTACAGTTAATTTGTTCTTCCGTTACGCCTAGCGATTCTGGACCTGAGAAAATTTTCATTACTTCTGGATCATCCGTTGGGATTGTTTTCGGATCAATACCACTTAAATCTTGTAACATACGAATAACGGTCGGATCATCGTGTCCGAGTATATCAAGTTTCAATAAATTATCATGAATCGAGTGGAAATCAAAATGCGTTGTTCTCCATTCAGCACCAATTGAATCTGCTGGATACTGTATTGGTGAGAAATCAAAGATATCCATGTAATCTGGCACAACGATAATACCGCCTGGATGCTGTCCAGTTGTACGTTTTACACCGGTACATCCTGCTACTAAGCGATCAATCTCTGCATTTCGAATCGTTAAGTTATGATCATTTGCATAACCTTTTACATATCCGTAAGCAGTTTTTTCCGCAACTGTACCAATCGTTCCTGCACGATATACATAGTCTTCACCGAACAGTACTTTCGTATAGTTATGGGCACGTGGTTGGTACTCCCCGGAGAAGTTCAAATCGATATCGGGTACCTTATCTCCTTTAAATCCAAGGAACGTTTCGAACGGAATGTCATGTCCATCTTTTACATACGGAATATTACAAGCAGGACATTCTTTATCTGGTAAGTCAAAACCAGAACCTACAGAACCATCATTAAAGAATTCTGATTGCTTACACTTCGGACATACATAGTGTGGTGGTAATGGGTTTACTTCTGTAATTTCCATCATCGTTGCAACAAATGATGACCCTACCGATCCACGCGAACCTACTAGATATCCGTCTACTAACGATTTTTTCACAAGCTTATGTGAAATTAAATAAATTACGGCGAATCCATGCCCAATAATACTTTTTAATTCTTTTTCTAAACGTGCTTCTACAATTTCCGGTAGCTCTTCACCATAAATGCTACGCGCCATTTTATAACTCATATCACGCGTTTCATCATCAGCACCTTCAATTTTCGGTGTGTATAGATCGTCTTTTACTGGATGCACATCACCAATTAATGACGCAATCTTTTGTGTATTTGTTACAACAACTTCTTTCGCTTTGTCTTCACCTAAGAATGAAAAACATTCTAACATTTCATCAGTTGTACGGAAATGTACTGGCGGTAATGAATGTCGATTTAACGGATTGGCTCCGCCCTGCGAACTGACTAAAATTTTACGATACATTGCATCCTCAGGGTCTAAATAATGCACGTTTCCTGTAGCAACAACTGGTTTATCTAACGTCTCACCTAGTTTTACTAAGTTAGAAATGATTGTTTTTAATTGACCTTCGTCTCGAACAAGCTCACGTTCTACTAAATGACGTAACACCTCTGGAGGCATTACTTCAATGTAGTCATAGAACTGGGCAATTTCTTCTACCTCTTCAGGTGCCTTTTGCATCATTGCCTCGAACACTTCACCTTTATCACAAGCCGTTCCTACTAAAATTCCTTCACGGTATTTTTTTAATAGTGACCTCGGCACACGTGGTACACGGTAAAAGTAATTAAGGTGAGAATATGAAACAAGTTTATATAAATTTTTCAATCCAACATCTGATGTGGCAAGTAACGTCATATGACTTGGACGGCCACGCTTATACGCATCCCCTTGTCCCATGCTATCATTTAATTGATCGTGATATTCAAATCCCTTTTCAATTACGTCTTTCAACATTTTCACAAGTAAATATCCCGTCGCTTCTGTATCATAAATCGCACGGTGATGTTGTGTTAATTCAATATCAAGTTTTTTACACATCGTATTTAATCGATGATTTTTCATTTCTGGGAATAAGAATCGTGCAAGTTCTAACGTATCAATAACGGGGTTATTCGTTTTTTCTAACCCAGCCTTTTTAAAACCTACGTTAATAAAGCCCATATCGAAGCTCGCGTTATGGGCAACAAGTGTATGATCGCCCATCCATTCCTCAAACTTTTTAAACACTTCGTCCACTTCAGGTGCATCAGTTAACATATCATCTGTAATACCTGTCAATTCAATAATCGTCGCTGATAATGGTTGATGTGGATTTGCGAAAGATTCAAAGCGATCAATAATTTCGCCACCCTTTACTTTTACGGCAGCCAACTCAATGACTGTATCGTATACAGCTGATAAACCTGTCGTCTCAACGTCGAAAACAACATACGTTTCCTCTGCAAGTAAACGATGCGCTTCATTATACGCTATCGGTACACCATCATTAACTAGATTTGCTTCTACACCATATATAACTTTAACTCCAGCCTTTTTCCCCGCAGAATACGCCTCTGGGAAAGACTGAGCCACGGCATGGTCTGTCACCGCAATAGCCTCATGTCCCCATTTACCAGCTTGAGCAACAAGCTTAGAAACTGGAGTGACAGCGTCCATTTGACTCATCGGAGTATGGAGATGCAGCTCTACTCGTTTTTCGCCTTCTGGCGCTTTATCTTTACGAGACGGTCCTGTTATTTCATTAATATCATTTGCAATCATTACTAAATCTCGAACAAATGTATCGTTTTGAACAGAACCACGCGCTTTCACCCACATTCCTTTTTTCAAGGATTGCAGCATTGGAATATCTTCTTTGTCACGCGAGAACATTTTGATCATAATAGAATCCGTATAATCCGTTATTTTTAAAGTTAATAACGTACGTCCACTACGAAGCTCTTTTGTTTCTACATGGAAGACATATCCTTGAACCGTTTTTCTTCTTTCTTCATCTTGAATTTCTCGCATTGGTGTAATCTCTTCATCTGGCTTAATAAGATACCCGAGTGTAATCGGTCCTTCATACACAACGCTGCTTTCTTCAGCTTGCTTCTTCGCCATTTCTTCCATAGCTTGTATAACACGCTCGCGGTCTTCTTGCTGCGTTTGTTCACGAAACTTTTGCATTTCTTCTGTATTTTGCTGTATATGTGTGTCTAACTGAAAACGCGGGAATCCAAAAACTTCGTATTGATCCCCTACTGGTTTCGCAACGTTTTTCTTTAAAGCAGTAGACTCCAGCTCGTTATTCACATTTATTAGCAACTTCACTCCATTCACCTGTGGAAGCTGCTTCTTTAAGTATGCGAACATAGGTGAAAATGTAATTCGTTCCGTACAAAGCGGCCAATACGCCCTCACTTCTTCTTCTGTAAATTGTTTATTCTCTGTTTCTAATGCAAATGTTGTTCTTGCAATATGAGAAAATGATTGCTTAAGCTTTGTTTCTAGCAATTCATATAATTCTGTAGGCAAAATACGTGGCACTTGTAAATCAAAATGCCAACTTTTATTCGCTTTATCAATAACGAGCCTTTCAATACCACCGCCTTGTAAATATTGATTTATAAGGTCGTCTGGTATTTGCAACTGCTGGAGCAAAATTTGAAATCGCTCTTGTTGTTCATTTGTTAAAGACATAAGCACTCTCCTTCCATTTGCTATTATAAATTGAAACGTACCACAAAGAAAGATTTCTCACTTCTTCTTTTACAAAATACGTTTACAAAGAAAGAGAAGGTACCCCATTACGAGGTACCTCTTCTTATTTTAAAATATTTGCAATATATGTTTGAAGTTCTTCTACTTTTACTTCTTCAGACTCACCTGTAGCACGTACTTTCACTTCTACAATACCTTCGTCTGCTTTTTTACCGACTGTAACACGAACTGGAAGACCGAATAAATCTGCATCTGCAAATTTAACACCTGCACGTTCTGCACGATCGTCTAATAACACTTCATAGCCTTGTTCTTGTAATGAGTTGTAGATATTTTCACCCATTTCACGTTGTGCATCAGATTTCATATTTACTGGAATTACATGCACATGGAACGGTGCTACAGCTTTTGGCCAAACTAAGCCGTTCTCATCGTTAAACTGCTCTGCAATTGCTGCAACTGTACGAGATACACCGATACCGTAACAACCCATAATAAGTGGTTGTGTTTTTCCGTTTTCATCTAGGAATGTTGCGTTCATTGCTTCACTATAACGAGTTCCTAATTTGAATACATGACCAACTTCAATTCCGCGTGCGAAAAGAATTGTTCCGTTTCCATCTGGAGATTGGTCTCCTTCTTGAATGAAGCGTAAATCTGTATATTGATTTACTTTAAAGTCACGTTCTGGATTTACATTTACATAATGGAATCCTTCTTCATTCGCTCCTGAACATCCGTTAACAATTGATGCTACAGCATGATCAGCAATAATTTCGATATCACCTGTTACATTAATCGGTCCTAATGAACCAACTTCACAATTTAATAATGCTTTTACTTCTTCATGAGAAGCAAGCTCAACAACTGAAGCGCCGTATACATTTTTCACTTTCACATCGTTTACTTCGTGATCACCACGAACAAGTACAACTACTAATTTCTCATCTACTTTAAATACCATAGACTTAATGCACTTGTCAGCTGCAATGTTTAAGAATGCAGATACTTCTTCAATTGCTTTTTGGTCTGGTGTTGCTACTTTTTTAAGTGCTTTTTCGGCTTCGTCACTCTTCGTATACGTAGCTACAACAGGAGCCATTTCGATGTTTGCTGCATAATCAGATGTGTCAGAGTATGCAATTGTATCTTCACCAACTTCAGATAATACCATAAATTCATGTGTATCTTTTCCGCCCATTGCTCCAGAATCAGCAATAACTGCACGGAAATTCAAGCCACAGCGAGCAAAAATGTTAGAGTATGCTTTATATAAGCGATCGTATACTTCATCTAAGCTCTCTTGTGTAGCATGGAAAGAGTATGCATCTTTCATTAGAAACTCTCTTCCACGTAATAAGCCGAAACGAGGTCTTTGCTCATCACGGAATTTTGTTTGAATTTGGTATAAGGTTAACGGTAATTTTTTATATGATTTCACTTCATCACGCACAAGGTCCGTAATTACTTCCTCATGTGTCGCTCCTAATGCGAATTCACGAGCGTTACGATCTTTCATACGCATTAATTCAGATCCGTAAGAATACCAGCGACCTGATTCTTGCCATAATTCTGCAGCTTGCATAGCTGGCATTAATAATTCTACAGCTCCTGCGCGCTCCATTTCTTCTCGAACGATACGTTCTACTTTGTGTAATACTTTTAATCCAAATGGTAGAAAGCTATAAATACCAGAAGCATTTTGACGCATAAAACCTGCACGAAGTAATAGCTGATGACTCTTAATTTCAGCATCAGCTGGAACTTCACGTAATGTAGGACTGAATATCATACTTTGTTTCATTTATTTGCACCTCTTCATTTTACTCTTACACGCAGTAAAACCCCTCACCTCGAGTTAGGTGAGGGATTTTATTCTACGAGCTCTATTTCATTATAAGTTTCACTTTATTTTACAAGAAAAACTTACGAATGTCATTCCAAGTTACAACTAACATAAGTAACATTAATAATGCAAAACCAATAAAGTGAACCATTCCTTCTTTTTGGCGGTCAATTGGTTTCCCTCGTAACGCTTCAATTAAGAAGAAGAATAAACGGCCACCATCTAAAGCAGGAACTGGTAATAAATTAAATAAACCAAGATTAATGCTTAGAACTGCAGCTAAACTTAGTACACGCGTAAACCCATAATCTACAACTTGATCTGTTAGATTATAAATTCCTACTGGACCTGACAACTCATTAATAGAAAATTGACCAGTTACTAATTTAACAAGAGATTCAAAAATTAGTTTCGTCCATTGGTACGTTTGTTCAAATCCTGATTTAATAGAACCCATTACTGTTTTCTCTACAGGAGAATAAACACCGATTCTACCAACTTCGTCTTTTCCTTCTTTATCGAGTGTTGGCGTTACTTTCACATTAAACTGTTCATTATCACGCTTTACTTGTAACGTAATTTCTTTATTTGGGTTTTCACGTACAATAGTAACAACATCTTTCCATGTACTTGTGTTTTTCCCATCAATAGCTTGAATTGTATCATTCTCTTTCAATCCAGCTTGCTGTGCTGCACTGTTATCCATCACTTTTCCGACCATTGGTTTGTCAATAGGAACCCCTTGTACAAATCCAAGAATCACAAAAATAACAAATGCTAAAATGAAGTTCATTGCAGGACCCGCAAAGATTGTTAAAGCGCGTTGCCCTAGTTTTTTCGAGCCAAATTGTCTATTATACGGAGCAATTTGAATTTCTTCCCCCGCAGTAATAATACGAGCCTTTTCATTCACTCGGAACGTTTGAAGCTCTTCCTCGTACTCTTCATAGCCCGAAATTGTTAAATTATGCTCCAAATCAGCTTGTTCGACTTCAATAACACGAACATTTGGATACTTTTCATATCCATCAAAAACCAATTTCACAACTTCGTCTTTTTCATTTAATACAAGGCCAACCTTTTTCCCAGGCTTTAACTCAACTGTGTCCGCATCCTCGCCAGCCATTCTTACATAGCCACCAAGGGGCAGTAATCGAATCGTATACACCGTTTCATTCTTTTCAAATGAGAATATTTTCGGACCAAAACCAATCGCAAACTCGCGGCATAAAATACCTGCTCTTTTTGCGAAATATAGATGCCCTAGCTCATGGAAAAATACGAGTGCACCGAAAATTAATATAAAGGCAATCGCTGTATTCAATTCCATAACCACCTTTGCTAAATTTGTTCCATCACAAACCGTCTTGTGGCCGCATCAATTTCCAAAATTTCCTCTAAGCTCGGTCGTGCAATGACATTGTGATGGTTCATTGCTTTTTCAATGAGGTCTTCCACTGTTAAGAAACCAATTCTCTTTTGTAAAAAGGCTTCAACAGCTACTTCATTCGCTGCGTTCATTACAGCTGGCATACTTCCACCTGCTTTTCCAGCTTCATACGCAAAACGTAAACAACGGAATCGTTCTTGGTCCATTTTCTCAAAATGCAACGTCCCTATTTCCCATAAGTTTAACTGTTTTGTGTCTGAAAGAGACAATCTATCAGGATATGTAAGTGCGTATTGAATTGGTACTCGCATATCAGGTGAACCAAGCTGCGCCATTACACTACGATCTTCAAATTCAACCATAGAATGGATAATACTTTCTTTATGTAAAACAACATCGATTTGCTCATAAGGGATACCAAAAAGCCAATGTGCTTCAATTACTTCTAGTCCCTTATTCATCATTGTAGCAGAATCAATTGTAATTTTCGAACCCATTGACCAGTTTGGATGTCGAAGCGCATCTTCTACGGTCACATGATGCAATTCATCCCTCGTTTTATCACGGAAACTTCCACCAGAAGCCGTTATAATAAGACGAGAAATTCTTTTTTCATTTTCACCATTCAAGCATTGAAAAATAGCCGAATGTTCACTATCTACTGGAAGTAACGAAACATTATGTTTTCGTGCTGCTTCCATTACAAGATGTCCTGCAGTTACTAACGTTTCTTTATTTGCAATTCCAATTGTTTTTTTCGCCTCGATCGCACGAAGTGTTGGTAACAACCCTACGCTACCTACAACAGCATTTACTACAATCTCCGCATCTGGATGTAATGCTACTTCTAAAAGTCCTTCACTACCATATACAATTTTTGTATTACCAGAAACAGATTGTAATTTTAAAACATCTTCCTCTCTTTGCACAGAGACGATTTGCGGAGAAAATTCTTGAATTACCTTTACTGCGTAGTCAATATTTTTCCCTACAGAAAAAGCAACGAGACGGAATTGGTCTGGGTGCGAGCGTAATACATCTAAAGTTTGTGTACCAATTGATCCGCTTGCACCTAATAAACTAATGTTTTTCATGACTCCAACCCCTCGTTCATTTATTAATTGTATTGTAATAAGAAGTAGAGAATTGGTAAAACGAATAACCAACTATCTGTTCGGTCTAATATACCACCATGCCCAGGTAAAATTGTACCTGAATCTTTTACGCCATAATGACGTTTAAATGCAGATTGTACCAAATCACCAATTTGTCCAAAAATAGAAATGATAATTGTCAGCACAATTAAAATTACTACATTCGATTCGACTGGGAAGAACACATTGTAAACAAGTGCCACAATAATTCCACAAACGATGCCACCTAATGAACCTTCAATCGTTTTATTTGGACTAATTTCTGGCCACAATTTTCTCTTGCCCAATGCTTTTCCTACGAAATATGCGCCTGAATCAGTAGCCCATATAACAAATAATGCGCAAAATACATATTTAATTCCTAATATTCTCGTTTCATTTAAATATAAGAATCCCATTGCCACATATGTCGTTGCCATCAGTAAAAATGAAGCATTATCAAAAGTAAATGTATTCTTAGAAAGGACTGTATATGATAAAAGTAATAAAACAATCACAAATGTGATTTCCAATTTACCTAATCCAATCCATGTAAACAGTTCTGATGCACTACTTGGAATTAAAAGAATCCACAATAATACTGCAGCTAAAACTGTCGGTACTGAAATAAGCGTAAGCTTATTCATACGAATTAATTCATATAAACCTATAGAAGCAAGTGCATACACTAAAACCGTAAAAGGCACGCCACCGTATATTACGATGGGAATGAATAGCGCGGCAGCAACCACTCCAGTAATAATTCTCTGTTTCACTACCAAACCCTCTCTTTCTACACGCCTCCGAATCTGCGCCCTCTATGTTGAAAGTCAGTAATCGCATTTAGCAAATGTTCTTCTTTGAAGTCTGGCCAATACACGTCTGTAAACCAAAACTCCGAATATGCAATTTGCCACAACATGAAATTACTAATACGTAGCTCTCCGCTTGTTCGGATTAACAACTCTGGATCAGGTAAAGAACTCGTCATTAAGTAGGAGGAAAGCATTTCTTCACTTACCTCTTCAGAACGAATTTTTCCTTCCTCATTATCTTTCATCATATGTTGCACAGCAGAAACGATTTCATCTCGACTCCCATAGTTTAACGCGAAATTAAGAATTAATCCCGTATTCTCTTTCGTATCTTCCATGGCTTTCTCCATCGCTCTGCGTGTATGCGTAGGAAGACGATCTTTTTGCCCTATTACTCGGACTTGTACGTTTTCTTCAATCAATTCTGGTAAAAATGTACCTAGAAATTCTTCTGGAAGCTTCATTAAATAATCAACTTCCTTTTTCGGTCTTTTCCAGTTCTCAGTTGAAAAAGCATAGAGAGTTAACACTTTCACATTAAGTTTACTTGCAAATTTTGTAATTTTCTTTACAACTTGCATACCTTCATGATGTCCCGCAATACGAGGCATTGCTCTCCTCTTTGCCCATCTTCCATTCCCATCCATAATGATGGCAATATGTTCTGGGATATATCCTTTTTTCACTTCTTCAACGAGATGATCAAACGATGTGTCCTTTTTACCTTTAAAAAAAGGAAAGTTTTTAAACATCATTCATACCCTCCAGCAAGCAGACGTATGCCTAAAAGTGTAAAAAGACCCCCTTAAGAAGAGGGTCATATTTGCGAAGTTATCGCTATTACACTTCCATGATTTCTTTTTCTTTGTTTTTTGCGATTTCGTCAACTTTTGCAATATATTTATCTGTTTCTTTTTGGATATCTTCAGTATATCCTCTTAAATCATCTTCTGTAATCTCGCCAGCTTTTTCAAGCTTCTTAAGATCATCATTTCCGTCACGACGTACGTTACGAACAGCAACTTTTGCTTCTTCAGCATATTTTTTCACAACTTTTACAAGATCACGACGACGCTCTTCTGTTAATGCAGGGAATGCAATACGAATTACAGTTCCATCATTAGAAGGGTTTAAGCCTAAATCTGCTTTTAAAATTGCTTTTTCAATATCACCGATAGAAGTTTTATCATAAGGTTGAATTACTAGTAAACGCGCTTCTGGAACTGTAATGTTCGCTAATTGCACAACTGGTGTTGGTGCACCATAGTAATCAACTTGTACCTTATCTAATACAGACGCGTTTGCACGGCCAGCACGAACTGTTGCTAATTCACGAGAATAAGCAGCAACTGCTTTTTCCATTTTTTCATTTGAAGACTTCAATACTTGTTGTCCCATATTTATTTCCCCCTTACCACTGTTCCGATATTTTCGCCTAAAACGGCACGTTTAATATTACCTTTTTCCATAACTGAGAATACAATTAATGGAATATCATTATCCATACATAGAGAAGAAGCTGTAGAATCCATTACACCTAAACCTTCTTTTAATACGTCTAAGTAAGTAAGCGTTTCGTATTTCGTAGCTGTTGGATCAATAGATGGATCCGCATTATATACACCATCCACATTGTTTTTCGCCATTAAAATTACATCTGCTTCAATTTCTGCCGCACGTAATGCTGCTGTTGTATCTGTAGAGAAGTATGGGTTACCTGTACCTGCTGCAAAGATAACAACACGTTTTTTCTCTAAGTGACGAACTGCTTTACGACGAATGTAAGGTTCTGCAACTTGACGCATCTCAATTGAAGTTTGTACACGAGTTTGAATTCCGATATTCTCCAAGCTATCTTGAAGAGCTAATGAATTCATAACTGTCGCTAACATGCCCATGTAATCTGCCCCTGCACGATCCATGCCCATTTCACTTCCAATTTTCCCACGCCAAATGTTACCGCCACCAACAACAACAGCAACCTCTACATCAAGTTCTGCAATTTCTTTTACTTGTTCCGCAACTGACTTAATAACAGTTGGGTTAATTCCAAATCCTTGCTCTCCAGCTAAAGCTTCTCCACTTAGCTTTAAAACGACACGATTATATTTCGGTTTACTCATAATGAACCTCCAATTGCTTACATCTTTATTTTAAAAAAGGGAACACAATGTGTTCCCTAATCTGTATTAGTTACTACCTTTTACTTGGTTCATTACTTCTTCAGCAAAGTTGTCTTCGCGTTTTTCGATACCTTCACCAACAGCGTAGCGAACGAATCCTTTTAATGTTCCGCCTTTAGACTCAACGAACTGACGAACTTTCATATCAGGGTTTTTAACGAATGCTTGGTCAAGTAAGCAAATCTCTTCGAAGAATTTGCCTAAACGACCTTCAACCATTTTCGCAACGATTTTCTCAGGCTTGCCTTCGTTTAATGCTTGTTGTGTTAATACTTGACGCTCATGCTCAACTTCTTCAGCTGTTACAGCATCGCGGTCGATGTATTTAGGGTTAACTGCAGCGATGTGCATTGCAACATCTTTAGCAGCAGCTTCATCAGTAGAACCTTCAAGAACTGTTAATACACCAATACGTCCACCCATGTGTAGGTAAGCGCCGAATGCATCTGCATCAGTTTTTGATACGATTTCGAAACGACGTAGTGTAAGTTTTTCACCAATTTTAGCGATTGCTTCGTTGATGTGCTCTTCAACTTTTTTACCGTTTTCCATTGTTTGAGCCATAGCTTCTTCAACGTTAGCTGGTTTGTTAGTTAATAAGTGAGCAGCTAATTCTTTAATTAGTGTTTGGAAACCTTCGTTTTTCGCAACGAAATCAGTTTCAGAGTTTAATTCTAAGATTAAAGCGTCATTACCGTTTGTTTCGATGAAAGTTAAACCTTCAGCAGCAATACGGTCTGCTTTTTTAGCAGCTTTCGCAATACCTTTTTCACGTAAGAAGTCAATTGCCTTCTCCATGTCGCCGTTAGTTTCTGTTAAAGCTTTTTTGCAGTCCATCATACCTGCGCCAGTTTTTTCACGTAATTCTTTTACCATTTGAGCAGTGATTGCCATACTTTTCATCCTCCTAAAATATGTATTTATACCTTTTATAAAGGTGTTTATACCTTAAAAAAGGTGATAAAAGGCCGAACCCCTTATCACCTTTCCAACTTTGTTACGCAGTAACAGTTTCTTCACCTTGTTTTGCTTCAAGGATCGCGTCTGCCATTTTAGATGTAAGAAGTTTTACAGCACGAATTGCATCATCGTTTGCTGGGATAACGTGATCGATTTCGTCTGGATCACAGTTTGTATCAACGATACCGATGATTGGAATGTGTAATTTGCGTGCTTCAGCAACTGCAATACGCTCTTTACGAGGGTCTACTACGAATAATGCACTTGGAAGACCTTTCATATCTTTAATACCGCCTAAGAATTTCTCAAGACGCTCTAACTCTTTTTTAAGTTGAACAACTTCTTTCTTAGGAAGTACTTCGAAAGTACCATCTTCTTGCATTCTTTCGATGTCTTTAAGACGCTTGATACGCTTTTGGATTGTTTGGAAGTTTGTTAAAGTTCCGCCTAACCAACGTTGGTTAACGAAGTACATACCAGCACGAGTTGCTTCTTCTTTAATAGCTTCTTGTGCTTGTTTTTTAGTACCTACGAATAAGATGTCTCCGCCTTCAGCAGCGATGTCGCGCATCGTTCTGTAAGCTTCCTCAACTTTTTTCACAGTTTTTTGTAAGTCGATGATGTAGATACCGTTACGCTCTGTGAAAATGTAACGCTTCATTTTTGGGTTCCAACGACGAGTTTGATGTCCGAAATGAACACCAGCTTCAAGCAATTGCTTCATAGAAATTACTGACATAATATAGTTCCTCCTAAATGGTTTTTGATATCCTCCGTTTACTTCATCTCTAAGCGAAACTACAAACGTAGCACCAACACTTAAATCAGTAAACGTGTGTACTTTGTACTGACACCACTGCTTACTATATCATACTGAAATATTTCAATCAAGTCGAAAATGCGAACAATGTAAAACTTTCTTTGTTCATACTCGAATTCTAGTATTACCAACCTTCATTTCTTTTAAGCAAAAAAGTAAATACAATTAATAGTTTTCCCAGAAAACACGCTTATGACACTTTTCACAAGCACCATCTATACATTGCACAAAAAAACTCTCCTCAATCGAGGAGAGTTTTTTATAAATTAGTTTGTTTTTAATTTAGCAAGTTCCTGTAGAAACTTGTCGTTTAGCACTTTAATGTATGTTCCTTTCATACCTAAAGAACGAGACTCAATAACACCAGCACTTTCTAATTTACGTAGTGCATTTACGATTACAGAACGAGTAATTCCTACGCGATCAGCAATTTTACTTGCAACAAGTAAACCTTCTGTTCCATTTAATTCTTCGAAGATGTGCTCAATTGCTTCTAACTCACTGTAAGATAATGAGCTGATCGCCATTTGAACAACAGCTTTACTACGTGCTTCCTCTTCAATTTCTTCTGCTTTTTCACGCAAGATTTCCATACCTACAACAGTTGAGCTGTACTCAGCAAGGATTAAATCATCATCTAAGAACTCTTGACCAAGACGAGCTAATACTAATGTACCTAGACGCTCACCGCCACCAACGATTGGTACGATTGTAGTTAAACCTTGACCAAATAATTCTCTGTTTTCTACTGGGAATGCTGTGTAAGCACTGTTCACATCTAAGTTTGAAGATGTTTCTGTAATGTTGAATAAGCTTTGTGTATATTCTTCTGGGAATTGACGTTCTGCAAGCATTTGCTTCATGCGTTCGTTTTCGATTTGTTGGTGAATTGCATAACCTAGTAATTTACCACGACGGCTAACTACGAATACGTTTGCTTCGATTACTTCACACATTGTGTCAGACATTTCTCTAAAGTTTACAGGCTTCCCTGCTGCGCTCTGTAATAACGCATTTAATTTTCTCGTTTTTGCTAATAATTCCATTTCAAAAGTTCCTCCTACATGTTACTCACATATTTTTTCATCACTTGGAAACTAGGGCGAGTCACCTGATGACACTATTACAAAATAAACTGGCTCACATCTTTATTTTTAGCAATTGTTGCTAATTTCTCCTCAACGTATTGAGGTGTTATCGTTATTTTCTCTAACGTAATTTCAGATGCTTCAAACGATAAATCTTCAAGGAGCTTCTCCATAATCGTATGAAGTCTTCTTGCTCCAATATTATCTGTATCCTGATTAACTTGATAAGCAATCTCAGCAATCTTACGAATAGCTTCGTCTGAAAATTCAATTTCTATACCTTCAGTCGCTAATAATGCCATATATTGTTTAATTAACGCATTGTCAGGCTCGATTAATATTTTAACAAAATCGTCTGTCGATAATTTTGTTAATTCTACTCGAATCGGAAATCTCCCTTGCAATTCCGGAATTAAATCCGACGGTTTAGACATATGGAACGCTCCAGCTGCAACGAATAAAATATAATCCGTTTTTACTGATCCGTATTTTGTCGCAACATTCGATCCTTCTACAATTGGCAAAATGTCACGTTGCACACCTTCACGTGATACATCTACGCTATTCGACTGCTTACCAGCAATTTTGTCAATTTCATCAATAAAAATAATCCCGAGCTGTTCAGCACGATAAACAGCCTCTTGTGTAACTTCATCCATATCAATTAAGCGCTGTGCCTCTTCATTTGTCAAGAGTTTTCTTGCTTCTTTTACAGAAAGTTTACGTTTTTTCGTTTTTTTCGGCATAAAACTTCCTAGCGCATCTTGGAAATTCATTCCCATTTGTTCCATGCCAGTTCCTTGTAACATATCAAACATGGAAGACTGTTGTTCAGTCACTTCAATCGATACAATTTCTTCTTCAAGAAGCCCTGCAGCAAGCTTTCTCTCCACATCTTGACGTTTCTTTTCGATTTCAACATCTTCTTGTGTATCAGACGTTTGATTCGAATTTTGAGCGCCTCCAAAAAGCATCTCTAATGGATTTTTAAATCCAGATTGCTTCTCCGGACTCGGCACTAAAATTTCAACAAGACGTTGATTCGCTTGCTCTTCTGCTTTATCTTGAACTTTCACTACCATTTCTTCTTTTACAATACGAACCGATGTTTCCACCAGGTCACGTACCATCGACTCTACATCTCTACCCACATATCCAACTTCTGTGAATTTTGTAGCCTCAACCTTAATAAAAGGTGCTCCAACGAGTTTCGCCATTCGTCGTGCTACCTCTGTTTTCCCAACACCTGTCGGTCCAATCATTAAGATGTTTTTAGGTGCAATTTCGTCACGTAAATTTTCAGCTAATTTACTGCGACGATATCGATTTCTCAACGCTACAGCAACCGCTTTCTTTGCGTCTTTTTGACCGATGATGTATTGATCTAATTTTTCCACAATTTGGCGCGGAGTAAAATGTAAATGCATATAAAATGCCTCCCTTACGATTCTACAATTCTTCAACAATTATGTTGTGATTCGTATAAACACAAATATCGCCAGCAATCTCTAAACTCGCTTTCGCAATTTGCTTCGCTGTTAAGTGTTCACTTGCATATTGCTTTAAAGCACGACCTGCAGAAAGTGCATAATTCCCACCAGATCCAATTGCTAAAATACCATCATCCGGTTCAATCACTTCTCCTGTACCTGAAACAAGGAGCATAGTTGTTTTATCCATGACAATGAGCATCGCTTCTAGCTGACGTAACATTTTATCGCCACGCCATTGTTTTGCCATTTCAACAGCAGCACGTTGCAAGTTGCCATTATACTCTTCTAATTTCCCTTCAAACATTTCAAAAAGAGTAAATGCGTCAGCAACTGATCCTGCGAAACCAGCTAAAACTTTACCTTGGAAAAGCTTACGAACTTTACGAGCTGTATGTTTCATTACAACAGCATTTCCCATCGTCACTTGGCCATCTCCAGCCATTGCACATTCTCCATTATGATGAACTGCAAATATCGTTGTAGCGTGGAAATTTCCCATAGAAAAAACTCCTTTATTTGTTTTTATAGCTTTTAAAGCAATTTATGCCCGCGGGTGATGCTTCATGTAAACAGAACGCAATCTTTCTTTAGAGACATGCGTATAAATTTGTGTCGTCGACAAATTCTCATGGCCTAATAGCTCCTGTACAGTACGTAAATCTGCCCCTTCATCTAGCATATGTGTAGCAAATGTATGCCTTAACATATGGGGACTTATCCGCATTGTCAGTGAAGCCTTTTTAATGATTTCATTTAAAACATAACGAACTCCACGACTTGTTAGCGGTGTACCTTTCGCATTTAAAAATACCATATGAGAGTCTTCGTCAGTCTTATTAACTAACTGTTTTCTCCCATTCTCTATATAAGTAATTAAAGAATCTTGCGCATAGCTTCCAAATGGAATATACCTTTGTTTTTTTCCTTTTCCCATTACTAAAATTGTTCCCACCGCAAAGTCAATATCGGTAAGTTGTAAATTGACACATTCACTCACACGGATCCCAGTCGCATACATCAACTCTAATAAAGCTTGATTCCTTTGACCTAATGGCGTTTCCGTGTCAGAAACTTCGAATAATTCCTCTAACTCTTCAGCATATAAAAACTTTGGGATTGACAATTCTTTTTTGGGGAGTGACGCAAGTGCAAACGGATTATCCTTTCGATAACCTTCACGCATCAAAAAACGATATAAACTTCGTAAGCTTGATACTTTTCTTGCGACAGATTTACGGGCTAACTTTTCATCGTGCAACGTCGTTAAGTACAAACGAACATCCGCGTATGTAACGTCTAAAAAAGAGGATATGCCTTCTCGTTCCATAAATTGCACAAAATGTTCTAAATCATTTTGATAACTTGCAATTGTATATTTTGAATAATTTCTTTCAATTTGTAAATATCCAACGAATAATTGTAACAATTTCTTCACATTCACACAACTCACCTCAATAAAGGCTACTAAATCGTATCACAACTTAGTAGCCTTTGCAAGAAATTTAACTAAATATTTACAAAATTTCGAATCGTTTCTAAAGCGCGTGCTGCGTACGCTTCATTTCGTTCTGCTTTCTTTTTAATCTTCTTCTCTAACGGTGCAAATAGACCGAAGTTCGCATTCATCGGTTGGAAGTTTTTAGCGTTTGTTGCCGTAATGTAATTTGCCATGCTACCCATTGCAGTTACTGGTGGTAATACAACTGGTTCTTCACCTTGCACAAGACGCGCAGCATTAATCCCTGCTAATAATCCTGATGCTGCTGATTCAACATATCCCTCTACTCCAGTCATTTGACCAGCGAAGAATAAATCATCACGTTGTTTATATTGATATGTTGGACGAAGCAAATTGGGTGAATTAATAAACGTATTACGATGCATTACACCATAACGTACAATCTCTGCATTTTCCAATCCCGGAATTAACTGTAGCACTTCTTTTTGTGGTCCCCACTTTAAATGTGTTTGGAAACCTACGATATTGTATAAAGTTCCCGCTGCATCATCTTGACGTAACTGAACAACAGCATATGGCGTTTTCCCTGTTTTTGGATCTTCCAATCCAACAGGTTTCATAGGTCCAAATACTAACGTCTGTCTCCCTCTACTTGCCATAACTTCTACTGGCATACAACCTTCAAAGAAAATTTCTTTTTCAAACTCCTTTAAAGGCACTGTCTCAGCAGCAATCAGAGCCTCATAAAAACGATCAAACTCTTCTTCTGTCATTGGGCAATTTAAATATGCAGCTTCCCCTTTGTCATAGCGCGATTTTAAATATACTTTATTCATGTCAATGCTGTCTTTTTCTACGATTGGGGCTGCAGCATCATAGAAGTAGAAATAATCTTCTCCTGTTAATTCTTTCAATTTTGCAGAAAGATCAGGAGATGTTAATGGACCTGTAGCAATAATTGTCGGTCCCTCTGGAATATCTGTAATTTCTTCATTCATTACAGTTACATTTGGATGGTTCTTTACGTATTCCGTTACTTTAGCTGCGAACTCATGACGGTCTACAGCTAAAGCACCTCCAGCTGGTACAGAGCACTCATCCGCCGCACGAATAATTACAGAATCCATTAAGCGCATTTCCTCTTTAATAACTCCAACTGCATTTGTTAAAGTGTTTGCACGAAGTGAGTTACTACATACTAATTCAGCAAATTTATCTGTGTGATGAGCTGGCGTTTGCCTTACCGGTCTCATTTCATATAATCTAACTTGGACACCACGTTTTGCAATTTGGTAAGCTGCTTCACTTCCTGCAAGACCTGCGCCAATGACGTTTACTACTTGTGTTGTCATTTATATCACCTTTCCTTTTCTTCCCGAAAAAAATGTGAGCAGTTACGCTCACATTTGTTGTTCTTCTTCATAATCGCACGAAATACATTGTACTTGCACGCCTTTTTTCAACTTTTTCTCTACAAGCATGCCTTCGCACTTCGGACACTTACGACCAATTGGCTTATCCCAAGATACAAAGTCGCATTCCGGATACGTACCGCACCCATAGAAAAGACGTTTCTTTTTATTACTACGGCGTTCAATAATTTGACCCTTATCACACTTTGGACAAGTAACACCGATTTCTTTCACAATCGGCTTTGTATTACGACAATCTGGGAAATTCGAGCAAGCCATAAATTTCCCGTATTTACCCATTTTAAAGACCATTGGGTGATTACATAATTCACAATCTTCCCCAGCTGGTTCATCTTTAATTTCCACTTCACGCATTTCTTTTTCCGCTTTTTCTAAACGCGGTTCAAAACCTACGTAGAAATCATCAACAATTTTTACCCAATTCGCATTTCCTTCTTCTACTTCATCAAGGCTTTGCTCCATATTGGCAGTAAATTCAATGTTAATAATTTCTGGGAAAAACTCTAAAATAAGTTCAATTACTATTTCACCAAGTTCAGTCGGAACGAAGCGTTTATTATCTAAGCCTACATACCCACGCTTTTGAATCGTTTCAAGTGTAGGTACATATGTCGACGGTCTTCCAATTCCAAGTTCTTCAAGTGTTCTTACTAGACGAGCCTCTGTATAGCGCGGAGGAGGTTGTGTAAAATGTTGCTTTGGTTCTAAATCCTTTGAAAATACAGTTTCCCCTACTTCTAAAGGCGGCAACATCTTATCCTTTTCTTCAGCACCATCATCTTTTGACTCTACATACACTTTCATAAATCCTGGGAACTTTACAACCGATCCACTTGCACGGAACTGAACATTGTTATTAATGAGTCTCGCTGTCACAGTATCCATTATAGCAGACGCCATTTGACTTGCAACAAATCGCTCCCAAATCAATTTATATAATCGAAGTTGATCACGACCTAAGAAACTTTTTAGTTCCTCTGGCTTTCTCATTACCGAAGTAGGACGAATTGCCTCATGCGCATCTTGTGCATTTGACTTTTTCGTTTCTTTCTTCTTTTCTGTTCCTATGTATTCCGTACCATACGCTTCAGTGATGTAAGTACGAGCCTCTGTTTGAGCTGTTTCTGAGATACGTGTTGAATCAGTTCTCATATACGT
Organism: Bacillus thuringiensis; assembly: GCF_001595725.1. GTDB lineage: Bacteria > Bacillota > Bacilli > Bacillales > Bacillaceae_G > Bacillus_A > Bacillus_A thuringiensis_K. The sequence continues at coordinate 3,679,004 of NZ_CP014282.1, forward strand.
AATAAGACCTACAGTTCCTTGTTTTCCAAGATCTATCCCTTCATACAATTGCTGTGCAAGCATCATTGTTTTCTTTGCTCGCATGTTTAACTTACGTGCTGCTTCTTGTTGCAAGGAAGATGTTGTAAACGGTAATGCAGGATTACGTTTTCGCTCTTTGCGCGTTACATTTTCAACTGAAAACGCATTGTCTTTCATCTGTTCAATTATTTCATTCACTTGCGTTTCATTTGTTAATTGAACTTTTTCACCATCTACACCGTAAAAGCTTGCTTCAAATGTGTCTTTTCCTTTTACAAATTCTGTTTTAATTGTCCAGAATTCTTCAGGTTCAAAGTTTTGAATTTCCCTTTCACGCTCGATGATTAAACGAACTGCTACAGATTGTACACGTCCTGCACTTAATCCTTTTTTTACTTTCTTCCATAATAAAGGACTAATATTGTAACCAACAAGACGATCAAGTATACGTCTTGCTTGTTGTGCATCCACTAAATCCATATTAATTGCACGAGGATGTTTAAATGATTCTTTGATTGCATCTTTCGTAATCTCATTAAACACAACCCGACAATCTGATTCAACGTCCACATTTAACGTATTCGCTAAATGCCAAGCAATCGCTTCCCCTTCACGGTCTGGATCGGCCGCGAGATAGACTTTCTTTGCTTTTTTCGCCGCTGATTTTAAATCTTTTAAGACGGGACCTTTACCACGAATGGTAATATACTTCGGGGTGAAGTTGTTCTTTACTTCTATCCCCATTTGACTTTTTGGCAAATCGCGAACATGTCCCATAGACGCGACAACTTTGTATTTTTTCCCTAAATATTTCTCAATGGTCTTCGCCTTAGAAGGCGACTCCACGATTACGAGGTAATCTGACATGCTAGTGCCTCCTTAAGAGGTGGATTCAAGTCTTCATTAATCTTATTGATTTCTCTTGTTTTTGTCAATCAAGAATGAATATACCATACAGTGCCAATCTACCATTTGTCAATAATTGTTTAATAAAAACATAAAAATATAAGGTTAATTTAAAATCTCTTCCAAGATATCTTCTGCATTTCTTACTAGTTTTGCTCCTTGTTGAATAAGATGATTCGTTCCCGATGCCCCCTCTATAAATATAGGTCCAGGAAGCGCAAACACCTCTCTATTTTGCTCTAACGCAAGGTCTGCAGTAATAAGTGTTCCACTTCTCGATTTCGCTTCTACAACTAAAACACCTTTACTTATGCCACTAATAATCCGGTTCCTTTTTGGAAAATACCATTTTTTCGGTGCATAGTGCGGCGGATACTCTGTCAATAACAATATATACTCCTTCCACATTTCATATAAATGTCTATTTTCTTTCGGATACATAAAAGACAATCCGTGCCCTAATACCGCAATAGTCGGGCAATGATGCCTTACTGTAATCTCATGAGACATTGTATCTATCCCTTTTGCAAACCCACTGACAATAAGCCACTCTCTTTCTAATAAAGGGTGTAAAATAAACTTCAAACTCTCATGACCATATAATGATGGTTCTCTCGTTCCAACAACCGCTAATTTATTTACTTTATTCAGGAAATTTTCCTCTCCTTTTCCATATAAAACGAAGGGGGGGTCTTGTATTTCATGTAATAATTGTGGATAATTTTCATCCCATATCGTTATATAAAAAATACGATTTTTCTCTAAATACGATATATATTGCGGAAGACTTGAACTTTGAAGAAATTTTACTAGTTCTGCAGATTTTTTCGAGGATATTCCAGTGTAGTATTCCATTTGTTTTTCGTTAAAATTATATATGTTCTCTAATTCTGGATCGACATATAGTAGCCTCTCCATCGCTTTCCAATAATCTGCTAGCAAGTAATGAAGATGTAATAATCTCTCTCTTTTCATCTTGATTCTCCTTACCCATAATTTTTATTATGTAAACAGAAAAAGTCTAAAAAGACACCCTCAAGTAAGAAGGTGTCTTTCAACAGATTAATAGTTTTTACAAGTCTCAAATAAACCTTTTTCTTTTAAAACAGAGATTAGCGTTTCTCCCATAACTGCTGGAGTTTCAGCTACTTTAATGCCACAAGCTTCCATTGTTTTAATCTTTTCAGCAGCAGTCCCTTTACCGCCAGAAATGATTGCACCAGCATGGCCCATACGTTTGCCAGCAGGCGCTGTTTGACCACCAATGAAGCCTACAACAGGTTTTGTCATATTAGCTTTTACCCATTCAGCTGCCTCTTCTTCTGCTGTACCGCCGATTTCACCAATCATAATTACAGCATGTGTTTCTTCATCTTCATTAAATGCTTTTAAAGCATCAATAAAGTCTGTACCGTTAACAGGGTCTCCGCCGATACCTACAGCAGTAGATTGGCCAATACCTTCTTGTGTTAACTGATGTACAGCTTCATACGTTAATGTACCAGAGCGAGATACGATACCAACATGACCTTTTTTATGAATATATCCTGGCATAATACCAATCTTACATTCATCCGGTGTGATTACACCTGGGCAGTTTGGTCCAAGTAAACGTGTATGTTTACCCGCCATATACCTCTTTACGTTTACCATATCTAATACAGGAATCCCTTCAGTAATACATACTACTAAATCAATTTCTGCATCAACAGCTTCCATAATTGCATCTGCCGCAAAAGCGGGTGGAACGTATACAACTGAAGCGTTTGCGCCTGTTGCTTTCACTGCATCTTCTACTGTATCAAATACTGGTACACCTTCAATATCAGTGCCGCCCTTACCTGGTGTTACACCACCGACAATTTTCGTACCGTATTCAATCATTTGTTTTGTATGGAATAAACCTTGAGAACCTGTAATACCTTGAACAATAACTTTTGTATCTTTATTAACTAATACGCTCATTTTTCTCCCCCGCTTTCTATTAGCCCACTAGTGAAACAATTTTTTGTGCACCGTCTGCCATAGATTCTGCTGCAACAATATTTAAGCCAGACTCATTTAAAATTTTCTTACCTAGTTCTACGTTTGTACCTTCAAGACGTACAACTAAAGGTAACTCAAGACCTACTTGTTTCGTTGCTTCAATAACACCTTCTGCAATAACATCACACTTCATAATGCCACCAAAAATGTTAACGAAGATACCTTTTACATTTTTGTCAGAAAGGATAATTTTGAATGCTTCTGTAACTTTTTCTGCAGTTGCACCGCCACCAACATCTAAGAAGTTAGCTGGGTCACCGTGGTAATGTTTAATGATATCCATTGTAGCCATCGCTAAACCTGCACCATTAACCATACAACCGATATTTCCATCTAAGGGAATGTAGTTTAAGTCGTATTTTGAAGCTTCAATTTCTTTTGAATCCTCTTCATCAAGATCACGAAGCTCTAAAATGTCTTTATGGCGATATAATGCATTAGAATCAAAGTTTAATTTTGCATCTAATGCCATAACTTTACCTTCACCTGTTGTAACAAGTGGGTTAATCTCAGCGATAGAGCAATCTTTTTCGATAAACGCACGATATAAGCCCATCATAAACTTCACAGCTTGTCCTACAAGCTCTTTTGGAATATTGATGTTAAATGCGATTCGGCGCGCTTGGAAACCTTGTAAGCCTACTGCTGGATCAATATATTCTTTAAAGATTTTTTCAGGTGTTTTTTCTGCTACTTCTTCAATTTCTGTTCCGCCTTCTTCAGACGCCATTAAAACAACTTGAGAAGTTGCACGATCTAAAACTAGACCTACATAATATTCTTTTTTAATATCGCAACCTTCTTCGATAAGTAAGCGTTTTACTTCCTTACCTTCAGGACCTGTTTGATGTGTCACAAGTGTAGTTCCTAAAATGCTTTCTGCATATGTACGAACTTCATCTAAATTTTTTGCAACTTTTACTCCGCCAGCTTTGCCGCGTCCACCAGCGTGAATTTGTGCTTTCACTACACATAAATCTGTTCCTAATTCTTTCGCTGCTTCTACAGCTTCTTCTACTGTAAATGCAACCTTCCCGTTCGGAACGCTAACCCCATAGCTTCTAAGGACTGCCTTACCTTGGTACTCATGGATATTCATGGTCCCATCCTCCCCTGTTTTCCTGTTTTACTCGAAAAGTTTTTTAATGTTTAAAAAACATTACATTGCCATTGTATAAGATGATTGGCACGCTGTCTACAATAAAGTGTCAGAAAACTGAAATCGCTTTATTCTTTTTCGAAAATAGTAATGTTTATATGCCAAAATAAAAAAATAAGCTATATATTTACAGCTTATTTTTGAATCATATCTTTAATTGGTGCGAATGACTTGCGGTGTTCATCTAGTACTCCATGCACTTCAATTGCCTCTAAATGTTGCTTTGTGCCATATCCCATATGTTGCTCAAATCCATATTCAGGATACTTCTCTCCCAGTTCTTTCATCATACGATCTCTCGTTACTTTTGCGATAATGGATGCTGCTGAAATCGAAACACTTTTCGCATCACCTTTAATAATTGATGTTTGCGGAATTGGTGTAGGAAGCTTCATCGCATCAATTAATAAATGTTGGGGTGTACAAGATAAATTTGCAACTGCATCTAACATCGCTTGTTTCGTTGCTTGGTAAATATTAATGTCATCAATAACTTGCGGTGATACAATTCCTACTCCAATTGCAATTGCTTGTACTTTTATTTCATCATAAAAACGCTCACGTTTCGCTTCACTCAACTTTTTCGAGTCATTTAACCCTGGAATATAAAAATCCTCAGGAAGAACGACAGCTGCCGTCACAACAGGCCCAGCCAATGGCCCGCGCCCTACTTCATCAATACCCGCAATATATGTGACCCCTTTTTCACGCAAAGCATTTTCATACTTGGACATTTCAAAAAACTTCTCTTTTTCTTTCTGTTCTAACTCTTTTTGTTTATACCACTTCAAAACGAGCTTTTGAACACCTTTTCGATCATCTTTCATTAACAGTTGAAAGCGATCATCTTCTTCATTCATAATTTCTTTCAATACATTTTCCGCTTCTTTTATCGTCATAGTTTGCATTTATACAAGCTCCTTTTTAAACATATCCAAAAAGAAAAGACGCACAAACGCACGTCTTATACTTCTTCTATTTTTTCCACATCTTCTACTTGCTCTGCAAACTCTTCCGGTGTTTCAAACGTCATTTTTCCAAGTTTGCCACCACGAAGCTCACGAAGCACAAGCTCAGATGTCTTATCATAATCAATCATTCCGCCGCCCATTAAGCAGCCTCTATTTTTTCCAATTGCATCGAATAATTCCACGATATCTTCTGGAATCTCATTTAAATTATAGCGTTCTTTCAAGCGTTCTGGATAATGTTTCTCCATAAAACGTAATGCGTAAACAGCTACATCTTGTAAATTTAAAATTGAATCTTTAATTGCACCCGTTGTCGCTAAACGAAGACCCACTAATTGATCTTCAAATTTAGGCCACAGAATACCTGGTGTATCTAACAATTCCATTTCCTTCCCAACTTTAATCCATTGTTGAGCTGTTGTCACACCTGGACGATCTCCTGTTTTAGCAATATTTTTCTTTGCCAATTTATTAATCAATGTAGATTTACCAACATTTGGTATACCTACAATTAATGCACGAATCGCTCTCGGTCTAATACCTTTTGCAACCATTTTATCAAATTTTTCTTTAACAAGCACTTTACAAGCTGCTGCAATTTCCTTCATACCTTGTCCAGCTTGCGCGTTAATCGAAATTGCCATATGGCCTTTTTCTTTAAAATATGCGATCCATTGTTTTGTTAAACGATCATCCGCCATATCCGCTTTATTTAAAACAACAAGCCTTGGCTTATGTGTAATGATTTCATCAATCATTGGGTTTCGAGATGATAATGGTAATCGAGCATCTACAAGTTCAATTACAACATCAATTAATTTTAATTTCTCCGTTACTTGGCGTCTAGCCTTCGCCATATGCCCTGGAAACCATTGAATTACCATGTTGCCACCTTCTTTTTCATTTATTTCACAATACGTGCGTCTTCTAACGGCCAATATAACATATTAGCTTTACCAATTACTTGATCCATTGAAATCGTACCGATTGAACGGCTATCTTTACTAAAACGACGATTATCACCTAAAACAAATAATTGATCTTTTGGAACGGTTTTCTTGCCTGTCATTTCTTCAAGATTAAAATCATATGTAAGCGGTCCGTCAGCAATTTGCTTTTTCTGCTTGTCTAAATACGGCTCCTCATAAGCCTTTCCGTTAACATACAGTTTATCATTACGATACTCTATTTCATCGCCTGGCAGGCCTATAATACGCTTAATGTAATCTTTATCTTCTGTTGCTCGAAATACGATAATATCAAAGCGTTTTGGATCTCCAATGTGATAACCAATTTTATTCACAATCATTCGATCACGATCATGTAAAGTAGGTGCCATCGATACCCCGTCTACGAGAATTGGCGCAAAGAAAAACTGTCTAATAACACCAGCTAATACAACAGCAATCAAAATTGCTTTAATCCATTCCCAAAGTGAACTCTTCTCTTTTTTCATGCATTTCCCCTCCACGGTTATGTAAACTGCTCGTATTATACCAAAATTTCATATAGATTGGAAAAAGGGAGCTTGTGCATTTACAAGCTCCCATACATGTCTTATCGAATTTCTTTAATACGTGCTTTTTTACCGCGAAGGTTACGTAAGTAGTATAACTTAGCACGACGTACTTTACCACGGCGAAGTACTTCGATTTTCGCGATTCTTGGCGTGTGAACTGGGAATGTACGCTCAACACCTACACCGTAAGAAATCTTACGAACTGTGAATGTTTCACTGATTCCGCCACCACGACGTTTAATTACAACACCTTCGAAAAGCTGAATTCTTTCACGAGTTCCCTCAACAACTTTTACGTGTACACGTAAAGTGTCACCAGGACGGAATGAAGGAAGGTCAGTTTTTAATTGGCCTTTTGTAATTTCTGCGATTAATTGTTGCATATTAAATTCTCTCCTTTAAACAGATGCTCTTATAAAGTCTTAATAAATTACAGCGGAACATCGTTAATACGGCTACTGATTTCAGTAGCACAAATGTTATAATAGCATATTACTAAGCCTGTTGCAATAGCAAATATATGAAGTTATTACTGCTCTCGCTTTATTTCCTCAAGCCATTTTTTCTCTTGTTTAGATAACTCTCTCTCATCTAATAAATCAGGTCTACGCGTATACGTTCGGCGCAAAGATTCCTTATGTCGCCATTCATCAATGTTTTTATGATTCCCTGACATTAATACATCCGGTACCTTCATACCACGAAAATCAGCTGGACGTGTATAATGAGGATGCTCTAATAAACCTGTACTAAACGAATCCTCTACTTGTGAAGCATGATTTCCTAGCACACCCGGCAAGAGACGTACCACACTATCAGTAATAACCATAGAGGCTAATTCTCCGCCCGTTAATACATAGTCACCAATAGAAATCTCATCCGTTACAAGATGCTCACGAATTCGTTCGTCATATCCTTCATAATGCCCACATACGAAGATTAAATGTTCTTCCCCTGCAAGCTCTTCCGCTTTCTTCTGCGTAAATCTTTCGCCCTGCGGACACATTAAGACAACTCTCGGCTTACGCTCTGTCTCTTTCGTCAAATCTTCTACAGCATCAAAAATAGGCTGAGGAGTAAGCACCATACCAGCTCCTCCGCCGTAAGGATAATCGTCTACGCTATTATGCTTACTTGTTGTATAATCACGAAAGTTAACAACACGAAGGTTTACCGCTTCTTTTTCTTGCGCCTTCTTTAATATAGAAGATCCAAATACACCGGTAAACATGTCTGGGAACAACGTTATAATATCAATTTTCATTATAGTAGCCCTTCCATTACATGAATGGTTACTAATTTATTTTCAATATTAACTTGAAGTACAACGTCATCGATATAAGGAATTAAGAGATCTTGACCCTTCGGGCGTTTAATTACCCAAACATCATTTGCACCAGGAGATAGAATCTCTTTGATTGTCCCTAGCGCTTCTCCTTCTTCCGTTACAACACTGCAACCAATAATTTCATGATAGTAGTATTCACCTTCAGCAAGTTCGCCTAACTGCTCTTCTGGTACTTTTATTAAAGAACCTTTAAACTTCTCTACTTCATCTACATTGTTATATCCTTCAAATGTTAATAAATCGAATGTCTTATGTTGGCGATGAGAAGTTACCTTCACCGGAAGATAGTCTGTGCCTTTCTCATTCGATATGTATAGCGTATTTCCTACTTTATATCGCTCTTCTGGAAAATCAGTACGAGAAATAACACGGATTTCTCCTCTTACGCCATGAGTATTTACAATTTTCCCTACGTTAAACCATTTTGTCATAAATAGTATGTCACCCCTGGTTTCTATATAAATTAAGCATCTCCATTTCACAGATGGAACATGCAATCTCTATTTAAATGTTAAAAAAGGGAGAGGAATAACTCCTCGCCCTTTTTACGTTTATTGAATTTCCAGTGTTACTTTTTCATCATTATGATGTCCCACTGAATACAAGAGCATTCGAATCGCCTTCGCAACTCTCCCTTGCTTTCCAATGACTTTTCCAACATCCTCAGGATGTACAGTTAATCGATACTTTATCTCTCCGTTGCAAAGTTCCTGTGTAACTTTTACATCTTCAGGATAATCGACAAGAGGCTTGACAATCGTCTCGACTAACTTCTTCATAGTCATTGCCTCAATTACTTACCTTGTTTAGATAAGTGGAATTTCTCCATGATACCTTGGTTAGAGAATAAGTTACGAACTGTATCAGATGGTTTAGCACCATTTCCTAACCATTTTAATGCTGCTTCTTCGTTGATCTTAACTTCAGCTGGTTGAGCAACTGGATTGTAAGTTCCGATTTCCTCAATGAAACGTCCGTCACGAGGAGAACGAGAATCTGCAACAACTACACGATAGAAAGGAGTTTTTTTAGCTCCCATACGTTTTAAACGAATTTTAACTGCCATTTATAAAGCACCTCCGAATTTATTTCACACAGATAATTATATTAGCAAAAAGACTATTGCTTTGTAAAGTATTTTTTCTTAACAGAGCCATCTTTTTTTCCTTACATGAATGGAAACTTCAATCCACCTAGTCCTTTTTTCTTACCTTTTTGCATTCCCGTCATCGTCTTCATCATTTTTTTCATGTCATCGAATTGCTTAATTAGACGATTGATTTCTTGTACAGTTGTACCGCTGCCTTTGGCAATGCGCTTTTTGCGACTAGCATTGATTATTTCCGGTTGTTCTCGTTCTAATTTAGTCATAGAACGAATAATTGCCTCAATATGCCCAATTTGTTTTTCATCAACTTGCGCATTTTTCAGCCCTTTAATTTTATTTGCACCAGGAAGCATTCCTAACAATTCATCAAGCGGTCCAAGTTGGCGCACTTGTCCAAGTTGTTCTAGGAAATCGTCAAGCGTAAACGAAAGCGTACGCATTTTTTGCTCAAGTTCTTTTGCTTTCTCTTCATCAACTGTAGCTTGCGCTTTTTCAATTAACGTTAAGACATCGCCCATCCCTAAAATACGGGATGCCATACGCTCTGGATGGAACGCTTCAATTGCATCTAGTTTTTCACCCATACCGGCAAATTTAATCGGCGTGTTTGTTACAGCCTTAATAGATAATGCAGCACCACCGCGCGTATCACCATCTAATTTCGTTAATACAACACCTGTTAAACCTAACTGTTCATGGAAACTTTGTGCAACATTTACCGCGTCTTGCCCGGTCATCGCATCGACAACAAGGAAAATTTCATCCGGTTTCGCAACTTCTTTCACTTTCGCTAATTCATCCATTAATTCTTCATCAATATGCAGGCGACCCGCTGTATCGATTAAAACATAATCGTGATGATCTTCTTTTGCTTTTGCAATCGCTTGTTTCGCAATTTCAACAGGACTTACTTGATCTCCTAAAGAAAATACAGGCATGTCCAATTGCTTCCCTAATGTTTCAAGCTGTTTAATCGCTGCTGGACGGTAAATATCCGCTGCAACAAGCATCGGTTTACGATTATGCTTTTTACGAAGCAAATTCGCAAGCTTACCTGTCGTCGTTGTTTTACCCGCACCTTGCAGACCAACCATCATAATAACAGTCGGTGGCTTATTAGCAACAGCAATTTTGCTTTGCTCTCCGCCCATAAGTTCTGTAAGTTCTTCCTGTACAACTTTAATTACTTGTTGTCCAGGTGTCAAACTTTTCATTACATCTTGTCCGACAGCACGTTCAGACACACGCTTCACAAAATCTTTTACTACTTTAAAGTTAACATCCGCTTCTAAAAGAGCTAGACGAACTTCTCTCATCATTTCTTTCACATCGGCTTCAGAAACTTTTCCTTTGCCGCGGATTTTTTGCATTGTCTGTTGAAGTCGGTCGGCTAATCCTTCAAATGCCATATTGCCGCCCTCCTAATCTAATTTTTCGATAGCTTCAACAACTTGTTTCATTTCTTCATTCACATGCTCTTCTTCGCTGATTAGCTGTTTTAGCTTTGCAACAAGTCGCTGTCGCTCTTGAAACTTTTGAAGTAATACTAATTTTTCTTCATATTCTTCAAGCATCGCTTCAGTCCGTTTAATGTTATCATACACGGCTTGGCGACTTACATCAAATTCTTCCGCAATTTCACCAAGAGATAAATCATCTAGATAATAAAGCGACATATAACTTCTTTGTTTTTGCGTTAACAACGATTGATAAAAATCAAATAAATAGTTCATTCTCGTTGTTTTTTCGAGCATGTTGGATCATCCTTTGTTAAGTGATTTCCCTTTACATGAATTAGTTTACATGTAGTCCAAAAGAGTGTCAAGTTTTTTTCTTAACATCATATATTTTTTGTAGAAAAAGAAGCGGAAATACCGCTTCTTTCGCTTATACTTCTTCTGTTTCTACTAAGTTCGCAAATAAACCATACACATATTGTTCTGGATCAAACTGCTGCAAGTCATCCATCTGCTCTCCTAATCCAACAAACTTCACCGGTACATCCATTTCGTTACGAATCGCTAATACAATACCACCTTTAGCAGTTCCATCTAACTTCGTTAAAACAATACCAGTTACATTCGTTGCTTCACGAAATGTTTTCGCTTGGCTTAAACCGTTTTGTCCTGTTGTTGCATCAATAACAAGCAATACTTCATGAGGAGCACCTGGTACTTCACGCTCAATTACACGCTTTACCTTCTCTAACTCTTTCATTAAGTTCACTTTATTTTGCAAGCGTCCTGCTGTGTCACATAGTAATACATCTACCTTACGTGCTTTCGCTGCTTGTACAGCGTCATACATAACCGCCGCTGGATCAGATCCAGATCCTTGTTTAATCACTTCTACACCAACGCGATCGCCCCATACTTCTAATTGTTCAATCGCTCCAGCACGGAATGTGTCTCCTGCCGCCAATAGGACTGACTTACCTTCTGATTTAAACTTATGCGCCAGTTTACCAATTGTCGTCGTTTTTCCTACACCATTAACACCAACAAATAAAACAACCGTTAATTGGTCCTCTTGCATATTAATTTCGTTACTAAAATCGCTGTCACCTTTGTAAATTCCTACTAGTTTTTCTGAAATAACAGCTTGTACTTCTTTTGGATCTTGAATGTTACGACGTTGTACTTCTTCTTTCAATTGGTCAATTAATTCCATTACCGTCGCAACGCCAACGTCTGCACCGATTAAGATTTCTTCTAACTCTTCGAAGAAATCTTCGTCCACTTTACGGTAACGATACACTAAATCATTCACTTTATCCGCAAATGAATTTCTCGTTTTTTCTAATCCTTGTTTAAATTTCTCTGTAACTGTATCCGTTTGTTTTGAAATTTTTTCTTTTAGTTTTTTAAAAAAACTCATACTTTCCCATCCTTCCTATTCACTTGCAATAAGTTCTTCTCCGGCGTCTAAACGAACCGAAACAAGTTTAGATACCCCCGATTCTTGCATTGTTACACCGTACAACACATCAGACTCTTCCATTGTACCTTTTCTATGTGTAATTACAATAAACTGCGTCTCATCACTGAATTTCTTTAAATACTGTGCAAAACGAGCTACATTCGCCTCATCAAGGGCTGCCTCTACCTCATCTAGTACACAGAACGGTACTGGGCGTACTTTTAAAATACCAAATAAAAGCGCAATTGCTGTTAAAGCACGCTCTCCACCTGAAAGTAAACCTAAGTTCTGCAGTTTCTTCCCTGGCGGTTGTGCTACAATATCAATACCCGTATTTAGTAAATCCTCTGGATTAGTCATTACTAAATCCGCTCTACCGCCTCCAAATAATTCAGAGAATACCGATTGAAACTCCATTCTAATGCCTTCAAACGTAGTAGAAAAGCGTTTTTTCATTTCTTCATCCATTTCGGTAATAAGCTGGTGCAATGTCGCTTTCGCTTCTTCTAGGTCGTCTCTCTGCTCTAGTAAGAATGTATGACGCTCCGCTACACGTTCATATTCATCAATTGCCCCTAGGTTCACTGTACCTAACTCTTCTATGGATAATTTGATTAATTTTACTTTCTTACGCGCATCTTCTGCAGGCATTGTCATTGTATATTTTAGTTTTGCCGCTTCAAATGAAATTGTATATGTTTCACGTAAATGTTGTAATCTATTTTCTAACTCTACATCAAGTCGGTTAATTTTCACCTCTTGATCTTTCAACATCTCAAGAATGTATTTATGTTTACCTGTGGTCTCTTTCAGATTACGCTCTAACTGTTCTACTCTCTCTTGTAACGATACACGTTGTTCACGACGAGAGCGAATTAACTCTGAAGTTTGATTACGATCGTATGCTTTCTTCTCAATCATATTCGTAATTTGCTCTTCACCACTTGAGTTCGATGTCATTTCTTGTTTTAAGAATGCTAAGTCCTCTTTCGTTTTAACAAGCGTTGCATCTGTTTCTTCTTTTTCCTTCGTCAATCGTTCAACTTTTTCTTTTTGGTTAGATAAGCGTTGTTGCTTTTCAGCTGCTAACACTTTTAACTCTGTCATTTCTTTTTGAACTTTTTCTTTCGAAGAATGCTGCTCACTTTTTTGTTTCGTTAAAGCTGCAATGTTACTATCTAATTCCGTAATCTCCACTTGAAGGGTCGCTAAAATCTTTTCTAGCTCTTCTTTACGCCCTTGCATTTTCACTTGATCTTGTAAGAACCCTTCAATCTCTAAATCATAAATTGATAAACGATCATTAATACGATGTTCTTCTAATTCTAAGCGACTAATTTCTTCTCTTAATTTCTGTTCTTCTACACGCTCTACCTCTACACTTTGTCTCAGTTCGCGTATTTGTACTTCTTTTTCTTGAATTTCTTGCTTTACTGCTTTAACAAAGTTTTCTAACTTCGTCGTTTTTTCTTCCATATCAGTTAACTTGTTCGTCCACTCTTCTAGCTCACGTTGACGTCCTAATAAAGAAGATTTCGCCTGTTTTACCGCTCCACCTGTCATAGAACCGCCAGGGTTCACTACATCACCTTCGATTGTTACAATGCGATAACGGTATTGTAGTTGTTTCGCCAACTCATTCGCCCCGCGTAAATCTTTTGCAACAATAACAGTACCTAATAAATTTGAAACTACATTTTCATATTTATTATTGTACTGCACAAGTTCTGCCGCCACACCTACAAACGATGGGTGTTGATTTGCAATGCGTAATTGCTCAAATGATAATGATCTGCTTTTAATAACAGCTTGCGGTAAAAACGTTGCACGTCCATGTTTATTTTGCTTTAAAAATGCAATCGCATTACGAGCATGCTCCTCTGTTTGTACAACAATATGCTGCATCGCTGCACCTAGAGCGATTTCCATTGCAACTTCGTATTCTTTCGGTACCGTTAACAGTTCCGCAACAGCCCCCTCGATACCTTGCAACCTATTTTCTCTAGCTTTCAATACTTCACGTACACCTTGATAGAATCCAGAATAATCTTCTTGCATCTCTTCAAGCATTTCTTTTCGAGAACGTGCCTGTTGCACAAATTGATATGCTTGATACAGTTTTGTTTCATTTTCACTATACTGCGTCTTACATTTCCCAAGCGCCGCCTCTGTCTTCTGTATGTTTGAGAGAATGCCAGCTACTTTTTCTTTCGCTTGTTCGTAACTTTCTACAAGTTTCGTCTTTTTCGCTGTAATTTCCATACGCATTTCTACATATTTCGCATTTTCTTCATCAAGGCGTTCATTTTTAGAGTTTTGTTGTTTAGATTGTTCTTCAATCATAGATAATTCATTACGATGACTAGCTTGTTGATTTAAAAGCTCAATATAGTCACCTTTTAAATTCTCAATCTGTTCCTCTAAATTGTCAGCAAAAGTAGCAAGTAATTGCTCATTATCATGCAATTTTTGCTCCAACTCTTTTACTTCATTCACAAATTGCATTAAAGCTTCTGTACTTGAATCAATCTCACCATCGTAACTTTTAGCTTTCTCTGTTAATTCAACAATTAACTGCTCAAGTTGCGCACAATGCGTCGTAGCATTTTGCTTTCTCTCTTTTAACAACTCGCGCTGTCCTTCAAGTTTTTCTAGCTCTTTACTAGAAAGAAGAAGTACTTCTTGTAACGAGTCTACAGACTCATCTACCGCTTGTAATTGTCCTCGTAATTCCTCAAGCTCTTCTTCACTTTTTTGTAAATTCGTTGACATTTTAGCTTCTTCGTTTTTATTATGCCCAAACTGATTTCGAAGCGCTTCCCATTTCTCATGCAATTCTTCAATTTCATGGACAATAAGCGCAGCTTCTACTTTCTCTAATTCTTCTTTATTCTCAAGATAATCTTTCGCAATAGAAGCTTGTCTTTCTAAAGGTTCTACTTGACTACTTAATTCATGAATTATATCTTGCACACGATTTAAGTTTTCTTGTGTCTCTGCTAATTTACCTTCAGCTTTCTTTTTGCGAAGTTTGTATTTTAGTACGCCTGCCGCTTCTTCAAATACACCTCGACGCTCTTCTGACTTACTACTTAAAATCTCTTCAACTTTCCCCTGGCTAATAATCGAAAAAGCTTCTCTTCCCATACCAGAGTCCATAAATAAATCAATAATATCTTTCAATCTACATGATTGTTTATTAATATAAAAATCACTATCACCTGAACGAGATACACGACGTGTTACACACACCTCATTGTATTCAATTGGTAAACGTTGATCTTCATTATTTAAAGTTATTGTTACTTCAGCAACATTAACCGCTCTCCTCGTATCACTGCCTGCAAAAATAATATCCTCCATCTTTGCACCACGTAATGATTTTGCAGATTGTTCACCAAGTACCCAGCGAATTGCATCAGTAATATTACTTTTCCCGCTTCCATTAGGTCCTACTACAGAAGTTACACCTGGGACAAAATCAACAGATACACGCTCAGCAAAAGACTTAAACCCTGCTATTTCTAATCTTTTTAAAAACACGAAAGGCCTTCCTCCTATTCTCCGTCTTTATAAATGTTCTCTATACAAAAACAAGTATTATACGGATTTACCTTCTTTTTCTTTATAAACAAAAAGAAAGTTTCATTCTATGCACAAGGAATCCCCCTCATTCAAAGGGGGATTCCTTATAGTTGTTCTTTTAATTTTTTCAATGCTTCTGCAGCAGCTTGTTGCTCTGCTTCTTTTTTTGACTTACCACTACCAAGACCTAAAGCTACGTTATTTAACGTAACACGTGACACAAATTCTCGATTGTGAGCTGGTCCTTTTTCTTGCAAAATTTGATACTCAACATTGCCACTGCCATCACGCTGAATCAATTCTTGCAACTGACTCTTATAATCCATCACATGAGAAAAAGCACCCTCATTAATTTTCGGATATACAATTTCTTTTAAGAATTCCCAAACTGTTTCTAGCCCTTGATCAAGATAAAGGGCACCAATAAACGCTTCAAAGACATCCGCTAATAAAGCTGGTCGTTCACGTCCACCTGTCATTTCTTCACCTTTTCCTAATAAAACAAGGCTACCAAATGACAATTCGTTCGCAAAACGAACAAGAGATGGCTCACATACAATAGCTGCACGTAGTTTTGTTAACTCTCCTTCGCTCATTGTCGGATATTTTTGAAACAGATACTGCGATACAGTCAGTTCCAATACTGCATCTCCAAGAAATTCAAGACGCTCATTATCTTCATGCGGTTTTTTTCGATGCTCATTCACATACGATGAATGCGTAAATGCTTGAATCAATAATTTTTCATCCGTAAACGTAATACCTATCTTTTCTTGAAACACTTTAAATGCTTCACGATATTTTGTTTCGTATTTTTTTTCTCTATATTTTCGGTACGGCATAGGTCCCTCCAGATATAAGCCGAGAAAGCCCCGCTAAAAAACGGGACTTCACTTAAGCATTATAGATGACTCTCTATGTAAGTCACAGCATCGCCAACAGTAGCAATCTTTTCAGCATCTTCATCAGAAATTTCCATTTCGAATTCATCTTCTAATTGCATTACAAGTTCTACTACATCTAGGGAGTCTGCTCCTAAATCTTCCTTGAAGCTTGCAGCTGGTACTACCTCAGTCTCTTCTACTCCTAAACGATCAACGATGATTTTTGTTACGCGCTCTAAAACATCTGCCATTCCATTCACCTCCCCTCAAATATTATATTAAATATTAACCAAAAAAACTAGGTGAAATCGATTCTTTTATTACATTACCATACCGCCATCAACATTTAACGTTTGACCTGTAACATATTTGCTTTGATCAGAAGCAAAAAACGTTACAGCATTCGCGATATCTTTCGCTTCACCAAATTGAGCAGCTGGAATAACTTTTAACATTTCGGCTTTAATATTCTCATCTAGTACATCCGTCATATCAGTCGCAATAAAGCCCGGCGCAATTGCATTCACTGTAATATTTCGACTTGCTAACTCTTTTGCAGATGTTTTTGTTAATCCAATAACACCCGCTTTAGCAGCAACATAGTTAGCTTGTCCTGGGTTTCCTATAACACCAACAACAGAAGCGATATTTATAATTCTACCATGACGTTGACGCATCATATAACGAGATACTGCTTTTGTACATAAGAATACACCTTTTAAGTTTGTATTAATAACTGTATCCCATTCTTCTTCTTTCATACGCATTAATAAATTATCTTTCGTTACACCAGCATTATTTACAAGAATATCAACTTGTCCAAATGTATCTACTGTTTGTTTCACCATATCTGTAACATCATCAGCATTTGCAACATCTGCTCTTACCGCAATTGCATCAGAACCTAATTTTTTAATTTCATCTACTACTTCATTTGCTTTTTGTTCATTACCAGCATAATTTACTACTACATTTGCCCCTTGTTTCGCTAAATCGATCGCAATCGCGCGACCAATTCCACGTGAAGCGCCAGTTACTAATGCTACCTTCCCTTTTAACATCAGTTTTCTCCTCTCAAATTTGAAATGGTATCTTTTAATGTCTCTTCATCGTATATCGCATATGCTTTTACTGATGAATCAATTGACTTCATAAGTCCAGCAAGTACTTTTCCAGGTCCAATTTCAATAAATATATCTACTCCCTGGTTCACCATATATTCAATAGACGGGTACCATAATACAGGCGAATAAAGCTGTTCGATTAACTTTTCTTGAATGTCTGCACCACGTGTAATAACTTCCGCCGTAACATTTGCAATAACAGGAATATTCGTGTCATGAATTGTAATTTCATTTAAAACTTTTTGGAACTTCTCAGCTGCCGGCTTCATAAGTGAAGAATGGAATGGCCCACTTACTTTTAGTGGAATCGCTCTCTTTGCACCATTTTCTTTCGCTCTTTGAGAGGCAACCTCTACGCCTTGCTTCGTTCCAGAAATTACAATTTGCTTCGTACTATTCATATTAGCGATTTGCACTGCATATCCTTCACTTGTTACTTCTTCTGTAACTTGTTTCAGCATATGTGGATCAGCACCTAATATAGCTGCCATTGCGCCTTCCCCACCCGGAACAGCTTCTTCCATATATTCCCCGCGTTTCCTTACAGCATATACAGCATCTTCAAAAGTTAATGCACCAGCTGCTACAAGAGCGCTATATTCGCCTAAACTATGACCAGCGACAAAGTCAGGTGTAATGTCATACTCTTTCAAAGCTGTCAAAATAGCAAAACTCGTTGTTAATAATGCAGGCTGCGCATTTGTTGTTAATGTAAGCTTTTCCTGCGGTCCTTCAAAAATCACTTCTGAAAGTGAATCTTGCAACACCTCATCTGCTTTTGCAAACACTTTTGCAACCTCTTTATTATTCTCTGCTAATTGTTTACCCATTCCAACTGCCTGTGAACCTTGGCCCGGAAAAAGAAATGCTATTTTTCCCATTTCAAATCCTCCTCTTATTGGAGTGACTCTTTCTCCATTACGCTTGAAATCGTAGGAATTACTTCTTTCGCTACCATTTCTCTCGTTTGACGAATCGCACTAAATATCGACTGGTCATTAGAAGAACCGTGAGCCTTAATGACAGGTGCTTTCAATCCAAATAATGCAGCTCCTCCATACTCCGAATAATCCATTTTATCTTTTAATACCATAAGTTTTGGTTTTAATACCGCCGCTGCTAATTTACTCGTAAACGAACTCATTAGTTGTTCTTTCAACATAGAGAATAGCGCAAGTGCTGTTCCCTCTAATGATTTCAACGCTACATTCCCTGTAAAACCATCACATACAACAACATCTGCTACACCTTGCAATAAATCTCTTGATTCAACGTTCCCAACGAAATTAATTGGCGCATCTTTAAGCATTGCAAACACTTGCTTTGAAAGCTCGTTTCCTTTTCCATCCTCTGTTCCAACGTTTAATAGTCCAACGCGAGGATTTTCAATTCCTCTTACCTTCTCAGCATAAACAGATCCCATTACTGCATATTGATATAAATGAATTGGTTTTGCATCAACATTTGCTCCAACATCTAACATAACAAAACCTTTTCCATCTACAGTTGGCATTGTAGGCGATAAAGCTGGTCGCTCAATTCCTTCCATACGACCGACTACAAATAATCCAGCTGCCATTAAAGCTCCTGTACTACCTGCGGATATACAAGCGTCTGCTTCTCCATCCTTTACTTGTTGTGCCGCAAGCACCATTGAAGCTTGTTTTTTTCGACGAACCGCTCTTACCGGTTCCTCCGTTGATTCTATTTTTTCGTCTGTATGAAGAATAGTAATTCGTTCATCACTCGTTAAGTATTGACGAATTTCCTCTTCTTTCCCTACTAACGTAATATGTAAATCAGAATATTCCTTAATAGCTTTCATTGCCCCTAATACTACAGCCTTTGGAGCGTGATCTCCGCCCATTGCATCTATTGCGATTTTCATAAGTTGTTACCTTCCTCACTATAATTACTAGATCGATACATTTCAAAAGTGCCTGTAAAAACAAGTTCTTCTCCAACGAAGCTACGCACTTTGACAACCGTCCGTCCCTTATCATTCTCTACATCTTCAACGCGCGCTTTTGCAACAACACGCTCCCCTAATTTTACAGGGCGAATGTATCGAATGGTAGACTTTGCAGTTAAAGCTAATTCTTCATCAATAACCGCAACAGCTAGTGAGTTTGCTTGCGCAAACAGATGATGCCCACGGGCAATTTGATTTCTTTTAAATACATGTTCTACCTTTACTTCAAAGATAGAGATTGCATGTCTATCTAATTCAATATCAATAATTTCTCCAACAACCTCTTCTAACGGTAAAGATTTCACATCTTCTTCATGTTGCTTTGTAGCTACATGTTTAATTCTCTCTCTTAATTCAGGAATAGACAATTCCATACGATCAAGTCGTACTGTTTGTATACTCACTTGAAATTTTTCCGCTAAATCTTCATCCGTAATAAAAGGATTTGATTCGATTGTTTGTTGTAATAACTCTTGTCTTTCTTTTTTACTTCTTCTTTTTTTCATACCGCACCATCCATTTTTATGACTAGGTACTAACAGTAGTATATAATCATTAAAAGTAGAATGCAACAAAAACTTTTGTTGACTCCCTTTAATCGAGCTTCTCTCCTTGGAACACACCTGTCCCATCAAGATACGTACGCAAGGCAGCGTACTGATCATTGTGCCAAAACGCTTCTGAATCTACTAGTATCGCCGCATCTTGCCTTGCTGTTTCTAACGCTCGATAATCATGTACCATGTCAGCAACCTTAAATTCTGGTAAGCCACTTTGCTTACTCCCAAAGAAATCTCCAGGACCTCGTAATTCTAAATCTTTTTCTGACAATACAAATCCATCATTTGTTTCAGTCATTATGCGCATTCTTTCTTTCCCTGTTTCTGATTTAGGGTCTGCTATTAATAAACAATATGATTGTTCACTACCACGGCCGACACGCCCTCTAAGCTGATGAAGCTGCGATAAACCGAAACGTTCTGCATCATAAATAACCATTACAGTCGCATTCGGTACGTTCACACCTACTTCAACAACTGTTGTCGATACAAGAATTTGCACTTTATTTTCACTAAACTGTCCCATTATCTCTTCTTTTTCCTGAGACGATAATCTCCCATGCATCAATCCAACTTGGCATTTCCCTTGGTAATGATGCGTCAGCATACTATGTAAGTCGATAGCATTTTGCACATCAAGTTTCTCAGATTCTTCAATTAGAGGACAAATAACGTATGCCTGTCTTCCTTTTTTTATCTCCTTTTCAACAAAACCGAGAACGCGATCTAACATATCATGTTTTGCCCAATATGTTTCAATCACCTTTCTACCTGCTGGCATCTCATCGATTATCGAAACATCCATCTCTCCAAATGCAGTAATCGCAAGCGTACGCGGAATTGGTGTCGCTGTCATAAATAATACATCTGGACTTTCACCTTTCTCCCGTAAAACTCGGCGCTGCGCTACACCAAATCGATGCTGTTCATCTGTAATAACGAGACCCAACCTATGAAATATAACTTCATCTTGAATTAAGGCATGCGTTCCAACAAGAATATCTATTTCTCCTTGTTCTAACTTCGCTAAAATTTCTCGACGTCTCGCACCTTTAACAGAACTTGTTAACAGTTCCACCTTAATACCAAAATGCGAAAACGTTTCAGCAAGCGACTGATAATGTTGCTCAGCTAAAATTTCTGTAGGAACCATTAAAGCACCTTGATAATGAGCTAATTTCGATGCATAAAGGCCAATCGCAGCAACAACCGTTTTCCCAGAACCAACGTCACCTTGCAATAGTCGGTTCATCCGATAAGGAGATGTCATATCTTTCAAAATTTCATCTACAACTCGGCGCTGTGCACCCGTTAATGGAAACGGCAGTGCATCGATAAATTCTTGTAATTCTACTGACGGAATCTCTTTCTTGGTCCCTTTTGAATTTTCCCTCTCCATTTTCCGGAGCGTTTGCATTTTCAGCTGAAATAAGAAAAATTCTTCATATACAAAACGGCGACGCGCTTGCTTCAAATCTTCCTGTCCTACCGGAAAATGCAATGCCCTAAGCGCTTCATATCTTGGTAATAATTTATATCGCCCTAACAAACCATCCGGTAACACTTCGACTATAGAATCTCCATATTCCTTTAACGCTTGAGCAATAAAACGACGCATCTGTTTTACTGTAAGTTTCCCCTTTACTGAATAAACAGGTTCCACTTCTTGTTGACGTACAACCGGCCCAAAATGAAGTTCTGATACAGCAATTGTTTGACGATGTTGATCCCATTTACCAGTAATCGTTACCGTTTCATCTAACTTTAATTTTTGCTTATAGTAAGGCCTATTAAAACATACCGCCGTAATTAAATAACGACCGACGAGAACACGAACTGTTAAACGCGATTTCTTCTTACCATAATATTGCAGCAAAGGAGCACTATGAATCTTTCCTTCAACCGTTACACGTTCATCATGCTTTACTTCAGCAAGATCTTTCATCGCATAATCTTCATAACGGTACGGAAAATGTTCTAATAGATGAGAAACTGTATAAATACCCATCTCATGTAGTAACTCAGATGTTTCTCCTCCGATCCCCTTTACATCCGTAACAGGAACTTGTACAACATCATTCAAGATTCTCACACCCCGTCACATTATTTTCTTTATTGCATTTTATTTGAGTACCAATTAGCATCTGTAATCGCTCTCTTTCACCTTATATATTCTATCATAGGCATTCTAAGAGAAACTACTCAAATCCCTTATATAAAACAAGTAAAAAAGAGCCTCACTATTAGCAGCAAGGCTCTTTTCTCTCTTCAATATGCTAGCCTTTTGAATAAAAACTAGTAATAAACTTCATATTACTACTTCTTATCCATTAGCAAGTAAGTAATCCATTTATTTTCAAAACGAATCTTATCTTATTCTACAGAGAAGATGAAAGAATACACTGGTTGGTTTCCAGCATGCACTTCTACTTCTGCATCTTCAAATTTCTCTTCTACAAATTCAACTAACTCTGCTACTTCTTCGTCAGTTGCATCCTCACCTTGTAGAATCGTTACGATTTCAGAATCTTCATCAATAAGCGCTTCTAGTAATTGCTTCGCAGCTCCTACTTTTTCAGCATTTGTAGATACAATTTTCCCATCTGCAATACACATGAAGTCATCTTTTTGAATTGCTACACCATCAATTTCCGTATCACGTACAGCATACGTAATTTGACCTGTTTTCACATGAGATAAAGCTTCTTGCATATTTTCTTCATTCTCTTCTAACGTTCCAACTGGGTTAAATGCTAACATTGCTGCCATACCTTGAGGAACTGTTTTCGAACGAACAACAATAACTTCTTGATCTACAACTGATGCCGCTTGTTCTGCTGCCATTACAATATTTCCGTTATTCGGTAAAATAATGATTTTTTCAGCATTTGCTTCTTCAATTGCCTTCACGATATCCTCCGTACTTGGATTCATCGTTTGACCACCTTCGATAACTTTCGTTGCACCGATGCTCTCAAATAAAGTTTTAATACCAGACCCCATAGCTACAGTTACGATACCATATGGTTGTTTTTCTTTCGATTGAGCTGGTTGTTCAGGAACCATAGTAGGTTCATCTAATAAAGCAGTATGCTGTTCACGCATATTTTCTACTTTAATCTTAATTAAACTACCGTATTTTTGTCCGTAGTTCATAGCGTCTCCAGGATGTTCTGCATGGATATGAACTTTTACAATTTCATCATCAGACACAACTAGTAGAGAATCACCATATACACTAATATCTTCACGGAATTTTTGTTCAGAGAAATTATGCTCTTTCACCTTTTCAGCCTCTAATTTCACCATGAACTCCGTACAATATCCATACTTAATATCTTCTGTACTCAATTGGCTTTGTACACTACGGTGATGTTCTGCGCGTACCATTTCATTCATAGATGGTTGCGTCGGTGCATCAGAAGAAATCGTTTCTCCTTTTAAGTCAGCTAAAAATCCTTCGTATACCACTACAAGACCTTTACCACCGCTATCTACAACGCCAACTTGTTTTAATACAGGTAATAAATCTGGCGTACGATTTAACGATGCGTTTGCTTCTTTCACAACGTCTTCCATAAACAAAACAAAGTCGCGCTGTTTTTTCGCAACTGTTACTGCATATTTACCCGTTTCTCTTGCAACCGTTAAAATCGTTCCTTCAATCGGTTTCATAACCGCTTTATAAGCCGCCTCTACTCCAGCTTCTAGTGCTGCAGCAAAATCAACTGTTGTTAATTCTTCTTTTTGTTCAATGGATTTAGAGAAACCACGGAACAACTGAGATAAAATAACTCCAGAGTTACCACGAGCTCCCATTAATAATCCTTTGGCTAAACTTACGCCGACTTTACCAGCATGCTGTGAAGGGTTTGCTTTCACTTCACGCGCACCTGAAGTCATAGATAAGTTCATGTTTGTACCGGTATCGCCATCTGGAACTGGAAATACGTTTAATGCATCAACAAGCTGAACATTGTTTGTTAAATTATTCGCTCCTTGCATGATCATTTGTGATAAACGTTTTCCATCAATTTTTTGAATTGACACAGATTTTCCTCCTTAATGCACATTACAAGTTTATTACTTTAACTCCTTGTACGTAGATGTTTACAGAATCTACTGCTAGTCCTACAGTTTGATCTAATGTATATTTCACTTTCGTCTGCACATTATGTGCCACTTCTGAAATTTTCGTACCATAGCTCACAATAATATACATATCAATATGTACTTCATCTTCATCTTTACGAACAATAACACCTCTAGTAAAGTTTTCTTTTCGTAAAATGTCTGTTAATCCATCTTTTAACTGATTTTTTGATGCCATACCTACGATACCGTAGCAATCTACCGCGGCACCTCCAGCAATTGTTGCAATTACATCTGTACTAATATCAATTTGACCGTACTTCGTTTTAATTTCAATTGACATCTCGTTTCCCCCTTCATAAATGGTGAAAGTGAGCTAGACTACTTTAGTTACTATCATATAATCTTTTTAAAGAAAATTCCATCGTTCTTTCTTTTCACTCTCATATTTTATGTTTTAAATTACACTTTTTTATGATGAGCAAAATAGTCCATTGTTATTATACAACATGTACCACTATAATATGTCAAGCAATTTTTATGGATTTCAACTTTTCTTCATTGACATATAGTGTCAAGTAAATTTTCTTGATTTCTTTTTTCTACGGTGTTGCATTCTCTTTTTAGTTGTGTTAAATTATAGTAGTGTTTTTAGCATCGCATAAAAGACTAACATTGAAAAATTACGTATGGTAAGGTATCAAGGGAGGGAAATATAAATGGCTCGTGTTTGTGCTATTACTGGAAGAAAAGCTCGTTCTGGTAACTCTCGTTCTCACGCAATGAACGCTACAAAACGTAAGTGGGGCGCTAACCTTCAAAAAGTTCGCGTACGCATCGACGGAAAAGTTCAACGTGTTTACGTTTCTGCTAGAGCATTAAAATCTGGCAAAATCGAACGTGTTTAATAATAAAAAAAAGAGCCAATAGGCTCTTTTTTTACTATAACAATGGAAAAAGCACCGGTGATAGGTGCTTTTTTTAATCTTTTTTAAAGGTATTTAACATTGCACGAACTATTCCACCAAGAAATTTAGGTAACTTAATTGTATAAAATCTCATGGTTTCCCTCCTAATCCCCATTACTCCACTTGGTCACTATATGATGTAAGGAGCAAAATTGTTTCTTCAATCAGTGCTTCTTATCAACATTAATATGCCAGAAGTAAATGAAAAAGTACCTTTTTCCTCAACGAGTTCGTTACTAATACAAAGTGTTGATCCCCACTCTATTGTTTTATTAGTAAGAGGGTACTTAAAACCAAACAATGTAATCCCTTCCACTATTTCAGTAACTGGTACAAAAGATACATAAGGAAAATTTTTATTTTCTTCAATTATATGTGTACCCACTTTTTTAACTGTTATTTCATTTTTATTGTCCACAATACACATTTCTATCTCTACTTCTAATCCTTTTAAAAGCATCTGTATATTTGCCAAACCGTGATCAAGCCTTCCACCGGTAGCACCAAAAATACGAATTAGTGCCGGCTTCTGTTCTAATGCCCAGTTGATTGCAATTTCTAAATCCGTTTGATCTTTTTCTCGCGGAACAATATGTAATTCGTTCGTTTGCTGTCCCATCCATACTAATTCTTCTTCAGTAACTGAATCGTAATCTCCAAACGCAACAGCCGGTGTAATCCCTTTCTTTAATAGACGGTATACTCCCCTATCAACCGCTGCCCATACTACTTCCTCATTCTCATATCGAGCAAAATCTGCGCAATATTCCGAAGGTCCTCCTGCCAAAATATGAATAATCATTTTTTCTTCCCCTTCCATTGTAAAAAGGCAATCTGCCATTCGGTAGATTGCCTTTTTACGTATTTTTACCCTATCCTATAAATACCTTACTAGGATAAAAGTTCATCACTACCCACGAATTACGCGAATTGCTTCACCGCGGTCTTTTTGATTGTATACTGCTGACCCAGCTACAAGTACATTTGCTCCCGCTTCCACACAAAGTCTTGCTGTTTCAGCATTTACACCACCATCAACTTCAATTTCTACTTCTAGATTGCGCTCTTTCACCATGTCTGCAACTTGTTTAATTTTCGGTAATACAGAATGGATAAACTTCTGTCCACCAAATCCAGGGTTTACTGTCATAAGTAATACCATATCTATATCTTCTAATACATGCTCAATCACTGAAACTGGCGTATGTGGATTTAATACAACACCTGCTTTAATGCCATGAGATTTAATTAACTGAATTGTACGATGTAGATGCGGACACGCCTCTACGTGAACAGTAATAATATCCGCTCCCGCTTGTGCGAAAGTCGGGATATAGTTATCAGGATTTTCAATCATTAAATGTACATCTAATGGTAATGATGTAATCGGACGGATTGCTTCTACAATTAACGGTCCAATCGTAATATTTGGTACGAAATGTCCATCCATTACGTCAACGTGAATGTAATCCGCTCCGCCCTTTTCTACATCTTTAATCTCTTCCCCTAATTTTGAAAAATCTGCTGATAAAATCGATGGTGCAATTTTAATCATAACTAATACCTCGGCTTTCTCTCTCTAATTTCTTCTACGAATTGTTTATAGTTCTTATAGCGATATTCTGTAATCTTCCCTTCTTCAACCGCAGCTTTCACCGCACATTTCGGTTCAGAAAGATGTGTACACCCTCTAAATTTACAGTATTGGCTCGCTTCTTTCAACTCTGGAAAACAATATGTAAGATCTTCTACTTCTATATCAATGAAATCTAGTGAACTAAAACCCGGTGTATCTGCTACTAGCCCACTCCCAATTGCAATTAATTCTACGTGTCTTGTCGTATGCTTCCCGCGTCCTAAATGGGAGGAAATATCATTTGTTTTCAGCTCTAATTCTGGACGTAGCACATTAAGCATTGAAGATTTCCCGACACCAGATTGACCCGCAACGACAGAAACACAATTTTCTAAGTATGGTTTTAATATATCAATACTTTCTGACGTATTAATAGAAGTAAATAAAACATCATAACCCATCTCACGATAATCATTCGCATAAGCTTCAACAGTTGCTTTCATCTTTTCATCTACTAAATCCATCTTGCTAATACAAATAATTGGCTTAATGTTATGATATTCAATCAGCACTAAAAATCGATCTAACAGTCCAGGGTTAAAATCTGGTTCTACTGCAGAGAACACAAGGATCGCTTGATCGACATTAGCAATAGGAGGTCTAACAAGTTCATTTTTCCGATCAAACACTTCAAGCACATAACCTTCAGTTGGATTATCTGCCTGAAAAACAACTTGGTCTCCTACAAGTGGTGTAATTTTATTTTTTCTAAATACACCTCGCCCACGACATTGCGTAACCCCTTCTTCATGCTGCACGTAATAAAACCCACTTAAAGCTTTTATAATTTTTCCTTCTGGCATAGAATTCTCCTTTTTTTGTATAAGGTGATGCTGAATTTAAAAATGAATGGATTTAATTTTTCCAAATAAAGATTTCAAAACCTACCATATATACTTTCGCTAATATACATTAAATTTCCCATTAAATGCAAAAAAATATTTACAGCTGCATCACTTTACTAGCTTTTTGAATCATATATTTTTGCCTGCTATACCGTCCACTTTGTAGACAGCATAACAGGCAATAATAATAATAATAATAATAATAATAATAATAAGTAGACTTTCACTATTATTGAGTTGGATATGGTACTTCTTTATCAATAATCGTTATTCCATCTCGTACAATTTTATAGTGTCCCTTTGAACCTTCTTGAATTACAAATTCTAAAGAAATAGTCGCTGATTCAGTAATTGTTCTCGTTTCAACCGGTCTATCCATTTTTTGCTGCATGTCTTCTTTATAAATTTCTATTGTTTGCGGTTTTTTTTCACCTGTTACAGCAGGCTCATATAGGATAGAGATATTGTCCACTTTTACCGTTTTAGTCACTTTAGGTTTTTGACCATCAGAGATAATAATAGTTACTTTATCTCCCTCTTTTAATGGTGTACCTGGTTTTGGAAATTGCGAAATTACAAGTCCTTTTTCGACTGTATCTGAATACTCTCGTTTTATATCTGACGTTAGTTTTCTCTCATTCAAATAACCAGTTACACTATTTTCAGTCCACCCCGAAAAGTCACCTGGTCTAATTTGATAAGGACCTTTACTTACCCAGATTTTCAGTTCTTGCTCCGCTTCTATAACCATTTGATCAGGCGTCGGAATTTGCTCTACAATTTCACCTTTCGGCTTATCATTTTCAATATAATTTACTGTAACTTGTTTATATTTTTCTTCTAACTCAGCTTTTACACTCTCAAAGTTTTGCCCTGTGAAATTCGCCATCTTACTTTTCTTTTTTCCACCTGATTGATAGATAGTAATTTTAGCGTTTTCTTTTACGACTCTTCCTGCTACAGGGTCCGTTTTTATTACATCCCCAACTTCAACATCATCTGTATATACAATATTAGGCTCCGTCACCTCAAAGCCCTTTTCTACTAATGTATTTACAGCTGTCGTGTATTTCATACCAGCCACATCAGGAACTTTCACATCTTTCGGAATAAATAATCCTGGAATAACCGTAAGCGCTAATGTTATTCCTATTGCTAAAAATAAAAATGTTGAAATTAAAACTTTAAGCCACTTGTTACTCCGTTTTTTCTTCTTATCTAACTTAGCTGCTTCTGCTCTTACCGGTTCTTCCACCTTACTCCCTTTTAAAACAATTGTTTCATCACTTACATTTTCAAATAATTGTTCTTGTTGAATAATCGGAATCGCTTTCGTCGCTTCCATATCTTCTGGTATGTAAAATGGTTGCTCATTTATCCTCTCTGGATATAGCGCAGTTTCAATATCTCGCTTCATCGCATTGGCAGATTGATATCG
The DNA here is from genome assembly GCF_001595725.1 of Bacillus thuringiensis. Classification (GTDB taxonomy): domain Bacteria; phylum Bacillota; class Bacilli; order Bacillales; family Bacillaceae_G; genus Bacillus_A; species Bacillus_A thuringiensis_K. The sequence goes on from NZ_CP014282.1 coordinate 3,708,105, forward strand.
ATGGAACGGATCTTTTGCAGTTGCTTTTAATATAATATTTTCAACACTTTGCGGAATATTTTCATTCCATCTTTTTGGTGATGGGATTTCACTTTGTAAATGTTTTAAAGCTATAGCAACAGCAGATTCGCCAGAAAACGGTTGTCTTCCTGTTAACAATTCAAACATAACTATCCCCAGAGAATAGATATCTGATTGTTTATTTGCTATCCCGCCACGTGCCTGTTCTGGTGATAAATAATGGACTGAACCGAGCACTGAATTTGTATGTGTAATTGTTGTCGCACTTGTAGCTGTCGCAATTCCAAAATCTGTTACTTTTATTATTCCATCAGCTCGAATTAAAATATTGTGCGGCTTTATATCACGATGCACAATTTCAAAATGATGGGCATGTGCCATAGCGGATGTTAACTGCTCCATAATATCAAGAGCTTCTCCTATAGGTAACATCCCTCGCTCAATTATGTATTGCTTCAATGTTTGCCCTGGTACATATTCCATGACAAGATAGTATATACCATCTTCTTCTCCGACATCATACATATTCACAATATTTGGATGCGACAACGTTGTAACAGACTGCGCTTCTCGATGGAAACGTTTAATAAACTCTTCGTTATTTGAGTAGTCGAGTCTTAATATTTTTACCGCTACATCTCGGCCAAGTATATCATCATGAGCTAAATATACATTGGCCATTCCGCCACCACCAATCATTTTCAGCAGCTTATAACGGTCATTTAAGCGTTTTCCAATCAGCACGTTGCACTTCACCTACTTTCGTTTGTCGAACCCGCATAATCAATAAGAACAAGTGTGATATTATCTTCTCCACCGCGATCATTTGCCAATTGAATGAGTTGCTGCCCTTTACCTTCAAGCTGTTCATTTAACTGTAAAATTTGTCGCATATCATCAATAGAAACTTTGTTTGATAACCCATCAGAGCAAAGAAGTAATTGATCATCTTCCTCAATCACCAACGTTTTAACATCTAACCCAACTTTTTCTTCTGTTCCTAATGCTCTTAATAACACATTCTTTTTCGGATGATACTCTGCGTCTTCCTTCGAAATTTCACCATGTTTCACAAGCTCATTTACAAGTGAATGATCTTCCGTTACTAGAGTCATTTCTCCTTCTGATACCATATAGCAACGACTATCTCCTATATGCCCTATTGTCACAAAGCTTGGTGTACAAACAGCTATTATAAGCGTTGTTCCCATACCATTACATTCCGCATTTTGCTGAGCGTATTCATATATACGCTCATTAATAATCCCAACACTAGTATGTAACCATTGTTCTACTTTTTTCGGCTCATTCATATTATGTGTTTGCTTCCAATAATCATGGAATAATTGAATGGCCATCGAGCTAGCTACATCACCAGCTCGATGACCTCCCATTCCATCTGCTACTACCGCTAATACATTTCCATCTAAATTGTGAAAAACTCCTGCACTATCTTCATTATGTTGACGAACTTTTCCTTTATCCGATAGAAATACGGCTTTCATCTCGTCACCTCGTCTCTTCTTTGCGCTCCTTCGCACGCAACTGACCGCAGGCTGCATCAATATCATGACCTTGTTCACGGCGAATCGTTACATTCACTCCACGATCTTTTAACGTTTTCTCGAACAAGAAAATTTGTTCACGTGGCGTACGTACATAATCACGTTCAGGTACGTAGTTTACCGGAATCAAGTTCACATGACATTTTACACCTTTTAAGAGCGCAGCAAGCTCTTCAGCATGCTCTACTTGGTCATTTTCTCCTCCAAATAATCCATATTCAAAAGTAATACGACGCCCTGTTCTATTTACATAGTATTTAATAGCTTCCATTAAATCTGGTAATTTATAAGCACGGTTAATCGGCATTAATTTTGAACGTAATTCTGAGTTTGGAGCATGCAATGAAATCGCAAAATTAATTTGTAGATCTTCTTCAGCAAACTTATAAATTTTCGGGATAATTCCACTCGTCGAAACAGTCATATGTCTCGCACCAATATGAAGTCCTTTTTCATGGTTAATGATGCGTAAGAATCCCATTAAATTATCGTAGTTATCAAATGGTTCTCCAATTCCCATAACAACAAGAGAACTTACACGTTCTTCTGTTTCATCAAGCGCACGCTGAACTTCTACTACTTGCGCTACAATTTCTCCAGCTTCTAGGTTTCGCTTTAATCCACCAAGTGTCGAAGCACAGAACGTACACCCAATACGACAACCAACTTGCGTTGTTACACAAATGGAATTTCCATATTCGTGTCGCATTAATACCGTTTCAATAGAATATCCGTCATATAATTGGAATAAGAATTTAATTGTTCCATCCGAAGACGTTTGTTTTACTAACGTGTTTAAAGTAGTAATATCAAAGGAATTCGACAATTTATCACGCAATCCTTTAGAAAGGTTTGACATATCCTCATAATTTTTTACACGTTTTTTATATAACCAGTCAAAAATTTGTCCAGCACGGAACTTCGGTTCTCCTTGTTCCTTTAACCAATCTTGCATTTCATGAAGTTGTAAAGAGTAAATTGATGGTTTCTTCGTTTCTAAATTTTTCTTTTGTTTTCTTACAGTCGTTTCCATGATGCTACACCTTCTTCCTTAAACAAGCAATATAAAAGCCATCCGTTGCAAAATAATGCGGCAAAATTTGTACTTGACCTTCATCAATATACGGAGTTAATTTTTCTGGCATACGCTCTTTTAGCGTAGTATCCCATTCAAATTCAGGATGTTCTTGTAAAAACTTCTCTATTACTTGTTCATTTTCTATTTTCTCAATTGTACACGTACTATAAACAAGACGACCGCCTTGCTTTAATAATGGTGCTATTTTTTCTAGTATTGCAATTTGAATCGTCGATAATCTTTCACTATCGCCTTTATCTTTTCCTAACTTAATATCAGGTTTACGTCTAATTACACCAAATCCAGAACACGGTGCATCTACCAATATTTTATCAAACGTTTCATTTGCAAAGTGCTCTTGCACTTTTCTAGCATCTAGCGCTTTAGTTTCGACATTTTCTAGACCCAGTCGCTCTGCTTGCTGTTTAATTAAACGTACTTTGTGTGCATGTAAATCAAGGGACATGACCTTACCAGTTCCCTTTAATCGTTCGGCGATATGCGTTGTTTTTCCGCCTGGAGCAGCACAACTATCAAGAACTGCATCTCCCGTATTCGGTTCTAAAGCACGTGCTACAAGCATAGAACTTTCATCTTGAATAGAAAGAAATCCTTTTTTAAATGCTTCTGTATGTGCTACATTACCTCTTTCAATCTGAATTGCATCATCTGACAAGTCACCACGTTTTGCTTCTATACCTTCACTTGCCAACAACTCAATCGCTTCTTCTACCGTTACCTTATCAACATTCACACGTGCTGTTGGTACAGGTGGTAACATGTTTACTTCGCACATTTTTTCTGCAGTTTCTAAACCATATTCTGAAGTCCACTCTTGGACAAGCCAAACTGGATGACTTGTTGTAATTGCAAGACGTTCTACTGGATCCTTGATTTCATCTACAGAAGGTACACCTTCTCTCTGAATCGAACGTAATACACCGTTCACCATACCAGCAATCCCCTTATGCCCGCGACGCTTTGCAATCTCAACCGCTTCATGAATAGCCGCTCTTTCTGGCACTCGGTCTAAATAAATCATTTGATATAAAGATAAGCGAAGCAATACTCTTACCCACGCCTCAACCTTCTTTTTTAAAAAAGGCTGTAAATAATAATCTAATGTGTCACGACGTTGAATCGTTCCATATACAATTTCAGTTAATAAACCAATATCTTTTCTATCAATTGTACTCTTTTCAATTAGATTATTTAAAAGTAAGTTACTGTATGCACCACTTTTTTCTACTTGAATTAAACCATCAAGAGCTAATTCACGAACATTTTGTCTCATGCATTTTCTCCTAACTTCGTTCCAATTTCAGGTTTTGTTCCACGTAAAAATTGTGAACAACTCATACGCTTTTTACCAGAAGGTTGCAATTCGGTAATTTTAACACCTGTTTCATTACCTGTTGCTACAACAAAACCATCTTCTTCGATTGCAACAATCGTACCTGCTTCAGCTGATTTCGTTACAGGTACTTTTTCTCCCCACCATACTTTAACAACTTGTCCTGCTAAAGTTGTATAAGCAACTGGCCATGGATTCAATCCGCGAATGTGATTGTATACTTCTTCACCTGTTTTTGTCCAATCAATTTTCTCTTGCTCACGTTTTATATTGTACGCAAACGTTACTTCTTCTTCGTTTTGTTTAATCGGTTCTAACTTACCTTGAATTAATAAAGGCACTGTTTTAGATAGAAGGTGTGCTCCTGCTTCACTTAATTTATCAAATAATGAGCCTGTCGTTTCACGCTCTTCAATTTCCACTTCCACTTGCGTTAAGATATCACCAGCATCCAATTTTTCTACCATATACATAATTGTAATACCTGTTTTTTCTTTACCTTCCATAATTGCATAATGAATTGGTGCACCACCACGAAGTTCAGGAAGTAAAGAAGCGTGGACATTAATACATCCATACTTCGGTGCTTCTAAAATTTCATTTGGTACAATCTGACCAAATGCAGCTGTTACAATTAAATCTGGCTCTAACGCCAATACTTTTTCATATTCATCTTTTTCACGAATTTTTAACGGCTGTAACACAGGGATACCATGTTTTTCCGCTTCAACTTTAACAGGTGTAGGGGTTAATACTTTTTTTCTACCTACTGGACGATCAGGTTGCGTCACAACACCTACTACCTCATAGCCATCTTCAATAAGACGACGAAGCACCGGCACTGAAAAGTCCGGTGTTCCCATAAATACTACTTTTATCATTTAAAAACCGCTCCTTTTAACACCTATTCTAGTTCGTTTTCTTCATAATATCTTGTCACTTTCGATGTAAATAAAACACCGTGTAAATGATCGATTTCATGTTGAATTGCACGCGCTAAAAATCCTTCCGCTTCTAATAAGAATACTTTCCCACGGCGATTTTGCGCTCTTACTTTAATATAATCGGCACGTTCTACTTCACCATAAAGTCCCGGGAAGCTTAAACAGCCTTCGGGACCTACTTGTTCACCACGTTTTTCTAATATTGATGGATTGATTAACTCGATTTTCCCAGTATCATCATCGACATCAACAATCGCTACTTGCAAGCTTACACCTACTTGAGGCGCAGCTAAACCGACTCCGTCCGCAATTAACATTGTTTCATGCATATCTTTCAACAATTTCACTAACTTTTTATCAAAGTTAATTACTCTTTCGCATGGTGTTTCTAACACTTCATTTGGATGCTTTACTATTTCTAAAACTGCCATATTTCCCTCCGCTACATTAACATTGTTGGATTAAAATCAATTGAGATTTGTAGCTCTTTTTGCATTTCTGCTTGATAATGTTCATTTACCATTTTGAGCACGTTCTTTAAGTTTGGTTCCCGTTTGTATTTTATCATGCATTGATAACGATATCTATCTTTTATCCTTGGAATTGCTGAAGCAACTGGTCCTAGCACCATTGTTTGCTGTGAGCAATGCGTTCGTAAATACGAGGCAATTTTTTCCGTCACTTGTACCGCTTTTAATAATTCAGGATGAGATACAGTTACGAGTACAACATAGTAATATGGGGGATATTGTCTTGTTCGTCTCATTTGCATTTCTTGATCAAAAAACACATCATATTGTTGGTTCTTCGCTAACTCTATACTGTAATGTTCTGGCGTATACGTTTGAATCACAACTTCCCCTGGCAATTCATGTCTACCCGCTCGTCCACTTACTTGAGTCAATAACTGGTATGTCTTTTCACTCGCCCGAAAATCAGGTAAGTGAAGCATCGTATCTGCAGTTAAAACCCCAACGAGCGTTACTTTCGGAAAATCTAATCCTTTAGCAATCATTTGTGTTCCGAGTAATATATCTGCTTTTTCTTCCCCGAACGCCTTTAATAATTTTTCATGCATTCCTTTTCGACTTGTCGTATCTACATCCATTCGAATGACTCGTGCCTCTGGAAATAGTTTTGTAATTTCTTCTTCTACCTTTTGTGTACCTGTACCAAAGAAACGAATGTATGTACTTTGACAAGCTGGACACTCAGTTGGCATATTCTCTTCGTAACTACAGTAATGACATTTTAAACGATGATTCATTTTATGATATGTCAATGAAATATCACAATGCGGACATTGGACAACATATCCACAATCACGGCACATTACAAATGTTGAATGACCTCTTCTATTTAAAAAGAGTACCATTTGTTCTTTCTTTTCTAATCGATCTGCTATTTTTTCATGCAGCGCCTTAGAAAACATTGATCGATTCCCGTCACGAAGTTCTTCTCGCATGTCAACAATCTCTACCGTTGGTAAAGCTTGTTCATTCATACGTTTTTCCATTGTTAATAGTTCATAAACACCCTTTTTCGCCCTTGCAAATGATTCAAGTGTTGGTGTCGCACTACCGAGAACGATAGGACATTTATGATATTGCCCTCTCCAGACAGCTACATCTCTTGCATGATACCTCGGATTATCTTCTTGTTTGTAGCTTGATTCATGCTCTTCATCAATAATAATAATCCCTAAATTCTCAAAAGGCGCAAAAACAGCTGAACGCGCACCAACTACAACTTTCACTTCTTTTCTTAAAATCTTACGCCACTCGTCATACTTTTCTCCAACAGACAACGCACTATGAAGAACTGCAACTTGCGAGCCAAACCTACCTTTAAAACGATCCACCATTTGGGGCGTTAGTGCAATTTCAGGAACAAGAACGATAGCTTCTTTTCCTTTCTCTAGCACTGCTGCTATAGATTGTAAATATACTTCTGTCTTTCCACTTCCTGTAACACCATATAGTAAAAATGGATTATAAGTTTCATTTGTAATTGATGATAAAATCGGTGTAATAACTTGTTTTTGTTCCTCCGTAAGTGGAAATGGTTTCGTTTGTTCAAAATCATCATCGTCATACGGATTTCGGTATACTTCCACATACTTTTCTGAAATGAATCCCTTTTTAACAAGTGCTTTTATTGGAGCATCTGTTATTTGTAACTCTTCTGTAATTACTTTCAACGGTGCACTTTTATAATTTTCCACAAAATAATAAAGTACATCTTGTTGTTTTTTACTTTTTAGTTCAAATGCTGCTAATTCTAATTTATCTTCTGGCAACTCCGGTTGTACGACTCTTTGCTTCTTCTTTTGTACCTTATCTTTCACTTGATAAACGACTTCAACCGTACCATTTTTAATTTCTTGTTGAATAGTCCGGTATAAATGTGGCTGTTGCTCGATTACTTCAAAATCAATTGCTTCTTTATCCTGAAATAAATATAGTATTTCAGGTGCTAGTTCTGCCTGTTTACAAAGTTGTAGACGTTTTTTATATGTTGCTTTTATCGCAGTTGGAAGCATCACTTGAAAAGCTGAAATCATGTAGCATAACGTTTCACTTGTAAGCCAATATCCAAGCTTTAATAATTCATCATTTAAAACCGGTGTTACATCTAATATTTCATGGATTGTCTTTAACTTCTTACTTTCTACATCCACCGAATCTTTAATCCCAATAATAAAACCTTGCAATTTCCTTGGCCCAAACGGAACTACTACACGCATTCCTGTCTGTACAATATCTTCCCATTTTTTAGGGATAATGTAATCAAATGGTCGATCTGTCTGACGGGCAGGTACATCAACAATTACACTTGCAAATTTCATAAACGATCATCTTCTAACATCATTTCAATTTGCTTCAATATTTCACGAGCTACCTCTTTTTTCATTAAAAGTGGCAACTCAATAACTTTTCCATCTTTTCTATACATTGTTACAATATTCGTATCCGTGCCAAATCCTGCTCCTTGTGCTTTTACATCATTCGCGACAATCATATCTGCATTCTTCTCACGTAATTTTTTCGTTGCATATTCCTCTACATTTGTCGTTTCAGCAGCAAAACCGATAAGTAACTGTTTATTCTTTTTCTGACCTAACGTTTTTAAAATATCCACCGTTCTTTCGAGTTCAATGACAGCATCACCATTTTGCTTTTTCATTTTATTATCATGAACATATTTCGGCCGATAATCTGCAACTGCTGCTGTTTTAATGACAACGTCTACGTTTTGATAATGTTGAAGAACTGCTTCTAACATATCTTGTGCAGATTCCACTTGCACTGTCGTTACATGTAACGGTGGATTTAATGCTGTCGGTCCTGAAATGAGTATAACATCAGCGCCTAAATTCGCTGCCACTTCCGCAATCGCATACCCCATTTTTCCAGAAGAAAAATTCGTCATAAAGCGAACTGGATCAACCTTTTCACGTGTCGGGCCAGCAGTTATTAATATTCTTTTTCCCTGCAATGGTTTGTGTTCTGAGAAAGCTTCCTCTAAACGTGCAATAATTGCTTCAGGTTCTTCTAGTCGTCCCTTCGCTACATATCCACATGCTAAAAAGCCTTCCCCAGGCTCAATAAATGTATATCCTAGCGTTTTCAATGTCATCATATTTTTTTGAACAATTTTATTTTCATACATATGCACATTCATAGCAGGCGCAATCCATACCGGAGCTGTAGTAGCTAACAAAGTAGTTGTAATCATATCATCTGCAATACCACTAGCTAACTTTCCAATACAATTGGCAGTAGCAGGTGCGACAAGTACAACATCCGCCCAATCTGCTAAATCAATATGAGCGATAACAGCTGAGTCTTTCTCATCAAATGTATCCGTATATACATCATGGCGAGAAAGCGCTTGGAATGTAAGAGGCGTAACAAACTTCATTGCCGACTCACTCATCATTACTTTTACAATCGCGCCAGATTGTGTCAATTTACTTGTTAACGCAGCTGCTTTAAAAACCGCAATGCCTCCTGTTACACATAGAAGTATCTTTTTCCCTTTTAGCATATGACTCGTCCTCTTTCTTTTTCAAACTTATAATACTGAAATAGAATTCTCAGCTCGTCAGTACCAATATTTCATTCCTTTCGTAAAAAAATAACAACCTACTTGTAAATAGGTTGTTACCGTTACATAGAAAATTATAAAGTCTATGTTTTATTTTGTCGAAGGCAAAGGCTTATTCAGCTACTTTATCTTCACTTGGTACGTAGCTTAATGCTTCTGCATCGATTTCTTCTAATGCTTTACCTACACATTTATGAGAAACAGGTTTTTCTACAACACAGTTATTAGCAAGTTGCATTTCACGTGCGCGTTTTGCAGCTACTGTTACTAATGTGTACTTAGAATCGATTTTTTGTAGTAATGAGTCAATTGATGGATTTAACATAATTATAGACCCTCCGTCATTTCTTTATAATATTTTGCTACCCTTTCGCGGCGGCAATGTTCGCCAACCACAATGGCTTTAATTCTATCACAAGCTAATTCAACTTGATCGTTTTCTACTACATAGTCGTAAGCGTCCATCATCTCGATTTCTTCTTTCGCTACAGTTAAACGATTTTCAATAACATCTTCAGTCTCTGTACCACGTCCGACAATACGGCTCTTTAGTTCAGATAAACTTGGAGGTGCTAAGAAAATAAATACACCTTCTGGGAAAGCTTTCTTAACTTGAATTGCTCCTTGCACTTCAATTTCTAAGAATACATCTTTTCCTTCTTGTAATGTTTTTTCAACATAGTCAATCGGTGTTCCGTAATAATTACCTACGAACTCAGCCCACTCAAGTAATTTTTCATTACGAATCATTTCCTCGAATTCTTCTCTTTCTTTAAAGAAATAATCCACACCATCTACTTCACCTTCACGCGGCTTACGTGTCGTTACTGAAATAGAGTACTGAAAACGTGTATCCTCATGGCTAAACAGCTCTTTACGAACCGTCCCTTTTCCAACCCCAGAAGGCCCTGAAAGAACGATGAGCAATCCTCTTCTACTTCTCATAAATATGTAAAACCTACCCTTCCTCACTTAAATCTTCTTTATTATTCAAACGATGTGCAATCGTCTCTGGTTGAATTGGACTTAATACAACATGCCCATCATCCATAACAATAACCGCCCTTGTTTTTCTCCCATACGTAGCATCAAGCAAAGCATTATGTTCGCGTGCTTCCTGTACTGTTCGTTTAATAGGAGCTGACTCCGGACTTACAATAGCAATAATTCGATGAGCAGATACAATATTTCCGTATCCAATATTTAAAAACCGCATGGCCATAGTTTGCGCCTCCTAGTAAGTCTATCCGATTTCTCCACCACGTATAACTTTACATATTTTTTGAAAGCTACTCAATATTTTGTACTTGTTCACGAATTTTTTCAAGGTTATTTTTCATTTCTACAACATATTTTGAAATTGTTAAGTCATTTGCCTTAGAACCAATCGTATTAATTTCTCTATGCATCTCTTGCACGATGAAATCCATTTTCCTTCCAACAGGCTCTTCAATCTGCAGTGTTTCACGAAATTGCTCTAAATGACTTTGCAAACGAACTAACTCTTCATGAATATCACAACGCTCTGCAAAGATTGCGACTTCTGTTAGCAATCTTTGTTCATCTAGATCTTGATTATGTAATTCTTTTAAGCGATTTTCTAATCGTTCACGATATTTTTGTGTAACAATTGGTGCATGTGGAATAATTGCATTTACACAATTGCTAATCTCTTGTAAACGATACGCTATATCTTTATGTAATCGTTCTCCTTCGCCATCTCTCATCGTTTTCAACATATGAGCAGCTTGACGAACAGCCTCATATAAACTGTTCTCAAAATGTTCATTTACATTTTCTATTTCTTCAATTGCTGTTACTTCTGGCATTGCCATTAATTGCTGAAGTGTAATAGAATCTTGTAATTGAAATTTCCCTTTTATATCTTCCATCATCGATTGGTACTGCTCAAGAAGTGACCAATTCACACTTAATTTTCTTTCAACAAGTCCTTCACCCGCTATACTAATAGACACTTCAATGCGTCCACGTCGAACTTGCTGTGCAATTATTTTACGAATTTTGTCCTCAAATACCATCATTTGCTTAGGAAGTCGAATACTCATCTCTAAAAAACGGTGGTTCACCGATTTCATTTCTACTGTAATTTGAAAAGTATCACTTTCTACTTTCGATCTTCCAAACCCTGTCATACTAGAAATCATTTTTATCACATCCAAGCCATAAAATAACTCAATGAAAAAGGTAATAGAGACAAGGCTCTACTACCTTCTGTAAATTATATCACATTTTCATAACATTGACTATTTCAAGTTTAATCCCTTCTTATATAACATCGACTTTTTCTTCTTAGCCTTTCTCCCTGTTAATAAAGAGCCTACTAGTAAGAAAGTCGGAATTGATGACAAACCTCCAATTAATAACCAATCTCTTGCTTGTATCGGCATTGTGCTAAAGATCGGTTGTAACGGTGGATAATATATAACCACTAGCATGAGTAGTAACGAAATAATAACCGCCCCTACTAAATACACGTTCCCAAATGGATTACGGTGAAAGACAGAATGCTCACTGCGACAATCAAATACATGAATAAGCTGAGCAAGTACCAACGTCGCAAACGCTACAGTTTGTGCATATTTCAGTTCATTTGGATGTTGGTTATACGCAATAATGAACGCTACTAACGTCACTGCCCCAATTAAAAAACCTCGACTTATTATTTTCCACGCAAGCCCTCTAGCAAATACCCCTTCTTTCGGGTGGCGCGGTGTTCTCTTCATCACATCTCCTTCAGCCTTATCCAAACCTAATGCCATCGCTGGTAAACCATCAGTAACTAAGTTCACCCATAAAATTTGAATAGGAACCATCGGCAGTGGTAATGCAAGTAACATCGCAAATAACATAACTAAAATTTCTCCAACATTTGACGCCAATAAGTAGCGAATGAACTTACGTATGTTCTCATATATATTTCTTCCTTCTTTAATTGCTGATTTAATTGTAGCAAAATTATCGTCTAGTAAAACAAGTGAAGAGGCTTCTTTCGCAACATCTGTCCCTGTAATTCCCATCGCTATCCCAATATCCGCTGTTTTTATCGCTGGAGCATCGTTCACTCCATCACCTGTCATCGCTACTATATGTCCTTGATTTTGCAGTGCCTTAACAATTTTTAATTTATGTTCAGGTGATACACGAGCGAATACATACGTATCTTCTACAACATTTTCTAATTCCTCCACATCCATATTCGCGAGTTCTACGCCTTCAACAACGCGTCCATCTGGTGGTAAAACTCCTAATTGTTCAGCAATCGCCATTGCTGTCACTTTATGATCACCTGTAATCATTACTGTTCGAATACCAGCTTCTTTACACTCTTTTACCGCCTGCGCCACTTCTGGCCTTGGCGGGTCAATCATACCTTGTATCCCAACCAACATAAAATCTTTTTCAACGTCTCTTTCATGTTCAATAGAATCCGTGACTTTTAAAAGCTTAAACGCAACTGCAATTGTTCGAAGCGCTTGACTACCTAAGCTATGAATAGCCGCCTGTACTTCTTTTCTATATAGCTCACTTAACGGCTGCTGCTTATCCCCCCATAAGATTGTTTGACTCATTTGCAAAAGAACATCAGGTGCTCCTTTCGTAACAATAAACTTTTTCCCCTCTCGATCTCGTACAATAACACTCATCATTTTTCGAGTTGAATCAAAGGGAAATTCACGAATAATTTCAAATTTCCCTTTCAACGCCTCACGTGTTATCCCAGCTTTCATTGCTGCAGCTACAAGCGCTCCCTCTGTTGGATCTCCATCTAATACGTACGCCTTTTTCTTTTGAATAATATTTGCATTGTTACATAGTGAACCAAATGTAAGTAGCTGATAAAGTGATTTTGTCTTAGCTGGATTCACTTCTTTTTCACCTTTCATAAAAGAGCCATTAGGTTCATATCCTTGCCCTGTCACTTTCCACAATTCTCCGCCTGACCACATATGTGTTACCATCATTTTGTTTTGCGTCATTGTTCCCGTTTTATCAGAGCATATAACAGAAGCGCAGCCTAACGTTTCTACGGCCGGTAACTTCCTTACAATTGCTCTCTTTTTTATCATACGCTGTACACCAAGTGATAAAGCTACTGTAACAATTGCTGGCAATCCTTCTGGAATAGCCGCAACAGCTAGCGATACGCCAGCTAAAAACATATGATATACTTCATTCCCTTGATACACACCAGCCAATACAACGAGCGCTGTCAAAATAAGAGCTACAATAATTAATATTTTTCCGAGCTGTTCTAACCTTCTTTGCAGTGGCGTTTCCATTTGCTCTGCATTTTGCAACATATTTGCAATTTGCCCCATCGCTGTATTCATACCAGTTGCTACAACAACTCCTGTACCAGATCCTCGCGTAATCATTGTCCCCATAAAAGCCATATTTTTTTGATCCCCAATTGCAACATCTTGCCCTTGCAATGCTTCTACCTTCTTTTGTACAGGTACGGACTCCCCTGTCAAAGCAGACTCTTCAATATATAAACTTGATGCCTCAACAAGACGCACATCAGCCCCAATACGATCACCACTGGAAAACTTAATAATATCCCCTAAAACAAGTGCTTTAGATGGTGCTTTTACCCACTTTCCATTCCGCATTACAGTAACTTGCGGAGCGGCTAGTTCCTTTAAAGCTTCCAATGATTTTTCAGCTTTTCTTTCTTGAAAAAAGCCGAGAATACCATTGATAATAACAATGGCAACAATAGCAATAGAATCAATGTATTCACCTAAAAACGCAGAAACAATTGTTGCTCCAAACAAAACGAGTACCATGAAATCTTTAAACTGTGCTAAAAATACCATTAGTGCAGAAGGCCTTTTTGCTTCTTCTAATTCATTAGTACCAAATTTCTTTACTCGCCCTTCTGCTTCTTTCTCTGTAAGTCCAACCTTTACATTCGTATTCGTTCTTTCTTCCACTTCATGTGCTCGCATTCCATACCAGTTCATCCTGCTATCGACCTCCTGATTCCAGACATACTCTATTGAAAGCTTATTCAGCCTCGTCCAAAAAAATGCTATAATTAACATTTAGTTAGAAAGGAGTGTTCATTTATGGCATTCGATGGATTATTTACAAGAGCGATTACACATGAAATTGAAAATTCTCTTTACACAGGAAGAATTTCCAAAATATATCAACCTTCAAAATACGAGATTTTATTACATATTCGAGCGAATGGAAAGAACCAAAAACTAATTCTTTCATCTCATCCTACATATGCGCGTATGCACTTAACGAATCAAAACTACGATTCGCCAGCAATACCGCCGATGTTCTGTATGCTTCTTCGCAAACATTTAGAAGGTGGATTTATTGAAAAAATTGAACAAATCGACTTAGAACGCATTATTCAAATTACAGTTCGCAGTCGTAATGAAATCGGAGACGAATCATTAAAAACATTAGTAATTGAAATAATGGGACGACATAGTAACATTATCTTATTAGATACGAAAACAAACGTGATTTTAGATAGCTTAAAACACGTTTCATTAGCCGTAAACCGTCACCGAACTGTATATGCTGGCGCTGAGTACGTCGCGCCACCAGCCCAACATAAAATCAATCCTCTGCAAATTGAAACCGCAGATGATTTTATTAGACCGCTAGACTTTCTATCTGGAAATATGGATAAACAACTCGTGGGGGCCTTCATGGGAATATCCCCATTATTTGCAAAAGAAGTAGTAAAGAAAGCCGGTATGGTAAACGAGAAAGCATTATCAGAAGCATTTTTCTCTATACAAACACCATTACTATCTCATGCATATACACCAACAATGATTACTGCAAATGGAAAAGAATTCTTTTATCTTTTCCCTCTTACACACTTGCAAGGAGAAGAAAAAACATTCTCATCAGTGAGCGAACTGTTAGATCGTTTCTTCTTTGGCAAGGCAGAACGTGATCGTGTAAAACAACAAGCTCATGATTTAGAGCGCTTTATGCAAAACGAAAAAAATAAAAATGAGAAAAAACTCATTAAACTCGAAAAAACACTGCAAGATGCTGGAAAAGCAGATAAATATCAACTATTTGGAGAGCTACTTACAGCTAATATGTACGCTTTAAAAAAGGGCGATAAAGATATTGAGGTCGTTAATTATTACGATGAGAATGGTGGAACTGTAAAAATCACATTAGATCCTTTAAAAACACCATCTGAAAATGCACAACGCTATTTCCAAAAGTATCAAAAAGCAAAAAATTCAGTTGTTGTTGTAGAAGAACAAATCGAAAAAACAAATGAAGAAATTCTTTATTTTGATAGCTTACTTCAACAAATGGAAGCTGCTTCTTCAAAAGATATTGAAGAAATTCGTGAGGAATTAGCTGAAGAAGGTTATGTGCGCAATCGTAAAACAAAAAACGCAAAGAAAAAGCCTACTAAACCAGTATTAGATAAATATGTAGCAAGTGATGGCACAGAGATTTTCGTTGGTAAAAACAATAAACAAAATGATTATTTAACAACGAAGTTTGCCCGCCGTGATGAAATTTGGTTACATACGAAAGACATACCTGGTTCTCACGTTGTCATTCGTTCTTTAGAGCCTGCTGAAGAAACTTTACTAGAAGCTGCCAAGATTGCTGCCTATTACAGTAAAGCAAAAGAGTCTAGCTCTGTACCTGTTGATTTCACCAAAATACGCCATGTTAAAAAACCGAGTGGTGCAAAAATTGGTTTTGTTACGTATGACAATCAGCAAACCGTATATGTAACACCAGATGCTGATATTGTAATGAAATTAAAAGCGTAAATAAAAAAATGCGTTGCTTGTATGCAGCGCATTTTTTATATTCGTTCACACTAATTCATATACCCATTTACTAATTCATAACATCTTGCTTTTGTCATCTTATATTTCTCTTCTGAGGCTTCTATACGCCTCATCGTTCCATTATTTGTATCAGTACCAATTGCTTTAACTTTACTTTCTTTTTCTTTAACCCACGCAATTTGTTTCGTTTTTAACGACTGGAACGCATCAGCTGACATCGTACTTTTTAATGTACTGTAAATTTCATTTAGTTTATTATCCCACAGTTCATAATTTCCTTCTATTTCATTTACTATATCATTGGTTGACATAGCATTCGTATGTTTTTCTTGTTTATCTATAGCAGCTAATTCGCTTAAAACATTTGCTCTATCTATCTTTGAAGAAGATTCTTTTTGCGATTGTTTCTCGTCTTTTGAGCCTGTATACGCACTGGAATCCTTTCTCTGTACTTGTTCTGTTTCTTGAATATTTCTTTCTTTCGTTAACTTTTCATACTTATTTTCATCTACATTGTATGAAATAAGAGATGTTTTCGCATTTACAGTAATTAATCCGTTACTATCTTTGAATATATATTTCTTATCGCCACTATTTTCTTCACTTACAAATGACACATTCTTATCGTCTGGCGTTTGTAAAATTCTATTTGCTTCTTCTTTTGTAAGTTTTAAATCTTCAGGAAAAACGAATGACCATTTATCCATTAACCATTCCCCTTCTTTATACACCAAATGAAATTCCCATTCTTGGGCCGCATGACCTATTTCATCTTCTAAACTTAATGTATGTACCGTTAAATTTTCTTTATCTTGTGAAGAAGAAAATCTTATTTCAGTTTGAAAATAATTTGGGAATGGTAACATATCAGTCTCTCTCGATCTATTAAAGTTATTAAGCAATTCAAGAAGCTGATTCTCTACAAATTTTTTTGAAACTAATCCCTTAACTCCTTTTTTAACTGTCTCTAAATCCCCAGGATTATTTCGGCTCCATCCATTTTCTTTTTCCATCTCACTAAACGCGTTTGCTATTCCATCTACACTCTTTCTTACAATCTTTTTTGCTTCTTTTTCTGTCACTTCTGGCGCTTCATCAAGCTGGTCAATCATTTTATTCACTTGAACTTTGTTTTCACTTGTTTCACACCCCGTTATAACAAGCATACTAGCGGCCAAACAAAATGACATTACTTTACTTAATTTCTTCATACATTCACATTCCTTAACCCAATTTTTTCGTTACATCTCTTTACCTACAAAAAAACGTAACAATCCCTTATTATACCAATTTTTTAATTTATTTATACAAAAAATATAATATTTAAATTAAAAAGATTTTGTTTGCAAGTTTACATTATTGTTCATTCACATAAAAACTTACTGTAAAAATTATATATATATTTATTTTACATCCGTCTAGTTTTTTTGACACACAGCTACCCTCTTCTCTTTTATTCTAAATAAATATATTGGCACAATTCTTGCTTTATTAATGTAAAAAGGAGGAATTAAAATGAATATAAGAATAACTAACATCCAAAAACAACTACATAATTACGGAATCGACGGGTTACTTATTACAAAGAAAGAAAACCGTCAATATGCAACAGGCTTTACAGGTAGCGCTGGCGGCGTCTTAATCTCTGCCGATCAAGCTGTTTTTATCACTGATTTCCGCTATGTAGATCAAGCGAAATCACAAATAAAAGATGCTGAAATTATTATGCATAAAGGAAATTTAGAAAAAGAAATTGCACATCAAGTATCGAAATTAAACATTCAAAAACTTGGAATTGAAGAAAACAACATGATATTGCAACAATATAAAAACTTGCAAAAATACGTACAGGCGGAAATGATTCAAGTGTGCGAAATTATCGAAAATATTCGTATCATTAAAGACACGCCTGAAATAGAAACAATGAAAATTGCAGCTAATATCGCGGACGAAGCATTTCACCACATTCTTACGTTTCTAAAACCAGGAATAAGTGAAAATGCTGTACGAGATGAATTAGAATTTTTCATGCGAAAAAAAGGGGCTACATCTTCTTCATTCCAAATCATTGTAGCCTCAGGCGTTCGTTCTTCACTTCCCCATGGAGTTGCATCAAATAAAATAATCGAACGAGGGGATATCGTTACATTAGACTTCGGTGCACTTTACGACGGATATTGTTCCGATATAACACGTACTGTAGCAATAGGGGAACCATCGGAAGAATTCAAAAAAATATACAATGTTGTACGAGAAGCGTTAAAACGTGGGACTGAAGCGATTAAGCCTGGAGAAACTGCGAAAAGTATCGATGATGTAACAAGAAAATACATTACAGATTGTGGATATGGTCAATATTTTGGACACTCTACTGGTCATGGTCTTGGGTTAGAAATACATGAACCTCTTCGCTTATCTCAAGAAAGTACGGCTACTTTAGAAGAAGGTATGGTTGTTACCGTTGAACCTGGTATTTACATTCCGAACTGGGGCGGTTGTAGAATTGAAGACGATATCGTCATTACAAAAGAAGGCTATGAAGTTATTACAAAATCAAATAGAGAACTAATTGTTATTCCTTGTTGAAATCACGACCTTTTTTAAAGGAGTTTTTCGTTGCACATAGAATTCTTTCTCTGGAGTCATCGTTTAAGAGGGGGAATTTAAATTGAATTTTGTAATTGATAAGATAGATGGGTTACAGTCTGAATTTTCAAATCTTGTTTCCATGATGAATTACGCTCGCTATACAACAATGCAAGCGGTGGAAGGTTTAACAATTGAGGAACTTGATTATTTATATGATAAGGACACAAATTCAATTGGCATGTTATTGTACCATATGGCCGCTATTGAATTTTACTACCAGATTCATACTTTTGAAGACCGTGAACCAACGGAGGCTGAATTAGAACGCTGGTTACCTGGCATTGAATTAGGCGATCTTGGACGTGAGAAAATAAAAGGAAACGCTATAGAATTTTACATCAATACATTACAAGAAGTACGTTCCAAAACAATCGAGACTTTTCAATCGTTACCTGATGAATGGTTATTTAAAACGACAGACTTTTGGTATGACAAACCAGCAAATAACTATTTTAAGTGGTTTCACGTTTTTGAAGATGAAATCAATCATCGTGGACAAATTCGTTTAATTAAAAAGATGCAAAAAGCTCATGCAGTAAAATGAGGAAATGCCACCGAATAAGGTGGCATTTTCTTTTATTCATTAACGAATAGCTTTTCGTTTACTATTTTAGTGACTACCACTACCAACATTAAAATGCATATTAAATATAGCATTTTCGCAATAAACAACCACCCTTGAAACATTACAATTCCATCTATTATCTCATTTCCTTTCCATAACAAAAACGGAATTGTGCTGATTATAATGACAAATTCGATGCTGAAAACCATTTTCTTTTTTCGACTATATGCTTTCCATTCATTCCAGCGATACATAGGAGCAAAAATCAATACGCCTATACATAATATAACTGGTACCCATTCACTGTTAAGAAATTGTCCTGAAATAACTGATAATAGTAAACAAACTAGCACACCATAATATCCTATTTTTTCTCTCATTCGTACTCCCCCATTCCCCTTCTCCTCAAATCCCATTTTTAGGATTAATTGTATTGTATCATCCATTTTTTATTCTTATCATTACAGTACATGAAATTTCACTTTTTTCTTTTTCCTATACTCACATACTTTCACCGCTTTCATACAATACACTACACGAATGCCTAAAGGATGTGAATGTTATGGGAGTTGAATTAACGCTATTACACGCTCTCTACATTATTTGTTTACTCACTATTATTACCTTTTTTATTCTCCGAAAAGATACGACTATCATTTGTATCGTTTTTATCTTTTTATTAGCATTAACTGCAACAAGTTCTATCCCTCTTGCCATTAGCGGAATTTTTCAAAGTTTCATTTACGCCATTACTGAGCTATTACCAACTATATTAATCATCTCCATTATCGTATCAATGAGCAATTTACTCGTTCATACTGGCATAAATGATACGATGATTTCACCATTTACAAAAATGATTCGTACACCTACACTCGCCTACTGGATTATCGGCCTTTTAATGATGACCATTTCTTTCTTCTTTTGGCCTTCTCCAGCTGTCGCCTTAATGGGAGCTATTTTATTACCGGTTGCTGTACGTGTCGGCCTTCCTCCAATTGGGGTTGCAATTGCTATGAACTTATTCGGTCATGGGATTGCTTTATCCGGCGACTTCGTTATACAAGGCGCACCAAAATTAACCGCAGACGCTGCTGGTCTCCCTGTTTCCAGCGTCGTATCTGCAAGTGTTCCACTCGTTATCGTTATGGGCGTTGTGACAACTTCCGTCGCTTTTTTCTTCTTACGAAAAGAGTTTCATACAGGCTTAGCTATACAAGAATCTATTCTATCAACTGAGTCTTCTAAAACGCTCACTTCATTATCTCCTCGCACAAAGAAATGGCTCGCTATTTGTATCCCTATCGTATATATCATTGATATCCTTTGCATGATTCAATTTCAACTACAAGGAAGCGACGCAACTGCACTTATCGGTGGAACAACTGTTATTATGATTATCATCATTTCTCTCATCGCCTACAAAGGTAATGGACTGAATAAAACGACCGATTATTTCATAGAAGGGCTCCAATTTGGCTTTAAAATTTTCGGACCAGTTATTCCTATCGCTGCACTCTTTTATTTAGGAGATAGTGGCTTTGTGAAAATTATCGGGGACTATTTACCGAAAGGTTCACACGGAATCATTAACGACTTAGGCATCGCTTTATCTCAAACTGTTCCTTTAAATCAATATGTATCGGCAGGGACATTAACCATCGTTGCTGTCATTACCGGCTTAGATGGATCAGGTTTTTCAGGTATATCACTTGCTGGTTCCATTGCCAATCTTTTTGGAACAGCACTTGGCCATGGAACAGCTACATTAACAGCACTCGGGCAAATTGCAGCTATATGGACCGGGGGCGGGACGTTAATTCCTTGGGCACTTATTCCTGCTGCTGCGATTTGTAAAGTCGATCCATTTGAACTTGCACGCCGAAACTTTTTACCGGTTGTTATCGGTTTAATTGTCACCACGATCGTTGCGATGTTTATCCTATAACGTAAGCAAGTGTTCTCTTGCTTACGTTTTTTGCTTGTAAAATTCATCATGAATTATCAGTTTTCAAGAGGGATTCGTTATTACTTAGCGAAATTATATTAGGAGAGTAATTATTTCAAAACGTTTACGAGAAACAGATTACTGCAATTAGAAAAGGGGACATACCTATGAATGAATTGATTTTCGTCTTATTAATTTGTCCATTATTTATCTTTATCGTATCTGTTATTGGAACACGCAAAACGCAAACGTATTACGTAATGCCGATTGTAACGTTTGCTAGTTTTTTAATAATAGGTGTTATCGCCTTTACTCCAAAATTTTTCTTTTGGGTCGGCATGTATAGCATTTTCTCATTTATTGTTTCTTATGTGACTCTATTGTTTGTAAGAGGATATAAGCTTGCAGAAAGCACTAAGTAGTTAAGGAGATTGTAATATGATTTTCTTTAATATTGATGGAACTTTACTTGAATTTTTAACAATAATATAAAAAACGACCGCGTTCCCCCGCGGTCGTTTTTTTGTATTACGCTGTGATCCAAGCTTCGTTAGCTGGATTTTTACGCCACTCTTGTAATTTTTTCGTTTCAGCTTGTCCGATCATACCTTTTTCTGCTGCAACTTCAGTTAATGCACTGTAATCACTTAAAGAATATGATGCTACGTTAGCTGCTTCTAGCTTTTCTTTTCCTGCTTCTAGCTCGTATGTGAAGATTGATACGATTCCTAATACTTCACATCCAGCTTCGCGAAGTGCTTCTACACATGTAATTGCACTACCGCCAGTTGAAATTAAGTCTTCTACTACTACGACTTTTTGACCTTTTTCAGCTTTTCCTTCGATTTGGTTCCCTTTACCGTGCCCTTTTGCTTTACTACGTACGTAGCACATTGGTAAATCCATACGATCGCTTACCCATGCAGCGTGCGCAATACCAGCAGTTGCTGTTCCTGCAATAACTTCTACAGTTGGGAAGTGCTCTTTAATTAACTCTTCTAATCCAGCTGCAATCGCTTGACGTACTTTTGGATAAGATAAAGTTAAACGGTTATCACAATAAATTGGTGATTTCATACCTGAAGACCAAGTGAATGGATCATTCGGTTGTAAAAATACTGCTCCAATTTCTAATAAATGCGATGCGATTTCTTTTTTCATACTGTTACACCTTCCCACTGTTGTTTTACTGTTTTATACGCTTCAAGCGGATTTTCTGCTTTTGTAATACTACGTCCGACTACGATGTAACTTGAACCAAGTTCCCTCGCACGTTTCGGTGTTGCTACGCGCACTTGGTCATTTACATCATCGCTTGCAAGACGAATCCCCGGTGTTACTGTTACAAATTCATTTCCGCATACTTCACGTAATTTTGGAACTTCAAGTGTTGAACAAACAACGCCATCAAGTCCACTTTCTTTCGTTAGTTTTGCATAATGAGCAACCGCTTCTTCTAACGTTTTCTCAATGCCAATCTCTTTTTTCATCATAGCTTCCGAAGTGCTTGTTAGTTGTGTAACTGCAATACAAATCGGTCTCTCTTTTCCTTCTTGCTTACCTTCCTCTAATCCCTCAATCGCAGCTTTCATCATGCTGCTTCCCCCAGCAGCATGAACATTTACCATATCGACATCTAGACTAGCTAGGCTACGCATAGCGCTTTTTACTGTATTCGGAATATCATGAAGTTTTAAATCTAAGAAGATCTTATGTCCCTTTTCTTTTAAGTACGTAATAATCGCAGGGCCTTCTTTGTAAAATAACTCCATACCTACTTTGACAAATAACTCTTCCCCTTCAAAGTGTTGTAAGAATTGTTCTACTTCTTGTTTCCCTGGAAAATCTAGTGCAACGATTAACGACTGTGACATGTTTGCTTCCAGCTCCTTCCTTGACATTCCGAAATGTGATCAAATCCTAACTCATCTAATAATGCTGGTAACTCTTCAATAATTGTCGGACATACGAACGGATCGATAAAGTTCGCTGTACCTACTGCAACTGCGCTTGCGCCAGCATAGAAGAATTCAATTACATCTTCAGCTGTTTCAATACCACCCATTCCGATAATTGGAATGTTAACCGCTTGGCTTACTTCATGGACCATGCGAATTGCTACTGGCTTAATCGCAGGACCTGATAATCCGCCTGTACGGTTTGCTAAAATTGGTTTAGCTGTTTTTAAATCTAGACGCATACCAAGCAATGTATTAATCATCGTTAAACCATCTGCACCTGCATTTTCAATCGCTTTTGCAATTTCCACTATGTTTGCCACGTTCGGTGACAATTTCACGTATACAGGCACTTCAGAAACCTCTTTTACTCGCTTCGTTAAATCAGCAGCAATTTCAGGATTTGTACCAAAGGCGATACCACCTGTTTTTACGTTCGGACAAGAAATGTTTAATTCTAGTGCATGGACATTAGGCGCTTTAGAAATTTCCTTCGCAACCGCTACGTAATCCTCAGCTTGTGAGCCTGCAACGTTCGCAATAATTGGAAGGTCAAATTGTTCTAACCATGGTAATTCCGAATTCATTACTTTGTCTAATCCCGGGTTTTGAAGTCCAATTGCATTTAGCATGCCGCCTGGTGTTTCAGCAACACGAGGCGTTGGATTTCCATAACGTGGTTGTTCTGTCGTCGCTTTAATCATGATTGATCCTAGTACACTTAAATCGTAAAACTGTGCATATTCACGACCAAACCCAAAGCATCCAGATGCCGGTATAATTGGATTTTTTAATGATAATCCTGGTAATTCAACTTGCAATCTGTTCATAGTACAACCTCCCCGATTGGAAATACTGGTCCGTCGCTACACACCTTCTTGTAAGAATGTCCACTTGGATCTTCTTGTAAGTGGCATACACATGCGAAACAAGCTCCAATACCACAACCCATACGCTCTTCTAATGAAATATAGGCTTTTTTCTCTTTGTAACGTCCTTCTAATGCACGAAGCATCGCTAACGGGCCACATGAGTAAAGAATATCAAAGTCGATTCCGTAATTATCAATTACATCTGTGACAAATCCTTTTGTACCGTGTGTACCGTCTACTGTCGCAACGTACGTATCACCAAGTTCTGCAAATTTTTCTTCATAGAAAACAACATCTTTCGTTTGAAAACCTAAGATGTGAATAACACGTACACCCCTTGCAACGAGGCGCTGTGATAATTCATAAAGTGGTGGTACACCAATTCCCCCGCCTACTAATAAAGCTGTTTGGCCAGCTTCTGCTTCTTCTACGGGAAAACCGTTTCCTAATGGTCCCAGTACATCTACCATTTCACCTTGTTTTCTAGTTGCTAATGTTTTTGTCCCTTGTCCTTCGGCACGATATAGCATTGTAAATTCGTTCTTCTCTTGATCTACATTACAAATACTAATTGGGCGGCGCAGAAGGGGCGCAATGCCCTCTGCTACCTTAATGTGTACAAACTGCCCTGGTTCGTTCATTTGCTGTACTAACGTTCCTTGAAGCACTAATTCGTAAATATTTTTTGCGATTTCTTTTTGGTTAACGACGATCATATTTTGCTTTTGCATCATGCATGTACCACCTCGTGACGCTTTGTTTGCGTAATTTCTTTCATTGAATGAGCTGAGAATGTCATAGATTCTAATACTCGTAAGATTGCTCTCGTTGTATCAAGTGATGTTAAGCAAGCTACACCATTTTCTACTGATTCACGGCGAATGCGGAAACCATCACGCGCTGGTTGTTTTCCTTTTGTTAATGTATTGATTACAAACTGCGCTTTTCCTTGACGGATAATATCAAGTAAGTTGTAGTCTTCAGAATCAATTTTGTTTACAACTTGCACTGGAATATTTTGCTCCGCTAACGATTTTGCTGTTCCAGCTGTTGCTAATAAGTTATAACCGATTTCGTGGAAACGTTTTGCAATTTCCATTGCCTCTTCTTTATCTTTATCCGCTACTGTGATAATTACTGATCCGTGCGTTGGGATGTTAATTCCAGAAGCAACTAATCCTTTGTATAATGCTTTTTCAAGTGTTAAGTCTTTACCCATTACTTCCCCTGTTGATTTCATTTCAGGTCCTAATGTTGTATCAACTGAGCGTAGTTTCGCAAACGAGAATACCGGTGCTTTTACATATACTTCTTTCTCTTCTGGGTGATAACCAGTTCCGTATCCTTGCTCAACTAAGTCTTGACCTAAAATAACTTTCGTTGCAACATTCGCCATAGGTACGCCCGTAATTTTACTTAAGAACGGTACTGTACGACTCGCACGTGGGTTTACTTCAATTACGTACACTTGATCTTTGAATACTACAAACTGGATATTTAGTAATCCAACAATGTTTAAACCTTTTCCAAGTGCAATTGTATGTTCAATAATTTGTTCTTTTAGTTTTTCAGATAAGCTTTGTGGTGGGTATACTCCAATTGAGTCACCAGAGTGAACTCCAGCGCGTTCAATATGTTCCATAATACCTGGAATGAATACATTCTCGCCGTCTGAAATTGCATCTACTTCAATTTCTTTACCAACCATGTAACGGTCAATTAGTACCGGATGCTCCGCATGAACTTTAACTGCATTTTTCATGTAGTGCAGTAGTTCTTCTTGACGATATACGATTTCCATCGCACGTCCACCTAATACGTAAGATGGTCTTACTAATACTGGGTAACCAATTTCTTCAGCGATTGCTACCGCCTGTTCTACAGTTGTTGCTGTTTTACCAACTGGTTGTGGGATACCTAATTGTGTTAGTGCAGCTTCGAATTTATCACGATCTTCTGCACGGTCTAGATCTTCAAGTGATGTTCCTAAAATTTTCACACCGTGTTCTTCTAGTTTCGCTGCTAAGTTAATTGCCGTTTGTCCACCGAACTGAACGATAACACCTTCTGGTTTTTCTAAATCGATAATGTGCATTACATCTTCAATCGTTAATGGTTCAAAGTATAATTTGTCAGAAATACTGAAGTCTGTTGAAACTGTTTCTGGGTTGTTGTTAATAATAATTGCTTCATATCCAGCTTCTTTAATTGCCCATACTGAGTGAACTGTTGCGTAGTCAAACTCAACACCTTGACCAATGCGGATCGGACCAGATCCTAGAACTACTACACTCTTACGATCTGTTACAATCGATTCATTTTCGTCTGCATATGTGCTGTAGTAATATGGCGTTGCAGATTCAAACTCTGCCGCGCAAGTATCTACCATTTTGAATACTGGCATCATATTATTTTCTTTACGCATATCATAAATTTCGCGCTCCGTTTTGTTCCAAGCTGCTGCAATGTAGTGATCGCTGAAGCCCATTTCTTTTGCAGTTTGTAGTACTTCCATATTTCCTACATTCGCTTTTACTTCACGTTCCATATTTACGATGTTTTCAACTTTTTGTAAGAAGAAGAAGTCCATTTCACACCATTCATTGATTTCTTCTTTCGTTACACCTTGGCGAATTGCTTCTGCTACAATAAACAGTCGTTCATCATCCGCTTTAATGATACGTTTTTTCATCGTTTCTTTATCAAGTTCTTTTAAGTGGTCTAATTCTAAGTGATAAATGCCAAGCTCTAAAGAACGAACTGCTTTTAGTAATGATTCTTCTAAGTTACGTCCGATTGACATAACTTCACCAGTTGCTTTCATTTGTGTTCCAAGCGTTCTGTTCGCTGATTCAAACTTATCAAACGGCCAACGTGGAATTTTTGAAACAACATAGTCTAACGCTGGCTCGAAGCAAGCGTAAGTTTTTTGTGTTACTGGGTTTACGATTTCATCTAACGTTAAACCGACTGCAATTTTTGCTGCTAATTTCGCAATTGGATATCCAGTTGCTTTAGATGCTAGTGCAGATGAACGACTTACACGTGGATTTACTTCGATTACATAGTATTGGAAGCTATATGGATCAAGCGCAAGCTGAACGTTACATCCGCCTTCAATTCCTAGTGCACGAATAATTCGTAATGAAGTGTTACGTAACATTTGATATTCACGGTCGCTTAGCGTTTGGCTCGGTGCTACTACAATCGAATCACCTGTGTGAACACCAACTGGATCGATGTTTTCCATGTTACATACTACAATCGCGTTATCATTTGAATCACGCATTACTTCATATTCAATTTCCTTACAGCCAGCAATACTTTTCTCTAATAAACATTGTGTTACTGGACTATGTTTTAAACCGCTTGTTACGATTTCAATTAGCTCTTCTTCGTTATGGCAAATTCCGCCGCCCGTTCCTCCTAATGTGAACGCTGGTCGAACGATTACTGGATAACCAATTTCATTTACAAATCCATATGCTTCATCAAGGTTATGAATAATTTCACTTGGTGGTGTTGGTTCATTTAAATCTTGCATTAATGTACGGAATAAATCACGATCTTCCGCTTGCTCGATTGCTGATAATTTTGTTCCTAAAATTTCAACTCCGCACTCGTCAAGTACGCCTGATTTTGCAAGTTCAACAGCCATGTTTAAACCTGTTTGACCACCTAATGTTGGTAGGATTGCATCAGGACGTTCTTTACGAATAATACGGCTTACGAATTCTAATGTTAATGGCTCGATGTATACTTTATCTGCTGTTGCAGTATCCGTCATAATTGTTGCTGGGTTAGAGTTAACAAGGATTACTTTGTAACCTTCCTCTTTAAGAGATTGACAAGCTTGTGTGCCAGAGTAGTCAAACTCCGCTGCTTGCCCAATTACAATTGGTCCTGATCCGATTACTAAAATTGTGTTAATGTCTAGGCGTTTTGGCATAACTCTTCCCCTTCTTTCTTGAAGTTTTCAATCATTGTTAAGAAATCTTCGAATAAATCATTTGCATCTTCTGGTCCCGCTGAAGCTTCTGGATGGTATTGTACTGTAAATGCTGGGAACTTCTTATGACGAAGACCTTCTACCGTTCCATCGTTTAAAGCAACATGTGTAATTTCAAGATCTGTATTTTCAACTGATTCTTCTTCTACTGCGTATCCGTGGTTTTGAGATGTAATTGCTACTTTTCCAGTTGCAAGATTTTTTACTGGATGGTTTAAACCAC
This sequence comes from Bacillus thuringiensis, assembly GCF_001595725.1. Classification (GTDB taxonomy): domain Bacteria; phylum Bacillota; class Bacilli; order Bacillales; family Bacillaceae_G; genus Bacillus_A; species Bacillus_A thuringiensis_K. The sequence continues at coordinate 3,736,225 of NZ_CP014282.1, forward strand.
GGTGACCAAATTTCAACTTACTTGTATTTGCACCTGATGCTAGAGCGAACAATTGATGTCCTAGGCAAATTCCGAATAAAGGAACTTTACCGATAATGTCTTTTAACATTTCAATTGCTTCTAGTACATCTTTCGGATCTCCAGGTCCATTACTTAACATAATTCCATCTGGGCTAAGGCGTAAAATTTCTTCTGCTGTTGTGTTGTAAGGAACTACAATTACATCACAGTCACGCTTATTTAATTCTCGTAAAATACCATGTTTCATACCAAAGTCTACTAGTACAACTCGGTGACCACGACCTGGGCTTGGGTATGGATCTTTCGTTGATACGCGTTTTACATGATCTGTAAATACTGTCGCTTTTAATTGGCTTACAATGTACTCTACATCTGCATCCATGTTACAAAGGCGTCCGCGTAATGTACCGTATTGACGAATTTTTCTCGTTAATTTTCTCGTATCAATCCCTGCTAATCCTGGAATATTTCTTTCTTTCAAGTAATCATTTAACGAAATTTCATTACGGAAGTTTGATGGGTGATCACAAATTTCGTTTACGATTAAACCATTTACAGATGGGTGAATGGATTCAAAATCGTCACGGTTAATGCCGTAATTTCCGATTAATGGGTACGTGAATGTTACGATTTGACCGCAATATGATGGATCAGATAATGTTTCTTGATATCCAGTCATTCCTGTTGTAAATACAACCTCACCTGACTTTTCGATTTCGCCTCCGAAACCTGTTCCAATTAATACTGTTCCATCTTCTAAGATAAGTTGTCTTTTCATACTAATGCACTCTCCTTTTGCCATGCGATCTTACCACCAACGATTGTCATTACCGGCCATCCTTGGCATTTCCAACCTGCGAATGGTGTATTTTTTCCTTTTGATAAGAATGTTGTTGGGTCAATCTCTTCTTCTTGTTCTAAATCAATGATTGTAATATCAGCTGCTCTACCTTCTTTTAGGCGACCTGCTTCTAAGCCGAATGTATCAGCTGGCTTTTCTGTTAAGAATTGAATTAACTGTTCTAGCGTAATGACTCCCTTTTTCACAAGGTATGTGTATAGAAGCGGGAATGCTGTTTCAAAACCAGTAATTCCAAACGGTGCTCTTTCAATTCCTTGTGCTTTCTCTTCCGCTGTATGCGGTGCATGGTCAGTTGCGATCATATCGATCGTTCCATCTAATAAACCTTCAATTAATGCTGCATGGTCTTCTTTTCCACGAAGTGGTGGGTTCATTTTAAAGTTAGGATCAGCTGATGGGATATCATCTTCACATAACACTAGGTGATGCGGTGTTACTTCTGCTGTTACTTTAATTCCAGCGCGTTTCGCATCACGGATTACACGTACAGAACCTTTCGTACTTACGTGACATACGTGATAGTGGCAATCTGCTGCTTCAGCAAGCAGTATATCCCTTGCAATATGTACAGATTCACATACTGATGGGATACCGTTTAATCCGTGTTTCTCAGAAAACTTCCCTTCATGTACACAACCTTTATTAATAAGCGTATTCTCTTCACAGTGCGCAACTACTGCCATATCTAATTTTGCTGCACGTTTCATAGCCGCTAACATCATGCTCGCATCTTGTACGCCTACGCCGTCATCTGTGAAAGCAAATGCTCCAAGTTCTTTTAATGTTTCGAAATCAGTCATTTCAGAACCAGCTTGACGTACTGTAATTGCTCCGTATGGTAGTACGTTAACATGAGCTTTTTCTTCAATACGTTTTTGCAAGTCTTCCATATGTTCTCTGCAATCTGGTACCGGGCGTGTATTTGGCATTGCGCAAATTGTAGTGAATCCACCTTTTGCCGCTGCTAGTGTACCTGTTTCAATTGTTTCTTTATGTTCACCACCTGGTTCACGAAGATGTACGTGTACATCTACTAATCCTGGTGCGATTAACTTTCCGTTCACATCGATTACTTCAGCATTATCTGCCGTAATATTTTCTGCTACCTTAGCGATTTTACCGTCTTGTACGAGAAGATCCGTTGCTACGATTTTTCCTTCTTCATTCATATAACGACCATTTTTAAACAAATAATTCATGTTTCATTCCTCCTAATACATTTGGTAAGGCGCGTTTTAGTACAGCCATTCTTACGTAAACTCCATTTTCCATTTGTTTAAATATGCGTGAACGCTCACACTCAACAAGTTCACTTGCAATTTCAACATCACGGTTTACAGGAGCTGGATGCATAATAATGCTTCCTTCTTTCATACGCTTTTCTCTTTCTACTGTTAATCCGTGTTTCTCATGATATTCTTTCATAATGTCTGTTTCATAATGATCATGACGCTCATGTTGTACACGGAGTAACATCATTACATCAACTTCTGGAACAAGTTCATCTAATGGTTTGTATGTTCCAAATGTGTTGTCTTCATCTTTCCACTCTTCTGGACTTGCAAAGTAAATCGTTGCACCAAGCTTCGTTAATGCTTCTGCATTAGAACGTGCTACTCGGCTATGACGAACATCTCCTACTATTGCAATCTTCAAACCTTCAAATCTTCCAAACTCTTGTTTAATTGTAAGAAGGTCCAGTAGGCACTGTGTTGGGTGGTTTCCGCATCCATCTCCAGCGTTTAAGATTGGAATATTCACCTGATCTTTTAGTTCATCGAAGTAGCGATCTTGCTCGTGGCGGATGACCACTGCTTTTGTTCCGATTGATTCTAGTGTTCTTATCGTATCGTATAGAGTTTCTCCTTTTTGTACGCTAGATGCATCAGCTGAAAAGTTTAAAACATCAAGTCCTAATCTCTTCTCAGCAACTTCAAAGCTAAATCTCGTTCTCGTACTATTCTCAAAGAACAAGTTCGCAACAAAAGTTTGCTCTGTCGTTTTGCTCTCTTTTCCATTCGCAAAATCTTCTGCATCTTTTAGGATTTCTGAAATTTCTACTTCCGATAATTCACTCATCGTTAACAAATGGCTCATCGTCATCCCTCATCTTTCTGATTTTTATGTTACCACTTTTGAATTTTTATAACAACCTTTGCATAAAAATACCCTAGTCATGTGAGACTAGGGTGCAAGAAAGAAGCCACCCTTTTCGATCTCACAGGACTGAATTAAAAGGTTATTATTATGAAGCAATCTGCTTAGATTGTTTTATTTGTTTCGTTTCCGGTAGTAGTAGATTTAACAGTACACCTACAATTGCTGCTAGTGCCATTCCTTCTACTTGGAATGATTCTCCTACGTGAAGTACCGCTCCACCAATACCGATTACTAATATTACTGATGCAATCATTAGGTTTCGTTTGTCACTTAAATCTGTTTTATCATCTACCATCATGCGTAATCCGCTTGATGCGATTACACCGAATAGTAAGATTGATACACCACCCATAACTGGTGTTGGGATCGAATGAATCAGTGCAGAAATCTTACCGATAAATCCGAACATGATTGCGAATACTGCTGAACCGATGAATAAGTATACACTGTATGCTCTCGTAATTGCTAGCACACCGATGTTTTCACCATACGTTGTATTTGGTGGCCCACCGATTAGTGACGCGATTAATGTTGCTACTCCGTCACCGAAGATTGAACGGTGTAAACCTGGTTTTTCAATTAAATCTCTTTTAATAACATTTCCAAGAACAATTTGATGTCCGATATGTTCTGATATTGTTACTAGTGCAACTGGTACCATCAAGAGTACAATCTTCCATGAAAACTCTGGTGTGTATGTTACAAATGGTACTGTGAAATCTGGTACAACAAACCATTTTGCCTCAGCTACCGGCTTTAAGTCTACTAGCCCTTGGAAGTAAGCGAAGATATATCCGCCGATAATGCCAAGTAACACTGGTATTATACTGAAAAATCCTCTTCCAAATATCGAGCATATAATTGTAATTGCTAATGTTACTAACGCTACTGAAAAATGTGTAAAGCTATATTTGCCATCCGCATCGTTCATCGCCATGTTAACTGCTGTATGTGCTAAAGCTAGACCGATTACCATTACTACTGGACCAACTACGATTGGTGGTAGTAATTTCATAATCCACTCTGATCCTGATTTCTTAATTCCGAGTGAGATTAAAATGTACACAAGTCCTGCTAGCAAACCACCAAGCATTGCCGCTCCCGGTCCACCTGCCGTTTTGGCTGTTATAATCGGTGCGATAAAGGCGAATGATGATCCTAGATAAGCAGGTACTTGGCCTTTCGTTATAAGAAGGAACGCTAACGTTCCTAATCCACTTGATATTAATGCTACTGATGGATTCAATCCTGTTAAAAATGGAACAAGCACTGTTGATCCAAACATCGCGAACAAATGTTGTATACTTAAAAATAACCATTTTCCCGGTTTCGGTACTTCATTAACGTCTAACACTGGCTTTTGTTCCATTGTTACATCCTCCTTCAGTTTAAATCTTTGCAATAAAAAAACTCTTTGTGCCTGTGCACAAAGAGTCCTACACTTTCGTATGCCAAATTTGACATATGAAAGCCAAGACCCTTTGGCAGCCTCACAGGACTACATTTAAAAGGGCTTTACTTATCGTATATGCTTACTCGATCTTGTTGATCTGTCTCTTGCAAATCAACTTCGATACGCTCTTCACTTGATGTTGGAATGTTCTTCCCTACATAATCAGCGCGAATTGGTAATTCGCGATGACCTCTATCAACAAGAACCGCCAATTGGATTTGAGATGGTCTACCTAAATCCATAAGAGCATCCATTGCTGCTCGAACTGTTCTTCCTGTATATAATACGTCATCCACAAGGATAACTTTTTTCTTCGTAATATCTACAGGGATATCAGAACCTTTTACAAGTGGTTCTTTATTTTTCGATTGTAGTGTTAAATCATCACGATATAACGTAATGTCTAACTCTCCAACTTCCATTTCTTTTCCTTCAATTTGACCAATTCGTTCTGCCAAACGTTGTGCAATAAAAATTCCACGAGTTTTAATTCCGACAAGAACACAATTATCGACACCTTTATTTCGTTCCACGATTTCATGACTAATTCGTGTTAAAGCGCGGCGAATCATTTGGTCATCTAAAACGACAGCTTTCTCTTGCATGCTCTACACCTCCAAGCTTTTTTCTTGCGTGAGAGTAATGGTATAAAAAAAGTCCTCTCAGCGTGTGCGAGAGGACTTTTGAAAAAAGGGTACAACATACCCTAAGTATTTCAAACCGTTACCTTCTCAACCTCACGGGGCTGTGTTAAAGGATCATTATTTAACTGTTGTCAGTATCTCAGTTTTCTTATGATTTGTCAATACTATTTTCGTAAAATATTTAATGCGTCTTCAAACACTTCTGGAATTGGTGCCTCAAACTGAATATATTCACCAGTACGAGGATGATCAAAGCCTAAAATACCCGCATGAAGTGCTTGTCCATTCATATCTAACGTTTTCTTCGGACCATACTTCGGATCTCCTGCAAGTGGATAGCCAATATATTTCATATGAACACGAATTTGGTGCGTACGTCCCGTTTCTAAGCGACATTCTACAAGTGTAAAGTCTTTAAAGCGTTCTAACACTTGGAAGTGCGTAACAGCGTTCTTACCATTTTCATCAACTGTCATACTTTGACGCTCTTTCTTATCACGAGCAATCGGAGCATCAATCGTTCCCTTATCATGCGGAATCACACCGTGTACAATCGCTTTGTAACGTCTCGTTACTGTTTTTGCTACAAGCTGATTTACAAGCGATTCATGTGCCATATCATTTTTAGCAACCATTAATAGTCCAGATGTATCTTTATCAATACGATGCACGATACCTGGACGCATTATACCGTTAATGCCTGATAAGTCTGTACAATGGTGCATGAGGCCGTTTACAAGTGTACCACTTGTATGCCCTGGTGCTGGATGTACAACCATACCACGTGGCTTATTTACAACAAGCACATCTGCATCTTCATAATAAATTTCTAAATTTAAATCTTCTGGTTGAATATCTAACTCTTCTGGTTCAGGAATTGTTACTGTAATTTCATCTTCTTCTTTTACTTTATAATTTCCTTTTACAGCTTTCCCGTTTACTGTCACAACGTCATCTTTAATCCATTGCTGCACTTGCGTACGTGACCATTCGTTATTTATCCCTGCAACGAATTTATCAATTCGCTCGTTTTTTTGCTCTGCTGCAACTGTTACTTGTACTACTTCACTCATTCAATTACTCCTTCGCTTTCTTGCCTTCTAATAATGTTTGAATAATAATTAATACAACACCAATACATAATGCTGAATCAGCTATATTGAATACTGGATAGTTGTACGAGAAAATATACACGTGAATGAAATCCACTACTTCTTGTCTAAATACACGATCAATAAAGTTACCAATTGCCCCGCCCAAAATTAGGCCTAACGAAATACCTAGAAGCTTGTCTGTTTTCGCATACTTTTTCATATAAAATACAATAAATACTACAAAAACAACTGTAATAATGTAGAAGAACCACATTTTATTTTCTAAAATACCCCAAGCAGCACCTCTATTTCGATGTGATGTTATGTATAATACATTGTCGATAATCGGAATACTCGTACCCAATTCCATGTTCTTTACAATTAACCACTTCGATATTTGATCGATAGCAATGACGAATAACGCTATTACATAATATATCATTTTCATTTCCCCCACAAAGACAGTGTACCTCAAAATTTTAGCATAGCTGCTACCTTTTCACAATGAACCTTTATAGAAGAATAAAATAAATTAAAAAAAGGTAATATAATATCGTTGTGCGTATTCATACATTTACCTTTTCATAGAAGAATTCATGAATCGTACGGGCAGTCGGCATTGTCTTCATTTGCTTTGTCGAAATTAATCTCCCCGTCTCTTCACAAATACCATACATGTCTATTTCCATCTTAAATAATGCGCGTTCTACATCCTTTAAATCCTCTTTTATATCATGTAATAGCAATTTTTTCTTTATCTCTTCCTTAATTTCATATCCAAGTTCTTGGCTGAACTCGACATCATATTTGTGCATTACTTCTTTAGCTAGTCTCTCTTGCAACTCTTTTCTCATCAATTGCAATTCTTCTTTTATTTCCATGTAAATTTCATTCACGTGTACATTCCTCCTAGCTGTAATGTACAGTTAGTGTGTCCGAAATTTATTTGCTTACCTCACACACATTTTTCCTTCACAGGAAAGAGTCTGAAAGTGATTTTGATATACCATCAACAAAAAAACTGACTGCATCAATAGCAGTCAGCTTTTTTATTATTTTACATAGTTTTCTTTAACAACTGTTGCACAACGCTCACATAATGTTTCATGTTCAGTATCTTTACCAATTGTTTCTGAAACTACCCAACAACGTTCACATGTTTCACCAGTTGCTTGGGCAACAACAACCGCTGTATGTTCATACTTCGGTGCATCTGCTGGCGCTTCATCCATCATACCACCAAGTTTATACTCAGAAACGATGAATAATTGCTTTAAGTCTTCGCTAATAGACTCCAACATAACTTTCATTTCTGCAGTTGGATATAGTGTAATGCTTGCATTTAATGACTTACCGATTACTTTTTCATTACGAGCTACTTCTAGTGCTTTTAACACGTCATCACGTAATGTCATAAATGCATCCCATTTTGTTTTTAACGCTTCCGCGTCATCTAATTGTACAGCTTCTGGCATATCAGTTAATTGTACACTTTCTTCTGTTACGCCTGGAATATATGGCCATACTTCATCAGCTGTATGCGGTAAGATTGGTGTTACAAGTTTCGTTAACGCAACAAGAACATCATATAATACAGTTTGAATTGCACGACGATCTTCGTGGTTTGCACCTTCAATGTATAAAATGTCTTTTGCAAAGTCTAAATAGAATGAACTTAAATCAATTGTACAGAAGTTATGAATTGCATGATACACAGCAGCGAAGTCGTATGTCTCATATGCTTCTTTAACTTTTGTAATTAAGTCATTTAATTTCACTAACATGTAACGATCTACTTCACGAAGTCCAGCTACAGCTACTGCATTTTCACTTGGATTAAAGTCGTCTAAGTTTCCTAATAAGAAACGGAATGTGTTACGGATTTTACGATACACTTCTGCTACTTGTTTTAAAATATCATCTGAAATACGTACGTCAGATTGATAGTCAACAGAAGATACCCATAAGCGTAAAATGTCTCCACCTAATTGATCCATAATTTTCTTCGGTACGACGATGTTTCCAATCGACTTACTCATTTTACGTCCTTCACCGTCTAGTACGAAACCGTGGCTTAATACGCCTTTATATGGTGCTTTACCTGTTACAGCAACTGCTGTTGATAATGAAGAGTTAAACCAACCACGATACTGGTCAGATCCTTCTAAATATAAATCAGCTGGACGCTGTAAATCTTCGCGCTCTTCTAATACCGCTTGGTGAGAAGAACCTGAATCGAACCATACATCCATGATGTCTGTTTCTTTACGGAATTCGCCATTTGGGCTACCCGGATGTGTAAACCCTTCTGGTAATAGATCTTTCGCTTCACGCTCGAACCATACGTTAGAACCGTGTTCACGGAATAAATCTGCTACATGGTTAATTGTTTCATCCGTAATAATTGGATCACCATTCTCAGCATAGAATACCGGAATTGGCACACCCCATGCACGCTGACGAGAAATACACCAGTCACCACGGTCACGAACCATATTATGAAGACGAGTTTCTCCCCATGCTGGTACCCATTTTGTTTCCGCTACAGCTTCTATTAATTCTTTACGGAATGCTTCAATAGACGCAAACCACTGTGCTGTCGCACGGAAAATAATTGGTTTTTTCGTTCTCCAATCATGTGGGTATGAATGTGTAATGAATGTTAGTTTCAGTAACGCGCCTACTTCTTCTAATTTTTCTGTAATTGGTTTGTTAGCTTTATCATAGAATAAGCCTTCAAATCCAGGTGCTTCATTTGTTAACACACCTTTATCATCGACTGGGCAAAGTACTTCTAATTCATACTTTTTACCAACAACGAAGTCATCTTCCCCGTGTCCTGGTGCTGTATGAACACAACCTGTACCTGCATCTGTTGTTACGTGATCTCCTAGCATAACTAATGAATCACGATCGTAGAATGGGTGTTTTGCAACTGTGTACTCAAGTTCGCTACCTTTTACTGTTTTCACAACTTCAGCATTTTCCCACTCTAACGTTTTTGCAACTGTCTCAAACAGCTCAGAAGCAATGATATATTTCTCATCATTTACTTTTACAATGCTATATTCAAGCTCTGGGTGAACAGAAATACCTAAGTTTGCAGGTAATGTCCAAGGTGTTGTTGTCCAAATGATGTACTTTTCATCACCTTCTAATACGTTCTTTCCATCTTTTACAGGGAATGCTACGTAAATAGATGCTGATTTTTTATCTTGATATTCAATTTCAGCTTCCGCTAAAGCAGATTCACTCGTTGGAGACCAGTAAACTGGTTTTTGACCTTTATAGATATAACCTTTTTTCGCCATGTCACCAAACACTTTAATTTGTTGTGCTTCATAAGCTGGCTCTAAAGTAATATATGGATTATCCCAATCTGCACGTACACCTAGACGCTTAAATTGTTCACGTTGACGTTCTACTTGTTCATATGCATACTCTGCACATAACTTACGGAACTCAGCAACTGTCATTTCTTTACGTTTTACACCTTTATTTGTTAAAGCTTGTTCAATTGGTAAACCGTGCGTATCCCATCCTGGAACATATGGTGCACTAAAACCAGTCATTGATTTATAACGAACAATAAAGTCTTTTAATACTTTATTTAATGCATGTCCCATATGAATGTCACCATTCGCATATGGAGGTCCATCATGCAATACAAATAAAGGACGACCTTTTGTATGTTCTTGTACTTTTTCGTAAATATTCATTTCAGCCCATTTTTCTTGCATTGCAGGCTCACGTTTTGGTAAATTCCCACGCATTGGGAACTCAGTTTTTGGCATCAGTAATGTATTTTTGTACTCCATGCTCAATTCCTCCTTACATGTATAAAAGAAATACTTAAAAAACGGAATAAAAAAGAGACCTTCTCATCCCAAAAAGGGACGAGAAAGTCTCCCGCGGTACCACCCTAGTAGATCATATACATATGTATAGAATCCTCTTTATATTCTTAACGCGAATACACGCCTACGCTTACTCTATTTGTTCAGCGCGGAACTCCAGGGTGATATTCCCACTATCTCCTTATCCTGAGCTTACACCATCCTCAGTTCGCTATATAAGGTTTGAAAAGGTACTTATCCCTATCTTCGTTTTTCTTAATAAATATGTTGTTTAAAATTATATGTAATAATGAGAAAAACGTCAAGCTTACACTGTTTCTTCTTTTTTCAACAGTTCATCTACTTCGTCTTCTAATTCAATTAGTTTATCCCAATCATCGTTGTTTAACATCTCAAGCTGTGTTTCTAATAACATACGGAAACGAGTTCGGAATACTTTCGCTTGTTTCTTTAGCTCTTCAATATCAAAAGCAACTTTTCTTGATTTTACTAATGCTTCGTTAATAATACGATCAGCATTCTTTTCAGCTTCACGCACAATTAATTTCGCTTCTTTTTGCGCATTACGTTTTACTTCTTCCGCTGCTTCTTGTGCAACAACGATAGATTTGTTTAACGTATCTTCAATATTAGAGAAATGATCTAACTTCCCTTCTAACTGCGCAACTTTTTCTTCTAAAGCTTTTTTCTCACGAATGACCAATTCATAATCTTTGATAATTTGATCAAGAAACTCATTTACTTGATCTTCATCATAGCCACGGAATCCGCGACCAAATTCTTTGTTATGAATATCTAATGGTGTTAACGGCACAACGCCACCTCCAAGTAGTTATCTAAATTTCCTCTTTCAATTATATCTTTTCTTCGACAAAATAGGAGGATTTCCTTCTAAAAAACCAATCATTTTAGTATACCATACAAAATTCTCCATTTGTCGCGTTTTGTTCTACCTTCTACAGAAAATAATTTACTTCGGCCATATCCTCTAACAGAAAAAACATCTCCTGGATAACATTCATACGAAGTTTGCTCCACTGTTTTCCAATTGACTTTTACTAAACCATTTTTTATGAAAGGTTGTACTTTCTGTCTAGATAAATGTAACATTTCAGCTAACATAACATCTAAACGAAGTGAAGAAACCGTTCCAGATTTCTCTCCCCACGTTTCATGTATCTGTAGAATTTTTTCTCCTTGCACTGACGCTAAAGAGACTTTTACTTTCCCTATTGATTGTAAGTTCATCTCAATATACGATACAATTTCTTTCGCAACTACAATTTGGGCACGATTTTCTTGCAGCAAAATATCACCACATTTTTCTCTTGTTAAACCAAGAGACATAAATGTACCTAATATTTGCCTATGTTCTAGCGTATAAAACTTGGAAGGATAGTCAATTTCTAATACTTCTACTTGAAATTCTTCTTCATTTAATTCTAGATAGTCTGGATAAATAAGTGCTCTTTTACGCTCTGCATTAGGCGTTGCACCACCAAATTGCACAGCAACATCACCTTGTCCTATTACCATAGAAACAATTTGTTGTTGCCTAGGATCAAGAAAATCCGTTAACTTCACTTGATGGTACTCCGCCGCTCGCTTCCACTCTAGCACTTTATCCACAAAGACCTCCTCATCAGGCCTAAAATGTTCGTAGATGCTCATGTATTTACCTTCTTACTATAAGAAATAGCTTAATAAACTGAACAAACCAGTTTTAGCAAGTTTCAACGCAAAGATTGCAACGATTGGAGAAATATCAATCATTCCAAGCGGCGGAATAAAGCGGCGGAATGGTTCTAAATACGGTTCACAAATACGTGCCAGGAACTCTCCAAAAGATGATTCCTTTGCACCAGGAAACCATGATAGGAGAATGTAAATAATAAGTGCCCACGAGTAAATCTCGATAGCATAACTTAACACTATAAAAACTGTTGTCATGGCGTATTACCACCTCTTTATATTTGTTTCTTCTTCTTCACCGAATAACTCTGAAATTGCACCAACAATATCTACATTTTCAGGTGTACACATAAATGTTTTCGGTCCTATTTTTTGAATGTCCCCGCCTATAGCGTATACAGTACCACTTAAAAAGTCAACGATACGCACCGCTTGATCAGTAGACATTCTCTGCAAATTAATTACAACAGCTCGTCTACCTTTTAAGTGGTCCGCAATCCCTTGCGCTTCCGAATATGTGCGTGGTTCTAATAAAACAACTTTTGAAGATTGTTTTGCTGTTTCAATACTAACAACATTTTGCTTCGGTTGTGCTTTCGGAAACGTAACGTCTTGTTGTTCTGGTGGATCTTGCTGCTTTTTCATGTCTGTTTGCTCCTTTTCATAACCATATTGAGCTGCTTCTTTTTCTTCCGGTGTATCAAAAAAGAAGTATTTTACTTTTGACCAACTCATAATAAGATTCTCCTTCCTTTTACGCTTTTCCTACTAAAATCGTTCCCAAACGAATATATGTAGCCCCTTCTTCAATTGCAATCGTGTAATCGTTGGACATTCCCATTGATAATTCTTTACATGGCGCATGTAATAACTCTAGCTCCTGCACCTCTGTTTGCAGCATACGTAATTCCTTAAAACAGCGTCTGATTTCTTCCTCTTCTTCTGTAAATGGAGCCATCGTCATTAGTCCAACCACTTCAATTTTATCGAATTCTTGCAAACTTTGAATAAAAGAAACAACCTCTTCTATTGCCAATCCTTGCTTCGATTCTTCAGATGAGGTTTTCACTTGAATAAAGCATTTTACTTTCTTATCAGCACGTTTCTGAATTTCTTTCGCCAGGGAAAGACGATCTAACGAATGTAAATAATCAATTTCATTAATAATTTCTTTTACTTTTCTCGTTTGTAATGAGCCAATAAAGTGCCAATTAACTTTTGAACCGAAATGCTCGTATTTCTGTAAGAAACCTTCATTTCTATTTTCACCTAAATCGATAATTCCAGCTTCAATTACTTCGTTTGTTTTTTCAATCCCTACAGTTTTTGTAACTGCAACAAGTTTAATATCTTGCAACGAACGTCCAGCTCGAGCGCAAGATTCTTTAATAGCTTCGTTTACAATTACTAAATTTTCTTGTACTGTCACTTGCTTCCTTCCTCCTTAAAACCTATGAAACTCAACATTCTTCCTGTCTTACCTTGATCACGACGATGAGAGAAAAATAGTTGCTCTTCACAGCTTGTACAAAGAGATGACATTACAATATGCTCTTCTTTTATGCCTGCTTGTACACATAATATACGATTAATTTCTTTTAAATTAATTGCGTACTGCCCGTCAGAAATTTTTTGATGAGGAACAGCACCGCTAACTACTTCCTGTGCTGCTGTTAATACACGATCATCCACAACATAACAACAAGATCCGATCGACGGCCCAATTGCAACATGAATTTCATCACTTGAAATACCTTCTGCATCCCACTTTTGAATCATTTCCTTTGCAATCTCTTGTACAGTGCCTTTCCATCCAGCATGCGCAAGTCCTATCATACCATGTGATGGTGCATAAAAATAGAGCGGAACACAATCCGCGTAACAAGACGTTAACAGAACATCTTCATTACTCGTATAAATGCCATCTGTTTTTGAAATGCCGTCCTCATATGAATAGACGCCACTTCCCTTTTCCTGTTGCCCTACTTTTTCAACATGATGAGCATGAACTTGTTCAGAGCAAATCCAGTTTTCTAATGGTTTTTGTAACTTATTTGCTAAAATGCGTCTGTTTTCATGAACGTTCTCCACGATATCATTCACATGTAATCCTAAATTCATCGTATGAAAGGAGCCCGTACTTATCCCACCATCTTTTGTCGTAAATCCAGCAGTAATGTTTCCAAGTTCTTTCCACGCTTGTAAATACAGTATACCGTCCACATATTTAAATGGTTCTCTCATAATAAAGCGGCTCCTTTTAATTAAAATAACAGAAAAAAGCATGGTACTTCCTGTCTATTTTACCATACTTTTATTTTTTCATAATCCTAACAGAAAAAAAAGAGGAATTTGTAATATTCTTTATGAAATTGTCGGTGTTTGTATTGATTCTGTTACAGTATTAACAGGATTTACTCTTACAAGTATGACATCCTCTCCAATCTTCACAATTTCCTTCCAAGGAATTACAATCTCAACATCTTTTCCAAAAATACCTAGCATACGTGTCTGTTTGGAAATAATAACAGAACAAACTTTCCCTGTGTTCATATCAATTTCAATATCTCCAATATTCCCAATCCTTTTTCCATCTGAAATATTTATAACATCCTTCATCTGTAACTCTGAAATTCGTATCACCATTTTTATCCTCTCCCTTATATGACGAATTGGAAACTGTTTCTCATATTTACAGGAAGCCACCTATACGAAACACCATACTAGTTTCATTATATGAACACTAATCCCCTACTATGAGCACAAACTATATTACATATAAAAAGGTCTCACCATAATTGGTGAGACCTTATCCTTGAATCGTTTTATTCATTTGTTTAATGGCTGACTTCTCTAAACGTGATACTTGCGCTTGCGAAATCCCAATTTCTTCTGCAACTTCCATCTGTGTCTTTCCTTGGAAGAAACGTTTTCTAATAATCATTTTCTCTCTATCATTTAAACGCTTCATTCCTTCTTTCAATGCTAATTCTTCAACCCACTGCTCGTCCTTTTGTTTTTCATCACTTAACTGATCCATAACAAAGATAGGATCTCCTCCATCATTATAAATTGGTTCAAATAATGAAACTGGGTCTTGAATCGCATCTAAAGCAAATACTATCTCTTCATGAGTTACTTCTAGCACTTTTGCAATATCCATTGCTGTTGGTTCTTTTGAATTTTCTGCAATCAACTTTTCTCTTACTTGCAAAGCTTTATACGCAATATCTCGCAATGAGCGCGATACGCGAATCGGATTATTATCACGCAAATATCTGCGTATTTCCCCAATAATCATCGGCACAGCATACGTTGAAAATTTTACATTTTGGCCTAAATCAAAATTATCAATTGATTTCATAAGTCCGATGCAACCAACTTGAAATAAATCGTCAACATATTCTCCTCTGTTATTAAATCTTTGGATGACGCTCAGTACAAGACGTAAGTTTCCATTCACTAATTTTTCTCTTGCGCTTATCTCTCCACTTTGCATTTCACGAAATAATTTACGCATCTCTTCATTTTTTAATACTGGAAGTTTAGCTGTATCAACACCGCAAATTTCTACTTTGTTTCTCGTCAAAGTGTTCCCTCCTATCGGGAGTTGCTGTACAGTGTAAAGTATTTCCTTTGAAGGGGATTTTATGCATGTGGTTTTTTCACGATTTGTTATTTAAATTATCTTTCCTAATACAACTAAATAGAATAAGACCAGCCTACATAACGGCTGGTCTTATTCTTTACACCATTTTATTAAATTCTTTTCGTAATCTTTTTATAATTCTTTTTTCTAAACGCGAAATGTATGACTGTGAAATCCCAAGCATATCAGCCACATCTTTTTGCGTCTTTTCCTCTCCTCCAGCAAGCCCAAACCGAAGTTCCATAATTTGTTTTTCACGATCATTTAATTGGTGTAATGCTTTCATTAAAAGGTGACGATCTACAGTAGCTTCTAAATCTTTTGTAATAATATCATCATCTGTACCTAACACGTCAGACAATAACAGTTCATTCCCATCCCAATCAATGTTTAGCGGTTCATCAAAAGAAACTTCCGAACGATTTTTGTTATTTCGACGTAAATGCATTAAAATTTCATTTTCTATACAACGAGATGCATATGTTGCTAATTTTATTTTCTTTTCCGGATTAAATGTATTTACAGCTTTAATAAGGCCGATTGTTCCTATACTAATCAAATCTTCAATATTTATCCCTGTATTTTCAAACTTTCTTGCTATATATACAACGAGCCTTAAGTTACGTTCAATGAGTAATGACCTTGCTGCCTGATCTCCTTTTGGCAATTTATTCAAAAGAACTTCCTCTTCTTCTTTTGTTAACGGTGGTGGCAACGCTTCGCTTCCACCAATATAATAAATTTCATCGGTCTTAATTCCTAATTTCAGCAATACTTTATACCAAAGGTATACTAAATAAAATTTTAATTTCATCATATTATCCCGCCTCTCATTATTAAGCGATCACCATTTTTTGTGAAATCAACATTTTTGGATGCACAATACATTGATACTCCCCATTAGTAGACAGCTGTTGTGTATTTAATCCAATTAATACTTTGTTTACAACAATAGAACTACCTTCATGGTCAACTTGCACACTGTCAGGCTTAATTGCCCACAAAAATTGACTCTCTACTCCTACTGCACGGAAAGGAATTAAGCGTAATTTGGTCGCCCAACCAGAATCATTTTCTGGTATTTGAGGAATTTCTGTTTTGGAATAAATTTGCTCTGTTAACCAAGATGGTAAGCAATGTTCTAATGATGAAACATGCATAATCATAACGGGTGTTTTGGTTAATGGGTCGTAAAGTTGGTTCCCACTGTCAATAAGGCCTGCCAGTTCTAGTTCTTCTTCGGCTAATTGAATTTTTACTTTCACAATTTGATCATAGTGTATTTTCGTGACCTCTACGCTTTCAATACGCTTTTTAGAAAAATAATAAATTACTGGAAAACCAAAAATAACAAATAACCAACTAATTGGATCACCGTAAGAAATTGACTGAGATTGAACCAATCCATTTACCATTTCATTCGTTTGCAAAAAGAAATGAGTTCCAATTAATCCTCCGCCAACCATAAAGGTTACAAAGTAAAAAGTAAAAACAGTTTGTGCATAATTTCTAAATGTTGTAAACCCAAATGCTGTATACACAATAAGTAACGAGTACAGTAGTTTCATAATTGGATGTGTCATCATAGAAGCAAAAGGAGTAAAGGCAAAAATAACAATAGTTGAACCTATAAATGCCCCTAGCACAAGCCTCCATCTTTTGATTTTCTTTTTTAACACGGTAGCTGTTAATAAAAGCAAAAGAAAATCAATGCAGGCGTTTAACAACCAAACAACGTCGGCGTAAACAACCAAACAATTCACCTCTTTTTTCAAGTTGAGACTAGTATAATGCATATCCAATAGGAAAGTGTGTCAATTTGCGGAGGTGTTTTTTTGTTATTTTGTGATTTCTAGACATAATCTGTCGGTAAAAAATAAAAGTACAAATTCATAGAATGATATACTCTTATTTTCACCAACAAAATATATTGAAATATACGAAATAAAAAAAGACCTGCTTAGCAGGTCTTTTCCATTTAAAAAACAAAAAAGGAGCATGAAAGCTCCTTTTTTTATCGTCTACGACGGTTACGTAAAAATGCTGGAATATCGATATCATCTGAATCTGAATGACGCTCATGTACAACTGGCTCTTCACGCTTCATTTCGCGTTTTACTTCACGCTGTTTTGAAGGTTGAGCTACTGGTTGTTGCTGTTGTTGCGTGTGGTTCGCATTCGGACGGATAATTGGTTTTGGTGGTTGAGTTGCAATGCTATCATCAAAACCAGTTGCAATTACAGTTACAACGATATCATCTTTTAATCCTTCGTTAATAACAGAACCGAAGATCATATTTACTTCTGGATCTGAAGCTGAAGCTACGATATCTGCCGCTTCTTGTACTTCATATAAGCTTAAGTTAGCGCCACCCGTAATGTTCATGATAACACCTTGAGCTCCATCAATAGATGTTTCTAGTAATGGACTTGAAATCGCTTTTTTCGCAGCTTCTGCAGCACGATTTTCCCCGTTACCAGAACCAATACCCATTAAAGCAGAACCTCTATTAGACATAATTGTCTTTACGTCTGCAAAGTCTAAGTTAATTAAACCTGGCGTTGCAATTAAATCCGAAATACCTTGAACACCTTGACGTAATACGTTATCAGCTTCACGGAATGCTTCTAACATTGGCGTATTTTTATCAACAATCTCTAATAAGCGATCATTTGGAATTACAATAAGAGTATCTACATTTTCTTTAAATGCTGCAATACCAGATGCTGCTTGCGTCGCACGCTTACGTCCTTCAAAAGTAAATGGACGTGTTACAACACCAACTGTTAAAGCACCTAATTCTTTTGCAACTTGAGCAACAACTGGAGCTGCACCAGTTCCAGTTCCACCGCCCATACCAGCAGTTACGAAGACCATATCCGCACCACGAAGTGCTTCTTGGATCTGTTCTTTACTTTCTTCTGCAGCTTTTTTCCCTACTTCAGGGTTTGCACCTGCACCAAGTCCACGCGTTAATTTTCCACCAATTTGCATTTTTGTTTCAGCTTTTGATAGATTTAATGCTTGTGCATCAGTGTTCACAGCGATAAAGTCTACACCTTGTACACCGTGTTCAATCATACGGTTTACAGCATTGTTTCCGCCACCGCCGACACCGATAACTTTTATATTCGCTAATTGATCTTGAGTAGTATCAAACTCTAACATGTCGAAATCCCCCTAGAACCTCATTTTTCGTGTCCAATTTTAATCCCATAAATAACGGAATACACGTTTTACTTTTGACATCATGCGGTCATCATTTTGATTATTATTGTTTTGATTACGAGTTTTTTGTTTCGCGGGTTGCTGTTGTACCGGCGTTGGTGCTGGTGCTGGTACTGGTTCAAAATGCTCTTGCTTTTCCTGCACATTTTTCCCACGTAATTTAGCTTTTTGATAAGAATGTTTAATTAATCCAACTCCACTTGTATATTGGGGCTCACGCACACCAATATAATCAGGAGTTGCTACACGAACATTTTCATGTAAAATATCATATGCAAGATCAAGAACACCTGGCATAGAAGCAATTCCGCCAGTTAGTACATAACCAGAAGCCACTTGCTTTACTCCTAACTTACGCACTTCATCTTGAACAAACATTAAAATTTCCTCTACACGAGCCTCTATTATATCCGATAATTCCAACTGAGAATATTGTTCTGTTTGGTCGCTTCCCATAATAGGAACCGTAAACATCTCTTCTTCAGATGCTGTATCATAAAAAGCATGTCCATATTTCAACTTAATTTGATCTGCATTTTCTGTTGAAGTTTTCAACCCAATCGCAATATCTTTCGTTATATGGTCTCCACCTAATGGTAATACGCTCGTCGCTTGTAACTCTCCATCTTTAAAAATAGATAAAGTTGTAGATCCTCCCCCCATATCAACAAGGGCTACTCCTCTATTTTTTTCATCTGAAGATATAGCAACTGTTGCAGCCGCTAAAGGTTGAAGACAAATATCAACAATTTCAAGACCTGCTTTTTCTACACAACGAAGTAGGTTATGTAGTAAAGTTCTCGAGCCTGTAATAAGTGTACCTTCCATTTCTAATCTTACACCGATCATCCCGCGTGGATCGTTAATCTCGTCAAGACCGTCTACGATGAACTGTCGAGGTACCACATCAATAAACTCACGTTCTGGAGCAATTGACACAACTTGTGCTGCATCTAGAACGCGTAAGACATCTTCATTCCCGATTTCACGATCTTCATTTGAAACAGCGACTACTCCGTGACAAGGAAGTAGCTGTACCTGGTTTGCATTGACACCTACTACAACTTGCTCAATGTGGATTCCCACCATGCGCTCAGCTTGTTCAATTGCTTTTTTAATTGATCGAACAGTCTCATCTATATCAACTATCGATCCCTTCTTTAAACCATTTGATTTTACATTTCCAACACCAATAATGTTTAAGCTGTCATTAACCATTTCACCAATGATGACTTTAACATTGGATGTACCGATGTCAAGACTAACATATATTTCATTGCTGTTCATTCTTTGGCACCTCCTTCTTTATTTATACCATACAACTCAATATATGGAACAACAATCGCAACTTTACTATTTATAAGAAAAATATTCAACGTCTTTATACGTTTCCCTTTTTTAACCCTATATTTTTCTTATTTTTATTTAGCATTCAATTAAGAATATCGCAGTAAACTATGAATAACTGCTTATCTTGAAATAATTCTATTTCGAGTGTAAAGTTTACCGCCAAGTATAAGTCTACACTAAGATGTACTCATAGAAAAGTGAAACTTGTACCAATACTAGTATGAATCTAAGAATTTTTACATATTTTTCATCAAATGAACCATTCTTCTAAATTCATATACATATAACAGAACATTCGTTCTGTTTTTTTCTGCTATAACCAGCGAAAACTACCATTCTATTCTTTTTTTTCTTCCACACCTAATTCTTTCGTATATGCACCTACTTCTAAGTCAATTAATACCTTCTTACCTGGCTCAATTGTTTTTAAAATAAGCGGATAGGTTTCCATACGTTTTGCGAAATTTCGAATCGTAGTGCTCACTTCATAACCCTCATTCATATATAAAGTAAGATGATCTTCATTCGCATTCGTTGGTGAATAGCGAATTTCCGAAATAGATTTTAAAATAGCTGGTGTTAATTTTTCTAGTTCAGTGATTAACTCCTTCATTTTCTCTTCTTTAAAAGGTTCAAAAATCGGTGCTGCAACAGGAAGTTTTCCATTAGGTAGTACATCAAGCGTTTTTCCATTCTCTAATAACGGTTGTAATTTTCCCTCTTTATTTATATAACCAATCGTTAAATATTCTTCGATATGAATATCAATCTTGTTTGGAAAACGTTTTTTTACATTTACTGCTTTAATTTCTTTTCGCTTCGTTAAGTTTTCTTCAGCTTTATGTGCTGTCACTCGGAAATAACTTGTATCATATGTCACGCCCGAATCCTTCATTACTTGTTCATCCGTCATATAGTGATTTCCAAACACACTAATCTTTTTTATATTACTAAGCGGAGACCGAAAATAAATTAAAAAGAGCACTAATAAAAATAAAATTGATATGTATAAAATCAATCGATGATTAACATTTTTTTTGTTTTTTTTCTTTTGATTTTTCAATTTTGGTACACGATCTTGTAGTTTAATCACTTTACTATTATTCATGTACGATCCCCCTATGTAACATAAAGAACGGCATGTTCCTCATGCCGTTCTTATCTTCTTATTATAACATAAATGATAATGAGCGGAATGAATAACCGTTATCTTCCAATGATTTCTACTTCTGTGTGCATATCTACATCAAATTTATCCTTAATTGTATGTTTTATTAATTCAATTAAGGACAATACATCTTGCGCTGAAGCTCCCCCGGTATTAACAATAAAATTGCCATGCATTTCAGAAATTTGAGCTCCACCAATCCTATAACCACGAAGCCCTGCTTTTTCTACTAAATCTCCTGCAAAATGTGGGATTGGATTCCGAAATACACTTCCTGCACACGGATAATTCCATGGTTGCGTTTCACGGCGGTAATCTTTATTATTTTGCATGCTACGTACAATTTCTTCACGTTTTCCCGCCTGTAATTGAAACTCCGCCTCTAAAACAATACCAGGACGTTTCGTTTGCAATACAGATGCCCGATAAGAAAACTCCAGTTCTCTATTCGTTAACCAGTCAATTGTACCGTCTTCAAACAGAATGAGAGCCTTCGATAATACACTCGATATATCTGATTTATGTGCACCTGCATTCATATATACTGCACCACCGACACTTCCTGGAATACCGCTTGCAAACTCCAATCCAGCTAACCCTTGACGACTAAGTAAAGTTGACAATTTAATAAGAGGATATCCACTACCAACTCTTACCTTATGTTTTTCGACCTCTAAGTGATCTAATCCTTCTCCTAAACGAATAACAACACCTTCTATGCCTTGATCAGATACAAGAAGGTTTGAACCGCGCCCAATTACAGTCCACTTCGTTTTGTATTGCTTTACTAACTGTAATGTTTTTTCAATACCGGCTACATGCTTTGGCACAATTAAAATATCCGCTGGTCCACCTATTTTCATAGTTGTATAACGTGCTAACGACTCGTTAACTAAAACACGACCAACGTCTGCTTCTATAAGCTCATTTACTAATTGTTCCATAGACAATCTCCCCCATATTAAGTCTCCTTATGACAATAATATGCAGGGCGTTCACCTAACGTTATCCCTCTATTTACGGGCAGTACGACTCCTAAATCAAAATTCGGTAGAAACAAAGAAAGTAGGCGGAATCGGGATGCCCGTAAATATCCGATTAGTGAAGGGTAATAATCAATGAGAGAGAATCACTCCCCACTGATTAAAGCCTCACTTTATTTTTTTACAAGCTTATTCATTACTTCATACAGCTTATTTGCTGCATCTGGAATACCTAGTTGCTTAGCAGCTAGCTTCATATTTTGTAATGTTTGTGCATCTAATAAAATCTCATCAATATCACGAATAAGTGTTTCAGCTGTTAAATCTTTTTCAAGTAACATTTTTGCCGCTCCTTTATCAACAACTGAACGTGCATTCTTTTCCTGATGATTATTGGTTACATACGGACTCGGTATTAACACACTTGGTTTTCCTAACGCTGTTAATTCTGCAAGTGTTGTTGCCCCAGCCCTTGAAACAACAAGGTCTACACCAGTTAGTACCTCTGGCATATTATGAATGAACGGCTTAATAATAACATTGCTTGGGTTCCCTTTTTGCTTAACGGCTTCCATCACTTTGTCATAATGTACTTCACCTGTTACATATAGTATTTCGTAGCTTTTGTTCCCAAACTGTTCAATTGCTTCAACGAAGGCATCGTTAATCGGTCTAGCCCCACGACTTCCACCAAATATAAGTACAGACTTTTTAGGAAGAGAAAGCCCAACTGAACGTTTCCCTTTCATTCCATTTTGATCCATTACCTCTGATGCCCGCGGATTACCTGTCATTACCACTTTTGACTCTGGAAAATGCTCTATAGCTGCTTCAAAACAAACAGCAACTTTATTTACATAACGGCTTAAAAATTTATTCGTTACACCTGGTACACTATTTTGTTCGTGTACAATAGTTGGAATACCTAATTTGGCTGCAGCGTATACAACTGGCCCACATACATAGCCACCCGTTCCAATTACGATATCAGGATTAAAACGACGAATATATCGTTTACTATCCTGTACACCTTTTAGAAAACGCATTACTGTTTTCACATTATCTAATGATATTTTTCGTTTAAATCCACTTATAACAATAGATTGAAATGGTACACCTGCTTTTGGAACGATTGTACTCTCTAGTCCATTTTCCGTACCAATATATAAAAATCTTGCTTCTGGATTTAACTTTTTTATTTCTCTAATTAAAGCAAGAGCTGGATAAATATGACCACCAGTACCCCCACCACTCACTAATACACGCACTACTAACTCCTCCGCTTCTTATTTCCATTATATTTATTTCTATATACATATTGCATTTTTACACACATACGAAAAACCCTGTCTTATAAACAGGGTTTAGTAGCGAGAATGGCGACTTATATTTAATAATACACCTACTGCCATTAACATTAATGTCAAACTTGATCCACCATAACTTAAAAACGGCAAGGTAATACCCGTAACAGGCATCAGTCCTGTTACAACACCAACATTAATCATTACTTGAATCGCAATCATCGCCACAATACCTACTGCTAAAAACGTACCATATAAATCTGGCGCTCCTAATGCGATACGAATCCCGCGCCATAATAATAGACTAAATAATAATAACACAAATGAACCGCCAATAAAACCTAATTCCTCGGATAAGATTGCAAATATAAAGTCAGTTTGTGGTTCAGGTAAATAAAGGAATTTTTGTCTACTTTGTCCAAGTCCAAGCCCAAATAATCCACCAGGTCCAATTGCGAGTAATGATTGGATAATTTGAAATCCACTTCCGAGCGGATCTGACCACGGATCTAAATATGATGTAATGCGTTTCATTCGATACGGTGCTGATGCAATTAACCCTATAAATCCTGCTACACCAATCAAACCAAACATTGCAAAGTGAAAGACCCTCGCTCCCGAAATAAATATCATAATGATACATGTCCCAACCATTACCGTTCCTGTCCCAAGGTCTGGTTGTAACATAATCATCCCAAAAGCAAGAAACACAAAACTAAGTGCCGGTAATAAACCACGTTTAAAAGATGTAATCAATTTTTGCCGTTCTGCTAAAAACTTTGCCAAGAAAATAATCATCGCAAACTTCATAAATTCTGACGGTTGAATCGAAAATGCACCGATTCCAATCCAACTTCGTGCTCCTCCTCGAACAAGACCTACTCCAGGAATAAGAACGAGAATAAGAAGAATGAAGCAAACTAGCAAAATCACTTTTGAATACGTACGCCACACCCAATAATCAATTTTCATAATAAAAAACATAGCTACTACACCAAGACCCGCAAACAGTAATTGTCTTTTTGCAAAAAAGAATGAGTCCCCCATTTTATAAGAGGCCCAAACTGCACTCGCACTATAAACCATAATCATTCCGATTGTCAACAATGAAAGTGTTACGATGATGAGAATAAAATCAGGCGTTTTCTTCATTACCCACAAACACCACCTCTTTAGGCAGAACCTTTTGCCCTATGTAACAAAACATCAGTAGGTGTTAGCCTACTGATGTTTTGATTTACTTTATATAAGTTTATGCACAGCTTGTATAAAAATGTCTCCTCTTTCTTCAAATGTTTTAAATTGATCCCAGCTTGCACACGCTGGAGAAAGAAGAACGACATCACCATCTTTAGAATGAGCATAAGCTTTCACCACTGCTTCATCTAAAGTATCGACACTTTCAATTATATCTAATCCCGCTTTTTCTGCCGCTCTTACTAGTTTAGGAGCTGTTTGTCCAAATGTTACAATCGCTTTTACATTTTTGAAATACGGAATTAAATCATCGAATTCATTTCCTCGATCAAGCCCACCTGCTAGTAACACAATCGGTTGTGTAAACGCAGATAGTGCTTTCTCAGTCGCTAACATATTCGTTGCTTTTGAATCATTATAAAACTTACGGTTGTTAATCGTTGTTACATATTCCAAACGATGTTTTACACCCGTAAAACGTTTTAACACGACCGTAATTGCTTCATTAGAAGTACCTAATAATTTCGCAATACTCATCGCAGCTAAAATATTTTCTAGATTATGTTGACCAGGTAAAACGATATCGCTTACTTCAACAACTTTTTCACCTTTGAAATAAAGAGCGTTATCTTTTATACACGCGCCATCTTCAATTTCTTTCGTTGTCGAAAACAGGATTTTTTGACCTTTAGAATACGCAGACAAAGCCATCACATCTGCATCATCCGCATTTATTACACTATAATCATTTTCTGTTTGATTTTTAAAAATATTTGCTTTCGCTAAACCATATTCTTTCTTCGTCCCATGATAATCTAAGTGGGCCTCAAATAAATTTAAAAACGCAGCAATTTTAGGTTGGAACAATTCTACTCCCATCAATTGAAACGATGAAAGTTCTGTAACTACAACTTCATTTTCTTTTGCATCCTGTGCTACTTCACACGCTACAGTTCCAATGTTCCCTGCAATTACAGGATGCTTTTGTCCTTCTTTTAGCATTTCAAATGTCAGCATTGTCGTCGTCGTTTTACCGTTAGACCCCGTAATCCCAACAAATGGTGCTTCTGAAATACGATATGCTAATTCAACTTCCGTAACAATCGGAATTTGCTTTTCTTTCGCAGCAACTAGTATTTGATTAGAATACGGGATTCCTGGATTTTTTACTACAAGAGAAATATTTCTCTCTAATAATTCTAAAGGATGTCCACCGCATACAACGTCCATTCCTTTTGCTTGTAATTCTGCAGCAAGTACATTCTCTGCTAAAGGCTTTCCGTCATTTACAATAACATTTGCCCCTAACTTTTGTAACAATGTAGCTGCTGCATAACCACTTTTTGCAATGCCTAATACAAGAATATTCTTATTTTGAAATTCAGTTACAGTTTTCAATTACATCCACACCCCGATATAAATTCCTAACACAGCTAATAAAAATCCTGCAGACCAAAACGTCACAACAACACGCCACTCTGACCAACCACATAATTCATAATGATGGTGTAATGGACTCATTTTAAAGACACGTTTTCCTGTTGTTTTAAATGAAATGACCTGAATGATAACCGATAAAGTTTCCATTACGAATACTCCGCCAATAATTACAAGTAGCAATTCTTGTTTTAATAAAATCGCTACAGCTGCAATGGCTCCACCTAAAGCTAATGAACCTGTATCTCCCATAAACACTTTTGCTGGATTCGCATTGAATACTAAAAATCCAAGTACAGCTCCTACAACTGCCATACAGAATATCGCTACTCCAAATTGCTCTTGTGCCACAGCAATAATACTAAATGCTCCAAATGCAATAGCAGCTGTTCCTGATAATAAACCATCTAAACCGTCAGTTAAGTTAACTGCATTCGATCCACCAATAAGCATAAATAGTACAAGTACAAAATACGCCCAACCTAATTCAAACTTAACATCCGTTCCTGGAATCATGATGTATGTGTGGAACGCTTGCCCTTTTCCAATTAAAAAGAATGCAATAGCAATAACAAGCTGACCTACTAATTTTTGTTTTGATGTTAAACCAAGATTTCTCTTCTTAACTACCTTTATGTAGTCATCTAAAAATCCGATCAATCCGTAACCAAATGTCACTAATAGTAATAACGAAACCTCTGCACCTAAATGATTAAACTTAATCGCCATAATAAGTGAAGTTACCATCATAGATACGTATATGACGATACCACCCATTGTCGGTGTCCCTGATTTTTTTTGATGTGACTTCGGTCCCTCATCACGAATACTCTGTCCGAACTTTAATTTTCTTAAAAATGGAATAAACAATGGCGAAAGGGCAACAGAAATTAAGAATGCTACCCCAGCCGTTACTAATAAACCTTGCTCAAGCACATGTAGTCCTCCTCTCACGTTGTTACTCTTCGTTGTTTAAACGCCCTGTAATTGCTTCTTTTGCAACTTCACGATCATCAAAATGATGAACTTCTTCACCAATAATTTGATACGTTTCATGACCCTTACCAGCAATAATAATGATATCATCTGCTTTCGCTTTAGCGATTGCATGGTGTATCGCTTCTTTTCTATCAATAATCACTTCATAATTATTTCCACGTGCACCATGTACCATATCATCTAAAATAACCGCTGGATCTTCACTTCTTGGATTATCTGATGTGTAAATTGCATGAGTTGCATATTTTGTTGCAACACTTGCCATTATCGGTCTCTTCGTCCGGTCCCTATCGCCGCCACAACCAACGATACAATACACACCACCTTTTGCAAATTGTTTTGCAGTTTTTAATACATTTTCTAAACTATCCGGCGTATGTGCGTAATCAACAATAACTGTATAATTTTGCCCTCCATCAACAACTTCAAAACGCCCTGGAACCCCAGCTAGTTCCTTTATAACAGCAATGATTGTTTCTAATTTCACACCCGAAACAAGTCCTGCTGCTGTTGCTGCAAGTACGTTATATACATTAAATTTACCTATTAATTTCATCGTAACATTTACACTTTCATACGGTGTGACAAGCGTAAATGTAGTCCCGCCACTCGTCATAACGATATTTTTTGCCATAATGTCACTTGTTGTATCAATACCATATGTTACAACTGTTGCTGCAGTACTTCTCATATACTCTTCTGTTACATTATCATCGCTATTCAGCACAGCGTACTTTTCACGATTATGATTATAACTATTGCCAAGCTGTGCAAATAGTAACCCTTTTGCATGTTTATATTCTTCCATCGTTTTATGATAGTCTAAATGATCTTGTGTTAAATTCGTAAACACCGCTACATCGTAATCACATCCGTGTACACGACCAAGATCTAACGCATGTGACGAGACCTCCATTACCGTGCTGTCCACACCTTGTTCAACCATTTTTGAAAACGTCTGTTGAAGTGTTAGTGCATCTGGTGTTGTATTTTTCACCTCAAATGTTTCATCACCGATTTTCATATTAATCGTTCCAATTAGCCCTGTTTTATGACCATGTGCTCGCATAATCTCATCCATAATATGCGATGTTGTTGTCTTTCCATTTGTACCTGTAATTCCGATTAAATGTAACTTGTGTGTCGGTTGACCATAAAAATAATCAGCTAAAACCGCTAACGAACGAAAAGTATTTTTCACAAGTACAACTGGAACGTCAACATCAATTGGTCTTTCCGCAACAATAGCAGCCGCTCCTTGTGCCGCTGCTTGCTTAGCAAAATCATGGCTATCAACCGTATATCCTTTCATACATACAAATAAGCTTCCCTCTTTCACTTTACGTGAATCAGCTTCTATAGATGTGATTTCTGGATTTTCTTTTGGAACAACTGGAAAATCATGCAAACATGATACAAGTGTATGCAACTTCATTTCACTAAACCCTCTCTACATTGTTTATTTATCTTTTTTCAGTAAGCAACACATTACCTCCTATATAAGGAGGTAAGTGCTACTGACCTATTTATGAATGAGACACTTACTGTCTCAAATTAAGTAACTGTTCTATAAAGAACTCACTTCCACCAATTGTACCATAAAACGTACTATGTTACCTTTAATTCCCGAAGTAAATTCTAATTTTTGAGCCTTCTTTTACTTTAGCTCCCGCTTCTGGTGATTGTTTAATTACTTTCTCTCCATCTCCACTTATATCAAGCTTCAAATCGACGAGTTGTGTTTGTAAGTCTTTCTTTTTCATTCCAATTAAATTCGGAACTTCTACAGTTGGTGTATCGCCCCATTTATATTCTTTCTCAACTTGTTCTTTTCTCGGTTTCACTCCCATAACAGGAAGCGCATCTCGAAGGATATTCCCGACAATTGGAGCTGCTACCACTCCACCAAACTGTGTAACCCCTTTTGGATTATCAACAGCTACATACACAACAATCTCTGGATCATCCGCTGGAGCAAATCCGATAAAAGATACTATATAATTATTCTCTAAATATTTACCATCTTTCACCTTTTGAGCAGTACCCGTTTTTCCACCTACACGATACCCATCAATATAAGCACCTTTACCAGAACCTTTCGCTACAACATTCTCTAATGCATAACGAACTTTTTCTGAAGTTTCCTTGGAAATAACTTTTCTTTTCTCAACAGGTGTCTTTTTACTAACAACTTGATTATTTTTCGGATCTATAAACTCCTTAGCTATATACGGCTGATACAATGTTCCACCATTTACAGCCGCCGCTACAGCTGCTACTTGTTGAATCGGTGTAACAGAAACCCCTTGGCCGAATGAAGTTGTTGCTTGCTCTACTGGACCAACTTTATCTAAATTAAATAAAATCCCACTGCCTTCACCTTGCAAGTCAATTCCAGTCTTCTGCCCAAAACCAAAATTACGAATGTATTTAAATAATCGGTCTTTACCAAGGCGATCACCAAGTTCAATAAATCCCGGGTTACATGAGTTTTGAACGACTTCTAAAAACGTTTGACTGCCATGACCTCCTGCTTTCCAGCATTTCAATCTAGCTCCACCTACTTCAGCTGCTCCATCATCATAAAACGTATCCTTCTCTAAGTCTACTAAATTTTCATTCAATGCTGCAGCTAATGTAATGATCTTAAATGTTGAACCAGGCTCATACGTACTCCATACAGGTAGATTTCTGTTATACACTTCTGGAGAGACACTTTGAAAATCCGCTGGGTCAAAACTCGGTCGACTAGACATGCCTAAAATTTCACCATTTTTAGGATTCATTGCAATCGCAATCATACCGTCAGGATTATAAGTTGACTCCGCAATATTCATTTCTCTTTCCATAATCCTTGTAATACGCGCATCGATTGTTAATCCTAAATTTAAACCAGCTTCTGGTTTTTTGAAATCATCACCAACATTAGGCATCCTTTGTCCTTTCGCATCTGCAAAAAAACGCACATGACCTTTGTCCCCATTTAGCTCTTTATCATAATATTTCTCTAGCCCCATAAGACCTTGGTTATCGCTACCTGCAAAACCTAATACATGTGATAAAAAGTTTCCAAATGGATAGTACCGGATAGAATCCTCTGCGATATACACGCCCTTCAAACTTAATCCTCGTACTTCTTTCGCTTTGTCATGTGATATTTTCCTTCCGCCTTTATCTAACCTTACAATTGATTCTTTTTTTGTAATCCTTTTATAAATCTCATCTTTTTCCACACCTAATACTGCAGCTAACTTCTCTGCAGTCTCTGCTGGTTTTTCAATTTGCCTCGGTACAACAAAGACAGTTGGAGCACTTTTATTCGTGGCAAGTTCCACACCATTTCGGTCTAAAATTTTCCCACGTTCGGGTTCAAAAGTAATATTACGACTCCATGAATCTTTCGCACGATCCGTTAACATATTCCCAAGAAAAAATTGCACATATCCAAGACGAATATCGATAATAGTGAAAATAAGTATACCTGATATAAGTATAAAAATAAGTCGTTTTCTAACTGTTACATTTGATACACGCATATCGGAACAAGCCTCCCTTACGCCTAGCTTGTTCCAATATATGCTTGTACTTATTTAATTAGAACTTATTCTCTTTTACCATTACGGCTTTTCTGCTTCTTGCTGTGGTTCGAGTGGCGGTACGAGTGTGACACCTAATTCTGTACCAGGTTGTAATAATGTTCCTTCCGCCACACTTTGTTCTGTTACGTATCCTGTACCAGAAGGTTTCAAGTTAAGCTGTAATGTCTTCGCTAAATTCATAACATCACGCAGTGCCCATCCTTGTATATTTGGCATTGTAGGCTTATCTCCTACCAAGAAGACTCGGTCGCCTTTTAATGTTTGTTCAGTCGCTTTTGGTACTTGTTGCTGTACTTTCCCT
The DNA here is from genome assembly GCF_001595725.1 of Bacillus thuringiensis. Classification (GTDB taxonomy): domain Bacteria; phylum Bacillota; class Bacilli; order Bacillales; family Bacillaceae_G; genus Bacillus_A; species Bacillus_A thuringiensis_K. Next base: position 3,767,224 of record NZ_CP014282.1, read on the forward strand.
TCACCTAGTACGATTGGACGAAGTTTTGCTTTATCAATCGCTTTCCCCGCTTCAGCCATCGTTTTACCAGTTACATCTGGAACAGTAGTTTGTTGTTCTTTCAGATGTTTTTTCGGATCTTTCACTTCATTTGGCTTAATCTTTAAATACTCTAAACTATTTTTTGTTACATATTTAAAAATATCAGCTAAAGGTTGTGCACCGTTCTCATCATCTTTTAATTTCGGCTGTTTAACAGCTACATACACAACAAGTTGTGGATCGTCCATTGGTGCCATACCTAAGAATGAGAATATATAATTCTGTCTTCCTGTCATATAGCCCCCTTTTCCATCCGGAATTTGCGCTGTACCTGTTTTACCACCAACTGAATATCCATCAATTTTATAAGCTGTCCCTGTACCTTTCGGAGATGTAACAACACGTTCTAATAACTGTCTTACTTGCGCTGCTGTTTCCTTTGTAACAGGTTTTCCTACTTCTTCTGGCTTATGTTCTAATTTTACTTTGTCTGTTATTGGGTCTACAATTTTATCAATTGCATAAGGTTTCATCATTTTTCCATCATTTGCAATGGCCGTTGCAGCTTGTACAAGCTGAATTGGTGTTACAGTGGAACCTTGTCCAAAAGCTGTTGTCACTTGTTGTATTTGCTGATCAAATAAAATTGTATTCGATCCTTCACCTGATAAATCAATGTTCGTTTTTTCATCTAATCCAAAACTATGAATATATTTTCGGAAACGTTCTGGACCAAGTTTTTGATCTCCTAAAATTGCAAACGCTACGTTTGAAGAACGCTCTACCCCTTCATCAAACGTGATAGAGCCCCAACCAGCACCGCCGTTATGATCTTTTATTTTCCTATTTCCGACTTGATATGTCCCAGATTGATAATAATCTTGTCCTTTGTACACACCTTCATTAATAGCTGCCGCTAACGTGAAAATTTTCATTGTTGATCCAGGTTCAAATGCATTGGCAATTGCGTCATTATAAAAGTATTTATTATTCTCTATGTTCGGATCATAACTAGGTTTACTAGACATTGCTAATATTTTCCCCGTTTTCGGATCCGCCACAATTCCAATTAAACTTTCCGGCTCATAATGTTGACTCGCCGATTTCATCGCGTCTTCTAAATAACTTTGAATACGTTGATCCATTGTCAAATATACATTATCTCCATTTTTAGGTGCCTTCACATTCACTTTCCCACCGTCAAGAGATACCCCCCTACGATCACCTGTATAAGCTACCTCTCCATTTGAAGCTCCTAAATATTTATCCAAACTTTTTTCTAATCCAAATTGACCTACTGCAATTCCATCTTCATTCGGTTTCGCATGCCCTATAACATAAGATGCGAAATCACCATTTGGATAAACTCTCGCATTTTCGGTAATAAAAGAGACCCCTGGCAATTTCAATGCTTCTATTTGTTCTTTCTTTTCTTTCGTCAAGCCCTTACCTATCTTCCCAAATTCCACTTGACTTTTATCTTTATTTAACGTGGCTAAAATATCCTCTTCGCCTTTTCCAAGTACTCCTGCAATTTTCTTTGCAGTATCTTCTTTATTCTCAACAGAGTTAGCTCCTTTTAGCGCAGCTACTATTTTATAAGAGTTTGCGTCTTGCGCTAACACATGACCGTTTTGATCATAAATAGTTCCTCGGTTCGCTTCAAGAACTCCTTTTTTACTATGCTTTTGTTTAGCAAGTGCATCTAAATCCTGATTATGAACTGTTCCTGTTGATTGTATGTAAAAAAATCGGGCTAATAACAGCAAAAAGAGCAGGAGGAAAAATATCATAAAATAACCTGCTCCCTTATTGGTATGAAATTTAGTCATATTCTTCTTCATCGTTCCTTCACACCTATTGCCTTATTTGAGGCCTTTCACATTATTCGCATTAATTTCTAGCCCGTGTTTTTTTGCAACTTCAGCGATTCGTTCATAGCGACTTAACTTCTCTACTTCAGCTTGTAATTCTTGATTTTCTTTTTGCTGCTGTACAATTTTTTCTTCTATCGTCGCTGCTTCTACATTAACTTGATAAAGGCCTGCTTTATTTCCAATAAACGCGACACAGGCATACAATAAAAAGCCAATAAACGCTACATACAACAGTTTTTCGATTCTTGTAATTTTCGCTTTAACCTTCGGCTTAGCCATCTGCTGTGGGGGCGTTTGAATTTGCACCTCTTCTTGCGCTTGTTGTTTGTACTTTACAGCTAAATTAGTCATACCTCTCTCTCCCTTTTATCGTTTTTCAGCGATTCTCAACTTCGCAGAACGCGCACGATTATTTTCTTCTAGCTCTATATCAGAAGGTAAAATCGGTTTTCTTGTAATAAGCTTTAATTTCGGCTTAAATTCATCAGGAATAATCGGTAATCCTGGCGGCAATTGTGGCGTTGTACTATTTCGCTTAAACGTTGTTTTACAAATACGATCTTCTAATGAATGGAATGTTATAACACTAACCCTTCCACCTGGCTTAACCATCTCAATAGCAGATTCCAATGCTTCTTCAAATACTTTTAATTCATCATTTACAGCTATACGAATTGCCTGAAACACTCGCTTAGCAGGATGCCCACCCGTTCTACGAGCTGGAGCCGGAATACCTTCTTTAATTAGCTCTACTAATTCTCCTGTCGTTTCAATAGCTTTATTCTCACGATAAGCTTCAATTTTTCTTGCAATTTGTTTTGAAAATTTTTCTTCACCGTATTGGAAGAAAATCCTTACAAGTTGTTCATATGACCAGCTATTTACAACATCATACGCTGTTAATGGGGCATCTTGATCCATCCGCATATCTAGCGGTGCATCATGATGATAACTAAAGCCTCGTTCTGGTGTATCTAATTGTGGGGATGAAACACCTAAATCAAATAAAATACCGTCTACTTCTGTTATACCTATTTCCTGCAGTTTTTCAGCTAAATAACGGAAGTTACTCTTTACTGTTATAAACTGTTCACCGTATGAAGAGAACTTTTCTTTCGCGTTTTGAATCGCTATCTCATCTTGATCAAACGCTATTAATTTTCCACCTTCAGTTAATTGGGATAATAAATAAGAACTATGTCCTCCTCCCCCCAGTGTACAATCTACATATGTACCATCTGGCTTTATATCTAAGCCGTCTACTGTTTCCTTTAAAAGCACTGTTACGTGTTTAAACATTGTTGCACCTACTCTTTTTCCAATTAATTATGTTGAATGTATCCCTTCCTCTAAACACATATTTCACGCTTAGAGAATGAAATAATACGAAAGAACGACTCATTTAACTTACCAACAAAGGCAACATACTATACAAATCGCTATTTTCTTTTATTATATACTAAATTTTATCATCTTTTGCGGGAATTTAAATAAAAAACTGTCGAAAAAGCGAATAATACGTTTACATTTTGTGCTATTTTGTCATATATTTAAGTATCCAGCACAATTACCATATCCAACATTTTTTGATTGATAATTCAGAAAAAAATCACTTCACAGTAAATTCAACGGAATAAAAATAAAATCCTGCTCCAAAGAGCAAGATTTTATAGTTTTATAACATGATGTTTTCCGTCCCAAGAAAAAGGGTTTTCCATTACACGATCAACGAAATCCAAACCAAACTGATTTAAATAATAACATACATTCCACACACGTTCTTGTGGTGCACCTAATGGACGAAGTGCGAATTGTATACGACGGAATTTATTTAGCTGAACCTCATACTTTTTCTCAACATTTCTTTTCAACATTCTTTCCAGCAGTTCAATTTGTTCATTAATTTTCAATTCGTTTTTCCCTGCAAACGCACCTAACCCTGGCTCTATTTTCTTTACAAATTGCTGTAAAGATGTATGAATATCAGCAATTTCTTTTTTCGCCTTTTCAAAATGATCATCAATCGGTTCCTCTATTTGATTGGACAACCAGTTTTCACGCAATTTATCGACATCATTTAAAAATGGATCACTTTCTCTCAATTGCAAATCAAATAAATCTGTCGCTATATCTCTCTCCATATAAGTAATTGTAAGACGAGGAACGACAGGTGGCATTTGAAAACCGACAGTATGGAATACTTGTTGTAATTCACTCCAATAAGCTAATTCTCCTGGACCTCCAATAAATGCGAGCGTAGGAAATACATACTCTTGCATAAGAGGACGTGTTACAACGTTATTACTAAAACGCGCCGGATTTCTCTCCATCTCTTCAATCAACTCTTCGTATGAAAAGGAATGCGCCCCATCCTTTCCAACAAACTTACCTTGATGCTCTTCAAGCAATACTCGTTCATTATTTATTTCCATGAATATATGCACTGCATGAGACTTCGTTTCAATAATCGGTTTGTATCCTAGTTCTTTAATTACTTCCTGCTGATTTCGAAGGCCCTCTTGTACCTCTTTATACTTACTTATAACTCGCTTAAAAAATGGAATTTCCAACTTTCTTAATTCAGGATGATGTGAATCAACAAGGATTAAACCAGAATTAGCAAAGATTTTCGTAATAAGATGAGCAAAGAAATCTACATACGTATTCGATTTTTTCAAAGCATCATCAACAAATTTTAATACATCCTTCGTAAAATTTGTTTCTGGGTATGTTTTAAAAATCTCTTCAATCCAATTTCTACAATCTTCAACAGAAAGTTCAGACTCAGAAGCACTCGCCTTTTTCGGATTACGGTCATAAAAAATTGTTTTTTTCAACTTTTTATTTTTCGCTACGAAAGTATGGTTAATCTCATCCATATCATGGTCTTCACCCGCAATCCAGAAGACAGGGACAACTTTAACTCCTAAACTTACTTCCTTTTCCTTTGCAAGCTGTAAAATTGAAATAACTTTATGAATTGTATAAAGCGGTCCAGTTAATAACCCCGCTTGTTGTCCAGCTATAACAACATATGTATTTTCATCTCCAAGCGCTTTTACATTTTGAATTGTAGATTCTCCCGCTTGTAATTTTGTATTATATTCTAATAAATGCGCTACTAAATCTTGGCGGAAAAACTCCCTTTCACGCAAATCATGTAAACGTTGTTTAAAAGCATCTTCTGTTAACACATAATCAAAACATGACTGTATCTCTTTTTTACCGTTCATATAGTCCGCTACAACACCTTGTTGCGGAACAGAGATTTCTTTTATCTCCATATAATTCTTCCTTTCGTATCCAGTTCTCTCACCAATCCACATTGTAGTCAATGTTTCACGTAAAAGCAAAGAATAACACTTATACTCTTGTTTCTAAACCTTTTATTGCATCGAACAAAAATTGAAGTGTCGGAGCTGTTCGTTGCTGTTTCTTAGCTTCTTCTAATACATATCCAACAATCGCATTAATTTCCGTCTGTCTATTCGCTCTTACATCCGCTAACATAGAGGATGTATTACGAGACGTTCCTTCACACACATTTCGTACCATTTGCCATATCATTTCTTTTTCTCCTCTAATAAGAAATGCGACCTCCTGGAACACTTGCTCCATCATTTGATAAAAAAAACGATTCGTGATTAATTCACCATTCTTAACTCCCAATAATGCTGTCAACGGATTGATACATACATTTACTACTAATTTTTTGTGCATAATCTCTTCCCAATCCGTTTCTATTTGAACTGGAAAATAAGCAACAGGAAAATAATTGAATATTTTTTTAAAATGTATAGATTGACCACAAACCACTCCAAATTTTGTTACCCCTATCCCAGTATGATGAACGATATGCCCTCCCTCTTTTTTCGCACCATGTTCTACAATACCAACAGCTATATTTTCACTCCCTATGTTCAGCATCTTTTGAAGATGCGACATTCCGTTTTGCAAAAAGATTAATGATGATGCCCCTTCCACAAACGGTAGTATGTCATCTATATGATATTGCTTCACAGCAACAAATATATAATCTAAATTTTGCGCTACCATACTTTCTATCGGTAAAACAGATGGATATACTGTTTCACATCTTCCATCTCTAATACAAGTTACACCTGTTTCCTTCAATTCTTCCGCCTGCTTAGCCGTCCTAGTAAACAACGTAACATCTTGGTTATTTTTTTGTAAATAAAATGTATACAATAGACCAATAGCACCTGGTCCGACAATTCCAATTTTCATTTTCACACAAGGAATTCACATTAAGTGCCCTTGCCTTCCCCCCTTTATATCTTTTTAAAGCACATGAGCACGCCCTATAATTCCGCTGTCCTTTGCCCAACAAATACACTCTCATTTTTCACTATGTATGTACTACCTATTAATACGCTTCTACTCTTAGTTTAGCAAATCCTCAAAAAAATAAAAAAAGAAATATACTATCTTCTTCATAAAAATAAAAAAATGAGTTATAATATTATTGTAAATATTTTTACTTTTCTGCATTCAACGAGACAAGAAAAGGATGTGATGTAATGGGATTCCCAAAAGTTGAGCGCTTGCTCATCAATTATAAAACGTTAGATGAATTCAAAAAATTTAAAGGGTGCGGAGCCCAGGAACTATCTATGCTGGAAGAATTACAAGCAAACATTATTGAAAACGACAGTGAATCTCCATTTTACGGTATTTATTACGGTGGATCACTAATTGCACGTATGAGTCTATATATGAAAAGAAATGGCGGAGAACCATTCGAAATTACAGGTCCCTACCTCGAACTTTATAAACTTGAAGTATTACCAACTTTTCAAAAACAAGGATTCGGGCAAATGCTTGTAAATCATGCGAAACAAATGCAATTCCCTATTAAAACGATAGCACGTATTCATTCAGCTGGTTTTTGGGATAAATTAAATTTCAACCCCGTATCAGTAACTGATGGAGATTTTTATATTTGGCATCCAGAAGCAAATTTGAATGCGGTTACAAACGAAGAATCAGCTTAAGAAATAAAAAAACAGCTGTATAACAGCTGTTTTTTATTTCTTAAGCTTCTCTAACTTCTCATTCGAGCGAGCATTGTTTCTTTCCGCTACCATTACACTTCTTTTTTGATCGATATAATCAAGTAATGTTCTATACTCTTCTTCATATACTGATAACCGCTCCAGAAGACGCTCTCTTTCTGTTTGTAATGATTCAACTTGTTGTTGCAACACCGTTAAAGAGTTTTCATCTTTATAATTTTGCAAGAAATCAATAACATCATTCAACGTAATTGACGTAGGTTCTAACACCTTTGTCTCTTTCACTTCATAATTTTCTACTTTACGAAGTTGCTTTGCTTCCTCAATACGTTCTTTAAATTGCTTTCTTACGTAAGAATTCCATCTAAACCCACATGCTGCTGGTGTACGAGATAAATTTTTTCCCACTTCCTTAAAGGCAGAAAGTTGTGTTCCACCTTCTCGAATATGCCGGAGTACTACTTCTGCCAGAAGCAAATCTTCATCATCAGTCCAAGCATCTTGTCTTGTTGTCGCCATCTCTCTAGTCCTCCCTATGCATTTTTTATTAAGCATATGCAGTTACTAGAAAAGATAGAATACAACAACTAAAGATTAAGACAAAAAAAATAAACGCAGAAGATATCTTCTGCGTTTATTTTCCCGCAATTACTTGCTGATTACTTCTTTACCTTTGTAAGTACCGCATGCTTTACATACACGGTGAGCTAATTTCGCTTCACCACAGCTTGGGCACTCTACCATACCAGGTACTGATAATTTGAAATGCGTACGACGCTTTCTTTTTACTGTTTTAGAAGTTCTTCTAAAAGGTACAGCCATTCTTCCCACCTCCTTAAAAGAAATAGTTATTTTCATATGAAGGCCTGAACCAGTCTTCCGATTATTTGTCAAAAAACTTTGCAAGTCCTGCCAATCTTGGATCAACAGTCTTTTCTTTGTCTTCTTCCGAAATCACTTGCCAGTCTTGACCTTGCGTCGGTGCTCCACCAGAAACATCATCACTGAAAATTTGCATTGGAATCTCCAAAAGTATATTTTCCTTGATTACGGGCAGTAAGTCAAGTACTTCTCCTTCTAAAGAGTGAATTTCAGCTTCAGTTTCAAATTCTTCTTGTGAAGTTTGGAACACCTCAGTTGTTTTAATGTCAAATGGTAATGTCACATCTACTAAAGAGCGAGAACATGGTAAAACCATGCTTCCAGTTATATGTAGATGAAACGTAAACTTACCGGAGCCAAAATCAACTCTTCCCGTTACATGAACAGGATTAATTTCACGAATATCTTTCTCGACCTCTTTTAGCTCACTTACATCTACCATCTCATCCAATGTCAATCCTTTATTTCTCAATTTATTCAATTGATGGATGGACCATTTCATATCATATCACCTCAAGGCAACAAACAAAATTATAGCTAGCCATTTTATATTTGTCAATGTTTTTTCTTTACACTATAATGAAGTCATCATAGTAAATAATATATAGAGTATCACGTTTTTCAAAAAGATGCTACATCGAAAGGAGAGATTACCATAAAAGCTGGTGGTATTGTTGTTGAATATAACCCTTTTCATAACGGTCATCTTTATCATGTGCAACAGACAAAAAAGTTAACACAATCCGATATAATAATTGCCGTTATGAGTGGTCCTTTTTTACAGCGTGGTGAGCCCTCACTCATTTCCAAATGGTATCGCACTAAAATGGCCTTAGCAAACGGCGTAGACCTTGTTGTAGAGCTTCCATACGTCTTTGCAACACAAAAGGCTGAAACCTTCGCAAATGGTGCTATTTCCATTTTAAATGCTCTACGTGTTTCTGAAATTTGTTTCGGTAGTGAGGATGGACAAATCGAAAATTTTTATAATACCATCTCCGTACAAAAAAACGAAGAAGAGACTTTTAACTGCCTTGTAAAACAATTCATGGGCGCTGGTAATAGTTATGCAAAAGCAACATCGGATGCTTTCTCACACATTTTAACATCCGAAAAAAACATAGATATGTCACAACCAAATAATATTTTAGGCTTCCAATATATGAAAGCAATCCTGTCACAAAATAGCTCTATACAAGCTCAAACTATAAAAAGATTTGCCGCTCATTATCATGATGAAACATTTAGTGACCAACATATTGCAAGCGCGACAAGCATCCGAAAACAACTCTTTAGCGAAGAAGGATCATTTACAGCAATTGAACCTTTTCTCCCACAGGCAACCACTTCGCTTTTAGCAAATTACAAACAAAACTACGGGATATTACATAATTGGGAACAATACTTTTCATTTTTCAAATATAAACTCATGACGATGTCTCCAGGGGACTTACGACATATATATGAAATAGAAGAAGGTTTAGAGCATCGTATTTTATCAAAAATACAAAACAGTTCCTCCTTCTATTCATTCATGGAAGCATTAAAAACAAAACGTTATACATGGACTAGATTACAAAGAGCTTGTACACACATTTTAACAAACACAACAAAAGAGGAAATACGTAGCGCAAATATAGAACAACACGCACCATATATTCGCCTGCTAGGCATGTCACAAAAAGGACAAACTTATCTTTCAAAAAACAAGAAAAGAATCGAACTTCCAATCCTTACTCATACAAAAACATTTGACCATGCCGCTTTAGATATAGAGAAAAAAGCAAACTCTGTATATTTCTCCATCATGCACGAACCGTTACGCACGCAACTATTAAAACAGGATATAACACACCATCCTATTCGCTATGATGAAACATCTACAAAATTCCTATAAAAAAACCTCTCTATTTCAGAGAGGTTTTTCCTTATCCATCTTTTCTAAATATGTTAACGCATCATCCAGCGTATCTACTGGTACAATTTTCATTTTTGTTTTAATATCCTTTGCAGTCTCAAGTGCATCTTTATAGTTCGATTTCTCCGCACCTTTTTCATTTGGCGCAAAGAACACTTCAGCCCCGGCATCGCTAGCAGCCACCACTTTTTGATTTATACCACCAATCGGGCCCACTTCTCCTTTTTCATTAATTGTACCTGTTCCAGCTATTTCATGTCCTTTGGTTAAGTCTTCTTCCACAAGTTGATTATATATTTCTAATGTGAACATTAAACCTGCAGATGGTCCACCAATTTCATGAGAATTAATTTTCACTTTCGGATCGACCACTAATTCTCTTTCCGTAACGATAGAAACACCTATACCGACACGTCCATTCCCATTAGGAATCGTCTTTACATTTAAATTCTCTTTCAATTGTTTTCCATATCTCATGTACTCAATACTTACAGCATCGCTTTCTTTTTTTCCAGTCATATATTCAATAAATTGCTCCGTCTTTTCAAATGTTTTTCCATCAACAGCTATAATAACATCACCAAGCTTAAGCTTTCCTTCTGACGGCATTCCTTTTGCCACACCAGCAACTAATACACCTTTATTTTCAAAAGATACTGAGCGATTTGCACGTTTATATGCATTATAAATTGCTGCATTTTGTGAATCTTTCATCGCATAATTTTGGCGAAATTGATATTCTTCATCACTCTCACCTTTTTGCAATATTTCTTCCGCTTTCGAAATATGTGTATATTTATTAAACTGTGCCGCTATTAAATTCACCACATTTGCTGGTCCCATTGAAACCGTAACAAGCATAAAATCACCAGATTCTTTCGTTCCACCCTCAACTTGAACGTAAGGCTCTAATTTGGCAGCCATTCCTGGTTTTGTTACATAATACGGTAAACGTACGTAAACAAGTAACATCGCCAATATAACCCCTATTAAGATTGCATATATAAACCGAAAACGCTTAAACATTATGTTTCTCCTTCCACTGCTCAATTAATAAATAAATATTTGAAACATGTTTTTCTGCTTCTACTTCTCCAACTCGAATAATATCTTCAATGTTTGTAAAAGCACGTGAACTAAATTGCTCTACAGCTGGTCGCATCATTAAATCCGATGCAATTTGCCGATTCATTACAAGCTCATGCTGCATAATTTCAATACTTTGCATGATTACGTCATAAATGGACGTAACATCGCCATTCACCTTAATTGGAGATACATCAACAGCGATAACAATATCGGCCCCTAACTCTTTCACAACCGATACTGGGATGCGATCAATGACTCCACCATCCACTAATAATCGTCCATCTATTTTTTCTGGTACAAACACTCCAGGAACAGATATGCTAGCCCTCACCGCATCTGCAACTGGCCCACTTGTAAAAACCACTTTTTCCCCCTTCAATATGTCAGTAGCCACAACAGCCGTCGGGATATCTAACTCTTCTAAATTTTTATTATATGTAAACATTTTAATCATATCTTTGACACGTTTTCCAGCAATAAATCCCATTTTCGGTACCGTGAAATCTAAATAATACTTCCGCTTAAAAACAGATGCCAATTTATACAATCTTTCAACGTTACTACTTGCCGCATAAAACGTACCTATTAACGCCCCCATACTACTTCCTGCAATCATGTGAATAGGGATACCCGCTTCCCTTAAAACCTTTATTACACCAATATGAGCAAACCCTTTCGCTCCTCCAGACCCAAGTGCTAAACCAATCTTTGGTTCTTTCATTTTTCTCACCCTTTAATTTTTTTCATTCCTTTTTCATACTTATGGTCTAAATTCACTACGTATCCACGTATACTGAAATGAACGTTTTTTGGGACAAAGGGGGATTTACTTACATGTATGAAAAATGGAAAACCGCTTTCCTTACCATATCAACGCTATTTTTAACCTTTTCTCTTGTACTCCACCCCCAAGCCGCTTTGCAAGCTTCTATTCGCGGGTTAAATATATGGTGGGAAGTTGTATTCCCTTCACTACTACCGTTTTTCATCATTGCGGAACTTCTAATTAGTATCGGTGTTGTAAAATTTATTGGCGTTATATTAGAACCACTCATGCGCCCACTTTTTCGCGTTCCAGGGATAGGCGGATTTGTTTGGGCGATGGGAATGGCTTCTGGTTTCCCTGCAGGCGCCAAATTAAGCGCTAGACTACGAAAAAGCAATCTTTTAACTCAGATTGAAGCGGAGCGCCTCGTTTCTTTCACAAATTCTTCTAATCCACTTTTTATTTTCGGTGCTGTTTCTATCGGTTTTTTTAATAATCCGAAATTAGGAATTATATTAGCCGCTGCCCATTATTTCAGTAACTTTGCTGTCGGATTAATTATGCGTTTTCACGGCGATAATACCGCTTACAAAAATAATACACACACTACAAAAAAACGTCGTTTTCAAAACCCTTTTTTAATTCTCCACGAGACGCGCTTACAAGAAAAAAGACCAATTGGTAAATTACTTGGGGATGCTATTGTTTCTTCTATTCAAACATTACTTATGATTGGTGGATTTATTATTTTATTCTCTGTGTTAAATAAAATGATTACTGTATTCCACATTACAGCAGCTCTTTCTTTTATTATGCAATATATTTTATCATTCTTCCAACTAAGTACAGATTTTAGTATCCCTATATTATCAGGTATTTTCGAAATGACACTCGGAAGCCAAATGATTAGTCAAATAAATGAAACACCGCTCTTACAACAAGCTATGGTAACAAGCTTCATTTTAGCATTTAGCGGTCTTTCTATTCAGGCACAAATTGCTAGCATATTAGCTGAAACAGATATCCGATTTAAACCCTATTTTTTCGCACGAATTATTCAAAGTATCCTTGCCCCTATTTTTACATTTGTATTTTGGACACCGTTTTATGAGAAAGTGAGTTCTTTCTCACCTATGCCACAAGATATTCCTGTATTTTTATCCAAGCACCCTTCTATACTACATGAAATTTGGACATCTTTTATACATTACGGACCAATTTTCACATTATTTTGTCTATACTTATATGTAATTTTATTATTTTTGCGCACGTATAAAGAAAAACCCCGTTCACTTTAACGGGGTTTGAAACTTTTCTTTTAAAGCACGCTCTACAATAGGAGGTACAAGATCTACTACACTTCCTCCATACCTCGCAACTTCTTTCACAATACTCGAACTTAAAAATGAATATTGGTTGTTTGTCATAATAAAAAATGTTTCAATATTTTCATCTAATTTTCGATTCATAGAAGTAATTTGCATCTCATATTCAAAATCAGAAACTGCTCGTAAACCACGTAATATTGCATTTGCATTACGCATCTTTGCATACTCTACTAATAGCCCACTATGCGAATCTACTTTTACATTCGGGATATCCTTTGTCGCTTCTCGAATTAGTTCTAATCGCTCTTCAACTGAGAAGAATGGTTTTTTTGATGAATTGTTTAAAACGACTACGTACACTTCATCAAATACTTTTGCTCCCCTTTTAATAATATCCAGATGCCCAAGGGTAATTGGATCAAAACTTCCTGAAGAAATAGCTATACTTGTCATTCTGTCCCCTCACCTTCATACTTATAAATCGATATTGCAGTAATCCCATAATTCTCAGCTCGTACTTTTACAAGCCTACCTATTGAATTAGGTAAAACCACATCATTACCATGCTCTGCCATAATTAATCCATCACTATGCAGCAATCCATGTTGATCCATTACACTAATTAAAGATACAATTTTTTGCTCTTTATATGGAGGATCTATTAATATAAGATCGAATGACATTTCACGTTTTATTAACGCCTTTACTGCACGTTCCGCATCATTTCGATATACTTCAGCTTGTTCCTGTATTCTACAACTTTCTAAATTTTGATGAATTACTTTTATCGCTTTACTATCCCGATCAACAAAAATTGCTTTATCGATCCCTCTGCTCAAAGCTTCAATTCCAAGACCACCGCTACCACCAAATAAATCAAGGGCGATACCACCATCAAAATAAGGACCTATCATATTAAAAATAGATTCTTTTACTTTATCTGTCGTTGGACGTGTTGTATTACCAGGAACCGCTTTAAGTGGGTGTCCTTTACATTTTCCTGAAACTACTCTCATCTGTTGTCACTACCTTTATTTCAATCTATCGAGGGATTATTGAAAGCCATTTCCACTTCGGTAACCGCTAACAAACCACATTCACCTAACTATAGGAAAACTCGGCCTTAAATAACCTCTCGTTATTTATATATATTCATCTCATCATTCACTAATATGAACCCAATATGTATATTAGTTCCACTTTATCTTTTTTATCCTATCACAAAATAAAAAAAAGAAAAATAAAAAGCCCAACATAAAATTTAATTTCATTATGTATATCTTCATTTAGATTGGACATAAATAATTATAACAACATCACCTTCGATGTTGTTGCCAACCGCGGAGAAGACTTACGTTTCCCCATAAGTTCTTCCTCCGGTTTCTCCTCTCCCTTTGCCTTCTTACTAGTACATGCTAGTATAAGAAGGGCCCTGCTATGCAGGGTTTTTTTTTCTTTGTGTGCTTTTCATTTAAAAAGTGAAATGGTACAGTAAAAGAAAGAGGAGGAAAAGATATGATTCAACGCTTTATAGAACTTGGAGAAGGCTACTCTGATTTATATGAATTACTTGAAATTGCCAAAACAAATCAAGAACGTATAGCACATATGTTACAATTTGAAACGATAAAAAACGATAAAAAAGTGTGTTCGCTTGTTGTAATATTAAAACCAACTACTACTGGTGATTTCCAACCATTATACATATGTCGTGAAGGCATTCCTGTATTTGAAAATAAAAAAAGTAAACGTGTCATTTTATTTGAAGAAACGGCAGAACAACTTGGGAAAAAAGTGGCTACCTTTACTGTAAAACCATCTACAACTTTCCCAGAAAAAGAACTATTTTTTAATCATTTAATTGGTATTTTACGAATGAACAATTTCATTCCCCCGATGAAATAACACGTTATTTCAAGTGAAAAATCCCCCGCTAAATTTAGCAGGGGATTTTTTCTATTAGCTATAATCGTATTCTTTTGCTCGATCAGGACGGGAATTTTCAAATTCCGTTTTTAAATACGGGCGATACGACTGTTCTATCTTTTTCACAAAAGGAAGTTTGTTCAACTTATGCATCATATGCTCAATTTGTTCCATATCACAATATACTACAGCATATTTTAATCGTTTTGATATGTAATGTATGTTACCATATTTCCTTAAAATCTTGGCATGTTTCAATGAATGTAAATAAACAATCATACTTTGTCGTTGCCCGAACATAATCTTCTCCATCTTCTCCTTTTAAAAACATATATTTTATATTCTATGAAAACCGATCAGAAATTTATAACATTACAGGACAAACTCTGTATACGTTTTCTTCCAACTTCTAAAAAACGGGGTACATCACCCCGTTTTTTTACAACCACAACCTCCGCCAGTACCACAGCCTCCACCACAGCCACCAGCATCAAAGAATGGATTTCCTGTTGGCACTTTAATGGAAGCAGACACTTCCGAACCGATTGCTACACTAACTTCGTCTAATAACTTCTGCAAAGCAGTTTCTGCTCTTTTAAAAGCTGCAACCTTATCATGTAAGTCCACAGAACGCTTTAATTCTCTCATTTTCATCGAAACGGTAGTATAGTCAGGATGGTATTTTCCAAAACGCTGTACTTCCTCATACCGTTCTTTCATCGCTGTAAATTGCTGAATTAGCGTCTGAAGTTCCATATCTTCATGTAATTCTCTATAATACTTACGATAATCTTCTGCTATATCTGAACAGATAATCGCTTTTGCAAGCTGCTCTGCCTTATCTAATATTAATACGCTTTCTAGCGTCGCTACAATCATGAGAGACACCTCCGAGTATCCATCATACCACATTTAGATTAGAACTACTAATTGAAGTGACTTACTCAAAAGAAAGATATAATGAAACTATTTTTACACTATATCCGTACACACTTATACATTAATATGTTCCGCTATATTATATTTAAGAACATCCCATTTTCCACTATTTTGTTTCACATAACTAATGCACGCATTTTTTAATGGTGTCTTAAATGTAATTTCATCTGGTTCAATGGCATGTAAAATCGCTTTTATCGCGTGTGAGTGAGCAACAATAATAATACGTTTGCCAAAATGAGTTGTCGCAACATCTTCTAAAGCAGCAAAGCAACGAGCTACAATCTCTTCATCTCGCTCCATACCTTCTACTTTACCTTCAGCAATCAACTCTCTAACAGCCGCAACCGGCTTCCCTGAAGCTTCCCCAAAATTCCGTTCAACAAATCGCTCATCTAATAAAATCGATTGTAATCCAGCTGCCTTTGCAATTTCATTAGCCGTTTCTTGCGCTCTAATTAACGGGCTACTTATAATGATATCCCACGTTTCTTTTTGTAAAGCAGCTGCACTTTGACTCGCTTGCTTCTTACCAACTTCATTAAGCGGAATATCTTCTCGTCCCTGAATAATTTCTTGAAAATTCCAATCAGTTTGTCCATGTCGTACTAAACAAATTTCCGTCATGCTGCAACTCCTTTTTAAATAATCAATCTCTATTGTAACAAAAGTTCTGCATGACGGACATATTTTTCACTTCCAATTAGGTTGCATTTTGTTGCTTCATATACTGAAACATATCAATCATAATCGAAGCAACGGCCAATTGATTTTGAAACTTTTCCACTTTATCTGGTATTGTTTTTTTGAAATGTTGCATCGCCGCTAACTCAAAAGCCTCTTTTTCTTCAGGATTTCGTGTTAATTTTCTATACCAGTATGGTTGTTCTCTAATATAGCGAGATAAATCCTCATCAGCCTTTATAAACTCCATAATTTCTGCTCTCATCATCTTTCCCCCTAATCCTTTTGAAAGAAAAACGGGTTATTTTCTGAAGTACTTTGCTCTTGCTGCGTACGGTTACCTTGAAATTGCTGAATAACTTGTTGCACGCTCCCAATTGCACTCGTCACATTAGCTAAATGGTTCTGCATTTGTTCCACGTCCAGCTTTTTAAAAAAAGAAAGCATTTGCCCCATCACATCAGCGGTTTTTTCCTCTTCAGTTCGATTATCTTTTTCTTTTTTATTTTCTTTTACCGAAGAAAACGCAGGCGCTCCATCCGGTCTATACGTTGCCCATATTGGGTCCTCTTCACCAAGTAAGTACCATTCTTCATAAAATTGTTGCCATGTTTTGTGACCACTTCTAACCTCATGAACCATTTTAGGGTGATGGTTTACAAATTCTTTAAACTGTTGAACCGATGGATGTAACGGTCCTTTTGTTGTTGGCATAATCCTCACCTCTCCATGTATATCTACTATATAGTAAGAAAAAAAAGGCGCATGGTTCGCCTATTTTTAGACGATTCATGCACCTTTTTTTCTCCTATTTGCATACGGTCAGATTCCCACCTACAATTCAGTGAATACGAAGTAACTAATTTGGTGATGTAACACCCCACCGCTTACAGTTTCGCTTTATTTTCGAATAAAGTTTTGTGTATAAAATTTATCGTATACACCAACACCTAATCCTGTAAATTGTTCATTTAATAAATTCTTTCTATGCCCCTCACTATTTAACCACCCTTGCACTGCCGCAATTCCATCACTATGTTGCGCCGCTATGTTCTCACCAGCAAGTTGAAATCCTACTTTCCCGCGCTGCAAACGATCTCCTAGCGTACCTAATGTAGGTGAGTCATGAGAAAAATAATTATTGTCTTTCATATCTTTACTGTGACCAACAGCAACATCTGCTGTTTCCTGATCCCATGTTAGTAATGGTAATTTATGATGACTTCGAATGATATTTGTTAAATCAAAAATTTGTTGCATATTCCCATTTTCTACTTGTTTTATTTTTTCCGGAGTCAATGGTTGTTCTGCTATTAATTCACCTGAATAAACGAGCTGATACGGTCTTTGGCGTAATAAAGTTTCATCATCCATATAACGAACACCAACAAGCTCATGTGTAAATTGATCAAAATACAATTGCGCCCATCCGTCTTCTACAGGTATTAACGGTTGTTCCATGACTTCGGTATCAGATAGCTCAAATTGATAACTATTTTTCCCTCTTTTTAATGAAATTTCATGCGAAAGCGGACTTTTTTTATATACTTCTTCATATTTTTCATTTATATAATAAGGTAGAACCTTAACTTGTTCACCAGCTGCGTACGCCGTTACAACTTTACGTTCAGAAACTCCAAATTGAACATACTGAGTTAAATCCTGGTTGTATACCCACCATTCATATCCGTATGCAGATGGCTCTATTCGAGAGGGTTCTCCCCACTTCGCTAATAAGTTTTCAGAGTCTTCACCAATCATATTTAAAACAGTATCTGGGGAGTCTTCCTTCATTTGCTTTTTCTTTTTCACAATTTTATTTTCTTGCTTTGATTGAGATGGGGTTAATATATATTGTGAAACGAGTAATTTCCCGTATAAATCAACAGCTAAAATTAAAAATGTAATCATTACGATACGCAATAATTTCTTCAAACGATATACCTCCTGAACAAAACATAAAATTGAGATATACACAAATCCATTTCTTTCTTTTTGTGTGTACCGTACTCTTTTCACTATATCATATTTTTATGAAAAAAGTCTGGATTATCCCTTTTCTCTCAATATGAATTGCACTTTCTTATTATTCATACTATTATAAAAATAATGGTGTAACATTAAAAAAGGAGGTATTATATGCAATTTACAAATACGAAATTTAATGGAGCCGTCGTTGAATTAACTCTTTTAACTGAAATCATGGAAAACAACCACTTCGTACTTGCTGGACAGTGGGATTATGAACGGGTTACATACGATTATAAATTTGAAATATTAAAGGATGTTTATTATTTACGAGTACAAGGAGTTGCTATTGAAGGTGACATTGGCAGTAGACATGCTGAAGTAAAACTACTTCCCCCCTTATTAGGAAAACATTATTATCCTCACGGCGTTGAATATGGTGATGATGAGACTTTCCCAACGAATGTACTTCAAAAAAGCGAACAACTCCTACAAAATGTCGAAAAAGAGTTAAAAGAATTTCAAATTATTGATTAACAAAAATAAGCGCATCAATATGATGCGCTTGTTTTATTTCCCTTCCCTAAGAATGAATCGTTTTTTTTACTGGATATCCATAAATAGATCCATCTTTTACTTTAATCTCCTCTTCCCAAGGAACCTTATATTTACCTTCAGCTAAATCTTTTACAAACGTATATGGATTTTCTTTCACCCCACCAGGAGTTGCTACATATCCTCTTGAACCTAGATTATATATATTATTTTCCAATCCCCATCCTAATCTAGCTTGATCTGCTAGTTCTGGATATACTTCAGCAGTAACAATCTCCCAAGGATTTCGATGTCCCTGTACTAAAGTAGTCCCATCAAAATTACATACTTGTCCTTCACCAAAGTAATAAAATACACCATCATAACCCGCTAAGTTTACCGACAATGTATACATTAAATTCTGCCATGCATTTGAACGATTGGTTAGCATCCATTGTTCACTAACTTGTGTACTATATCCAGAAATACGAATTAAGACATTTGCACCTTTATAGGCCGCTTCACGAGCTACTTCAGGGAACATACCATCATGACAAATACAAACAGCTAATTTACTTCCTCCAGGTCCATCACAAACAGGTAAGCCTAAATCTCCAGCTTTCCAAGGCTCGACTGGCACCCAAGGATTTAGCTTACGATACTTCAAAATCATCTCACCTTGTGGATCAATAATAACTGCGGTATTATATGGCTCTCCACCATCAGGATTTTTCTCCATTATTGAAAAAACACCATATACTTTAGATTCTTTACATGCCTCAGCAAATAAGTCTGTTTCCGGCCCAGGCACTGTACATAAAAATTCTTCTGTAGTCCATTTTTTTGTATTTAGCCCTTGTGTACTATATTCAGGAAATACTATCAATTCTAATCCAGGGTAACCTGATTTGGTCGAATGAATTGTTTTTATGATTTGTTGAATTTGTTTATCAATGTCTGCACGTGACTCTACTACTGGTACTGGATATTGAATTAGTGCTGTCAAAAAACCACTAATCGGCTTTACCATACTTCCACTACTACCCATTTAAACTCCCCCTTAAAATAGTTCGTATTTATTAAATATAACAATATATATTTGTAACTCTCTAAAAAACTTGCACTACATATGGAATTATTACGCATGAAAACTAGTAGTAAATTTTATATCCACTTTTAGTACACGCCTTCACTAACTTAACACAAATAGTTAGAAAATTCAATCTTTTTAAAGTGACTAAGTAAAAAAGCGTATGGAATCCCATACACTTTTTTACTTAGTCTGTAAATATGGCGGCAATTGTTGCAACTGCTCCTTATCCTTTTCACGTTCTCTACGTGCCCATCTAAAGAATACATAACCTATAATTGTACCGTACACTATTTCCTGGACAATTTTCATTATGATACCACCAGTTTGCTGGTCTTGTACGACTGGCATCCAGTGCAAAAATTCTGGTCCCGTTATATTTAAATCAGATAAAGTACCCGCTGGTACACATAGTTCCATCGCTTTCATCCAAGCAGCCGGATCCGTATACGTTGCAAATAGCGGGGCTGTTGCAAAAATGATTAACGCACAAGCAGGCGTTAATAATATGCCGTTAGCAAACATATAACCAAGTTTCTTTATATCACTTAATGTTTGATATCCTGGTAATGGATTTAACATCGGCCACCACATCATGATTGCTGTAAAAAACAATATAGCGAGACAAATAGGATGAGCTATTTGACTTTGTTTTACTGTATCAAAAACAACTGGTAAATGATAAAAAGAAAACAGGCCGTTAAATACAAACAACGCAATAAGTGGTTTAGCAAATGCCTTTAATATAACTTGAACGAACTTAAAAGAAGTAATATAACGATATAACCAAATTGGTATACCAAGCAACAGTAACGGTGGAACCGCAATATACATGACTGCCATTTCAAACATATGAGCACTAAATATAATATGGCCAATTAAATCAAGAGGCCCTCCCTTTACAAAATACAAAAGAACAATACCAGTCGTAAAATAAAAAATTTGCTTCTTACTTACCTTCGTCGCATTTTCAAATCGCATTCTATATGGCCCAATAATTAAGAAGTACCCAATAAGAATCGAAAGCATAAATAATAAAAAGATTGGACTCCATAAAGCCTGAAAACCAAATATCCACAAGTTACTCATTTTCACACCGACCTTCGTAAGGTTATCTCATAATATGAAGAGGGAGCTGTGACAACACAAGCTCCCTTATTTTTCACTTTTCAAATCCACACGATTGTCATAAAAGCTAAAATTGTAATTAACCCTATTAGCAGACCAGAGTAAAGAAAGAAACTTGCTGCTTCATGTCCTTTATGACTCATATGCATAAAATAATACAATTGAAAAATTACTTGTACCACTGCTAATAGTAAAATAAACGGTACAGAGAAAGTCGGACTAAAAGTTTTTGGATACGCCACCGCTACAAATGCAACTAATGTTAAAAAAATCATTAATGCAAACGTAATAACTTGATGCCTCATTTCCTCCGCACTTTTTCTCTTCCGATAAACAAGATCAACTTTAGGATTATTCGTTTGCTTTATCGCCATTGTTTATCCCACCATTCCCATTAAATATACTACAGTGAAAATAAACACCCAAACTACGTCAATAAAGTGCCAATAAATCGATGCAACATAAAACTTCGGTGCATTGTATAAATTTAGACCTCTCTTCGCATTTCTAAAGATTAATGTTAAAATCCAACATAACCCAAACAATACGTGGAGTCCATGTGTACCAACAAGAGCATAAAACGCAGAGCCAAAGGCACTACTTCTCATAGTATGCTTAAATTCATGTGTATAATGATAAAACTCATATATCTCAAACCCTAAAAAGCCTAAACCTAGCAATACAGTTACTAGTAACCAAAGTTGCATTTTCTTAAAGTTAAAGTTTTTCATGTGATACATCGCATATACACTCGTTAAGCTACTCGTTAATAAAAGCATCGTCATAATAAAAACGAGTGGCATTTGGAACATCTCTTGAGATGTTGGTCCACCATTTGTAGAATTCTTTAACGCTAAATATGTGCCAAATAAGGAAGCGAACAACACTGTTTCGCCTCCAAGAAATAACCAAAAACCGACAAACTTATTTTTCCCTTCAAGGGTTGCTTTTTCAGGCTCTGCTGGAAATGTTTCATTCGTTAATTTTTCATCTACATGCATTATGCCTTGCCCCCCTTATCATCTAAATCTTCTTTATGAATATGATATCCATGATCATCGATTACTGAACGTAGGAACATTGCGCCAAATGTAATGATTAAACCAATAATTGCTACTAATAACCAAAACTTATCTTTTCCGCCCTGCATATACATCGCACCAAATGCCGCTATAAACAATCCGAAAGAAATGACAAATGGTGAAAACGAAGGATTTGGCATATGAATATCACCAACTGGTTCCGCTGCTGTCATCTCTTTATTACCTTCACGTTTTTCAATCCAAAACGGATCTAATCCGCGAACAAATGGTAATTGTTTAAAGTTATATTCTGGTGTCGGTGCCGGCATTGTCCATTCTAATGTACGTGCATCCCACGGATCACGACCAGCTTTTTCTTTTGATACTGTCGTTTTAATTACATTGAATAAAAGAACAATCGTTCCAAGAGCCATAAATACCGCTCCGATAGAACTAATCATATTCCCCATTTCCAACCCTTGCCCTTCAAGATATGTGTAGTAACGACGCGGCATACCAATCAAGCCAAGGAAATGCTGAATAAAGAACGTTAAATGGAAGCCGATAAAGAATAGCCAAAACGTTATCTTTCCTAATGTTTCATTTAATACTTTATTAAACATCAGTGGCCAATAATAATGAGCTCCTGCAAGTAAACCAAATACAACACCGCCAACGATTACATAATGAAAATGCGCTACTACGAAATAGTTATCATGAAATTGATAATCAGCTGGTGCAGATGCTAGCATAACCCCTGTAACTCCACCCATTACGAATGATGGAATGAAAGCTACTGCCCACATCATTGGTGTCGTGAAGCGAATACTTCCGCCCCACATTGTAAAGAGCCAGTTGAATATTTTAATACCGGTCGGAACTGCAATCGCCATTGTTGCAACTGAGAAAATAGCATTTGCAACTGGACCAAGCCCAACTGTAAACATATGGTGAGCCCATACCATAAATCCTAAAAATCCAATTAATACTGTCGCAAACACCATCGACGAATAACCGAATAATCGTTTTTTCGAAAATGTCGCGAAGATTTCCGAGAATATTCCGAAAGCTGGAAGTATAAGAATGTATACCTCTGGATGACCAAAAATCCAGAATAAATGCTCCCATATAATTGTATTCCCGCCCAGCGCTGGATTAAAGAAACTTGTTCCAAATAAGCGATCTAACATTAAAAGTCCTAATCCTACAGTTAACGGCGGAAAAGCAAATAATATAAGCGAAGATGTTACAAATGTCGTCCATGTAAACATCGGCATACGCATATACGTCATCCCTGGCGCACGCATATTAATAATGGTTACAAGGAAGTTGATACCTCCAATTAATGTACCAATACCTGAAATTTGCAAGCCAAGTACATAGAAATCAACCCCATGACCTTTAGAGGCTAAAGCTAAAGATGCATAAGATGTCCATCCTGCATCAGGTGCTCCACCTAAAAACCAACTTAAATTTAAAAATACTCCACCAAAGAAAAATAACCAAAATCCGAGTGAATTCAAAAACGGGAACGCAACATCACGTGCACCAATTTGAAGTGGTACAGCGGCGTTCATAAATGCAAACACGAGTGGCATAGCTGCGAGGAAAATCATTGTTGTACCGTGCATCGTTAATACTTGATTATAAGCATCCCCAACAAGAAAAGCGTTGTTAGGAATCGCTAATTGAAGGCGAATAAATAGAGCTTCTATTCCGCCTATTACAAAAAACAATCCACCTGCAATTAAATAGAGAATGGCAATCTTTTTATGGTCTACTGTTGTTAAATAATCCCATATGACAGCACCCATCCCCTGTTTTTTTGCTACAGAACTCACGTTTTCAACCTCCCCTTCGCGAATAATCCCTCTTTACTTTTCAACTTTTAACGTTTGTAAGTATGCATTTAATGCATCAATTTGATCATCCGTTAAGTTGCCATATTTGCCAGTCATTTTGTTTCCTGGCTTCATATTTTCAGGATCTTTCAGCCATTTTTTTAAGTTTTCTTCATTGTTTTCGGCAATACCGGCAACCATATCGCGATCCGCAAAGTTTGCTAAGTTTGGTGCGATACGAGCGGAAGGTGGTCTACTATCATTAGATCCAACTGCGTGACAACCAATACAGCTTTTATTAAATATTTCTTGGCCCTCTTGCGCCTTTGTTGAAG
Source organism: Bacillus thuringiensis (assembly GCF_001595725.1). Classification (GTDB taxonomy): domain Bacteria; phylum Bacillota; class Bacilli; order Bacillales; family Bacillaceae_G; genus Bacillus_A; species Bacillus_A thuringiensis_K. Next base: position 3,791,608 of record NZ_CP014282.1, read on the forward strand.
CTACTTCTTTCTTCCCATCAATCTTCTTCATATCAGCAAGCCATTTTTTGTACTCACTTTCATCTAAAGCTTTCACTTTAAATTGCATTAAAGAATGTGATGGACCGCAAAATTCGGTACAAAAACCATTATAAGTGCCCGATTTATCTGCCTTTAACCACATTTTGTTCACATTGTCTGTATTTGTATCCATTTTCCCTGCTAAAGATGGAACCCAAAATGAGTGTTTAATATCGGCACCCTTCAAATTTAAATACACTTTCTTACCTGTGGGGATGACCAAATCTTGCGAAGTTACTATCTTTTCTGATTTATAAGAAAATTCCCACCAATAAAGATTCGCTGTTACATCAACAACGATAGTATCTTTATCAATATTCTTTTTCTCCATCGCACTTACATCAGCAAGTTTGAATGTATATGTAACCGTTGGAACAGCTAAGATTAGTAAAAGAATAATCGGAATAACTGTCCATATAATTTCTAGCTTGTGATTCCCTTCAACTTGCTCTGGAATATAATCTTCCTGGCCTTTCTTTTGGCGGAAACGCACAATTACATACAAGAAAATAATAGTAACTACTAGCACTACTCCTACCATGATTGCACTCGCCAGTAGAAGTAAATCATATTGCATTTTTGCTACCTCTCCTTGCGGAATTAAAGTAGATTGAAAGGCTTTACCGCATCCCCCTAACAGTAAAGCCAGCAGTGAAACGAACGAAAGCAGTCGCCACTGTTTCTTCATACAAACAACCCCCACTTTCCTTGTGAATTAGATTGTACTTTATAGTTAAGTAAAGTAAATCTCAACGTAAAGAAATCCAATTATGTCGTTGTCTTAGAAGAATGTAACTACAATCATTGATACAAATAAGATTGTTAAATAATTTAGGGAATAAACAAACATTTGCACGGACCATTTGATGTCATCTTTCTTACGGAAGCCATAAAATCCTAAAACGATCCATCCGATGTTAAGCAGTGTTGCAATTACCATAAATGTTATCCCTAGTCCACTCATATAAAATGGTAGTGGTAATAAACATACTGTCCAAATCATAATTTGGCGTTTCGTAATTTCAAATCCATGAACTACAGGAAGCATTGGAATTCCTGCATTTCGATATTCATCAACACGTTTCATCGCTAATGCAAGGAAATGTGGGATTTGCCAAATAAACATAATTAAAAATAACATCCAAGCAATTGGATGACCTAAAGATGGATCGATTGCTGCCCATCCAATTAAAGGTGGAACTGCTCCAGATATACTACCTACAACAGTATTTAGTGTATACTTTCTCTTTGTCCATAAAGTATATAGGACAACATATGTGAAAGCACCAATAAATCCCATTAAAACTGCCATTGGTGTTGTTAATAATAAGAATACAAATCCAAGAAGTAATATAACTAGTCCAAATGTAAGTGCAAATCCTGGTTTATACTTTCCAGTAACCGTTGGACGTGTCTTTGTTCTTTCCATTAACGGATCGATGTCTCTATCGATGTAGTTATTTAAACAACATACCCCCGCCATAATTAATCCTGAACCAACGATTGTAAAAAATAGCTTATCCAGATTGTCCATCACACTTAATCCATTAAAGTGTAATGCCAACCAAAATCCTGTAAATACAGTAAGTGTATTTGAGTTTACAATCCCCATTTTAACGAGTGCTGATAAATCTTGTAACCGAGTTGTTTCCGGTACACTTGTAACAGCGGACTCATCATGCAGCTCACTTGTTGCATGGTTCATCACTCTAACCCCCTCTTAAAACTTTCATCTTTCTTTTTGCGCCTATTTCAAATGAAATAATTCGCTTCTATATAGCAATATTATTACAGTAGAAACATTGTTAACCCATTCTACTACTAATCTACGCCCATACTCCAATATATTAAATCATATTTCCCGAACATTTTGTGAAGAAAACATGAACTTTTTGTGTCGAACATAAAAAACTTCATTCTGACTTGTCCTTATCATAACATGATGTTACCTTCTATAATAAACTATTTTGTCCTATTTAACACGTATTCTCCCCATTTCTTTTCAAAATAGCCTATTTTCCAACCAATTTTTTCCTTGTGAACCCTGTTTTTACACCTATTTTCTCTCCCTTTCCTTCCCCCTCCATTTCTTTGCTATTTTATTATTTTTTATATATCATAGGAACTAGCGCGTTTTATTCTATACATAATGGAATGAAAATATTTCGCAATAACTTCATAGCAGAAAGATGGTGAAAGAGATTGCAACGCTTTATTAAATGGTTAGCAGTCATTACAAGCCTTGATTTATTAATAGTTTTATTAGGAGGCGCTTTAGTTACAAAAACAGGTTCTGGTCAAGGTTGTGGTAAATCATGGCCACTTTGTAACGGTGAATTTGTTCCATCTAATTTATCAATGGAAACTATTATTGAACTTAGCCACCGATTAACATCCGGATCAGCTGGAATTCTTGTCACACTCCTTTGTATTTTGTCCTGGAAATATTATAAACATGTGCGTGAAACAAAAACGTTAGCAATTTTATCCTTCGTATTTTTAGTTGCACAAGCATTAATGGGAGCAGCAGCAGTTGTTTGGGGACAAATGCCAGCTGTACTTGCTATCCATTTCGGTATTTCCTTAATTTCATTTGCTTCTGTCATTTTATTAACGTGTCTTATCTTTGAAATTGACCAAAAATTTGATGCACGTTCACTTATTATGGACAAAAAAATGAAATTTCATATTTATGGTGTAACAATTTACAGTTATATCGTCGTCTACACAGGCGCTTTAGTACGTCACGAACGAGCTAGCTTAGCCTGTCCAGACTTTCCTTTATGTAGCAAAAACAGACCTATGCCAACTCAACTACATGAATGGGTTCAAATGGGCCATAGAGTTGCAGCGATGTTAATTTTCGCTTGGATACTATACGCGATGATTCTCGCTATCCGCCATTACAAACAGCAACCTGTAGTATATTGGGGATGGATCATTTCATTTATCCTTGTTACACTTCAAGCTGTAGTAGGAGTTTTAGTTGTATTTACAAACGCTAGTTTAGCAATGGCATTGTTACATTCTCTATTCATTTCTTGCTTGTTTGCCGTACTATGCTATTTAGTTATGTTAGGAACAAGAAGTAAAGTGAATGCAAAAGAAGCCGAATCAACTTCTAAACAAACAAAATAATTTAAAACTAAAATCCCTTGCCAATTCGGCAAGGGATTTTTTGCAATAAGAAAAGAGCTGTATTTACACAGCTCTTTTCTTATTTTAGTGATCTAATTCAATAAGTAAATCACCTGTTTGAATTGCATCACCATCGTTAACATATACTTTTTTCACTTTACCATTAAACGGCGCTTGAACTGTCGTTTCCATTTTCATCGCTTCTGTAATTGCCATAGAATCGCCTTTTTTCACTTCATCGCCTTCTTTTACAACTACTTTAATTACCGTTCCTGGCATCGTTGCACTAATATGATTTGGATTCTCACGATTTCCTTTCACACGTTGTGCAACTGTTGCTTTTACACTCTCGTCTTTCACGATAATTTCACGTGGTTGACCGTTAAATTCCAAGTAAAGAACACGGTGTCCATCCGGCTGTGGTTCTCCAATTGATACAAGTTTAACCATCAATGTCTTACCCTGTTCAATTTCTACATCAATTTCTTCACCTAGTCTCATACCATAGAAGAACGTCGGTGTATCAAGTACAGATACATTTCCATAAAGCTCAGCAACTTTTTCATAGTCCATAAATACTTTTGGATATAAAGCATATGCAACTACATCAAAAATCGTTACTTCGCGTCCAATTTTATGGAATAATTCTTCTTTTAACGCTTCAAAGTCTACTGGCTCTAGTAATTCACCTGGTCTTACTGTTAATGGCTCTTTTCCTTTTAAAATAATCTTTTGTAATTCTTTCGGGAAACCACCGTACGGTTGACCTAAATCACCCGAGAACATTTCAACAACAGACCCTGGGAAGTCCATCGCATGCCCACGCTCTAAAACATCCTGTTCTGTCAGATGGTTTTGAACCATAAATAATGCCATATCACCAACAACTTTTGATGATGGCGTTACTTTTACAATATCTCCAAACATGTCATTCACACGGCGGTACATTACTTTCACTTCATCGAAACGATCTCCTAAACCAACCGCTTTCGCTTGTTGCTGAAGATTACTATACTGCCCACCCGGCATTTCATGCATATATACCTCTGTATGAGGCGCATTCATACCACTTTCAAACGGTGCATAGTATTTGCGTACATCTTCCCAATAATGAGATAGTTTTTCTAAAGAATCTATATTAACATCTGGTTGTCTTTCGTTTCCGCCTAACGCATAGTATAGCGTGTTCGCACTTGGTTGTGACGTTTGACCAGCCATAGAACTCACTGCTACATCGACGATATCAACACCTGCTTCAATTGCCTTCGTATACGTTAATATACCATTTCCACTCGTATCGTGCGTGTGCAGATGAATTGGAATCGACACTGTCTCTTTTAATGCAGAAACTAAATCATATGCTGCATTTGGTTTTAGTAAGCCCGCCATATCTTTAATACCTAAAATATGAGCTCCTGATGCTTCTAACTCTTTTGCTAAATTTTTATAGTAATTTAAATCATATTTACTACGCAGTGGATCATGAATATCTCCTGTGTAGCACATTGTTGCTTCTGCAATTTTACCAGTGTCTCGTACAGCATCAATTGCAACTCTCATGCCTTCCACCCAGTTTAAGCTATCAAAAATACGGAATACATCAATGCCAGCTTGAGCAGAACATTCCACAAATTTTTGGATTAAATTATCTGGATAGTTTTTGTATCCAACTGCGTTTGAAGAACGAAGTAACATTTGGAATAACACGTTCGGCATTTTTTCACGAAGATCTAGTAATCGTTCCCATGGATCTTCTTTTAAGAAACGATACGCAACATCAAACGTTGCACCGCCCCACATTTCCGCTGAGAATAGGTTCGGTAACATTCTCGCTGTTGGCTCCGCAATTTGATGTAAATCTTTTGTACGAATACGAGTTGCAAGTAATGACTGGTGTGCATCACGGAATGTTGTATCCGTTAAAAGTACACGTTTTTGATCCTGTACCCATTTTACTAATCCGTCTGCTCCACGCTCGTCCAAAATTTGTTTCGTTCCATTTTGAATTGGCTCTGAATGTTTTAAACATGGAATACGAGCATCTGGGAATATTGGTTTTTCTTTTTTCCCTACTCCTGGGAAACCATTTACTGTTACTGTGCCAATATAATTTAACATTTTTGTTCCACGGTCTTTACGTTTCGGGAACAAGAACAGTTCCGGTGACGCGTCAATAAACGACGTATCATATTCCCCTGATAAGAAGTTTTTATGTTTTACTACATTCTCTAAGAATGGAATATTTGTTTTAATACCACGAATACGGAATTCTTTTAAGTTACGTTCCATTTTTGCAGCAGCTTGCTCAAAAGTAAGTGCCCAAGTTGTAACTTTTACAAGTAAAGAATCGTAGTACGGTGTAATAACTGCACCTTGGAAGCTATTTCCTGTATCAAGACGCACACCAAAACCACCGCCTGATCGATACGCCATAATTTTTCCTGTATCCGGCATAAAATTATTTAGCGGATCTTCAGTTGTTACACGAGATTGAATTGCAAATCCATGCACAACTACTTCCTCTTGCTTCGGCACACCTACCATTTTGCTATGTAATGAATGTCCATCAGCTATTAAAATTTGTGATTGAACGATATCTACTCCTGTAATCATTTCTGTAATCGTATGTTCTACTTGAACACGTGGATTTACTTCAATAAAGTAAAACTCATCATCTTTTACAAGGAATTCTACTGTTCCTGCATTTAAATAGTTTACATTTTTCGTTAACTTCACAGCAGCATCACAAATACGCTGACGCAAATCATCTGAAAGTGATACACTCGGTGCTATTTCTACAACTTTTTGATGACGACGTTGTACAGAACAGTCACGCTCGTATAAATGAACAACATTACCTTCTTCATCTGCTAAAATTTGTACTTCTATATGTTTAGGTTTTTCAACGAATTTTTCGACGTAAACTTCATCATTACCAAAGGCTGCTTTCGCTTCTGATTTCGCTCGATTATATGATTCTCCTAATTCCTCACTAGTACGCACAATACGCATACCACGACCGCCACCACCAAGGGACGCTTTAATAATAATCGGGTAATCATACTTTTCAGCAAATTTTTCGACTTCTTCTAATGAATCTACTGGACCATCACTACCAGGTATAACTGGAATTTGTGCTAGCTGCGCTTGTGTTCTTGCTTTCACTTTATCTCCAAACATATCTAAATGCTTACTTTTTGGACCGATAAAGATAATTCCTTCTTCTTCGCAACGTTTCGCGAATTGAATATTTTCTGACAAGAAACCATATCCAGGGTGGATTGCATCTACATGATTACTTTTTGCAATCTCAATAATGCCTTCAATATCTAGATAAGCATCAATTGGTTTTTTTCCTTCCCCAACTAAATAGGACTCATCGGCTTTATAGCGATGATAAGAACCACTATCCTCTTTAGAATAGATTGCAACTGTTTTTAATCCTAGTTCCGAACAAGCTCGAAACACACGAATTGCAATCTCTCCACGGTTAGCTACCAATACTTTTTGAATACGTTGCAGCTTTGTCATGATTTTCCCCCTCTACTTTCCTACCACTCTAGAGATAAAATATATACACACCTTAAAAAGCGTGAAGTTCTTCACTTTCCACATTATATTATACTTAGAAAGCTTCACTTTATTTTTATCCATCATACCTTATTTTTTAACAAATGATAAGTTTTCTGTACAATTTGTTTCACAAAAATAGTATAGCATACCTCCTCCTTTTCTAACAACTTAATTGTATATCACATTAAACTTAATGTGATATATTTTTTAACTGAAAGATATATTAATACATCACATTTAAAACTACTTAAAAATAAAAAACACATCATGCTCTAAGCACAATGTGTTTTTATTTTACAACTACAAGATGTGGTCCATTTTGTTCTCTTTCTTTCATTACACCATTCTGTTGTTTCTCTTGTCGTTTCACGTGACTAGCAATATTGAGTAGTATTCCCATTGCAAGTAGATTAGCTATTAAGGAACTCCCGCCATAACTAATAAACGGTAAAGGTACTCCCGTAAGCGGTATTAATCCAGACATACCACCAACATTAACAAAAGTTTGTACTCCTATTAAACTTGCAATTCCGATTGCAATTAAACTTCCAAAAGGATCGTTACATTTTTGAGCAATCCTGAATGAACGAATAATAATAAGTAGCAAGCAAATTAAAATAATAGCTACACCAATAAAACCTAATTCTTCAGATATAATAGCCATAATAAAATCTGTTTGCGGTTCTGGTAAATATCCATATTTTTGCACACTATTTCCTAATCCTCTACCATTAAGCCCTCCTGAAGCAATTCCAATAAAAGAATTTACTAATTGGAATCCATCATTTTGAGGATCATTGAATGGATCAAGGAAAACTGAAAAACGTGCCTTTTGGTATCCACTTAATTTATAATTAGCCAAAAAATATAGAGCTGGAATCCATACTATAGAAGTTAAAACAATTCGTTTAATCCATAAATTAATCCGTACTCCTGAACAAAGAAACATAATCCCTACTGTTGCTGCAATTAACAAATCGGTACCTAAATCATTTTGCTTTAAAATTAAAAACATTGCCATTCCAACAAAACCAAGTGTAAGTCCCGACCCTTTAAAAACAGGTGTATTTGTCTCTTGTCTCCTTGCAAAAAAGCGAGCTAATATAATAATAATCGATAGTTTAACAAATTCAGCGGGCTGTATACCTAATATCCAACCTTTTGCACCATTTATTTCCTTACCAAAAATCAAGGCTGCTGCTAGTAAAGCAATACTCCCTAGCCCCATCGCCGATAAAATTATTCGTTTCCTCCAAAACTTATAAGGTAACGAAGCTACAATCACTAACAATACCGTTCCGATAGCTAAAGTTATTAATTGTTTTTTAAAAAAGTAATTTGCCGGCCAGTTATGCCTCGAAATCGCAACAATGGAACTAGAACTATATACCATTATTACTCCCAGCACACATAAGATAACAAGAGGAAGTAATAATGAATAATCCATTGATTTCCATACTTTTTTCATTTCATTTCCTCTTTCTGTTTCAATTTAATTATTGTTGTATTCCATATGTACATTGGTTCTTCCTGCTTTATTATACAAATAAAAAGCTCAAACTAATTTAGTTTGAGCCCCCTTATTTGAACCCGTTATTGTTGTTTGTTTGTAAACGCTTCATGAAGTGCAGATAACTCACGTTCGAGCTCACCTAACATTGCTTTCCCTTGTTCTTCTGCAATAAGACCAAGGCGAACTGCAAAATCGACCTCGCGGGATAGTCCAAACATTTGTGTGTCTAACACTTCTTCATATAATGGACATTGCGGCATTGTAAGATGGTCCATTTGCACCTTAATAAGTCTTAAAATCTTCTCTGCATCCGCTTGTAGAAGGGCTAGTGCCTTTTCCTGATGATTTGCTACTGTCTCAGACGCCAAATTGATTCCCTCCGTTTCCGTCCTACTCTCCTATATCCTATCTATTAATATTAGCGATAGTTTTAATAAATTGCAATAGAAACATTTTTTGTGACAACAGTGTCTAATACTATTATACTGAAAAGTGGGAGTATAACACAAATGGGGGAACAACAATGAGCGAAATTTTATTTATTAACGGAAAAGTACGTTTTCCAATTACTATTGATCCAACTGTTTGGATCTTTGATGATCGAAAAGTAGATTTGACAACTTACTTTGATGAAACTAGAGAAAACACGTCTGAACTAGAAACTTATTTAAAAAACACTTCAGAACATTGGGATCGCGAAATCCGTGATGGTGCCGCTTTTCCCCCAATACAGCAAAGTGTGAAGAAATATAAAAAAGAACAGCTGATTACTGGAACATTTGGTATACCACTTCATCCATTCCTTGCTAACGCTGAAATTTTAGAGGACGCTACGCAAGTTGAAATTGAAACAGTAGAACAAACATTAATACTTCCATTAGAAACTGTCGAAAATGCTATTCTTGGTTTTTCAAAAGAAGGGAAGCCATTAAAAGAGGATGGACCTGTTCATCTATATTACAATGATGGATCTAATAGACAAAATCCAATCCGTAACATCCGTAAATTTACAATTATTTAAAGAAAAGGAGTGAGCTTAAGCTCACTCCTTTTTACAATAAATCTGCTGCTAGTTGAGCTAAATTAGATCGCTCCCCTTTAACAAACTTCACATGACCACTAATACGCTGTTCTTTAAACTTCTCTACAACATACGTTAAGCCATTATTATATTCATCTAAATATGGGTGATCAATTTGCTGAGGATCTCCCATCAATACAATCTTACTCTTTTCCCCTACCCTAGTTAATATCGTTTTCACTTCATGCTTTGTTAAATTTTGTGCTTCGTCAATGATAATGAACTGATCTGGAATACTTCTCCCGCGTATATAAGTAAGGGCTTCTACTTCAATCGAACCCATTCCAGCTAAAATAGCATCTAACTCTCCTGGCTTTTTCGTATTAAATAAATACTCTAGGTTATCAAAAATTGGCTGCATCCATGGTCTTAACTTTTCTTCTTTTTCTCCTGGTAAATAACCGATATCTTTTCCGACTGGAACAATTGGTCTTGCCACAAGTAATTTTTTATATAATCCTAAGTCTTCTGTTTGCATAAGTCCCGAAGCTAACGCAAGTAACGTTTTTCCTGTGCCGGCTTTCCCCGTTAACGTTACAAGCGGAATATCTTCACGAAGCAACAATTCTAATCCCATAATTTGCTGCACGTTTCGTGGTCGTATCCCCCACACTTGTTCATTGTGAAAAATAAGTTTCTTTACCTTTTTACCTAAGTGATCCACAATGCCAAGCGCAGAACTAGAGCCTCCCAATGCATCTTTCATTACTACAAATTGATTTGGGTAAAAAGGATGATTCGCAATTTCAGATAGAGGCAATTCACCTTTCTCATAAAAATAATCCAATTGTTCTTTTGATATATATCCTTCTAAAAAGCCAGAATATATATTTTCTACTTCAATTACGCGATCACTTAAATAATCTTCAGCCTTCAAACCAATTGCATCAGCTTTTACCCTTACGAGTACATCTTTACTTACTAAAATAACAGACTTCCCGTCCTCTTTTTCCTGTTCTTCTAAAGATAGATTTTTTGCTACAGCTAAAATTCGATTATCATTTGTTTTTTCTACAAAAATATCTTGTAGTTGCACAAATGAACGATGGTTCAATTCAATACGAAATGTTCCGCCGTTTTCTAGCGGGATACTTTCATGCAGCTTTCCTATTTCACGAAATTTATCTATTAACTTAGATACATAACGAGCGTTTCGTCCTACTTCATCCATATAACGTTTTTTCGAATCAACCTCTTCTAATACAACTGCTGGAATCACTACTTCATTGGTTTCAAATGAAAAAATAGATAAAGGATCCTGCAAAAGTACATTCGTATCTAACACATAAATTTTATCCAACCTGTTACCCCCTGACTCCACTTTTAAATTTGTAGAACAAGGGTTTCATCCATAAAATATGGACGAACCATTGTTATAATTATATGTACCGTGTAAACGAGGTAGAATCGAAAATCATAGTCATTAAACCTTTTATTTATTCTTTATTCATTTCTATTCAATATATTACTTTTTATTATAATTATTAACGTTAAATCACAATAACCGATTACAAAAGTGAATAAACGAATTTCCTATTTAGCACCTTTATAATTCTCTTATCCCTACTAACACTTCATTATCCAGCTTTTTCGCTGCCCGAAGATCATATGTTTTTTCATATGTTTTTTCATATGTTGGTTCAATTGCAAGTTTCGCTCCATAAAACATAACATCACGCACTTCTTGCACATTTACTTCTATTACAGTTAATTTTAGAGAAATACCTTCCATTCTATCTGTCAAAATTTCACTTGCACCACTTATAGAAAATACGGATTCATTCGCCATTATAGTCAATACCACACCTGTATTATGACGTATATTTTCCACAATACGTGAACGTTGATCTACTGCAAATCGAATACTAGTTTTACTCACTGCATACACCCAAGAAATAGCACTTACGTTAGGAACTTGTTTTTCGAAATCTGTCGTTGCTATCATAACAATACACTCTTTACGCAACGTTTGTACTAAATCCTCTGTTAAGGTAGGCTCTACTACATTCGCCATATTTTCACCTCCAAACATACTTGGTATATCCTTATCATAACTTATTTTTTGAATTGCGAAAATATTATTTTTTCCCGCTATTATTCAAAAACATTATACTTCCATGATATACTTATACTGATAGAATTCGTATTGAGGTGACGAAATGAGAGTCAAATGTATGATTTGTGATAAAAAAGATATGTTAGATGATGAAAATCCTATGGCAAAAAAACTGCGTAATCGCCCTATTCATACATATATGTGCATGGAATGTTCGGAACGAATTGCAGAGCGTACAATGGAACGTCATGCAAGTGGTAATTTCCGATTATATCGTGATAAAAAAATCGAAGATGATTGGTAAAATGTAAATAAGTCCTTACTCATATAGATAAGGACTTATTTATATTTTTCTGGTTCACGATTCATCTGATCCAAAAAACAATCAATGGCTTCTAACGGAAACCTTGCAGATTTCCGTTCTCCATTTATTTCATATGTAATTAAATACATTTCCTCGTTCTTTTCGACTTCCACATTTCTTAATTTATGTTCTTCATATATCATATTTTGAAATAACAAATATGTTTCTTTTGCAGCACTATCATTTGGACGTGCTTCCGCAACTGTTTTAATTGTTAACCAATTATATAGTGCATCTTGTACTGAACGCATGAAAACTCCCCTTCCTCAGCCTGCTTTTTGTTGTTTCGCTTGACGCAAACGCAATCTATAAATTCCAAGTACAATTGCCGCTACAACTAGTCCTTCTCCAACAGGTAAAAACACAGCAAAAAAGGTTAATACTGTACATCCAATTGCTAATGATATGTATATCACAATATTTTTTAGTACAGACAACTTTCTAGCAAATCCTAAATTATAAACGAGACCACTTAATATAATAATCGTCCCATAAAGTAACCACATTCCTAACTCTGGATTTTCATCTACCTTACACAATTTTGCAAAAAAAGACATCCTTTCTAACACACTCTTCCCCCCTAGCAGTAAAATGCAATTTTCTTTATATACTTAATACAAGAGTAACTCGCAAAAAAAATACTGTCCACAAAAATGAGTAAATATTCTAAAAAAATAAACAAAATAAAAAAACAACGACCTTTATAAAGGTCGTTGTTTTTTTATTTTTACGCTTCAACAGATTTCTTTTTCTTAGCAGCTCTTTCGCGCTCACTCTTATCAAGAATCTTTTTACGTAGACGAATTGATTCTGGAGTTACTTCACAGAACTCGTCATCGTTTAAGTACTCTAATGATTCTTCTAAAGTCATTAGGCGTGGTTTCTTCATTGTTGAAGTTTGATCTTTCGTCGCAGAACGAATGTTAGTTTGTTGTTTCATTTTCACAACGTTAACTGTTAAGTCGTTCTCACGAGTGTGTTCTCCTACAATCATACCAGCATATACTTCTGTACCTGGTTCAACGAAGATTACACCACGGTCTTCAACTTGCATAATACCGTATTGTGATGCTTTTCCTGTTTCAAGTGAAACTAGAACACCTTGACGACGTCCACCAACTTGTCCAGCGTGTACTGGTTGGTAGCAATCGAATGTATGGTTTAAAATACCGTAACCACGAGTTAATGTTAAGAATTCTGTTGTGTAACCAATTAAACCACGTGCTGGAACCATGAAAGTAAGGCGAACTTGACCGTTTCCGTTATTCACCATATCTAACATTTCACCTTTACGTGCACCCATAGATTCCATAATAGAACCAGTGTATTCTTCAGGTACATCGATTTGTACACGCTCTACAGGCTCACATCTTACGCCATCAACTTCTTTAATAATTACTTCTGGCTTAGATACTTGTAATTCATAACCTTCACGACGCATGTTTTCAATTAAGATAGATAAATGTAGTTCCCCACGTCCAGATACGATCCACGCATCAGGAGAATCTGTATTATCTACACGTAAACTTACATCTGTTTCTAATTGTGAACGAAGACGCTCTTCAATTTTACGAGATGTAATGTATTTACCTTCACGACCTGCAAATGGGCTATTATTTACAAGGAACGTCATTTGTAGTGTTGGCTCATCAATACGTAATAATGGTAACGCATCTTGATGTTCAACTGGACATACTGTTTCACCTACGTTAATGTCTTCCATACCAGAAACGGCTACTAAGTCCCCTGCTTTTGCTTCTTCAATTTCTTGACGTTTTAATCCCATGTAACCGAATAATTTCGTTACGCGGAATTGCTTCACGCTTCCGTCTACTTTCATTAAAGCAACTTGTTGTCCAACCTTCATTGTACCGCGGAATACGCGACCAACTCCAATACGTCCAACGTAGTCGTTGTAATCAAGAAGTGCTACTTGGAATTGAAGTGGCTCTTCGCTGTTATCAATTGGTGCTGGAATATGTTCGATAATTGTATCGAATAATGATTTCATATTCTCTTCTTGATTTGCTGGGTTTGAATCTAAGCTTGCTGTTCCGTTCATTGCTGATGCAAATACAACTGGGAACTCTAATTGATCTTCGTTTGCACCAAGCTCAATGAATAAGTCGATTACTTCATCAACTACTTCATCTGGACGAGCGAAGTCACGGTCAATTTTGTTTACAACTACGATTGGAGTTAAGTTTTGCTCAAGAGCTTTCTTTAAAACAAATCGTGTTTGTGGCATACAACCTTCATATGCATCAACAACAAGTAAAACACCATCAACCATTTTCATGATACGTTCTACTTCTCCACCGAAGTCAGCGTGACCAGGTGTATCTAAAATGTTAATTCTTTTATCTTCATAGTGAATCGCTGTATTTTTCGCTAAAATTGTAATACCGCGTTCTCTTTCTAGATCATTTGAATCCATTGCGCGTTCTTCAACGTGTTCGTTCGCACGGAAAGTCCCCGCTTGACGTAATAACTGGTCAACAAGTGTTGTTTTACCATGGTCAACGTGGGCAATAATTGCTATATTACGTAAATCTTGTCGTTTTTTCAACATGTCCAACTCCTAATGTCTTTTTAATCCTTCTCTATTATAAGAGCGAAGGGGATACAATAGCAATTAAAATAAAAGCAAGAATGAAAATATAGTTGTATTCTTACTTTTGTGAAAGTAAAATGAGATTGGAGGGTGAAGAAATGGAACACATTCAATATCGCTTTTTATTAACTGCAATTATCGGTGTTATTTTCTTAATCGGTATCGGCATTATGATTGCTGAAAATAGTCCAATCGGTATTATTATTTGCATTATCGGCACATTTGTTACAGTTGGATACGGTTTTGTAACAAAAAGAAAAATGCGCAAATCACAATAACGCTAAAAAGTAAGAAGCTTATACACAGCCTCTTACTTTTTTTGTTGCTCTCATATAAACGATAACACTTCTTCATACACTCCTGGTTTTGCAACTAACACACTGCTCTTCTCTATGATAGAAAGTGGCGCTCCAGAGAATGTCGTCACCTTACCTCCAACTTCTTCTACAATTATCTGTCCTCCGCCAAAATCCCATGGTGATAATCTCGGCGTTATATATGCATCTATTCTTCCTGTTGCAACGTATACCATCTCTAACGCTGCACAGCCATATGATCTTGTGCCCCTTGCTTTCTTAACAAGTGCCATCATACTTTCCATATTAAGCAATGGATTATCTGTAAGCCATATCGCATTTAAAGCTACAATACCTTCCTCTACAGTTCCTTTTTTCAATGGAGGAATTGATATATCATTACAAAAAGCTCCAGATCCCTTGACTGCATGATATAGTTCATCATGCACTGGATCATATATAAGTCCAATCTTTCCGATACCGTTCTCATAAATCCCAATTGAAATCGCAAAATTTCTTTTTTGATGAACAAAGTTCATCGTGCCGTCAATTGGATCAATTAACCAAACAACCCCGTCAGAAGACGTTATCTCGTCTCCATAACCCTCTTCTCCTAAAATACTATGATTCGGGAATGTTTCTTTAATTTTCCCAATTAAAAACTGTTCTATCTCTCGGTCCATATTTGTAACTAAGTCAGCTGCATTTGATTTTGTTTCTATAATAAGTGCTTTTTTCATTGATGCCATTAAATGCTCTCCTGCATCCCGAATCCACCGTTTGGCGTGTGCATCAATGTCTTTCCATACTTCTTGCATGTTTAAACACTCCGATCTATACTGTTCACAGAAAAAACGAACCCTTTATAAGGTTCGCACCAACTAATTTTTTATACATATACTATTATTACGCTTCTAAACGAATCATTTCAAGTCTTAACACTTCTAACTTTTGTACACACTCTTCTTTTTTCTGTTTATCATCTTCCATCATCGCATCATATAAAGTTGCTAATTCATAATCTAGCTCCAAACGTAGCACCGGTATTCTCTTTTCAGCATCTGTTCTCTTTAACGCATTAATCACCTGTCTCATATTATTTGCCTCCTCCCAATATTCGTCTGCCCTCGGACTAGAATTAATTCAATTTTCTGATTTTTTGTTTTATACTATACTATGTTGGATAAATCATCTATGCAACAAAATTATATTTTTTTATTTAAATTTTTTTGTGCTGTTTTTTTTATGAATAGTACAAGCTATGCTAAAATAAAAGCAAAATAGGAGTTGGAGGAACAATCATGACAATACAAACATTCAAGTCAACTGATTTTGATGTCTTTACAGTTGATGGTCTCGAAGAACGAATGAGTGCAATTAAAACGAACATTCATCCTAAGCTAGAAGCTTTAGGGGAACAATTTGCAGAATACTTATCCAAACAAACTGATGAGAACTTTTTTTATCATGTTGCAAAACACGCACGCCGCAAAGTCAATCCACCAAACGATACTTGGGTTGCTTTTTCAACAAATAAACGAGGATATAAAATGCTACCGCATTTCCAAATCGGCTTATGGGGTACTCATGCCTTCATATACTTTGGTTTAATCTATGAGTGTCCACAAAAAGTTGAGACGGCTCATGCCTTCTTAGAACATTTAAATGATTTAAAAACAAATATTCCAAATGACTTCGTTTGGTCCATTGACCATACTAAACCAAGTGTGAAATTACATAAAACACTTGAAACCGAAGACTTACAAAAGATGATTGAACGACTAGCTACTGTAAAAAAAGCAGAATTATTAGTTGGTATTCATATATCACCAGAGGAGTTTTCAGCAATGACCAACGAACAATTCCTTGCTAAGATTGAATCTACGATGCAATCACTCCTTCCTTTATATGCACTTTGTAATCGATAGTAGAAAACGGACAATTTATATTGTCCGTTTTTAGTTGTTATCACATTATATCACTTCAGTTTTTATTTTTCAAAATATTTTTTACATTTTTACAAGCTTTTGTTCTTCGACTTCTTTTGCCCTTTGAATAGCACGATATATAGAGTATCCACTTACTTCTTGAAATTCTTTATCAATTTTCTTTTCTTCTGCTTTCGATGGAACAATCTCTTTAAAACGACGATATAAACCCATTAATTCTTCTCTTACAATCCCTTTTTCATAAGCTTTCTCAATCGCTTCATAAAACTTAACAATTGTAACCATTTCCTCATTTGACCAATCATAATCTAACGGATATTGATATTCCATTTCGCACCTCATTTATCATTTCTTCTTGTTTCATTATGCTATCTTAAAGAGAATATTTTATTCTTCATTATAGCCACTCTGCATTATACACTATTTATTCATTTTAATGGAATTGTCTTCCTCTATTCATTAGTTGAGGCTAACTATTAAACATACTCACCTTAAAAACATTTTTTTCTATACATCTATAATTATTGGTGATATAATGCTTTTGTTTTATAGAAAATAAAGTGAAGCTACCATCTCAAAAACGATTTTTTGAATGGCAGAAAAACAAGCCTTATTCTAAAAAAGACTAAACTTTTTTAGAGCAGGATTATATAAAACAAATTACACTAAATATTATGAAGAAGAAGGGGTGTATAGATTGTCCCAATACGAAACACCATTGTTTACCGCTTTAGTTGAGCACAGTAAGCGAAATCCAATTCAATTCCATATTCCTGGTCATAAAAAAGGACAGGGCATGGATCCTACATTTCGCGAATTTATTGGGCATAATGCATTAGCAATTGATTTAATTAATATTGCGCCACTCGATGATTTACATCATCCAAAAGGTATGATTAAAGAAGCACAGGATTTAGCAGCCGCTGCATTCGGTGCAGATCATACTTTCTTTTCTATTCAAGGTACAAGTGGCGCTATTATGACAATGGTGATGAGCGTTTGCGGTCCTGGTGACAAAATCCTAGTACCACGAAACGTGCATAAATCAGTAATGTCAGCTATTATTTTCTCAGGTGCAAAACCAATTTTCATGCATCCTGAAATCGATCCGAAGCTCGGTATTTCTCATGGAATCACAATTCAATCTGTCAAAAAAGCACTTGAAGAGCACTCAGATGCAAAGGGCTTACTTGTTATTAACCCAACGTACTTTGGGTTTGCTGCAGACTTAGAACAGATTGTACAATTAGCACATTCTTATGACATCCCTGTACTAGTTGACGAGGCTCATGGTGTTCATATTCATTTTCACGATGAATTGCCGATGTCAGCGATGCAAGCTGGGGCAGATATGGCAGCAACAAGTGTTCACAAATTAGGAGGCTCTTTAACTCAAAGTTCTATTCTTAATGTGAAAGAAGGCTTGGTGAATGTAAAACATGTCCAATCTATTATTAGCATGCTTACGACTACATCAACTTCTTACATCTTGTTAGCATCCCTTGATGTTGCGAGAAAACGTCTTGCTACAGAAGGAACAGCACTCATAGAACAAACAATACAATTAGCTGAACATGTTCGTGATGCTATAAATTCTATTGAGCATCTTTACTGTCCTGGAAAAGAAATGTTAGGTACAGATGCTACCTTTAACTATGATCCTACAAAGATAATTGTATCTGTAAAAGATTTAGGTATTACCGGCCACCAAGCTGAAGTATGGCTTAGAGAGCAATATAACATTGAAGTAGAACTCTCAGATCTATACAACATACTATGTCTTATCACTTTGGGAGATACAGAAAGTGATACAAATACACTTATTGCAGCATTACAAGATTTAGCAGCAACATTTAGAAATAGGGCAGATAAAGGTGTTCAAGTACAAGTAGAGATTCCAGAAATTCCAGTGCTAGCACTTTCTCCCCGAGATGCTTTTTATTCGGAAACAGAAGTCATTCCATTTGAAAATGCAGCGGGGCGTATTATAGCTGATTTTGTTATGGTTTATCCGCCAGGGATTCCAATCTTTACTCCGGGGGAAATTATTACACAAGAAAACTTAGAGTATATTCGTAAAAACTTAGAAGCAGGTTTACCTGTACAAGGTCCTGAAGATATGACATTACAAACATTACGTGTTATTAAAGAGTACAAGCCTATCAGTTGATAGGCTTTTTTTTCACCTTTTCTCCTTTTCTTCATACGATACTAAAGAATGTAACGTATAGGTGGGGATACTATTATGATTGTAATAGGCCGTTCTATTGTACATCCTTATATTACAAATGAATATGAGCCATTTGCAGCAGAGAAACAACAAATTTTATCAATAATGGCAGGAAATCAAGAAGTTTATTCCTTCCGAACAGCTGATGAACTCAGCTTTGATCTCAATTTACGAGTTAATATTATTATCTCTTCACTAGAGCTTTTTCAAAGTGGTTTTCAGTTTCGTACATTTCAACAATCCTTTTGCAACCCCCAGTATTGGAAAAGAACATCCCTTGGAGGATTCGAGCTTCTTCCAAACATACCACCTTCTATTGCCATACAAGATATTTTCAAAAACGGAAAACTATATGGAACTGAATGCGCAACCGCTATGATCATTATTTTTTATAAAGCTTTACTATCATTGTATGAGGAAGAAACTTTCAATCGTCTATTTGCAAACCTTTTACTTTACACATGGGACTACGATCAAGATCTAAGACTCATAACAAAAAACGGTGGCGATCTTGTTCCAGGTGACCTCGTTTACTTTAAAAACCCACAAGTGAATCCAGCTACGATTGAGTGGCAAGGAGAAAACACAATCTATTTAGGAAATTTCTTTTTTTACGGACATGGCGTAGGTGTAAAAACAAAAGAAGAAATTATTTATTCATTAAATGAACGACGAGTTCCTTACGCTTTTATTTCAGCTTTCTTGACCGATACTATTACCCGTATCGATAGTCGTATAATGAGCCAATACGCTTCTTCTAGTACACCACAGACCTCCATAAGCTTTATTCCGATTAGGGATGATGCAATCGTTGCAACAGTTGGTCATACAACTACAATTTATTAAAAAAGCGCCTACACATGTAGGCGCTTTTTCTTATTATTAAGCTTTTGTATGTTCTTTATGGTCACATTCGCAATGAGATCCACATTTCCCGTATAGTACTGTTGATTTTTCATCTTCAAAATGTCCAATTGTTCCTTCACATACTTGGCATACGATTGTTCCCATTTTCATTTCCCCCTGAGTTTTAATAGTAATCTATTTATTTATCATTAAGCTTTCGCATTATCTTTTCTAGCACAGTCACAATTTGTTCCACATTTTCCGTAAAGTACTGTCGTTTTCTCATCTTCAAAATGTCCGATTGTTCCTTCACATACTTGGCATACGATTGTTCCCATTTTCATTTCCCCCTAAGTTTATGGTCCTAAAAACTTTTAGCTGTCCATTTCCTATCAATTATTGGGCTTTTGTATGCTCTATGTGATCACATCCGCAAGATCCACATTTCCCGTAAAGTACTGTTACTTTCTCATCTTCGAAGTGTGCAATTGTACCTTCACAATCTTGACATACGATTGTTCCCATTTTTCATTTCCCCCTAAGTTTATAATCCCAAAAACTTTTTGTAACCGCTTAACTTTCTGTCTTTATTTTAATATGTTATACTTTTTACGTCAATAGGTTTTTAGTATAACACATTAAATATTTTAAATTTAAATTAGTATGCAATATTCAAATGAAAAAACAGCCATATTTATAAGTACGACTGTTTCACATTAATTATTCTTCATATTCCGCATGTAAAGAAGTTGACGGAACTAGAAATTTGAAAAACTGAGCTAACTCCTTTGCTTCCTCTTCTGATCCTAATTTAAAAACCTCCTGTATATATTGAACATTCTCTACATCATCTCGTCCGAGTAAAGTAGACCTTCCTGTTTGCATACAAACAATGAGCGGCTTTCCAAAAAACATATTTGTATAAATAACACCAAAATCATAACGTGTATCATGTGTCATAAACCCTAAAAATCGTACCTTCACACTTTCATGCTCATCATACAATTTTTCAAACATTGGTTTCCACCTTTCTATATCACGTTTCATTACTAGTATATTAAACAAAACATGTAATACTCCTTTTAATTGTCAAAAAATTCAGTAGGATGTAGAATGATAGTATTCTACTAAGTTAGGGGGAACTTATATGCAACACGCCTTTATTACGCTTGTACCTAAATCCAACCAACAATCAGTTTCAATAGATGATATAAAACAACTTTTTCATTATTATAAAACAGTTACTTCTAAAACTGGTGCCCAAATTAATTACACGTATACAAATACCGCTTTTCCTTATGAAATTTTAGATACATCTACAACAACATTAAAACTTCAATCCAATCACGACCGCTATGACTCAATTTATATTGGTGTTGGTATAGAAAATGAACAATCTTTCATCCAAGTTTCTTTACCACCTAATGCAACATTTGGTGACAAAGGGAAAGCAAATGAATTTTGCCGTTTTTTAGCGAAGAAATTAGAAGGAGAGTTACAATTATTTAATGGAAGAACAATGTATTTTTATAAACGCTAATTTAAAAAATAGATAATATGATTAAAAATAGTATACAATTTGAACATGTAAGAAATAAAGCTTGCTTTCTCACGTGCAATACAAAATATGCTATTACATAGGCTAGATATAGGAATACGAAAAAAAGAATAACTTTATAATGAAACTTATCACCATTCGATAATGTTAATACAGTGGAAAAGCCACTCCATAGTAGTAAATGATAAAATATAACATGTAATATTTTCATGGAACCTTCTCCTTTGACATGCTCTATTTTATTAATATATGGGGTTAAGTTTGAATCAATTACATATTATAGGATGATATACATTACCTTTGAAGTAAGTTACGCCTGAATCATTTGTTAAAGTATTATATATTCATTCGACAAGTACGTTTAAAGACCTTGCAGGTCATTTGATGAAAATAAAAATAGCCCCTCTCTTACAATAAGAGAGGGGCTATTTACATTACTTAATTATTTTACAATGTGAATTGGCATTCCAAGAGCAACTTCAGCTGCTTCCATTGTGATTTCACCTAATGTTGGGTGAGCATGGATTGTTTGAGCGATATCTTCAGCTGTCATTCCAGCTTCGATAGCTAAACCAATCTCAGAGATAATATCAGAAGCACCTGCACCTGCAACTTGAGCACCTACAAGAAGACCATCTTCTTTACGTGTTACAAGTTGTAGGAAACCGTCAGTGCTGTTTAATGATAATGCACGACCGTTAGCAGCGAATGGGAACTTAGATACAGTTACAGTCATTCCAGCTTCTTCAGCTTGTTTTTTAGTGTAACCAACAGATGCTAATTCTGGATCAGTGAAGCATACTGCAGGAATTCCGATGTAATCGATAGCTGATGCATGGCCACTAATTGCTTCTACAGCTACTTTACCTTCGTAAGAAGCTTTGTGAGCTAATGGTGGTCCAGGAACGATATCACCGATTGCATAGATGTTTGGTACATTTGTACGACATTGCTCATCGATTTCGATGATGCCGCGGTCAGTCATTTTAACTCCAACTTGCTCAAGACCGATTTCTTGAGTGTTTGGACGACGACCTACAGTTACTAATACGTAATCTGCTTCTACAGTTTGGATTTCACCGTTAACTTCAAAGCTAACTTTTACGCCAGTTTCTGTTTCTTCAACGCCTTTAGCCATAGCTTTTGTATGGATATTTACGTTACCTTTTTTCTGTAGAGCACGTTTAACAACAGAGCTCATAGCTTTTTCGAAACCAGCTAAGATTTCGTCGCCAGCTTCTACTACAGTAACTTCTGTACCGAAGTTAGCATATGCAGTACCTAATTCCATACCGATGTAACCGCCGCCGATTACAACAAGTTTTTTAGGAATTTCAGGTAAGCTTAAAGCACCTGTAGAGTTGATAACACGTTTAGAGTATTTGAATCCTGGAATTTCGATTGGTGTAGAACCAGTTGCAAGAACAGCATTTTTAAACGTATAAGTTTGAGCTGCATCTTCAGTCATAACGCGTAATGTATTAGCATCTACGAAGTAAGCTTCACCGCGAATGATTTCAACTTTGTTACCTTTAAGAAGGCCTTCAACACCGCCAGTTAATTTCTTAACTACGCCGTTTTTCCATTCTTGAACTTTTGTAAAGTCAACTTTTACGTTTTCTGCAGTAATACCCATGTCATCAGAATGCATTGCATTCTCATAACGATGACCTGCATTGATTAACGCTTTTGAAGGAATACATCCAACGTTTAAGCATACGCCACCAAGGTTAGCTTTTTCAATGATTGCTACCTTTTGACCTAATTGTGCTGCACGAATTGCCGCAACGTATCCACCAGGACCTGCACCAACAACGACTGTATCTAATTCAATTGGGAAATCTCCTACTACCATTGTTATTACGCCTCCATTACTAATAATTGTGGGTCATTCAATAGACGTTTAATTTGGTTTAACGCTTTTTGAGCAGTTGCACCGTCAATTAAACGATGGTCAAAGCTTAGAGATAATGCTAATACTGGAGCTGCAACAATCTCACCGTTTTTCACAACTGGTTTTTCAGCGATACGGCCGATACCAAGGATTGCTACTTCTGGGTGGTTGATAACTGGAGTGAACCATTGTCCACCTGCAGAACCAATGTTTGTAATTGTGCAAGAAGCACCTTTCATTTCAGCTGGAGCTAGACGACCTTCACGTGCTTTACCAGCAAGATCATTGATCTCGTTAGAAATTGTGAAGATAGACTTACGATCTGTATCTTTAACAACTGGTACTAATAGACCTTTGTCTGTATCAGCTGCGATACCGATGTTGAAGTAATGTTTATGAACTACTTCTTGAGATGCATCATCTAAAGAAGTGTTTAACATTGGGTATTCACGTAATGCAGATGTTAAAGCTTTAACAACGTATGGAAGGTAAGTTAATTTAATACCTTTGTCAGCTGCTACTGCTTTGAACTTCTTACGGTGAGCAACAAGTTCTGTTACATCTACTTCGTCCATTAATGTTACGTGAGGAGCTGTGTGTTTAGAGTTAACCATTGCTTTCGCAATCGCTTTACGGATACCACTCATTTTCTCACGAGTTTCTGGATATTCACCAGCTGGGATTGGTTGTGCTTTTGGTGCTTCTTCTTTCGCTGCTGCTGGAGTAGCTTCTACTGCTGCTGGAGCCTCAGTTGCTGCTACAGTTTGTCCACCATTTGCAAATGCATCGATGTCAGCTTTTACGATACGGCCATTCTTACCAGTACCAGCTACTTTATGAATGTCTACACCTTTTTCACGAGCGTATTTACGAACAGATGGCATAGCGATTACGCGCTCATTTACTACTTCTGCAGTTGCTGCTGGAGTAGCTTCCGCTGCTGGAGCTTCTACTGCTGCTTCTTCAGCTTTTGGAGCTTCATCATGATCGTCACCTTTAAATTTAAGGTTTT
Organism: Bacillus thuringiensis; assembly: GCF_001595725.1. Taxonomy (GTDB): domain Bacteria; phylum Bacillota; class Bacilli; order Bacillales; family Bacillaceae_G; genus Bacillus_A; species Bacillus_A thuringiensis_K. The sequence continues at coordinate 3,815,792 of NZ_CP014282.1, forward strand.
CGTATCCAGGAGCATCAAATTTAATTAATGTATCTCCTACGATTGCAACTGTTCCTTCTTCTACAAGTACTTCAAGTACTTTACCTTTAACAGGAGAAGGGATTTCTACTACTGCTTTATCATTTTGTACTTCAAGAAGTACATCGTCTTCGTTTACTTCATCGCCTGGTTTAATAAACCATTTTACGATTTCACCTTCGTGGATACCTTCACCGATATCTGGTAGTTTAAATTCAAATGCCACGGAATTCAGCCCCCTGATTCATTTCATTATTATGGAATATGTACAAAAGAAACCAGCATGTGCTGATTTCTTTTGCACATGAAAAGCTAAAAATTAGAAGTTCATTACTTTGTTTACAGCTTCAACAATATCTTTGTGGTTTGGTAACCATACGCTCTCTGCTTGAGAGAATGGGAATACTGTATCAGCAGCTGCAACACGTACAACTGGAGCTTCTAAGTTTAAGATTGCACGGTCGTTAATTTCCGCTACAACGTTAGCTGCAATACCAGCTTGTTTTTGAGCTTCTTGAACTACAACTACGCGACCTGTTTTTTCAACAGAAGCGATGATTGTTTCGATATCTAATGGTTGAACTGTACGTAAGTCAACAACCTCTAAAGAGATACCTTCTTTTTCAAGTTCTTCAGCAGCTTTTAATGCAGCGTGAACCATAGCGCCGTAAGCGATAACAGATACATCTGTACCTTCACGTTTGATATCAGCTTTGCCTAAATCAATTGTGTAATCACCTTCTGGTACCTCTTGACGGAATGAACGGTACAATTTCATATGCTCTAAGTAGATAACTGGATCGTTGTCACGAATCGCAGAGATTAAAAGACCTTTAGCGTCGTATGGAGTAGATGGAATAACAACTTTTAGACCAGGTTGTTGAGCCACTAATCCTTCTAAGCTATCAGCATGTAGTTCAGGAGTATGAACACCACCACCGAATGGAGAACGAACTGTTACTGGAGCAGTCCAACGTCCACCAGAACGGTAACGCATACGAGCTAATTGACCAGAAATTGAATCCATTACTTCATAAACGAAACCGAAGAATTGGATTTCTGGAACTGGACGGAATCCTTCAAGTGCAAGACCAACTGCAAGTCCACCAATACCAGACTCTGCAAGTGGAGTATCCATTACACGATCTTCACCAAATTCAGCTTGTAAACCTTCAGTAGCACGGAATACACCGCCGTTTACACCAACGTCTTCACCAAATACAAGTACGTTAGGGTCATTTTTCATTTCAACGCGTAAAGCATCAGTGATTGCTTGAATCATTGTCATTTGAGCCATGGCTTACTTCGACTCCTTTTCTTTGTAGATTTCATATTGTTCAGCTAAGTTGTAAGGCATTTTTTCGTACATGATTTCCATTAAATCAGTTACTTTTTGTTTTGGAGCTTGGTCAGCCTTAGCAATTGCTTGTTTGATATCTTCTTTTGCTTCTTCGATTACTGTCTCTTCAACTTCTTGAGACCATAGGCCTTTAGCTTCTAAGAACTTACGGAAGCGTACGATTGGGTCTTTTTGTTCCCATTCGTTTTCGATATCTTTTGTACGGTAACGAGTTGGGTCATCACCAGCCATTGTATGTGGACCGTAACGGAATGTTAAAGTCTCGATTAAAGTAGGGCCTTCGCCATTTACTGCGCGCTCACGAGCGAAAGCAGTCGCTGCGTATACAGCTAGTGGATCCATACCGTCTACTTGAATTCCGTAAATACCTGCTGCTACTGCTTTTTGTGCTACAGTTTTAGCTGCAGATTGCTTTTCTACTGGAGTAGAGATTGCATAACGGTTGTTTTGAACAACGAAGATTGCTGGAGCTTTAAATGCACCTGCAAAGTTCATACCTTCGTAGAAGTCACCTTGTGAAGCACCACCGTCACCAGTGTAAGTAATTGCAACAGATTTTTTACCACGTAGTTTCATACCTAACGCAACACCAGCAGTTTGGATGATTTGCGCACCGATAATGATTTGTGGAGCTAATGCATTTACATTCTCAGGCATTTGGTTACCCATGAAGTGTCCACGAGAGAATAAGAATGCTTGGTATAATGGTAATCCGTGCCATACTAATTGTGGTACATCACGGTATCCTGGTAAGATGAAATCTTCTGCTTCAAGTGCGAAATGACTTGCTAATTGAGAAGCTTCTTGTCCAGCTGTAGGTGCGTAGAAACCTAAACGTCCTTGACGGTTTAAAGAAATAGAACGTTGATCTAATACGCGAGTATACACCATACGACGCATTAATTCTTTTAATTGATCATCAGATAATTCAGGCATAGCTGCTTCATTCACAACTTCACCGTTTTCATTTAAAATTTGTAATGTTTCAAATTGAGCTGCGATAGCTTTCATTTGCTCATCAACATTAAATAGGGTCTTTTTTGTTTTAGTACCCATTCCGTTCACCTCTTCCTCTCTTGAACCATATTCTGAAACGCTTTCACTGGCTATTTTCCAGTTTAAAAAGCGCAACGATGTAAACCAACATGTTTGTCTGTCGGTTGAGAATAATTTTGTGTACCTAACAATCTGTACTAATGTTTTTTCAGAAACATATTAATACAATCTTGATCACGTTTTTTAGTTTACAACTATTCTAATTACGATGTCAATTACTTTGAATACGTTTTTTTATAAATAATATGCAGGTTTCTACTACACAAACGTGTTTTTATTTTTTACATCTGTATTAGTAAGCATTGACCTACTGTTATATTATTCCCTTTTTCACTTATTTTTTCTCTTAGAATAATATGTAAACGATTTAATTCTCTTTAGTTTTTCTCTCTTCGTAACAAAAATATACAAACTACTCTTCCTTTTTTAGGTAAATACCTATACATTTCCACCCTCTCTTCCATACATTATAGTAACCGCAGTATTAGCGGGAAATGATAAAGGAGGTCATCTCATGTACGGATACTCATATTGCTATCCAACTTGTTCATATCCTTCCTACGGTTATGGCGGTTCTTGTGGCGGGTCTGGACGCGGCTTCGCCTTAATCGTTGTGTTGTTTATTCTTTTAATTATCGTTGGTGCTGCTTGCATTCGCTAATGTAAAACGAAACAACTATGGAAAGAAAAAGACGGCTTTGCCGTCTTTTTCTGTTTATCACATACATAAATACTCTATAATAGAACGATTTCCAAAATGCCTTCCCTTTCTTGCCGATGACTTTTTCCATCTCCTTTGGTAGACTAAAGAGGAAAGGAGAGATTACATATGCTTACAATGAAAGATGTTATTCGCGAAGGAGATCCTATTTTGCGCAACGTTGCAGAAGAGGTGTCATTACCGGCAAGCGAAGAAGATACAACTACCTTAAAAGAAATGATTGAATTCGTAATAAATAGCCAAGATCCTGAAATGGCTGAAAAATATAGTTTACGCCCTGGAATCGGATTAGCGGCTCCGCAAATCGGTGTTTCAAAAAAAATGATTGCAGTTCATGTAACCGATGCGGACGGTACATTATATAGCCATGCATTATTCAATCCAAAAATCATTAGCCATTCTGTTGAACGTACATATTTACAGGGTGGTGAAGGCTGTCTATCTGTAGACCGCGAAGTACCTGGTTATGTTCCTCGTTATACAAGAATTACAGTAAAAGCAACTTCTATTAACGGAGAAGAAGTAAAATTACGTTTAAAAGGTTTACCAGCAATCGTATTCCAGCACGAGATTGACCATTTAAATGGAGTTATGTTCTATGACCATATTAATAAAGAAAATCCTTTTGCCGCTCCTGATGATTCCAAACCTCTAGAGCGATAATAAAAAGGCGGAAGTTAACTTCCGCCTTTTTATTATGAAATGGGTTCCATATTCACTTACAGCAATCCAGCCCACTTTAGTCCATGATATATACCGTCTTCACTAACATCCTTTGTCACATGATTTGCAAGTTTTTTTAAGTCTTCATGGCCATTTCCCATCACAATACCTGTGCCAACGGCTTCGATCATTTCTAAATCATTTAAGCCATCTCCGAATGCATACACTTGATCACGATTAAAACCTAACTTTTCAATATATTTCTCAATTCCTTTTGCCTTAGAACCACCATTAGGAATGATGTCCATTGAATATGCATGCCAACGAATAAAATGAAAATCTGGATAATGATTAATAAACTTTTCCTCTTCATTTACTTCACAAAAAAGTAGTGTTTGATAAATATTACGTTCCTCATAAAAATTAGGCTCATATGCTGGATGCTCAAAGTTTAAGCTTCCGAAGCCTTCTTTCACATAATCATGATATTCCACTGATGCTCTCATATTTTGATGGTCAAGGTATACAAGTGGATATCCTTCTTGTTTTGCAAACTGAGTAAACTTATGTAAAGCATCTGGATGTAACGGATTATCAAATATTACCTCATCTTCAAAGACAACATATTGTCCATTAAAACTAACATAATTATGTATATCAAGTTCCTTGCGAATATCTTCGAACATAAATGGCGCGCGCCCTGTCGCAATTGCTACATGTACACCTTTCTCTTGTAACTGTTTTACTGCATCTCGTGTAGATTGTGGAATTTTTTTATCATGATCTAATAACGTTCCATCAATATCAAAAAAGACAATTTTATCATTCATTTGTCAAAATCCTTTCTGGCACTCTATATTCCTATTTTGAATATCACTTTTCAAATTCTAAAAAAAAGTATAACATATTAAACATCTGTGAAGAAAGCGTTCCCTTTCTGACCTTATTTGTAAACTTTGCATATATATATTAGTAAAACATGTGGATACTTGTTCGGATGAATTTTCTTTTCCATTCTTCCTCATACTATACCTATAACTAACGGCTACTAATCGTTACTATAGAATAACTTTCACTGTATGGGAAAGGACAAGATTCACCATTCACTTTTGTCCTATCTCTTATATCAGAGATAGAGTTTTCACTAGTAATAGGCATGTTTAAAATAAGGAAAGGAAGGAGTAATCATGCTGAAGAAGCTGAAGAAAAAGATCAAGCGTTATTTAAACGGTCTAGTCCGTAAAAAGACAATCGCTTAAATTATGCCCATTTAGGGCTTTTTCTTCATTCTCATTCGAAAAAACATGAAAATCGTGACTGTTTGCTTTATAATAAGTAACAGATAATGCAAAACATAGACAAGGAGAGGTTTTCCAAATGATTTTTAAAGTATTTTATCAAGAAAAATTAACTGAGGTTCCAGTACGTGAAAATACAAAAGTTTTATATTTAGAGGCTACGTCTGAAAAGGATGTTCGTACAAAATTAAATAAGTTCGCATATAATATCGAGTTTGTTCAGTCTGTTACTGGCGCTCATCTTGAATATGAAAAAGAAAACGCTGATTTAACATTAGCGGAAATCGTATAGCGATATGAAATTTCTAAAAAACGACCAAGTTGCTGTATTTGCTCTCGGTGGGCTTGGTGAAATCGGTAAAAATACATACGCTGTTCAATTTCAGGATGAAATTATTATAATTGATGCTGGAATTAAATTTCCAGAGGACGAACTTCTCGGAATCGATTATGTAATACCAGACTACACTTATTTTGTGCGAAACGAAGATAAAATTAAAGGGTTATTCATTACACATGGTCACGAAGATCATATCGGTGGAATCCCTTACCTATTACGTCAAGTGAACATTCCAATTTACGGTGGAAAATTAGCAATTGCGCTCATCAAAAACAAATTAGAAGAACACGGCTTACTTCGTAAAGCAAAACTTTACGAGATTCAAGAAGATGACGTTATTAAATTCAAAAAAACGTCTGTATCCTTCTTCCGTACAACTCACAGTATTCCAGATTCGTACGGCGTTGTTGTGAAAACACCTCAAGGTCAAGTTGTTCATACAGGTGACTTCAAATTTGACTTCACACCAGTTGGTGAACCAGCTGATTTAACGAAAATGGCTGAAATCGGTAAAGATGGCGTACTATGTCTATTATCTGATAGTACGAACAGTGAAGTTCCAAACTTTACTATGTCTGAGCGTCGCGTTGGTGATAGCATTCAAGACATTTTCCGTAAAGTAGAAGGACGGATTATATTCGCAACCTTTGCATCAAATATTCACCGCTTACAACAAGTTGTTGAAGCTGCTGTTGAAAACAACCGTAAAGTAGCTGTGTTTGGTCGAAGTATGGAAGCAGCGATTGAAATTGGACAAAACCTTGGTTATATTCGTTGCCCGAAAGATACATTCATAGATGCATCTCAACTAAACCGCTTACCAGCTAATAAAGTTGTTATTTTATGTACAGGTAGTCAAGGTGAACCGATGGCAGCACTTTCACGTATTGCAAACGGTACACACCGCCAAATTCAAATTATTCCTGGAGATACAGTTGTTTTCTCTTCTTCACCAATTCCAGGAAATACAATTAGCGTAAGTCGTACAATTAACATGTTGTACCGCGCTGGCGCTGATGTAATTCACGGTAAACTTTCAAATATCCATACAAGTGGACACGGTGGACAAGAAGAACAAAAGTTAATGTTACGTCTAATTAAACCGAAGTACTTCATGCCAATTCATGGTGAATATCGTATGCAACGTATGCACATGAACATAGCAAATGATTGTGGCATCCCTGAAGAAAATTGCTTCATTATGGATAATGGCGATGTTCTTGCTTTACGTTCGGATGAAGCTAGCGTAGCTGGAAAAATCCCATCTGGTTCGGTCTACATTGATGGAAACGGTATTGGAGATATTGGCAATATCGTATTACGAGATCGTCGTATCCTTTCTGAAGAAGGACTTGTAATTGTAGTTGTAAGCATTGATATGAAAGAATTTAAAGTTGCAGCAGGACCTGATATCATCTCACGCGGTTTCGTTTACATGCGTGAAAGCAGCGATTTAATCAATGATGCACAAACATTAATTACAACTCATTTAGAAAAAGTAATGGAGCGTAAAACAACACAATGGTCTGAAATTAAAAATGAAATTACAGACACATTAGCCCCATTCCTATATGAGAAAACGAAACGCCGTCCAATGATTTTACCAATCATTATGGAAATATAAGAAAAAGGACAATGCCATGAAGGCATTGTCCTTTTCTTTTCTCTTATCTTAAAAAGTGTTTAAATCGATCCACTTCATCGTCATGACCAATGACAATTAATATATCTCCTGCTTGAATACTCTCCGTAGCTCGAGGGGATACGATAACTTCTTTACCTCGTTTAATTGCTACAATATTCAATCCAAACTTCGCACGAATATCTAATTCAATTAAAGAGTGCCCATCAATTTTTTTATTCGCAATAATCTCTACAATACTATGCTCATCTGAAAGCTCAAGGTAGTCTAACACATTGCTTGATGCAATATTATTAGCAATCCTTTTTCCCATATCACGTTCTGGATGCACAATATGATCTGCACCTATTTTACTTAACACTTTTTCATGATAATCATTTTGAGCTTTTACAGTAATATTTTTTACACCCAGCTCTTTCAAAATCAAAGTCGTTAAAATACTTGAATTTAAATTATCTCCAATAGCAACGACTACGTGATCAAAATTTCGAATACCGAGGCTTTTTAATACCATCTCATCTGTTGAATCTGCAATTACAGCATGCGAAGCTATATTTGCAAATTCATTAATTTTATCCTCATCTGAATCGATTGCCATTACTTCCATACCTAATTGAGCTAGTTCTCGGCAAATACTTCCACCAAAGCGACCAAGTCCAATGACAGCAAATTCTTTTTCTTTCTCACCCACAGGAATTCCTCCAATAACTTCAAGTACTATTTATTTTCAGTGTAACACACTTTATATGCGTCACAAAAACTGTAATTAGCTCTTATTTTTGTTTTTGTATATAAAAATATTGTTGCAAGTAAAAAGCGATACCAACAAGTAACATAGCAAATACAAATATATTTCCAAACGAACTAAATGTTTCAAAAACGAATAATAATGTTTCTTGACCAAAAAAGGCAAATAGAAGCTGTGTGAAGGCAAATAATAATGCCCATATGTAATGATGTTGATGGAATAAATAATGCGTTGCACCTAAAAAAGCAATAAATGAAAAGATAAAGATCCACCAGTTTTCTAAAAATAGTTGCCAATTAAAAAATTGATATCCATTTACTAATATCGCAATAAGCGCGATAACTGCCATCGTCGGCACACTCCAAAATAATGCCCGTCCTCTAAAGAAACGAGTGCCTTTAACGTCTCCTTTTTCATGTGCAATATATGTTAGTACTACTGTGCTTATATACAAAACAGAAAGAATTGTTAAAACGATAATGAGCCAAAAATGTAATTGATAATATTCATGCTCTATATTTGTCACGATTGCAGCTAACATGCACGGAATTAACATTCCCGTCCAACCATCTACTTTTCTTTCATTCCAAAAGACCGTATTACCAATCCTTATTCCTAACAACATAAAAATAATGATACCCAATACAAATAACGTAGTTTTATTCCCTACTAAACTCGTTGAGAAAGCAATTAATCCAATAAATAAAAAGAGCACAAACCCATTCATAATTTCTAGTACAGGTGATAAATATCTCTTTACCCATTTGTATGTTTCGTCATATTCATTATTATCTACTAGACGATAGGCATAAAAACTTATCCCAAAATAAACCGCCGCAATAATAACATACGCATATAAGACGAAACATAAAATCGCACTGCTAATTTGCACGTAATTCCCCACCCTTTTTTCTATGTTTCACATTGATTTTACACACTTTTCATACTAAAAGTAAACATATATAAGTTAGTCAGATAATTAATAATGAGCAGTGGCTAAAACCCCCTGCTCATTATTAAAACAGTACAATTAACTTTAATTCTTTTATTTGTATGTAAATGTCTAAAATCAATCTATACGAGCGTTACTTACACCTCAAAACAAAAAGTTTTTTGGAACCTTCATGAAAGCGGAAGTTTTATTTTCTATTCCCTTTCCACTTTACATATTGGCTTAGAAATGTAATTGCCTTTTCAATCACTTCTTCGTCTGGTTTTAATTTTGCATGATGTAAACCATATTCTGAATTTACTCCAAGCCAAAACATAAATCCAGGGATTTCTCGAAGCATATAACCAAAATCTTCACCTGTCATTGCCTCAGTACATGTAATAACATTCATATCAGTTTGTTTATGTACAAATTGCATAAACTCTCTCGTTAACTCTTCATGGTTATATACTTGATGATACATTGCTCCGTAATCTATAATCGCCTCACACTGGAAAGAAGCTTCGATACCTGCAACAATTGCCTCAATTCTGCTTTTCACACGCTTCATTGATTCCACTGATAATGTTCGAATCGTTCCTTCTAAACGAGATTTTTCTGCAATAATATTTTGAACCGTACCACCTGTAATTTTCCCGATTGTAATTACTGCACTATCAAGAGGATTTACATTGCGACTAATAACAGATTGAAGCTGTGTAACAAGATGACTCGCTGCAACAATCATGTCATTTGCAGTATGCGGATAGGCAGCATGGCCACCTTTTCCTTTTAAATCAATATATAATTCTGAAGTATTGGCAAATAACAGTCCTTCTTTCGTTGCAATTGTCCCTACAGCGTATTCTGGTGCAATATGAAGACCAAGAATTATATTTGGTTTCCATTCTTTTAACTCTTCACTTTCTAACATAGGAAGAGCACCGCCTGGTCCTTCTTCTGCTGGCTGGAATAGAAATACAAGGTCATCATCTATTCTTTCGCTCACAGCTTTCGTTAGAAGGCCTAAACCGATCGCTGTATGTACATCATGGCCACATGCATGCATCATTCCTTCATGAATAGAAGCAAACTTGTATCCAGTTTCCTCTGTAATTGGTAAACCGTCTATATCTGCACGATAACCTATTATTTTTTCGGGTTTTTTTCCATTTACTTTAACGATTACACCCGTTTTCCATGTCTTCACTTCCACAAATTCATGAGAAAGTGTTCCTATATAATCTAAAATATACTGTTGCGTTTTCCATTCCTTAAATCCGATTTCTGGAATTCTATGTAGATCTCTACGAATTTGGACAAATTTGCTTACTGTCATTTTTGCACCTCTATCTATAAAAAGCGTAAGAGCCCATTTACGCTCTTACGCTTTTTTACTTTTTATTTCTCTGGGTTTAATTGACGAAGCTCTTGTTTAATTTCTGTTTTTGCTTTTGTCTTCTCATCAATTTCTTTAATTACACGTGCTGGAGTACCTGCAACAACTGTGTATGGAGGCACATCTTCTGTTACAACAGCTCCCGCTGCCACAACTGCACCTTTACCTACTGTAACACCCTCTAAAACAACTACGTTTGCACCGATTACTACATCATCTTCAACGATAACTGGTTTTGCAGAAGGTGGCTCAATAACACCTGCAAGTACAGCACCTGCACCTACGTGACAGTTTTTACCGACTGTTGCACGTCCACCAAGTACTGCGTTCATGTCGATCATAGAACCTTCACCAATTACAGCACCAATGTTAATTGTTGCATTCATCATAATTACAGCGTTGTCACCAATTTCAACATGGTCACGAATAATAGCACCTGGCTCGATGCGAGCTTTAATACCTTTTAAATCAAGCATTGGGATTGCAGAATTACGACGATCGTTTTCTACAACGTAGTCAACGATGTGCTTATTATTCTCATCAAGAATTGTCTTAATTTCAGACCATTCTCCGAATAATACACCTGATTTTTTATTCACAAATGCTTGTACTGTTTCAGGGAATGTTACTTCTTTTAAATCCCCTTTTATGTATACCTTTACAGGAGTTTTCTTTTCACTTTTTTGAATAAACGAAATAATTTCGTTAGCGTCCATCATTTTCATTCTTGTTGCCTCCTAAATCCATTTATAATGTTACTCTACCAAACGAAAGAGCGAGTAGCAAGATAATAATCTTATTTTTCTCTTTGAATTTCTTCTATAATTTCTAAAAATGCTTGTACTTGTTTCAACTGCCTTGCCGAGTCACTTGTTAACAACCATGTTTCTCTCGTCAGTTGAACAGGTGTTTTATACATATTTTCCTGTACTTCCTTTAAAACAGTAGAAGGTAAAAGGGCATAACCTATACCATTTAAAACAAGTTGTTTACATGTTTCAATTTGGTCAACTACAATCGTTCGCTTAGGCGGATTAGAAAATAAACCATACCACCAATTTTGTATTTGTCCATAATAAGTCGAATCACTTTTAAATTGAATGAACGGCCTATTTGTTTCTTTTAACATCGAAATATCTTTTATTTCTTTATCAACTAAATACAGTTCATCTTCAAATAATTGTTGCTTCTGACCTTTATATTCTTGTGTTCCCCTCAGTATAGCAACATGAACGTCTCCTTCATAAAACTGCTTTTGCACTTCACTACTCCATCCAGTAAACAGCGATATCTTTACAGAAGGATATTTATGCACAAACTTTTTCAAAACAGGAGGGAGCCAATATTGACCAATAACTGATGCAACAGCTATTTTTAACGTTCCATGAGTTTCCGTTCTAAAAACAGCTAGCTCACTTTTTATATCTTCTTCCCTTTGCAACATTTCTTTAGCATAATTTGCTACTTTTTCCCCTTCAGGTGTAATTGTCAATCCTTTTTGTGAGCGAATAAAAAACTTCATTCCCCATTGTTTCTCCATAGATTGTAATCGTTGACTCAGCGCAGGTTGGGAAACAAATAAACGTTCCGCCGCTTTTCTCATATTTGATTCCTGAGCTAACACAACCATCATTTGAAAATCATCAATTTGCAACTTTCTCCCTCTTTCCTTAGCTTCCATACACCTTATTTCAATAAGCTTTTCATCCTTAATTTAGCCGAATGCTTTCATTCAGAAAATACAATTTCCGAGCGCAAACTTCCTTATGTTTTATGTCTTTTTAAATATAATACATACACAAGTGATATGCACGAAAAAAAAAGTGACTTCTTCGTTTCTATGAAGTCACTTTTCTCACGTTATCGATTATGTTGCCTTACTTTCTTATTCAACAATTTTAAAATAGCCCGACGTGTTAAAATCCCCTCAAAATAGCCTTCTTCATTAACAGCACAAATAAAAGGATGATCAATTGTCATTTCTAAAGCTTTTGCAAATGAATCTTCTAATTTAAGAACAGGTATATCTTCCTTCATCACCTGCTCTACTTTCATATCATCAAGTCTTTCAAACTCAATACGCTCTAATCCTAACATACCATCTAATATCATGGCAGTACTAATCAAACCATGTAGTTTATACATTGGATCTAAGACAGGTATCGCCGAATATCCAGATTTCACAAGAACGAGTAAAGCATGTTCTAAACTATTTCCAATTTGGACATGAGCTACTTTTTCCGATGAAATCATTAAATCCTTCACAAGAATTTGTTGAAATTCGTCTTTCGGAATACTAATCATATTACATCCCCCATTTTCCCTTTTTCCTGCTTATGTTCACAACTCTATTCACATTTTATGACAGCGTTTTCATATTATTATTTTGTCCGAAATTTATTTTAATAAAAATACAATCACACAGCTATTTTAGCATACAGTACAAAAAAAAGACTACCATTCCGGTAGCGCTTAATACCCTTTATTTTTTAATCTGTAAAATAACCTTGTGATTTTTTTATATTGCATCACATCTGTCTGTTTCAAACCATTCTCAATATCTGTAAGTTCCACAGCTAAAATTTCACTTGCATAATTTTGCTGAAATAAAATATCTAGTAGCAAACTTTCTTCTTCCTTCGTTAAAACAACTTCCCTTTGCATATACCCCTCTCCTTACACTCGCATCGTTACTCTTATTATATAAAAAATTCAACCTATTTAATAGATGTAATATTCAGTTTTTACTAAAAGATATGTAGCAATCGTAAATAGACAAAAAATCATTTCGTATATCGATTTGCATAGCTAAATGCCGCATAAGCATCCGGCTTAATTTTTGCAGTTAATCCCATCGCTCGAATTTTTTCTGTCATATCTAAAATAAATTCTTTTGTTAAACCATCATTCCCAATGTCTAAATGAATTTCCATTATGAATCCAGCCCCATCTTGAGCATAAGGGTGCAATAACTCCCATATTGTTTGTATATGAGTAGGCGTAAATAGACATGCGATTTCTTGACTAAACTGTGTTTCTAAATATATTTTCTCACGTAAGGTTGTTGGCTTATCTTTTACTGATCTATGGTGTAAACAACCCCAGGCACCTTTTCCAACACGATGAATATGGATTGCTGTAATAAACCTCGTATCCTTTTGATGGGCTTGCGAGTCTGTCCCAATGGATAATCGATATAAATTTCGTGGATCCTTTTCAATGAAACTACAAATACGGTTAAAAACCATATCGAAATTTAAATGTCTCTCTGAAACATTGTAAAATTTATGTGCACCGTCCATAGAGTCACGTCCTTTCAATTAGACAGACTTTTTGTATTCTCATTGTATGGGACAAAAACTAAAATTATAACTTCCTATCCTTTATTCGTTTCAATATTTCGAATTATAAAGTGACAAACTTGGCACGTATAAATTACATTTTGATTAGATTGAGCCGTTAATACATGAATAATCTCAGCAGAACTTTGACAATTAGGACAAATCACAACTGGTAAACGTTCCATACGATAACCTCCTAGTTATATTTCCCCCGCTATTTGCAGAACCCAGCGATTGTGAGAAATTTAGCTTCACATATTCAGCCGGTTGACGGGACTAATTATCCACATGGATAAGCAAACTTGCACGGATTAAATTTTCATTTTAATACCATTGTAGGAAAAATAAAAAACTTCTATACATTACGCCGGAAAGTAATAGAACTAAAAAAGGTACTGCCATGTGGCAGTACCTTTTTTATATGTATCAAGAAATGATATCGTAAATCTCAATTGCAACCATGTCGATATTATCGAATTGATACACTTGAGGTTTTTCACCTTGTTGATACACTTCTAACTCATACATTTCACTTTTATCGAAAAATTTCACGCTACATTTGCGCTCACCGTTCACTTCAAAATAGCGTTGTGCTACTTCACCGCTTTCAGCTTGTTCTTGTAGACTAACAAGTCGAGTTAAAATTCCTTGGAGTAGAGACATGAAATCTCTCCTTTCTCTGATCTTCCTACCAATAGGTTTTACAGCTATACTCATTCTATCCGTCATAACAGAAAAAATGTTCCACACTCTAGGATAAAGGTTATTGGCCAGAAACTCAACTAAAAATTTGTCGAAATGCGAAGGAAAAAACAGAAAGAACATATTTCCCCTTCTTTATTGCGGTTTTTATATTGGAAGAATATAATAAAAAACAGAAAAAAGGAGGAATTACAATGAAAAAAATTGAGGTTTATACACAACCCGATTGTCCGCCATGTGTTATTGTAAAAGAATTTTTGAAGCATAATAACGTTGCATATGAAGAATTTGACGTAAAAAAAGACGCTGCTGCTCGCAATCGTCTTTTAAACGACTATGATTCTTATTCAACTCCAACAGTCGTAATTGATGGCGAAGTAGTTGCAGGTTTTCAAATTGAAAAGTTACAAAAACTACTCAATATAGAATAGGAATAGGTAAATACCTATTCCTATTCTTATCCCGCTATTTGTAGGTAATAAAACTCCCACCCAAAATTTAGCTACAGCAAAGAAGTTAGATGGAAGAGTAATCCCTCCCACTAATTAAAAGTTTCACTTTATAATTGTTGCAACCTTTTTATTTCAGTTAAAAGTTCCTGACTTTCATGATATCCTGCTAACTTCCATTTATCTTGATCCCTTTTCAATGTTACAATTTGATATTGTCCACTTTTTGTCCGCTCATATACATATAAATTTTTATGTTCTTCATCATACGACATTTTCGTTTCTGAATTAAAAGAAAACGGTGCTTCTTTTGCCGGAAGTAAATATTCACCACTTTGTTTATCACTTCTGCTATTTTCATCTGTAAATACTTGAAGGAAATTATCTGTAAAATACGGTGATAACATCTCTATCATCTTATTCATCGGCAAATTCTTCCCACGAATTGAAAATTGGGTTTCATAGCCTTTTTGTATCGTTGTAAATACTTCTTTCCGATCGACTTCCACTTCCTCTTTTCCTAAAACAGTCGTAACACTATAACCAACTAGAAAGGCAACACATACAAATAGAACAAGCCATATTCCATATTTCCTCATTTTTTCACCTTCCTTTTAAAAGAACTTGTCTTTGTAGTATTCATTGTAACAATGATTATGCAAAGAAAGGACAGGTTTCGTTCGTAAAATCTTTACAACGATAGACAGCATTTTCATCACCATTTTCACTATTACCAATTTATGATAAAAACAAACAAAAAATGCACGAATCTCTTCGTGCATTAAAATAAAACATCTTCTTCATATAAATATTCATAAGATAAATCTATAAATAAAAAGTTGTCATCATCAATCGGGAAAGAAAATGTTCGTACCATTTCTCCCGTTTCAATATCTGCATATAAATCTGAAAGCCTCGCCTTATTCTCAAAACGCATTTTCATGATATTCTCGAGAAAATACGGACGCCAACTCCAGTTCTTCATATAATAATCCGGCATCACAATCCATTCTCCATCTTTTTTCATAACATTTCCTGATTGCTGGAAACCATCTTCATTACAAATAAATATACGAAAACTACACTGTGATACACTTTGACTAAATTGTAATAACCAATCATTTATATCTTCATTCTTTTTTTGTTTTGATAAAACATCGCCAATGCGATCGCGTAACATCTCTGTTAAATTATAAATTTTTTGTAACTTCTTCTTTTCATGCTGAATAAACTGATGACATTCATTACCAAGTCGCTCTTTCAAAACATTCGTTTCAATAAAATCAGGTAAACATTCTTTCAAATAATTACCTTGATAATATCTTCCGCCGTTCTTCCAAGCATATTGCAGTTGATAAAAAGCATCTATTTCTTCATATAACAAAGTTGCACCAATTCTTCTAGCAAGTAATGATAAAGAATATAAAATATCTTGATAAGATTGTAAAAGTGCTGTTTGCCTTAAGTTCGTTAAATCTACTTTTAAAATATCAGGTGCTAACACGCTAATACGCTCTAAATTACTTGTGCCCGTTCCGACTTTATTAATTGAAATTTGAATACCATATGTACGATAATACATAAGCAAATGATTAAATTGCTCTATATCTTCTTTACATTCATGCTCTGTAATCTCTAAAACAATTTGTTTTAAATTTAAACCTTGTTCTTCATACCTCAATAAAAGTTGAAGCAAGCTTTCATCATCATCATTCATTAATACATTAGCATTCCGATGTATAAATAATAATAATTTTTGATCGCTTTCTAAATAACGATTTAAAGCTTTTTCTACTATAATATTATCCGCTTCCAGTTGAAATTCACTTGGAATTGAATCATCGTGAAAGAAAGAAGCTAAACTTTGTATGCCCTCTTCTGTTTGAATACGTCCTACTACTTCGTATCCAATTACAGTATGCTCATCAGCACTAAAAATAGCTTGATAATAAGGAAGGACTTTATCCAAGTTACTCATTACATCTAATGCATCTATCAACGTGCTTCCCTCCCTTTACTTTTCAAAAATTATAACATGATATTTACGGAAAAATAATAAAAAATCCCTTCAGTTTTCCTGAAGGGATTAGAGGGGTAAAATGCTAAGGGGAATTAGCAATTCTACTATGAAGAAAAAAGAGGTCTTAAATATAACGTATATATGACCTCTTGTAAACACTTTTCTTTCATATGTCACAATTCCGTCACATTTAACCATAAAAAATGAATCAAACATTCATTTTTTTATCCCTTTTAAAATGGATATTGATGTAAATGTTGTCCTCCATCCATTGTCATGCAAGTTCCATTTATGTACGCAGCTTCATCTGAACATAAATAATAAGCTAGACCAGCGATTTCTTCTGGCGTACCCAGCCTTCCAAGCGGAACACTTTGTATCGTACGCTTAGCCATTTCTTCTGAAATCCATAATTTATCAGCACCGCCCGTACGTTCAATTGGTCCTGGCGCGATAGCGTTAACTCGTATTCCATATTTACGTCCCCACTCAACAGCGAGCGTCTTCGTCATCGCTAATACTCCTGCCTTCGCTGCAGCCGAATGAATAACTCCTGGACCAGCATCCCATGCATATGTTGCTACCATGTTAATGATATTCCCTTTTATCCCTTTTTTAATCCAATATTTTCCAACAGCATGGCTACAGTAAAATGTACCGTTTAATACAATATTAATGACTGAATTCCAACCATTCACGGATAAATCTTCTGCTGGACAAATAAAGTTTCCAGCTGCATTATTTATTAAAACATCAATTCGACCAAACTTCTCATCAATCTGTTCAATCATTTTCTGAATGTCATCCGTATTTCTTACATCCATTTGTACAGGTAATACTTGCCCTGGAAATTGTTCAATTTCCAACTTCGTTTCCTCTAGTTTTTCCTTCGTACGTCCTGTAATAACAACTCGTGCCCCTTCTTTTGTAAAACGAGTCGCCATTCCTTTTCCCATTCCACTCGATCCACCTGTTATAATAACTACCTTTTCTTTCACATACATCCCCTCCAAAAAATGAATACATATTCATTTTATCACTTTATTTAATAGAAATCTTTATATTTTTAAAGTTTTCTGATATTTTAACGTAAAGAACTTTCTTTTCATTCATTTTTTTTCGTAATCTATACTAATTTTTTATTATGTAAAGTATATTTTTAAATAAACTGAAAGGAGATTTGAGTAGCCTATAAATGGAATAAAAACCTTGAGGTATACTCATATTTTTATGAAGCACATTACAAGAAGAACTTTTTTGAAAATTGGTATGCGTACTTGTCTCTATTCATTTATAACCAGTAGCATCGGATACTACTATGCTAAATATATAGAGCCCCATTTCATTTCTTTTACACAGCACACATTAAAATCACAACTCATCCCAAAAAGTTTTCATGGTATGAAAATTCTTCAATTCAGCGATTTACATCTCGGATACTATTTCTCGCTCCAGCATTTATCTCAAGTTGTTTCTAAAATTAATGCTGTAAATCCAGATATTGTCCTTTTTACTGGAGATCTCATTGATAATTATCAAACGTATACTGACACTCCTTTCGTCGCATCCATTTTAAAAAATATACAAGCCCCCTTTGGTAAATTCGCTATTTATGGTAACCATGATCACGGTGGATATGGAACTGAATACTATGAGCACATCATGCGTGAATCAGAATTTGAACTATTGCTCAATAGTGAAAAAAGAATTCGTCTAATGGATAATAGTGAAATTTCTATTTTCGGTCTCGATGATATACTACTAGGCAAACCAAAAATAGAGAAAACATTACAACATGCACGGCAAAATACTTATAACATCGTTCTTGTTCACGAGCCAGATATCGCACCGCAAATTTCCAAATATCCAATCAACTTGCAACTTTCTGGTCATAGCCATGGCGGACAAGTACAAATCCCTTTTTTAGGAGCTATTATTACACCATCACTCGCCAAAGACTATATTGAAGGCTTCTATACGATGCAGGATTTAACCCTCTATGTCAATCGAGGCCTCGGAAGAACACGTGTTCCATTTCGTTTTATGTCAAAACCTGAAATCACAATTTTTACACTCCAACATTCGTAATAATTCGCCTATTTTCTTACATATCCTTTCTTGTACGCGCTCATCCACGTTTTGTTTACCATATGATAAAAGTGAGTCCAATAAAGGAGGTATGTTCATGTATCCATATTATCAACCAATTCCAGTCCGTTCAGCACCTATTGGTCCAGTAGGCGACTCACGCTTCTTCCCGTTTTTTGGCGTTCCCTTTCTAGCTGGAATTGCTGGTGGATTGCTCGGCGGAGCATTAGCCTTCGGCCCTCGACCATTTTATCCACCTTATCCACCACCTTTCCCGCCGCCAGCACCTTATCCTTGTTACGGTGGACCATGTCAGCAACCATACTATTACTAAGTTAAAATAACGATTCTTTCAAATATTATTCTCTCAACGAGCCACCTCATTACACGCTTATAATAAAACTATTGTTTCTACCCATCCTTCCATTTTTGGAGCATATGAGTAGAAAAAAGTAAAAACCTCTTATGGACATAAGAGGTTTTTACTTTTTTCATTATTCAGCGTCTGTATTTTGATACGCCATCTTAAACAACTTCACTTGGCTATCAATTTCTTCTGTACTACCATTAATAACATAATAGTAATCACCATCTTTATTTTGTTCACGTGTCTTCACATTATCAGCTAATGTAAGCTGTAAAATCGCCTTAATTCGTGCCTTCATTTCAATATCTAATATCGGGAAAGATATTTCCACTCGCTTCTCCATATTTCGCGTCATCCAATCAGCTGAAGATAAATATATTTTCTCCTCTCCATTATGATGGAAATAATAAATACGGCTATGTTCTAAATATCTTCCCACAACACTAACTACACGAATATTTTCACTTACATTTGGAATACCAGGTCTTAAACAACATGTTCCTCGAACAATGAGCTCTACCTTTACTCCAGCTTGCGATGCTTCGTACATTTTTTTTATTAACGGTTTATCTGTTAATGAATTCATCTTAGCGATAATATATCCATTTCCATATTGTCTATGATAACGGATTTCTTCATCTATTAAATCCATAAACTGCTCTCTTATATCAAATGGAGCAACCGATAAATGATGAAAATGTGGCTTTGTTGTATAACCACTTAAATAATTAAAGAAATTGGTTGCATCAACCCCAAAATCTTTTCTTGATGTAATATATCCAAAATCAGTATATAACTTCGCTGTTGCATCATTATAATTTCCAGTTCCGAGATGTACGAACCTTTCGATTTTTCCGTTTTTTCTTCTTACAACTAACGTAATTTTACTATGAGTTTTCAAGTGACTTACACCGTAAATAACATGACAGCCTGCCTGTTCCAATTCTTTAGCCCAATGAACATTGTTTTCTTCATCAAACCTTGCCTTTAATTCAACTAATACCGTCACTTGTTTTCCCTTTTCAGCCGCTATTTTTAACGCCTGAATAATCGGTGAATCACCACTTACACGATATAACGTTTGTTTAATCGCAAGTACATTCGGATCGTCTGCCGCATCACGGACAAAATCAACTACCGGCTGAAATGATTCAAAAGGATGATGTAATAAAATATCATGCTCAATTGCTTTTTCAAATACATCTTCTTCATCACCTAAATCTTGAGGCGGTTGCGGAATAAGAGCCGGATATACAAGATGTTCATATAAAGGAGCTAGTTTTTTATATAAAGAAAACAAACATGTTAAATCTAATGGACCATCCATTATATATACATCTTCATCTTTTACTTCCAGAACCTCATATAATAACGCTAATACTCTTTCATCAATGTGTTCTTTCCCAACTTCTAAACGAACAGCAGCCCCCCACTTACGCTTTTTTAATTCTTTTTCAATTACCTTTAATAAATCTCTCGCACCTTCTTCATGAATCGTTAAATCTGCATTGCGTGTAATACGGAAACGAGTAACAGATGATACTGTATATCCCGTAAATAATTTATGAGTAAAGCTACTAATTACGTCTTCTAATAAAATAAATTTATGCTTTTGCCCTTCGCTCGGTAAAATTATGAAGCGCTCAAGTAATGAAGGAACTTGTACAATCCCTAACTTCGTCCTGTTTTCTTCTTCCGCTTGCTTCTCATCATATAAAAGAGTAGCCAAATTCAAACTTTTGTTTAATAACATTGGAAATGGGCGATATGCATCAATAGCTACAGGAGTTAACACCGGGAAAATTTGCTCGTCAAAATACTCTTCTATAAATTCTCGCTGCTCTTTCGTCAAATCATTGAATGTTAAACGTTCAATTCCCTCTAACTCAAGCGCTGGTAATACATAATTTTTAAATGTATCATATTGTACTGTCATTAGTGCATGGGCTTTTATCGCAATTTTATTTAATTGCTTTTTTGGTGTTAAGCCAGCTTTATTTTCTGGCTGATTAAATCCAGCACTCACTTGATCCTTTAATCCCGCTACACGTACCATAAAGAATTCATCTAAATTCGAACTAAAAATACTAATGAATTTCAATCTTTCCAAAAGTGGATTATTTCCATCTTGCGCTTCTTGTAGTACACGTTCATTAAATGCTAACCAGCTTAACTCTCGATTATTGTAATAAGCTGTATCATTTAAATCTACTGCATTCCCCTTCGATAATTCCATTCTCTTCACACTTCCCCTTGAAACTTTTTTACTATAATTTAGTTAATTTCATTTTATCAAATTACAATATTACAAAGTGTAAATTTTTCGTAAAGACATCCGTACAACCTAATGTTTTAATTCAAATAATAAATTAATATTCGTTTTTAATACTCTTTCTAACTGTTTTTTTTGTTTTTCAGCTTGCACTTTTTCTGCTAATGCAGACTGTTCACATAAAACTTTAAACGTTAATCCCTCTTCGCTTTCTGTTATAGATATGGTATCAACAAGCGATCGTTGCCTTACATTTAAAGTAGCTGAAAATTGTAAAACAGCTCCTAATAGGCGGATTTTTTTTTGTTCACTTTTATCAAACCAACCTTCAAATGGAGATAAATGTTGTTTAAATAGCATTTTTGATTTATAAGATGCAATAAGTGCTAACCTCACTCTATCTTTATGCATCATGCCATCAATTGTCTTATTCGCTAATAAATAAAACGTATGTAAACGACTCGCTTCTTCGTCTATATATTTGCCTATATTAAATACTTTCGCTGCTTGATGGAACACTTCCCAGTCTTTTACTGACATAGAAATAAGCCCTATTTCCTCAAGTTGTTTGCAAATTAGTCTTCCATGTTTAATAAGTTGAATAACAAATTCCATGTCCATTTCGTATTCATATGATAGTAAATGCAAACTTTCTTCAACTACGTTCGGATAATATGAAATCCCCAAATCTTTTGTCAACTCTTCATAGAAAACACCTTCTCTTAACCCTTTTCTACTTAATACAAATGCCGGTGCCTCTATAACATTAACAAGTGTATGAAATACTTCAACCGCTGGAATAATCGTATCTGCTCGATCTTTTGCCAATCCTTCCAATTTCTGAAGTTCTATGAACGACAATTTTTCTAATTCCTCTTTTACACTTTCAATATCTTCTTCTTTCATCTTGTATAAATGTAATCCTGCTATAGGATAACATATTAAATTTTGATGGATTTTTACTAAGTTCCTAGCACTACCACCAATTGCAATAAGAGGCAATTTCTTATTGATTAACCATGGTAACGTTCGAAATTGAGACTCTAAATACTGTTGCATTCCCTCTAACTCATCTTTAATAGGAATATCACCTTTAATAAATTGTTGCTTTAAAGAAAGTGCCCCAAAAGGAAAACTATGGTACTCTAAAATCTCTCTATTTCTAAAGTATGTAACTTCCGTACTTCCCCCACCAATATCTACCGTTATTCCTTCTGAAAACGATGTAGAATTCATAACCGCCAAGTATCCGTAACGCGCTTCCTCATACTCTGATAATACTCTAAGAGTAAAGTCTGTTTGTCCTTCAACAAGCTTTTTAATTTCCTCTTGATTCTCCGACTGTCTAATTGTTGCTGTTGCAACACAAAGTACATGATGCAACTGATGGAATCTTGTACTTTCTTGAAATTGAAATAATGTCTGTAATAATACTTCTATTCCCTCTTCATTCAACACACCATCAATTAAGTAATTCCTTAACCTCGCAACAACTTTCGTATTTTCAATCTCTTTATAATAACCTCCATTTTGCTTTTCATAAATAACTAAACGCATTGTATTAGATCCAATATCTATAATGGCATACTGTTGTTTTAATATTTCTTTCAAACTCCTCACTCTTTCATTATCAAATTTCAAAAACATATTCTATTACTATTATACAAAATAGTTGTTTTTTGTAACAATATTGCTTTAATATTGAAAATATATACAATCACTTTTTGCGTATAATAAATACCTATTTTATTTATGGTATAATAATGAAAAATTGAAAGGAGATTCAATATGAAACCTTCACAACCACAATCTCAATTACAAAATCAACATTCTATTAATCGACTAGCTCAATCTATTTTCGTTGTGAATCGTCATGCTAAAGCAGCTACTAATCCTAAATATTTATACTGGTTAAAAAAGACAGCTTTAGAACGTTTGATTGCTGAAAAAAAAGCAATTAAAGAAGGATTACATTTTTCTAGAAACCCACGTTTTAGCCAACAACAATCTGATGTCCTTATACGTTTAGGCGATTATTTTTTCCACATCCCTCCTACGAAAGAAGATTTTCGAATTCTACCGCATCTTGGTCATCTTGAATCCTCCTATCGAAATCCGAAAACAACCTTATCATTAACAGTAGCAAAAAAAACACTTCAAGATTATATTGGTCCTGAAGCATTAAAACAAGAAAAAAAATTAAGTGAACCTGTTCCATGGTATAGTCGTACTTATACAAAAAAATAAAACAGTTTGGCCTACACTTGGCCAAACTGTTTTATTTTTTCTCTTCTTTAATTTTAATATTTGCTTGTTTATAAAAAGCTACTTTTTCTGTATTATAAGACTTTGTGAATTCATTAAATTTATCTTTTTCTGACTCAATATCCTTATAAGACTGATTTACTACTTTTACTTTTTCACTAATATCTTTTAATTTAGTACCTTTATCTTGTAACATTGTATATAACTCTTTTTCTTGTTTTAAAGATTTGTCATAGCTGTCATACATTTTATTAAATGAATCGTGTCGTTTCTCATACGTGCTTTTCACTTTATCAGCTTGATCTTTCAATTTCTTATCTTCAATTTTCTTCACATACTTATCAGCTGACTTCACTTCTTCTTGCGCTTTATTTAAAACTTCTTTTTCTTTTGTAAGCACTTTTTCTCGTTCAGTTGTATTTTTCACTGCTTGATTCAGTTTTTCTTTAACAGTTTGATTATTATCTTTTCCTTCTTGCACAATTTGGTTATATAATTCTTGTCCTTCTTTCTCTAAAGTCTCAAGTTTTTTTGCATCTTCAAACATTGTTTTTTCTTGTTTAGCAGCGTTTTCAAACGCTACATATAATTCTTCTTCTGGTTTCGGACCGAAACAACCGGCTAATAAAATCATTGATAATGCAGTTACAATTGCTAATTTACTATATTTCAACATCTCTTCCTCCTACTTATAAACGACCATCGTGTAATATAAAAAAGTTATAAAATATGTAATTGTTCTATACACTCGCATCTTTTTTACGAAGATCATTAATATTGTTTGTACAAATTATTACTTGATATTACATTCTTCTTTTTGAATTATTTAGCAATTCCATATCCATCTTTAAGTATACTACTTCGTGTTTTTTAAGGCCTCTTCACACTATGTATTACTTTAATGTCCACGGAATTTCACCTCAGTCTTAATAAGACTATAATAATTCACCTGATAAAAGGTGATTACTCCGCTCTCACGTCTATCATTCCCTTTCCAGCTTTCTATCAATTAATCTCTTTGTTCATTTTACACAGTACAATCGATGTCTCGCAACAACTTACAAATATTCTTTTCATTTCCTAAAAAGGAAAAGTGTAGAGCTTGCTTTCCTCTACACTTTTAAAATAAAACACACTGTGCAAATTGCATTGGCATTACCATCATAATTATATGCTTATTTCATATATTTTTAAAGACTTTTATTACAAACGTGGCGTTTTTTTGTAATAAAAGTCAAAAAAATGTTACAAACAAAACATCTTCCTATCATATATCTTCAAATCAAAGCTTCACTCATTTTCTTGCAAATTTCTATACTGGTACAATTGATTTTGCGACTTTCTCAACAGTTCTTCAAACGTTTTTCCTTCTACTGGATAGCTAGCTGCTCCAAATAAAAGAGTGACACTGAGTAAATCCCCTTCTATTTCACTTTCAATATTTTTCATTAATCGTTTTGTTATTGTTGATGTTTCATGACCATTATCAATTGCTACAATAACATACTTATTTTCATCCCACTTTGTAACAACATCGCCCTTCCGAATTGTCTTTACAATGGTATTCTCTAATTTTTGTACTAACACTCCCAATTTTTTTTCTTGCAACGTGTCTTTTAATCCTTCCCATTCTTTTACAGAAAGAATGTACACTGTAATATTACGAGAATCTCTTTCAGATAAAGCAGCTACTTTCCCAAAAAAATCAACAACAAAATCGTTGCTTGCCATTCCTCCTACTTCCACATCCATACGCTCGCTCGCTCTTTTATCGTACCAATGTCCAAAATAATAACTTAGTATCATTTGCAATATATAAATAATAAAGACGGTATAAAATGATCGTGAATCTAGTTTTGCAATTACATCCTGAAGTGCAATCCATTCTGTAACTGCCACAGTATTACCAAGCAATAATCCACTAATTTTCCCTTTATGTTTCATACTTTTCTCCCTTTTATACCAATATATGTTTCTATATCAATAATGTTTTTCTACAAAATAAAAAATGTACATATCCAATGTACATTTCCGCTTAAGCTTGTATACCTTTTCTACTCTATTTCATATATATAATATATAACTTTTATAGAAAGGAGTAATCTATATGCTACAAAAAGAGAATCTATCAGATGCTATGCGTTTACTAGCTGGTTTTCTATTATCATTAAAATTATTATTTACCTCTTTCGGCATACACTTTATTACAAACGATCAAATCGACGCTATTGTTAATGTTGTTTCATTTTTATTTATTCTATACTTTGGCTACAAAAATAACTATGTAGGAAAAAAAGGAGTGGAGCAAAAGAAAATACTCAAAAAACACAACCTTCACTAAAAAAGGAACCTTTTGTACAGGTTCCTTTTTATCATTGACGCACAACAACTTCATTTGTTTGCAATGGGCCATATGATACCTCTTTGTCTTGAAATGTATATGTAGCCTGAAAGAATACTTGTTTAAGAGCTTTATCTTTATTAGCTTTTATTTTACAACGTAGTTCCACCTTCTCATTTGGTAACAAATCATCAATTCGCCATCTTACAAGCTGGAATAAAAACTCACTTATCCCCTTATCAACTTTTAAAGAATTAGGAATATAAGCAAAGTAATCTCGAATCATATGACTTACAACAACTCTCGAAATCATTTCTAACCCTTTATTTTCCACTTCAATTCGCATAATAAGTATGTCGTTTACATCATAGGTCAATTCATACGAAAATTGTTCTGTATACATACTACCAATTTGTAATGTAACGGCTATTTGAGGAGATTCGTTTTCCTTTTTCGATCCGTCAATCCACAATACTGGTTGTAGCGGTATTGAATACTTTCCTGTATCCGAAATTCTTCCCCATATTTTCATAATATATATTCACCTCATTTCAGATGTACCATACACACAATGAATTCCCCAGATTACTAAAGTTTGCTACAAGCAATGTTTAATATTTCTCTTCCTTTTATCCTATTCGACAATATGAAGAAAAAACCATTTTTCATCTATTAACAGAAGGTGTTCTTAATGAAAATTTTTTACAATTTACTTTATGGCAATATTCAGTATGGTTCACTTGCTCTCCACTCATATGAAAGAATATTTTGGCGGAAGAAAAAGTTTGCCTTATAGTCAAATTTGACTATAATATTCTTTATGGCATATTAGTGCACTTATGGAAAAGAAATTAAAATCAACTATACATTTAAATTTTTATCCACTGCACTCAAAACTTAATATAGTTTACTTATTTCTAAAGGAGGGTTATATTTGGAAACTCAACCATTAAAAAAAGACACCAACAAGACAAAATTTGTTGTTGCTGGTTTACTGCTTGGTATATTAATGGCCGCAATGGATAATACAATCGTTGCAACCGCAATGGCAACAATTGTTGGAGACCTAGGAGGATTTGATAAGTTCGTTTGGGTCACATCAGCTTATATGGTAGCAACAATGGCAGGGATGCCTATCTTCGGGAAACTTTCTGATATGTACGGACGGAAACGTTTTTATATTGGGGGCCTCATTCTTTTCTTATTCGGTTCTGCGCTTTGCGGAACAGCTTCAAGTATTGAGCAATTAAGTATTTATAGAGCTATTCAAGGTATCGGTGGTGGTGCCCTTATGCCTATCGCCTTCACAATTATGTATGATATCTTCCCACCAGAAAAACGCGGGAAGATGACAGGACTATTCGGTGCTGTTTTCGGGACATCTAGTGTATTCGGTCCTTTATTAGGTGCTTATATTACAGACTATATAAGTTGGCATTGGGTCTTCTATATCAATATTCCATTAGGACTTATCTCCTTTTTCTTCATTACTAAATACTACAGTGAGTCTCTAGAATTTAGAAAACAAAAAATTGATTGGGCTGGTGCTATTACACTTGTCATAAGTATTGTTTGCTTAATGTTTGCATTAGAACTTGGTGGTAAGGAATATGCCTGGAATTCCACTGTAATTATTGGCTTATTTACAACAGTAGTTATTACGCTTATTATTTTCTTCTTTGTAGAACGAAAAGCAACCGAGCCTATTATTTCGTTCCATCTATTTAAAAAACCTTTATTCGCAGCTAGTCAAGGAGTTGCCTTTTTCTATGGTGCCGCTTTTATTATCTGTACAGTTTATATTCCAATCTTCATTCAAGGCGTTCTTGGAGGTTCCGCCTCTAATGCTGGATTAATTTTAACACCAATGATGGTCGGTTCTGTAATTGGAAGTCAAACAGGAGGACAATTAGCTTCTCGAACAAGCTATCGTAACATTATGATGGTATCTGGTGTCTTCTTCGTTCTTGGTATTTATTTATTAAGTACTTTAACAATGGACACACCTCGTTTACTCGTAACACTATTTATGATTCTCGCTGGGCTTGGTGTTGGCTTCTCATTCTCAGTATTAAGTATGTCCTCTATTCACAAGTTGGAAATGCGGGACCGTGGTTCGGCGACATCAACAAACTCATTCTTCCGATCACTCGGTATGACTCTTGGTGTAACGATTTTCGGTACAATTCAAAATCATATTTTTACAGATAAACTAAACTCTGTATTCCCCCCTGAACTAGCAAAATTAGCTCCAAAAGGCGGAGACACAAGTTTCTTATTATCACCAGGCGCTACCGCCAAAATTCCTGCTGAAATATTAGCGGGTATTAAAGAAGCTCTCGCTACATCTATTGCGAACACATTCTTCTGGGCACTCATCCCGGCTGTACTAAGTATTATTTGTATTTTACTTATGGGAAATGAACGCCTCTTTACAGGTCCTAAAAAGAAAGAAAAACAAAAGCAAGTTAGTTAATATAAAAAAGAAGCGGCATATCCCTTTATGAAAAAGGATATGCCGTTTATAATATGTATAAAGTGAAACTTTAATCAGTGGGGGCATCCCCCCACTGATTATTAGCCCTCACCAATCGGGCTTTTACGGGCAGTTAATGCGGGATAAAGTTTTTATATACAGGAGTTGAGACAGCATGAGCATGAAATTAGTCATTCTCGGCTTGCTACTCGAAGGAGATAAACATCCATATGAAGTGCAGCATATTATGAAAGAACGACAAATGGATTGTTACATTAAATATGCTAAAGGATCACTTTATTACGCCTTCGAGCAATTAGAAAAGCAAGGCGCAATTCATATTACAAATGTAATTAAAGACACAAATCGACCTGACAAAACGATTTTTCATATAACAGAAGAAGGTAAAAAACTATTTCACACTTTACTATTAAAACAATTCGAAGCCAAAAACCAAATATATAAACCTATTTATTCAGCCTTATCTTTCGCTCACTTTAGCAATGATCACGAATTAGTTCCTATTTTAGAAAAAAAGAAAAACGATACTCTTCAATATTTACATACTATGCAAACGATATATGATTGTAATAAAGGAAAGGTTTCACGTGCACAACTATATATTCTGCAAAGTGTAATTGAGCATATTACAGTTGAATTACAATGGCTAAACACCCTCCTTAAAGATGCTATAGCAGGCCGACTTTCAGAAGTTGCTATAGATGAAAATTGAGCTATGAAAGAAGACATCCTACTTCTTTCATAGCTCAATTTCTCTTTTTATACTGTAATATTATTAGTTAATCCAGAATAAAAAGTCATAATAATAAGAAATAAAAACTTTTGAATTTTCTTATTTTAAAACAGTAGACAAAATTCCAAAAATTGTGTTAGAATTTGTTTCAATATCATATCGCTTGTTAAATTCCTTTCAAAAGGAAAATAGGTACACGAAAGTTTCGTTTCGTGTTTAAAAGGGAAGCTTGGTGAAACTCCAACACGGTCCCGCCACTGTAAATGCTGAGATTTCTTTTTAGTGCCACTGTGAAAACGGGAAGGTGAAAGAAATTATATGAAGCATAAGTCAGGAGACCTGCCTGTTTTAACAACACTGATAGATTCACGGATGATGATGAGGTGTTAAAACAAAAAGGAAGGCTTATTTTCTATGCCTTTATACTTTTTGTTATAGGTATTTCCTAGTAAACGGAAGTGCTTACTTTTAATTAGGGAGGAATTTGAAATGGCAATTCAAACAAGTAACTTAGGTTATCCACGTATCGGATTACAACGAGAGTGGAAAAAAACATTAGAAGCTTTTTGGTCCAATAAAATCAATGAAGAACAATTTTTAACAACAATGAAAGAAATCCGCCTTCAACACGTAAAAGTACAGCAAGAAAAAGGGATTGAACTCATTCCAATTGGCGACTTTACATATTACGATCACGTTTTGGATACCGCTTATATGCTAGGATTTATCCCATCACGTTTTTCTGAGTTTACATCTTACCTTGATGTATATTTCGCAATGGCGCGTGGCTCTAAAGATCACGTAGCTTCCGAAATGACAAAATGGTTTAACACAAACTATCATTATATCGTTCCTGAATATGAAGAGGGATTACAAATCTCTTTAAAAGATAATCGTCCACTTCGCTTATACGAAGAGGCAAAACAAGAATTAGGCGTAGATGGCAAACCTGTTATTTTAGGACCATATACTTTTTTGAAATTAGCTAAAGGCTATACACAAGAGCAATTTGCTACTATTTTAAAACAGTTAGTTGCACCATACGTACAACTGCTTTCAGAACTACATGCAGCTGGTGCACCAGCCATTCAAGTTGATGAACCGATTTTTGCTTCTTTAACGAAAGAAGAAGTTCAACAAGCAAAAGAAATTTATGAAGCTATTCGTAAAGAAGTTCCAAATGCGACTCTTCTTTTACAAACATATTTTGATAGCGTAGAAGAAAACTATGAAGAAATTATTACATTCCCGGTATCCGGTATTGGATTAGATTTCATTCATGGTAAAGAAGGTAATTTAAATGCTATTTCAAAATATGGATTCCCAGCTGATAAAACTTTAGCTGTCGGTTGTATAGATGGCCGTAACATTTGGAGAGCTGACCTTGATGAAGTCCTTGAGCTATTTACAACGTTACAAAAACAAGTCCAAACGAAAGATATCATCGTTCAGCCTTCTTGTAGCTTATTGCATACACCAATCGATAAAACAGAAGAAACTCACTTATCGACTGAGCTGTTTGATGCGTTAGCATTTGCAAATCAAAAATTAGAAGAGTTAGTTCTTATTCATTCCGCTCTCACTCAAGGTACAGAAAGCATTAGTAATGAGCTGGAAACATATCGAAACGTACATCATACAATTCGTTCATCTGCTGCACGTAACCGAGAAGATGTCAAAGCAGCACGAACAGCACTAAAAGAAGAAGATTTTTCACGCCCTCTTCCATTTAAAAAACGATACGAATTACAGCAAGTTGCCCTGGAGTTACCGCTATTACCAACAACGACCATTGGTAGCTTCCCGCAAACAACTGAAGTTCGTCAAACGCGAAAAGAATGGCGTAACGGCGTTATTTCAAATGAACAATATGAACAATTTATTGAAAAAGAGACAGAAAAATGGATTCGTTACCAAGAAGAAATTGGTCTTGATGTCCTTGTACATGGTGAATTTGAAAGAACTGACATGGTCGAATATTTTGGTGAGCGCCTTGCTGGTTTCTCATTCACTAAAAACGGTTGGGTACAATCTTACGGTTCCCGCTGCGTAAAACCACCTGTTATTTATGGTGATGTAGCCTTTATTAACGGCATGACTATTAAGGAAACAATTTATGCACAAAGCTTAACGGAGAAAGTTGTAAAAGGAATGTTAACCGGACCTGTTACAATTTTAAATTGGTCCTTCGTTCGAAATGATATTCCAAGAAAAGAAGTTTCGTATCAAATTGCACTAGCTCTTCGTCACGAAATTGAACTACTTGAATCTTCCGGAATTAG
Organism: Bacillus thuringiensis; assembly: GCF_001595725.1. Taxonomy (GTDB): domain Bacteria; phylum Bacillota; class Bacilli; order Bacillales; family Bacillaceae_G; genus Bacillus_A; species Bacillus_A thuringiensis_K. Next base: position 3,847,325 of record NZ_CP014282.1, read on the forward strand.
AGTAATCCAAGTCGATGAGCCCGCACTTCGTGAAGGAATGCCACTAAAAGAAAAAGATTGGGATGCTTATATTACATGGGCAGTACAATCCTTCCTTTTAGCAACTTCTTCTGTAGCAAATGAAACACAAATTCATACTCATATGTGTTACAGTAACTTCGAAGATATTGTTGACGCGATTCGCGCATTAGATGCAGATGTAATTTCTATCGAAACATCAAGAAGTCACGGAGAATTTATTGATACTTTAAAACATACAACATATGAAAAAGGCATCGGCCTAGGTGTATATGATATTCATAGCCCACGTGTACCGAGTAAAGATGAAATGTATAAAATCGTAGAACAATCTTTACAAGTATGTGATCCTAAATATTTCTGGATTAATCCTGATTGTGGTTTAAAAACGAGAAGAACAGAAGAAGTTATTCCAGCTTTAGAACATATGGTGCAAGCAGCGAAAGATGCTCGTTCCCTTTTAAAAACAAACGCATAACAAAAATGGGTTATCCTTTTCTCAGGATAACCCATTTTTTATTCTTTACTTTCAAAAAAGAATTCGTATTGTATTTTATATAATTCATCATCCGTTGGCTCTTCAAGAGGAATTGCTTGTAATACAACTGTATACTCACCATTTGGAATAGGTATTTGAAATTTATTAGAAAGAATACTCGTTATAACGATACTTTCATTTTCAACTGTAAAAGGAACCGTAATCGTTCTAACTACTTCTTCTTTTTCAATATGTTTCCCTGGGGTCACTTTCACTTCACAAGTATAATCAGAAAGCGCTTCAAAAATAACAGTTCCATCTGCCTTAGCATAACCTCTTTCAAAATCTTCATCAGTCCAATCTACATAAGGCTGCTCACCGTCATAGTTCATCAACATTAATTGCGAATAAGAAATCGTTAACTCCATAGTTCCCCTTCTCCTTCATTATGAAATATACAACTACTACTTCACTTCAAATTTTACTCGCGTACCATCTGGGTATTTATCTAACTTATTCCCTACCCAAGAGCCTGCTCCGCGGTTATCCGCCGGACTTATATATTCAATATGTGCTCCTTTTCCGCCTTCCTTGCACATCGCCATTGGCCATTCATCACGATCATACCCTTTTTTTGATGGATATGGTGCTAACGACAATTTCCTTCTATCTGCAGCACCACCACGATCGATTGTACAAACTTCTGAATGCCCTTCTTTTATAGCATCCGTAATATGTTTTCCTGTCTCTGGATAACGTTCTTTCGGAAATTCTAACACTTGATCATACGTATTCGTTTTCTTTACACTTGTTTCCTCTGGCACAAGTACTTCATAAACTGCTACTAAAATAGACAGAATTGCGATAATTGAAATGATAATACCTTTTAATTGCTTCATGTATACCTCCATGTTTCTACCAGTTTCTTTTCCTCCGTTATTATAACAAACTTCTTCTGTATATGTTTTCAGACATTATTGCAGCTCTTCTTCGCCATTCCGCCAAAAACTCTCATTTTTCTTCATCTTTTCACTAATGCTGTAGAAAACTAATAACCTTCCGACATTCTTTTTCAAAGGAAGTCCTCATAAAAGATTGAAATGATATATACGATACTTTTTGGGGAGGAAATATTATGGAAGCTACCTATAAAACGAAAGATGTCACGAATAAAACAGGCATCCCAAAACATATAGTTCGCAAATATAGTCAACTGTTAGAGGAACATGGTTATATGATTTCCAAAACAGCTGATGCTCGTATTTATAAGCTGGATGATTTAAAACTATTGAAATCTATTCATGAAAGAGCTGCTACACTGCAAGAAGATATTTCAGAAACGATACCAATTATTTTAAAAGAAAAAGAGGCCCCACCTGTACCAGTTATACAAGATAAACAAGAAATACAACCGAAAGAAAAAGAAGATGGGCGTAACTTTGAGGAGTTCATGTTAAAACTTGAAATGCTCGCTCAATTAAATGAAGCAATTATTCATCAAAATTCTACTCTAATTACACAAAATCGTTTAAAGGATGAGAAACTAGACGAATTGATGCAACAAGTTTATGTAAAAGAAGGCTCTCAAGAAAAAATGCTTCAAGAGTTAGTCGATCACGCCGCTCAAACAGATGCATTGCAAAAAGAAAAGATGGACTTATTAATGAATCATATGTATAAACGAGAATCCAAACAGGAAGAAAAAATGAATAAACTTGTTAGTCAAATTTATAACAAGGATAGTAACCGTGATGCACAGCTTATGCAAGTTATTCGAGAAATTCAAGAAACAAAAAGAATGGTTGCTGCCTCAAAAGAGCAAAGCTTCTTTCAATCATTTAAAAGTTTATTTAGCCGAGCAAAACAAGAAAAAACAAACGAATAAACAATATAAAATAAAAAGTTACCTTCCATCGGTAACTTTTATTCCTTATTTTGTACAGCTGGTAATATAATAATTGCTTCAGTGCCTTTTCCGCTCTCACTCTTATATTCCAATGTACCATTATGCGCTTGTAAAATACTAAATGTTACCATAAGCCCTAATCCTGTTCCTTTTTCTTTTAAAGAATAATATGGTTGCCCCAGCCTTGCTAACTGTTCTTTCGTCATACCAACACCACTATCTTTAACTCTTATTATGATTGTTTCGTCTTTTTGAATAGCTGTTACTTTTAAATATCCTTTATTTCCTTGAATTGCTTCAATACCATTTTTAACAACATTCATAATAGCTTGCTTCAATTTTGTCTTATCACCAATCGTATAAAGACTTTCTGAAATTTCAACTTGTAAATATACACCTTGCATCGCTGCAAATGACGACATAAGAGTGGTCATTTCTATTAATTGGGCTGATAAACAAATGTGTTCTTTTTTCTCAATTTGCGGCCTTGCTAAATTTAAGTAATCTGAAATAATTTGTTCCGCCCGATCCAATTCAGCTAATACGAGACGCATATAATCCTTATTCTTCACATCTTCCGTGCTTTCTAGCAATTGGATAAATCCACGAACAACAGTAAGGGGATTGCGAACTTCATGTGCCACACTTGCTGCTAATTCACTTACAATATTAAGTTTTTCTGATTTTTGCATCTCTGTACGTAGCAATGCATTTTCATTTAAATATTCAGTTAAATACACCTGAAATACCATTGTCATGACCATGATAAGCGAGGCAAATATAAATCCGCTATATATTTGCGAAATATACGGTGTAAATCCTGTTTCCAAAAGAACATTAATCATGCCTAATACTAAAGAAACAAGCACATAAAATGATGAAATCATAAATGCTAAAATTAATTTCTTATCCTTTGAAAAAAGAGACCATTTCTTTGATAAAAATAGCGGAACTATCAATAGAAATATTACTTCTAAAACTGGAAGAAAGCTCATTCCCTTTAGTAACCATTCATATGCAACAAAAATAACCGCTGGGATTAAACCAACAATCCCACCATATAAAAAACCACTGACAATTGGAATGGGGTGAAAGTTATACCCACACACATTGCCAAAACAAATAGAGTATGTCATGGAGAGAATGAGCGTAACGCTAGATAAAAACATAATAAAGTAACGATTTGGCTTCGGAGGCATTTCTTGATAGCGATTTAAACGAATCGCTTCATATAAAAATAGTGGCAAAATTATGATGGCAATTTGAATCAACAAATCACGGATAAGCTCCATAACCTCTCATCCCCTATATGTATTTTGATATGATTATATCATTTTATAGGTGTATTTGTTTTAAAATTTTGATTTTTCTTAACATATTTGTTAATTCTTTGTTAACAGCTCATAATAATTGTTACAGATTTTCGAAATGATTGTAAACCCTGTACCAAATTTCCTTCATGCAGTATACAATGAATACGGATTACAAAGAAAATATAAAAATACTTTTTTAGACGGACAACTATAGCAAAATACAGCATATAATCCATACTATCTATGTTTACAAATAAGTGATCATTACTTTAGTAGGAGGAAGATAAATATGGCGGGTACTACGCTTGTTTTAAAAGAAGAAAATTTGGTTGTTCTAGAAAATGTTGAAAAATCAGTATATGAAGAGTTACAGCATAAAGCGGGAGAAGAAAACTGCACATGTGCTGTGAACGAATCAGTTGTTCACCTTGGCAAGGTATCCTCTGTACTCTGGAATGAAGATGAAATAGATTGGGAATACGGATATTAAAAAGTCGCTTATAGCGGCTTTTTTTCACTTTTCTCTCTCTTTCTAAATAACATATACAAAGCGTAATCATAGAAAATATGATAAAATGAACTTAATTTTCAAACGGAAGAAAGGGAGATACAATGGAACAATTCATTAACCCTAGAGTGAAGGACATCCAAATTTCTGGAATCCGTCAATTCTCTAACATGATTCAAAACTATGATAATTTGATTTCTTTAACAATTGGACAACCCGATTTCCCTACACCTTCTCTCGTGAAAGAAGCGGCTAAACGGGCTATTACAGAAAACTATACAAGCTATACACATAACGCTGGTTTACTAGAATTACGCAAGGCAGCTTGTAACTTCGTAAAAGATAACTACGATTTACATTATTCACCTGAAAACGAAACCATCGTTACAATCGGTGCTAGCGAAGCAATTGATGTTGCATTCCGAACGATTTTAGAGCCAGGAACAGAAGTAATTTTACCTGCTCCTATTTATCCAGGCTACGAACCTATTATTCGATTATGCGGTGCAACGCCTATTTTTGTAGATGTTCGTGAAACTGGATTTCGTTTAACAGCTGAAGCGCTTAAAAATGCTATTACAGAAAAAACAAGATGTATCGTACTACCGTATCCTTCTAACCCAACTGGTGTAACTTTATCCACCGAAGAATTAAAAGATATTGTAGATGTTTTAAAAGATAAAAATATTTTCGTCCTTTCAGATGAAATTTATAGCGAGCTTGTATATGAACAAAAGCATACATCTATCGCCCATTTCCCAGAAATGCGTGAAAAGACAATTGTCATTAACGGTTTATCTAAATCACATTCTATGACCGGCTGGCGTGTTGGACTTTTATTTGCACCAAGCTATTTAGCAGGACACATATTAAAAGTTCATCAGTACAACGTAACGTGCGCTACTTCAATCGCTCAATACGCTGCAATTGAAGCATTAACAGCGGCTAAAGACGCACCTAAAATGATGCGCCACCAATATAAAAAACGCCGTGATTACGTATATAATAGACTCACTCAAATGGGATTAACAGTTGAAAAGCCAACAGGTGCATTTTATTTATTCCCATATGTTGGTCATTTGACATCTTCATCATTTGATTTTGCACTTAATCTTGTTAAAGAAGCAGGACTAGCTGTAGTTCCTGGAACAGCATTCTCTGAATACGGTGAAGGCTACCTTCGCTTGTCCTATGCGTATAGTATCGAAACTTTAAAAGAAGGCTGCGACCGATTAGAAGCCTTTTTAAAGAAAAAAGCTAAGAGTTAAACTCTTAGCTTTTTTTATGCATAATGATCACAAGTTTGACGTTTTAGTAATTTATGAGGAATAATGATACACTTTGCAGTGGATTCTACATTCTCTACTTTATCAACTAATGCTTTTGCTGCCTCATATCCTAGCTGATAAATATTCACATCAACTGTTGAAAGTGGAGGGCTTGCAATTTCTGATAATAAAGCATTATTAAAGCTTACAATAGAAACATCCTTCGGTACAACGAATCCTTTTTTAGAAAGAGCACTTAACACACCAAGTCCAATTAAGTCATCCGTTGCCATAATTGCCGTCGGCGGTTCCTGCAGTCCCATTAATTCCTCAACGGCTTGTTGACCACTTTCCCTCGAAAAATCAAAATGTAAAATATATTCTTTTGGTAATACAATGTCTGCTAATTTCAAGGCATCACTCATACCAGCTAAACGATCTCTCGTTACAAGTAAATCTGATCCACCACCAATGAACGCGATTTGCTTATGCCCTAATGAAATTAAATATTCTGCCACTTCTCTTGCAGCTGTATAATTGTCATTATCTACATATGTAATTTCATCTTTTCGATCATATGGTTTTCCTATTAAAACAAACGGGAAATTTTGTTCATGTAAATATTGAATAATCCGATCATTCTCTCTTGAATATAAAAGAATAATGCCACCAATTTGGCGTCCCTGTACCATCTTTACGACACCATTAAAAATTTCTTCTTCCGTTTCACCTGTCGACATGTAAAGCGCATAACCTTCTACGTGTGCAAATGAACTAATCCCTCTTATAACTTCTGGGAAAAATGGATTTTGAAAAGCTTTACTTGCAGAACTTGGCATAACAAGACCAAGTGTCTTCGTCGTTTGGTTCGCAAGATTTCTCGCATTTAAATTGGGATGATACCCTAATTCACTCATCACTTTCCTAACACGGCGCTTTGTCTTTTCACTTATACTTGGATTATCAGCAATTACACGAGAAACTGTTGATGGTGCAACATTCGCTTGCTTCGCCACATCTTTAATTGTAACTGTCATAAAAATCCCCTCCTCTCATTTCTCTGCCATTTTTCATATATTTTATCTCGCACTCATTGCAAGTCATAAACTTTCATTTCTTATATCTTGCAAAACTAATCCTATTCTCCCTCTTCATGTATTGTAAGGGATATAGCTATTTTTTCCTATACTATAATATACTATTTATTTCACTTCTTTTCACATGTGATGTCAAATCTCTTTTCATCTCCCTATAAACTTATTTATAGGGAGATGAAAAGAGAAATGGGACGTAATGTCCCATTTTTCATCCTTTTGTACCTCCAGCTGTTAAACCAGAAATAAAGTATTTTTGTAGTGATAGGAATAAAATTGAAATTGGGATTGCAATTAACACAGAACCCGCTGCAAACGTTGTAAATTCATTACCGAATTTTTTCGCAACCATTTCATATAATCCAACTGCTAAAGTATAATTTTCTGGTGTTCGCAAAATAATACTCGCTAAAATGAAATCTGTAAACGGACCAATGAAAGTAAATAACGCTACAACCGCTACGATTGGCTTTGCAAGTGGCATAATGATTTGCCAAAAAATACGAAAATGTCCTGCTCCATCCATACGAGCTGATTCATCCAGTTCTTTCGGAATCGTATCAAAATACCCTTTCATAAGCCATGTATTCATCGGAATGGCCCCGCCTACATAAATTAAAATTAATGCAAGATGTGTATCAATTAATCCTGTTAATTGAGCTAATACGTATAGAGCAATTAACGCTGCAAAGTTTGGAATCATTTGCAGAATTAAAAATGTTAATAAACCATTTTTTCTTCCAACAAAACGATATCTCGAAAATGCATAAGCAGTAAAGCTAATTGCTAACACTGAGAAAATCATCGTTAAAACACTTACTTTTAATGTGTTTTTATACCATAGTAAGTAATTACTATTCTCTAGATCTAATAACTTACGATAATGATCTAACGTTGCATTTTGTGGAATAATACTTGATCCAGATAAACTATCACCCGGATTAAACGATGAGCCAATAATCCATAATAACGGATAGAAAATGATGGCACACATTACGAAAATAACTAAATAACTTAATGAGAGACGTAACATCTTCTGTCTTTTAATATTCATTTACATCATATCCTCTTCTTGGAATGATTTTGTTCTCTTAAATTGCCATAACGCAACTGTAATAACGATTAACGATAATATCATTGTAAGAGCTGCTGCTTTTCCGTACTGCGCTGAAGTCATCGTTAACTTATAAATCCATGAAATTAAAATATCCGTTCCACCTGCGTCTTGTCCAGCTACAGCAGGACCTCCACCGTTAAATAGATAGATGATACTAAAGTTATTAAAGTTAAACGTATATTGCGTAATTAATATTGGCGCTGTTGCGTATAACACTAGTGGCAATGTAATTTTACGAAACTGTTGCCAAGCTGTCGCTCCATCTACTGTAGCCGCTTCATATAATTCTCCCGGAATCGATTGCAGTATACCTGTTGTCATCGCAAAGATAAACGGGAACCCAAGCCACGTTTGAATCATAATTAAAGCAATCTTCGCCCAAAATGGATCTGTCATCCAAGCAATCTTTTCAATTCCGAATAAAGCTAATACTTGATTGTTAATCGCTCCGAATGTTTCATTAAACATACCAGAGAACACAAGAATAGATACGAATGCTGGAACAGCCCACGGTAAAATAAAGATTGTTCGAATAATCGCCTTTCCTTTAATACCGGGCTGATTTACGATAATCGCTAAGAAAATACCAAGCGCAACTTGTAATGTTGTTGCAACGAATGTCCAAATGACAGTCCAAGAGAATACACTTACAAATGTCTCTCTCCACATCGGTAAAGTGAAAATATCAATAAAGTTTTTAAAGCCCACCCAATCTACTAATTTAGCTGGAGGAGAATGATATAAATCATAGTTTGTAAATCCAATTAAAACTACGAAGATGATTGGAAATACGACAACAAAGATAAGTAGTAGAAAACCTGGTGAAACCATTAAATAAGGAAAACCTTGATCTAACAAATTACGGTATTGCTCTTTTACAGAATTTAACGGTGTTCCGATATCACGTTTCTTTCCATTTTGGTATGCATCATATAAGTTAAATGCATATATGCCGAGTCCAAAAGCGATAACGATAAGGGCCAAGATTCCTTCTACTAATAGAAAGACAGAATGGTCACGTGGAACTTCTGTACCAAGCGTTACAATACCCCATAATCCCATATTTAATAAATCAGCAAAGGCTACAATAAATGAACCTGTTAATACTAGAAAAATAAGACCTTTTACAAATTGTTTATTATACATTTGGCCCACGCCTGGAATGATTGATAACATGGTTGCCATTTTCCTATGCTTAGAATGATTCAACCCATTTGCTGGTTCCATAGATGTTTGCATGTTCCTTCCCCCTTTTTTCTTCCTACATGGAAGGGAGAGAATTCGTGCCTCTCATATTAGAGGCACGAATTTCACCTTATTTTTTCTTGTTATGATTTGCCTCAATATTACCTTTAATTTGTTTCACTGCACTATCAAGCGCCACTTTTGGTGCCTCTTTATCTGTAACAACTAATTGAAGCGCATCTCCAGCTGGTTTCCAAACTTCTTGCATTTCTGGAATGTTTGGCATTGGAATTCCATTTTCAGATTGCGTTGCAACTGCTTTTGCAGCTTCGTTATCTTTAATAATTGGATCTTCCATTACTGATTTTACTGGAGGAATTTCTTTTGTTTTTTCAAATCGAATTTTTGCGTTTTCTTCATTTGTTACCCACTCAGTGAATTTTGTAGCTAAATCATTTTGTTTAGAGAAACTAGTTACATGCCACCCTTTAACCCCAACGAACGTTTTCATTGGTTGACCATTTGGTAATTTCGGCATTGGAGCAACGCCATAATCAATTCCGTTCTTTTCCATTGCTTGGAACGCCCATGGGCCATTCATGATAGATGCTGCTTTTCCTTCATTGAATAACCCATCAGCAGCAGGCCCACCTGATTCACCGATAATACCTTTCGGGAATAATTTTTCTTTGTACCATTTTTGAAGATATTCAGCACCTTGTACTGCTCCGCTATTATTTAATCCAACATCACTTGCATTTGGCTTTCCATCTTTTTCACCAAATACATAACCGCCCATACCTGCCATGAATGCATTAGCAAAGTAGAAGTTATCTCCTAATGCTAAAAATCCGTACTTGCCATCTTTCGTAAATTCTTTTGAGAAGTTAAACAGCTCGTCCATCGTTTCTGGCGCTTTTGGCATTAGTTTTTTATTGTAAATAAAGACTGGCGTCTCAATTGCTTTTGGTAAACCATATAATTTTCCGTTATATGTCTGTGCTTTTATTGATGAATCAGTAAATTTACTCTTTACAGCATCATCTGCTTTCACTTCAGAAAGTAAACCTTCTGTTACTGCATTTCCGATTTGATCGTGTGGCAATGTTACAACATCTGGTCCAGTCCCCGCTGGCCCATCAAGGCGTAACTTCTTCACTTGATCTGTCATTTGCATTTCAACAACTTTTACTTTTACTTTATATTTTTCCTCAAAGCTTTTCACTGCTGCTTCTAAACCAACACCTTTTTTATCATCTTCCCAAACAAGAAGATCATAATCTTTTTTCGCTTTACTTTCCTCTTTTTTCCCTGAATCTTTCGGTCCACATGCAGATAACATACCAATAGATAATGCTGAAACCGTTAATAATGATAATGCTTTCTTCATCCCAAAAACCTCCCTAAATTGTCTATGTACCTCAGTAACTGAAAACGTTTGCATTTAATAGTTTAATTGAAGCGCAAACAATATCTCAATCTATGAAAACGTTTGCGCTATTTGTCTATCATTATACATTCTTTTATTCATTTTGCAAATATTAATTTAAAAATTATGTCATTATACTCTTTATACATTGACTTTATATGAAATGAATACTACTCTTATAAGCAATATTAAAGCTATGAGAAAGGCAATCGTTTGCAATATAGGCTTTATTATTACACTTAAGGGAATACTATGTATAGAGATATTGAAGGGGGATTTTCTATATGTTTAAAGAAGCCATTTATCATAGGCCGAAAGATAATTATGCATACGCTTATGATGAACAAACAATTCACATCCGAGTACGTACTAAGAGAGATGATGTTCAATGCGCCGATCTTATTTACGGTGATCCTTACGAATGGAAAGACGGGAAATGGATATCATCAAGTACACCCATGAAAAAAACGGGTTCTACTGCATTATTTGATTATTGGTCCATTGCAATCGAACCGAAATTTAAGCGCTTACGTTATGGATTTGAATTAAAATCTGAAACAGACACTCTTATTTATGCAGAGCGAGGATTTTTTTCTAGCATTCCAAATGATGATGTTGGTAACTTTTTCTGTTTTCCATTTATTCATGCAGATGATGTATTCAAAGCACCATCTTGGATTAAAGACACCATTTGGTATCAGATTTTTCCTGAACGATTCGCTAATGGCGATAGTACGCTGAATCCAGAAAACACCCTTCCTTGGGGAAGTGCGAATCCAACTACAACTAATTTTTTCGGCGGAGATTTTGCTGGTGTTATTCAAAACCTTGATTACCTTGTTAACCTTGGCATTTCCGGAATATATTTCACACCTATTTTCAAAGCTCATTCAAACCATAAATATGACACAATTGACTATATGGAAATTGACCCACAATTTGGGACGAAAGAAACTTTTAAAGAGCTCGTTGAAGAATGTCATAAGCACGGTATAAAAGTAATGCTCGATGCTGTGTTTAATCATAGTGGATACTTTTTCGAGAAATTTCAAGACGTACTAGAGAATGGTGAGAAGTCCGCATATAAAGAGTGGTTCCACATTCATGAATTCCCGATTATAACCGAACCACTTCCAAATTATGATACTTTCGCCTTTACACCGTATATGCCTAAATTAAATACAGCTCATCCAGATGTAAAAGAATACTTACTTGAAGTAGGACGTTATTGGGTACGCGAATTCAATATAGATGGCTGGCGCCTTGATGTCGCCAATGAAGTCGATCACAACTTTTGGAGAGAATTCCGAACTGAAATAAAGACACTAAATCCTGAAGTATATATTTTGGGAGAAATTTGGCACGATGCCCTTCCGTGGCTACAAGGCGATCAATTTGATGCTGTCATGAGTTATCCTGTTACAAACGCTCTACTTTCTTACTTTGCTAACGATTCCATTAAAGCAAGTGAATTCACGAAGCAAATTACAGAATCTCTACATTCCTACTCTATGAATGTAAATGAAGCAGCATTTCATTTATTAGACAGCCATGATACTCCAAGAATTTTAACAACATGCAACGGAGATAAAAATAAGTTGAAATTGCTCTATGTATTCCATCTTTCTTTCATCGGCTCTCCTTGTATTTATTACGGGGATGAAATTGGTATGGATGGCGGCATGGACCCTGATTGCCGTAAATGTATGATTTGGGATACTAAAGAACAAGATCATGCATTATTTACCCATATACAAACATTGATTTTATTACGTAAAGAACATAAAGCATTTGGAGGACATGGTACTTTTCAATTCATCGAAACAAATGATGAACATAATTATATTTCTTATACGAAAACATATGAGGATGAAACTATCTTTTTCGTTTTAAACCCTACTAATAGTGAAGTTACAGTTTCACTCCCTCTTCATGTTACTGGTAAGAAAATAATTAATATTTATACAAACGAAGAATTTTCAGCGGAAGCAAGTGTATTACAAGTTACACTTCCTCCATATGGATTCTCCATATTAAAATGGTAATCCAAAAAGCCTTATGCCAAGTTTGAAGTGGCATAAGGCTTTTTCTTATTTCAATTTGAATACTATCGCTTCATACGGACGTAATGGAATGTTATCTATCGATCCGATTTCTACATCGTAATTGTGTATAAATAACTCTGATTCACTATAACCAATATCCTTAGGCATTTCAAATACACTTTCATCCGCAGTAAAGTTTGCAATGACAAGTAGTTTTTCATCTCTATATGTTCTTACATAAGCAAAAATAGAAGGGTCATTATCTAATATTAAATCATATGATCCATATACAACTATTTCATTATTTTTGCGTAGTTCAATTAATTTCTTATAGTAATAAAAAATTGAACCTTCATCTTGAATTGCTTGTTTCACATTAATCTCTTTATAGTTAGGATTTACAGTAATCCAAGGTTCACCTTTTGTAAATCCAGCGTGATTCTGATCATTCCACTGCATCGGAGTTCTAGCATTATCACGGCCCTTTATATAAATAGATTCCATTACTTTTTCTATATCTTCACCATGGTCTATCACTTTTTCTTTATACATATTTAACGTTTCAATATCTCGATATTCATTAATCGACTCAAATCGGACGTTCGTCATTCCGATTTCTTCTCCTTGATAAATATATGGCGTTCCTTTCATCATATGAAGAACTGTCGCTAACATTTTTGCTGATTCAATGCGATACATTCCATCATTACCAAAACGAGATACAACGCGAGGCTGATCATGATTATTCCAATAAAGGCTATTCCATCCTGTATGCTCTAATGCTTTTTGCCACTTTGTTAAATTCTCTTTTAAAGTAAGAAGTGAGCATGGTTTTACATCCCACTTTCCACCTTCTCCTGAATCTAAATCCATATGTTCAAATTGGAATACCATTTGCAACTCTTTTCGTTCTTCTCCAGTATACAGTTGGGCTTCTTCTGTCGTTACACCTGGCATCTCACCAACCGTCATAATATCATAATGCGATAATACTTCTTCATGCATTTCATGTAAATATTTATGAATGTTTGGACCGTTCATAAAATGTTTATGACCTGAAACATAACCATCTTCATCTGTTTCAACAGCTGGTAGCCCTTCTTCTTTAGATATAAAATTGATAACATCCATGCGGAATCCATCAATTCCTTTTTCTAACCAAAACTTCATCATCTCATAAACATCTTGTCTTACCTTTTCATTATCCCAGTTTAAATCTGGCTGTTTTTTAGAAAACAGATGTAAATAATATTCATCCGTCATTTCATCATACTGCCATGCAGATCCACTAAAAGCAGCTCCCCAGTTGTTCGGTTCTTTCCCTTCTTTTCCAGGACGCCATATATAGTAATCTCTATATTTATTATCTTTTGATTTACGTGATTCAATAAACCAATTATGTTCATCAGATGTATGATTAACAACTAAATCCATCATCAGTTTCATATTGCGTTCATGCATTTCATGTAATAGCTCATCCCAATCTTCCATTGTTCCGAACTCGTTCATAATTTTACAATAATCGCTTATATCATAACCATTATCATCATTTGGAGATTCATAGACTGGTGATAACCAAATCACATCAATCCCTAATTCTTTTAAGTAATCTAGCTTTGAAATAATCCCTTGAAGATCTCCTATACCATCACCGTTACTATCCATAAAGCTACGAGGATAAATTTGATATACTACGCTTTCTTTCCACCATTGTTTTTCCATTATGCTACCCCATTTCATTCATTTTTCTCTTTTTCAAGGCGCAAACGTTTTCATTAATGAATGATAACAGATTCTATCTCAATTTAAAATAGCGCTTACAATTTTTATTGTTCTTTTTCTAAGAAAACATATGAAAATTACTAATAACTCTCCAATAAATGAAAACGTTTTATTTTTTTATTTATTTTTTGAATCTATTCGTTTATAATGAACTCAAAGAAAACGTTTGCATAATTATTTCTAGGGGGAAATACCATGGCAGAACTTAAATTAGAAAACATTTATAAGATATATGATAATAACGTAACAGCTGTAACTGATTTTAATTTACACATTCAAGATAAAGAATTTATCGTATTTGTCGGTCCTTCTGGATGCGGAAAATCTACAACATTACGAATGGTAGCTGGACTTGAAGATATTTCAAAAGGCGATTTTTCAATTGATGGTAAACTAATGAATGATGTTCCTCCAAAAGATCGAGATATCGCAATGGTATTCCAAAACTACGCTCTTTATCCACATATGAGTGTATATGATAATATGGCATTTGGATTAAAACTTCGAAAAATACCAAAAGATGAAATCGATCGTCGTGTGAAAGATGCAGCAAAAATTTTAGGACTTGAACAATATTTAGATAGAAAACCGAAAGCATTATCAGGTGGACAGCGCCAACGTGTTGCGTTAGGTAGAGCAATCGTTCGAGATGCAAAAGTTTTCTTAATGGATGAACCATTATCAAACTTAGATGCTAAACTCCGTGTTGCAATGCGCTCAGAAATTTCTAAGCTACATCATCGCCTGGGAACAACAACAATTTATGTAACACATGACCAAACAGAAGCAATGACTATGGCTTCGCGTCTTGTCGTTATGAAGGATGGAAAAATCCAACAAATTGGAACTCCAAAAGAAGTATACGAAACACCAGAAAACATTTTCGTGGGTGGATTTATCGGCTCACCAGCGATGAATTTCTTCCGTGGTAAATTGACTGAAACCGATTTCGTTATAGATAATACTATAAAAATTAAAGTATCTGAAGGAAAAATGAAGATGCTACGTGAACAAGGCTATGTAAATAAGGAAATTGTTTTAGGTATTCGCCCAGAGGACATTCATGATGAACTACTATTTTTAGAAGCTTCGCAATCTACTGCCTTCACAACAAAAATTGAAGTCGCTGAATTATTAGGTGCTGAATCCATTTTATATATGAAACTTGGAAATCAAGATTTTGCAGCACGTGTAGATGCAAGACATACATTTTCACCTGGTGACCAAATTAAATTAGCATTTGATATGAATAAAGCGCATTTCTTTGATAACCAAACTGAACAACGTATTCGCTAAAAAATTTATCTTTACTATACACATACAAAAAAACCGTCCACATATATTGAGGGCGGTTTTCATTATTATACTAGGGCTTCTACTGTATGAAATGATTGTCCTTTCGTGCTAATAATGCCGAAAATCGGTAAATCACTAAGCACCACTTCTTCTTGCTGTTTCATAAAAGATGACGTTAATTGTTTTATCTCTATCCAAACGTCATTAATACAAAGTACATTGGAATCGTTCTCTTGTTGGCGAGAAAAAATAGAATCTATTTTATATAAACCAGCATTTTGAAAAAGCATATCAATGCGACTGAATGCATTCAAAGTAATGCTAATAACGCGTTGCCAATCTCCTTGCTTTCCCATATCATAGGATACAAAAAGTGCTTCTCCGCCTAGATTCATAATTTCCTCCACTGTTGCTTGTCCACTCTCTTGATCAATGTCCGTCACAATAACTTTTGCGCCTTGTTTAGCCAACAAAAGAGCTGTATTACGTCCAATACCGATGCCACCGCCAGTTACGATAGCAACTTTTCCTGCAAGCTTCATTTTCATTACCCCTTCTATAAGTCTTACCGTCATTCAGTATACTCCTTTATAAGAATAATCTGCAAGCAAGAAAAATCGCTATTTTATTTGTGAACGCTTACTTTTTATCCTTCTTTTTTCTTACTATTACGCTGATCAAAAACTAGACCGATAAAAATGAGAATACCCCAAAAAATTATGCTACCTCCTGTCATTTTAACTTCCCCCTTATTATATAAAGTGAAATTTTACTCAGCTTCAATATAGCTTAATAAAGATATTATTTTTAATCATTATACAATTTTCTTAATTTTCAATAAATTATAAATAGAAATGACATATTTTAGCTTTTCCTTACTGTAAACATTCCCAATATACTTATAAAATCAAAAAGACCCTTTTATATATAAAAAGGTCTTTTTTCATTATACAAGACTTATTACTTTCGTTTTTGTCATTAAATCCTGAAAACCACAATTATCTTTGCGGAACAACATCATATATACATTACATATTAATGGAATTCCTAATAGCAATACGTTCGGTAATAACACTACAAAAAATCTTATAATTAATGTTTGCAACGTTAGCTTTTCACTCTTCAATGAAATTAATTTTATTCTCGTTACCTTTTTACCAAGAGTTACACCGTTCCAAAGAAAGGGTAATACAATAAAATATATCGCCATTAATATGAAAACTACTGCGAAATCATATCTAAAATCACCTAAGCTTATATTAAAGCGCTTAAACATAGCACTATAGTTTCCGGTCATAATAGCTACTACTGCACCATACATAACCGAGATTAAAAACATGTCAATTAGGGAAGCACCTATGCGATTCATTACAAGCGCTGGACGATGCATCTTTAACTTCATTTTATGTCGACTCCTTCATTTCCTTCTTTACCCGTCTCATCGTACCACTTCTAAAAAACATTGTAAACTAGCGTTTCTCTTACTTTTCTTGTACAATTTGTTACAATAGCATTATAAAGGAGGTTCCCATATTGAAAAAATGGATAATCCTATTCGTCGCCTTCCTATTAACTGGTTGTGCAGGAAACACAAGTCACTTAACTTATACGGTTAACGATGAATACGAACTCATACGTACTTCTGGAAATGCATTTGAACTTTTCCCCTCGCAAGATGCTGTATATGCCACACAATACATCCCTGCAAAAATTACAGACATTGCTTGGGATGATAAATACATTATTGCAAAACAAACTGAGGAAAAATCAGATCCAAATAACCCTGACGCAGCAATTGCAAATAGAAAAAGTGAACATTATTGGATTATTGACGTAAAGCACAATAAACGTTTCGGTCCCTACAATGAAAAGCAATTTAATGAACAAAAAGATGCGTTTAAAATTAAGGTGCCTTTTCAAAATGTAGATTTATACATAAAAGAAATAAAAAAACAGTCAGCATAATATTTGAATGCTGACTGTTTTGTCTTACATTATTTTAGTGAGATGTTAAACGTTTGTGGCTCTTTTACAACATCTTGTGTTTCTGAATCTCCTGCAAGTAAATCATCAGTTGTAAACTGAATATCCTTTACCTTGTCTTTTCCATCGTCAAGTATTAAACCAATAATACCATCTCTTGTTTCACCAGGCTTATAGTCTTCTCTTGATACATTTTTTGTACCAACTAACGTATCTTCGTCATATAAAAAGTTTTGAGTGGCTACTTTAAAATGTTGCTTACCATTAATCATAACATCATTCATAGAGAAAAATTGCATATTTTTATTTCCGCTATTCTCCACTTTATATGTAATCTCAACGTAACGAATTGTATTACTAATCTCTGTTCCACTTAGCGATGCATATAATTCTGCATCTTCTTGGCTTACTTTATCCCCTAATCTACGTTTTACTTCTTCAGGAGTTAGTGCCGTGTATACTTTCAATGTATTTTTTGCCTTTTCACTCATTTGTGATAAAGAGATTACTTTCACATCTTGTACGTAAATTTTCATTGGCGCTACTTCAAATGTTTGATTCACAGAATGCATCTGCTCTAACTTGAAAGTACCCCATCCTGTTTCTTTCACTTTTTGTCCTACTTTTTTCAGCTCACGCCCACCATATTCTTTCGTTTCAGGAATAGATTCTTTCTTCTTCGGTTCAGCTTTCTTTTCTTCTTGATGGAAGCAACCACTTAACATAAGAAGAAAACTACATAAAACAAAAATACTTTTCCATGCTTTCATCATTTCATTTCTCCTAACGCTATCATTCATGAATATAAAATTAGTCCCTTGCTTTGTAAACTATAGAAACAATGACAATTCCACAAAATGAACTTGTCAGTCCAGATACTATTATACCTCCAATTTGGAAAATATGAAAATAAGGATCTAAGAACGCATGCACGATAAATATAAAAGCTGTCACAATGATTATAGAAACCCAATACTTTCTTTTTTCTAAAGCTACAATCATATCTTTCCCTGTTTCATCTTTATACTTCCATAGTACGTATAATAGCAATAATAAGCCAACACATGTACTCCCATGTTGCATATATTTATACAATGGAATACTGCGTAATTCAATTTGTAACAATGGTATTTTCATAACGAAATAGCCTGTATTATGAGTAAATGCATCCCAAACGACATGCGTGAGCATACCGAATAATGCAGAATAGCAAAATACAAAGAATTCTTTCCAGGTATGTAGCCCCCACCTCTCATCTATTGCATATGAATAATAACCAGCAAACGGTTTAGGCAAATGCGTTATAAACGGCTTTTTTAAAATGTAATGATATATGTATGCGAGTAGAAATACAAGCGGTAAATTTAAATATAAGAACCCAAGCCATGTATGGCCAATAACACCATAGGGTCTAAAGTGTAAAAAATATTCAAAGTCAGGCGCCATACTACCTAATATAAGAGCCGTTACTGAAATATGTTTAGAATGCTTTTTCGCAAAAGGAAGAACTGCTGCTGGATGTGCAAATGTAAACGGCATACTTTAACTCCTTCTCACATTTTCAATAGAATACCATATATCATAACGAGAGAATGGATCTTCATGCAATATTTATTTTCACATTGGAATATGATAGTTTAAATGATATAATCCACATAAAATATTCAAAAAACAAGAAGGGATTCAGGTGTCATTAACACTTTTATTTGCTGCCTTTTTAAATTCAAAATCCGTTATGAATTGAGGTTTATATATTGATTGACGTACCCTTTTTACAAAATGTCACATTAAAAAAAGAAAATATCCCTAGTTTTTCCGCATATCCTTACTGTTTACCCGCTATTCGAACATTACAGTCACTAGCTTTCCATCCAAATGTAACATTCATTATTGGAGAAAACGGAACAGGTAAATCAACATTACTTGAAGGAATTGCAATTGCGTTAGGTTTTAATGCAGAAGGTGGAACGAAGAATTTCCGCTTTAGCACAAACGATTCACATTCATCTTTACATGAATACCTTCGAATTTCCAAAAGTTTCAATACACCAAACGACGGTTTCTTTCTTCGCGCTGAATCATTTTATAACGTTGCTTCTTATATTGATGAAATAGATGCTATAAAATCTTACGGCGGCGTTTCACTACACGAACAATCTCACGGCGAATCATTCTTTTCCTTATTTATGAACCGTTTTTCAGGACAAGGTTTATACATTTTAGATGAGCCTGAGGCAGCTTTATCACCGATGAGACAACTTTCCATGCTCATTCGAATGCATGAGCTAGCGGAACAAGGTTCACAATTTGTTATTGCGACGCATTCTCCTATTTTAATGGCTTACCCTGAATCTACTATATACTCTTTAACACAAGAGGGAATTCACGAATCCACATTAGAAGAAACTGAGCATTACCAAACGACGAAACTTTTCTTTGAAAATCGCGATCGATTATTCCATCATCTATTTAAGTCGTAAAAAAAGAAGCAGCAATAGCTGCTTCTTTTTTATAGTGCTTCTATAAATAAGGCAACCCCGATACCGCCACCAACGCATAAAGAGGCAATTCCTTTTTCTAAACCACGTCTTTTTAATTCGTGAATTAAACTTACTGTAATACGAGCCCCTGTACAACCAATTGGATGCCCAAGTCCTACGCCACTACCGTTTACGTTCACTTTTTCACGGTCTAAGCCTAACTCTTTCTCTACAGCTAAATATTGAGCCGCGAAAGCTTCATTAATTTCAAGTAAATCTGCATCTTCTAATGACCAATCTACTTTCTCTAATCCTTTTCGGATTGCTGGTGCTGGTCCAATACCCATAATTTTCGGGTCTACTCCAGCTACTGAATATCCAACAATTCTCGCTAACGGTTGTAAGCCTTTTTCTTTCGCTTTTTCTTCGCTCATTAATACTAGAACTGCACTTCCGTCATTCAGGCCAGATGCATTACCTGCAGTTACAGATCCATCTTTACGGAATGCTGGTTTTAACCCTGCTAATTTTTCCGCTGTAATATCTGCACGTGGATGCTCATCCTGCGAAAATACTACTTCTTTTCTACGTTCTTTTATTGTAATAGGAACAATTTGATCGTCAAAGTATCCAGACTCGATTGCCTTCAGTGCCAATGTATGACTGCGAAGAGCAACTTCATCTTGTTCCTCTCTTGTAATTTCATATTGTTCAACTAAATTTTCCGCTGTTTCACCCATCATAATATGGTGAATCGGATCTTCTAACACTTCCCACACCGTGTCACGAATTTCTCCGTGCTGTAGACGTTGTCCCCAGCGGTGCTGTTTCAATGCATAAGGGCTCGAACTCATCGCTTCTACTCCACCTGCAACAACAACATCACTTACACCTAATTGGATTTGCATTGCAGCTGACATAATTGCTTGCATACCTGAAGAACATTGACGTTGGATTGTATATCCCGTAACTGTGTCAGGAAATCCTGCCGCTAATGCAGCTGTTCTCGCCGTATTTGCTTCATCAGTTCTTTGAATACAATGACCTAAAATCACTTCATCAACTTCATGTGGTTCTACCCCGCCTCGTTTTACAGCTTCCTGAAGTACAGGAACAGCTAATTCTACTGGCGTTACATTTTTTAGCGCTCCTCCAAAAGTTCCAATTGGCGAACGAACTGCAGCTGTAATAACAACATTATGCATTTTGTACTTGCCCCTCTCTTATGTACCCTAGTAAGTTTTTAGGTGAACTTCCATAAGATGTATATCTATAACTATCATACTATAAACATACTAAAAAATCAAAATATTTAATATAATAAAAATAGAAGGAATTAACCTTCTATTCTGTCAGTGCATATAAAAACTTTTGTAAAATTTTCTCTGTCGTTTCATTCAATTTTGGCAACTTATCTACTGGAAAATATCGGAGTTTCAACCCTTCATGATCGAGCTTTAATTCCCCACTCACATGATGTGCCTGATACAGATGAATGACATTGAAAATTTCATCGCCATTCGGATAACGGAAATATACTTCTTTTCCTGATAGAACACCAAGAAATTGCATTATTTTTGCAGTTAACCCCGTTTCCTCAAATAACTCTCTACGTGCAGTTTCTTCTGTCGTTTCGCCCAGTTCCATCGCCCCACCAGGTACACCCCAATTATATGTATCTGAACGATATTGAAGCAATACTTCTTGATTATCATTTAATATAATGATTGCTGATCCTACGAGAATAAGCGGCCTTGTACCAACGACTTTGCGTAACTCTTCAATATACCCCATATGTAAATCCCCCTTTCCCTAACCTCCCTTATCATAACAAAATTTTTCTCTTTTTGTTCATGTAATTTTAAAGAAAAAAAGAAGCTTTCGCCTCCTTTTTTTCACCTTTATTTCTTAAAACTTTCATATTTTACAGCTTCAAAAGCTTCCTCAATTTCATCATTACGATAATGGACATATGTAAAACGCCCCAATTCTACTAATCTTGCTATTTCCTGTAACGCTTTATGCTGCTCATATGTTTCTTTCAGCTTAATATGTACATAAAACTTCATTAAAGGATGTTCATATAAAGGTTCTCCTACCTCTACATATACATCTTCAACCCCTTGTACAACTCTTACATAACTCGCAAATTGATAAAGTGCTTCTCTGTCTGAAACGATTTTTAATGTATACATATATTCTCCCCCTTTCCTTTACTATATCAAAAAGACGACCACACCATGTTATAGAACTATGAAATTTTTTCGACTTGTCATCTATATATTCAATAAAGAAGGCGTTTATCCATACATGACATCTTTTTCCCACATATATTATAGGAAGAACTTTTTTCATTTGAGGTGTTCCTTATGGATCCATACGTCAATATATGTATTTGCATTACTCCCGGCGCCGATATTTCTGATGACCGCATCGCAAAAGATTTAGCTGTTGCAGAATCAATTTGGCACCCCATTACATTTCAAATTCAAGAAGTAATTGTATTAAATGAACTTTTCCGTTTTTTTGACCGTGAAATCAGTTATAGAAATTCCATTCAAAGTCAAGAAAAGTTGGCATCCTTTTTCCAAACATGTGTAAATGAAGCTCCTGAATGCGACCTTTATATTTGTTATATTGGCAGTGATTATTTCAAAGAAACAGCAGTAATTGCCTGCGCTTATTCTTTAGCAAAACAACAGCAACTTACCGGTTATATCGTTTTAACAAATTCGGCTGCTCCTATAAAAAATATATATACGCTCGCTCACGAAATCGGTCATATTTTATTTACAAGACGTATTCATGGAAAACTTACTCATGCAGATCCTCATTCTCCAAACGGCTCGGAGCACCACCCTTCTCCAACAAATCTTATGTATCCGATAGTCCCTCGTCCAGAAAACGTTCATATTCATTCCTTATTAACAGCAGAACAAAAAGCCCTCTCTTTACAAAGCTCTTTATTACAAAGAAAAAAACAGTAACCCTCATGTTACTGTTTAAAACAATTTATTCCGATCAAAAAACCAAATCCCGGCTGCTAGAAATAAAAATAGACAACTAAATATAAATGTAATCCCTCTAAAAATCCCTATATAATATTTCTTTGGAAATAATTTTTGATATATCCAGAGCAGCCGCTTTTTATTGAACTTCTAGTTCACACTTTTTCTTTCTTCAATTTTTAAAGACCATCTCATTAATCCATATATACTTCCATACATAAGTAAGATCTTTGCAATTCCCCAAAATACATTTCTTTCTTCTAAGTCTTTAAATAAGAACATAATTGCAAGAGGAACAATTAGTACCACAACACCTATCCAACCAAGAACATATACTTCACCAATAAGAAGTAATAAAAATATAGTTACTGCTAATATATATGTCTGCATTGTCGACAATTGTAAAATTGGCGTCCCATACCATTTATTCATAAACATTAATAACACCAATAATAAAATAGGTATCATCACTATTACATAAATAATTCCAAACTCTACTAATTTACTTTTAAAAGAAGAAATTCTAAACGCAACAATCGTTCCAATAATCGTAATAATTAAAACGATTGGATAACCAATTAACTGTACATTTGTTAATGTAAATTGTTGATTCGGATTTCCAAATAAAATATTTGTAAGTAACCAATATCCACCTATCCCAATTATCATTCCTAAGATACTTTTTATTCTCCCGCTTTTATCCTTCTCCATCTCTTTCGCTAATTCTTCCGCATACTCTTTTGGTGAATCACCAAATATATCACTTACCGTCTTTCCCTCTTTCTCACCTTCTATTAAATGAAGCTCTGCATCTTCTAGAAAGGCGTCCACATCTTCTTCTTTAATTCCTTTTGTTATTAAATACACTTTCGTATCGATTAAAAACTTTTCCCCTTCTTTAGAAATCTTCATAATAATCCCTCCCTTATTAAACCGCTTCTCTTCTATTCGTCTTCATCATAATTTCAACGAAAATTAAAATAAATAAACTTCCATATAAACATATAATTTGAAATAACATTGGCACGAGATCTTCCGATGTAAATGTTTTAAACACTAACATAATTGAAAGTGGAATGATTAAATATAAATTTTTAAACCATCCTTCAAAATATATATTTATAGCTACTGTGATGATAAAAATCCCACCAGCCACTATATAACTTTGCACTTCGGTGAATGTGAGCATTTTTGTCGGATATATCACATCTAATATCGTAACAGCTCCTAATAAAAACATTGGAGTAATCATAACTAGAGACCACATAGAAAACCATGTTTTTGTAAAGCTTGTTACGAAGGTCATTTTGCGAAGTAGAAAATTAGGACCTATAACAACTAAAATAAATGAAAAACTATAACCGATACACTGAATAAGTGAAATCTGTAACATTCCGTTATTCACTATTAAGATAGAAGCAATAATCCAAAATGATACGATATTCATTACTGTAAAACCAATTTACTTCCACGTTTCCCATCTATCCTTTTCCATTACCTTTACAAGTTCATTTGCATATTCTTTCGGTGAGCTTCCGAAAATATCTTCTACACTCTTCCCCTTACTCTCACCTTCTATTAAATGCAACTCTGCATCTTCTAAAAAGTTTTCAATATCACTTTCTTTTACACTCTTTGCCGTCAAAAATAATCTCATATCTAATAAAAACTTTCGTGCTTCATTTGATAGCATTATTTTCCCCCCCCTTCCCTTCAAGTAGACGTTCTACACTACTTTGCATCGTTTCCCAGCGATCCATAAATTCATCAAGTGCTTCCTCGCCTTTTTCTGTTAATGTATAATATTTTCTCTTTGGACCAGATGGAGATTCCTTCATTACGCTTGTTATTAGTCCTTCTTTTTGCATTCGTATTAATAACGGATAAATACTTCCCTCACTCGCCATTGTAAAACCATACTTCGCTAGCTTTTCACTCATTTCATAACCGTATATTTCGCCTTCAGAAATAATAGCAAGTAAGCATCCTTCTAAAATCCCTTTCAGCATTTGACTTGTCGACATAATTTAAATCCTCCTACTATCTTGTTTTACAAGATAGATAAGCGTAAGTATCTTGCTTTACAAAATAGTATAGCAAAGACTATTTTGCAAAACAAGATAGCTAACGATATTTTTTCCAAATGTTTGCAGGAATTTCATTGTAGCCTCTCTAAATAGTGCACTATGAAAACTTTATTATGAAGGGATGTTTTTCATCATGGTTACAAATCGAGTTGTCTTTTTAACTGGTGCTGCGAGTGGTATTGGTTATGAAATGGGAAAGGCTTTTGCAAAAGAAGGTGCAAAAGTTGTGATTACCGATCGGCTTGAAGAACGTGCAAAAGAAGCTGCTGAACAATTACAAAATGAAGATTTTCAAGCTATCGGTTTAAAATGTGACGTTACATCTGAAGAGGAAATTACAGCAGCAATTTCTCAAACAGTTGATCATTTCGGTTCATTAGATATATTAATTAACAACGCAGGAATGCAACACGTTTCACCCATTGAAGACTTTCCAACTGAAAAGTTCGAGCTACTAATTCAAATTATGCAAATTGCTCCGTTTATCGCAATTAAGCATGCCTTTCCGATTATGAAACAACAAAAATATGGTCGTATTATTAATGTCGCTTCTATTAACGGCCTTGTCGGATTTGCTGGAAAAGCTGCCTACAATAGTGCAAAACATGGCGTAATTGGATTAACAAAAGTTGCTGCTTTAGAAGGTGCTACGCATGGTATTACTGTTAATGCCCTTTGCCCTGGTTATGTCGATACCCCTCTTGTACGTAATCAACTACAAGACTTAGCTACTACACGAAATGTACCACTTGAAAATGTTTTAGAAGATGTTATTTATCCACTCGTCCCACAAAAGCGCTTATTACAAGTACAAGAAATCGCTGATTATGCGATGTTTTTAGCGAGTGAAAAAGCTAAAGGTATAACGGGACAAGCTGTTGTTATAGATGGTGGTTATACTGCTCAATAAAAAATAAAGTTTGCTCAAGAAGAGCAAACTTTATTTTTTATTGCGAGGATCTTCGTACTTTAGTAATTGCCGCGGGAGCTTCTCAATTGCAACAATTACCCCATCTAATTTACTTTCAATACGGTGAAGTAAATATAATGTTACAACAATCGGAAATCCTACATTACCTATCATCTTGATCCACTCTTCCATCCTCTTCCCCTCCTTTCATTATATAAGTAAGAGAAAACACTGCATTTAGGCATAAAAAAACAAGCTATTATGTATTAGCTTGTTTTTCAAATAATGATGCAATTTCTCGTTTATAGTCCCCGCGTATAATACCTTTCTCAGTAATAATTCCTGTAATTAATTCATTCGGCGTTATGTCAAATGCTGGATTATAAACATCCGTTCCAATTGGTGCTACTTGTTTTCCAAAGATTTTCGTAACTTCTGTTTCATCTCTTTCTTCAATAATAATTTCGGCTCCAGTTTCTTTCGTAACATCAAATGTTGACAGTGGAGCAGCAACGTAAAATGGGATATTAAAGTGCTTTGCTAAAATAGCTAAATTCATTGTCCCTATTTTATTGGCTGTATCTCCATTTGCGACAATTCGATCCGCCCCCACAATAATCGCGTTTATTTCTTTCGTTTGAATAGCATGAGCTGCAGTATTATCTGTAATAAGGGTCACATCAATATTTGCTTGCTTCAATTCCCACGTCGTTAAGCGACCACCTTGTAAAACTGGCCTCGTTTCACACGCATATGCATGTAAACGCACACCTTTCTCTTTTCCAATATAAAAGGGAGCTAATGCAGTTCCATATCTGGCAGTTGCGATACTTCCAGCGTTACAGATTGTTAAAATATTATCGCCATCTTTAAAACATGTTAACGCATATTCCCCAATATTTCGACACACCTCTTCATCTTCCTGCTGAATGCGAAGCGCTTCTTCTTCTAATATTTTTTGTGCTTCTTTTATTGTAGTAATCTCTCGAATAGATTCTCTCATACGATCAATTGCCCAAAATAAATTTACTGCCGTTGGGCGTGATGTCCCTAAATAGTTACAGTCTCTATTAAACTTCTTTTGAAATTCTTCGATATGTAAAGTATTATATTTTTTCGCTGCAAGCGCCAAGCCAAATGCAGCTACAATTCCAATTGCAGGCGCTCCGCGTACTTCTAACATTATGATACTTTTCCAAACCTCTTCAATAGTCGTTAATGTTTTGTATTCTGTGCTATGTGGCAATTTCGTTTGATTTAATACCGCAATTGCATCACCTTTCCAACTTACAGATCTCGGAACAGTAACGATTGTACTCATGCTTTTACACCCCTTGAAACTGTCTGTTGAAATAATGTTCGAAACAGTTGAATATCAGCACTTTTAGATTCATATTTTATTAGTTCTTTTCCTAAGGATAGCGCTTGTTTCTTAGCTTGAATTCTTGTTTCTTTATTTTCTATTTCATCTAAATCTGCTACATGAGCTAAACCAATTGTTCTACGAATTAGTTCACATCCGGCAAATCCAACTGCATCAGTAAAGATATTTTGCAAAATAATTGGTAACCATTGTTTTTCTTTCGTATATGCTTCTACACCTTCTCCAATCCATAACTTTGTAAAAGTTTCTACAAAATAACTCCACGTCTTTTCTATATGGAAAAATAGTACACTTCTTTTTTCTTCTTCTCTAGATAAAGCATTTAATAATAGATTTGCAATAAATTGACCTATGTCAAATCCAAATGGGCCATATGTCGCAAATTCTGGATCAATCACTTTCGTTTCAGAAGGTGACGAAAAAATACTACCAGTATGTAAATCACCATGAATAAGAGTTTCTTTTCTTGTTAAGAACTTATATTTATATTGTGCTACTTTTAGTTTTAAAGTTTTATCACTCCAAAGTTCATCAACCACGAGCTGTAAATCTGGCTCATAATCATTTGTATCATAATGTCCAAACGGATCTGTAAACACTAAATCCTCTGTAATTTTACAAAGGTCCGGATTTACAAAGGTACCTTCTAGTACCCTCTTCTCTTCTGACTGTAAACCAAAATCTGAAGTATAAAATAAAACATGTGCTAGAAAACGGCCGATATGCTGGGATAAAAGCGGATATTCTTCTCCGTCTATTAATCCTTTTCTTGTAATTGTTAGTCTTGATAAGTCTTCTATTACCGTTATCGCTAACTCTTCATCATGACTGTACACTACTGGAACATAATCCGGTACATACTGCGCAAAAATTTGTAATGCCTTGCTTTCAATCGTTGCTCTTTTTATAGACAATGGCCAGCTTTCACCAACTACTTTCGCATATGGCAGTGCCTGTTTTATTATAATAGACTTCTCACCATCATCTAATTTGAACACGTAATTTAAGTTTCCATCTCCAATTTCATGACAAATGACATTTGCCTTCGCTTCAAAATAGCCATGATCTTTCGCATATTGTACAGCTGTTATTTCTGTTAATGAATAATATCCCATCGTCTTCTCCCCCTTTTTAAATTCAGAGGTTTTTCTAACACAGAAAAACCTCTTTTCACTAAGAAAGAGGTTTGAAGTTTATCTTCTCCCCTCTTATCTGCCAGAAAGTTTTACTTTCTGCTGGAATTAGCACCGTGCCTTTTGGCGTAATAAACGCCCCATTTCACAATGGTATTACGGTCGGTTGCTGGGCTTCATCGGGCCAAATCCCTCCACCTGCTCTTGATAAGAGTTATATAATTTTTTGAATTTTTAACTTTATGTTGAAGACTATACCAAGAATAAAAATCACTTGTCAACATTTTATTTGTATAATTCTGGACGACGATCCGCAAAAACTGGAATTCCTTTACGTACTTCTTTAATTTTCTCGAATACAAGCTCTCCAAATAAAATTGATTCCTCTTCATTCGCCTCTACTACAACTTCACCCCAAGGATCCACAATTAAAGAATGACCTGCAAACACATTATTCGGATCCTTTCCTGCTCTATTACAAGCAACAACATAACACTGATTTTCAACTGCTCTTGCTTGCAATAGCAAACGCCAATGTGCTAAACGAACTAATGGCCATTCAGCTACAACAAATAATACTTTTGCCCCTTTAACAGTATGGACACGCATCCACTCTGGAAAACGAATATCATAACAAATTGTTCCAGCGCATTCAACATCATCTAGCTTAAATTCGCCCGTACCATTACCAGCTATTAAATATTTATGTTCATCCATAAGCTGAAATAAATGTACTTTACTATATTCATTAACTAGTTCTCCTTCCTTGTTTACAACATACATTGTATTTGTAACACCTTGTTCCGTTTGCTTCGCTATGGAACCACCAACAATATGTACACCATATTGTTTCGACCATTCTTTTAACTTTTCTTTCGTTTCCAATCCATCCCTATCTGCAATTTCAGAAAGTCTTGTTAAATCATATCCTGTTGTCCATAATTCTGGTAAGACGATAACATCTGGCCTTTCCTTCATAGCTTCGCTTATTTTATTTTTAGCATTCTCAATATTTTTTTCTACATCTCCAAAAACAATATCCATTTGAATACATGCGACTTTCATTTTGTCAGCCCCATTCTTATTTTTTCTTTACAAAATACTGGAAAGATTATATCATTTGTCACTAGAATTGTAACAACTTTCAAAAGAGGTGGAAAGTATGAAATTATTTCAACCTTCTGAGATAGTAACATCATTGCCGACACAATTTTTCGCTTCACTTGTTGCAAAAGTTAACAAAGTCGTAGCAGCTGGTCACGATGTTATTAATCTAGGTCAAGGTAATCCAGATCAACCAACACCGCAGCATATCGTAAAAGCTTTACAAGATGCTGCAGAAAAGACCATTCATCATAAATATCCGCCATTTCGCGGACATGAAAGTTTAAAAGAAGCCGTGGCAACATTCTATCAACGTGAATATGATGTAGTAGTAAATCCAAAAACAGAAGTTGCTATTTTGTTTGGGGGAAAGGCTGGATTAGTAGAGTTACCAGTTTGTTTTACAAACCCTGGTGATACTATTCTCGTTCCAGATCCAGGCTATCCAGATTATTTATCAGGAGTTGCTTTAGCAAAAGCACAATTTGAAACAATGCCGCTTATTGCAGAAAATAATTTTTTACCAGATTATACGAAAATCGATGACTCTATTGCCGAGCGTGCAAAATTAATGTTTTTAAACTATCCAAATAATCCGACCGGTGCTACTGCATCAAAAGATTTTTTTGATACAACCATTAACTTTGCTAATGAACATAATATATTAGTTGTTCACGATTTTGCTTACGGCGCTATTGGATTTGATGGTCAAAAGCCCGTGAGTTTCTTACAAGCAGACGGTGCTAAAAATACAGGTATTGAAATTTACACTCTATCGAAAACTTTCAATATGGCTGGATGGCGTATCGCTTTTGCAGTAGGAAATGAAAGTGTCATTGAAACCATTAACTTATTACAAGATCATATGTATGTTAGTATTTTTGGTGCAGTTCAAGATGCTGCCAGCGAAGCACTATTAAGTTCACAGTCTTGCGTAATAGACCTTGTAAATAGTTACGAATCTCGACGAAACGCTCTTATTTCAGCTTGTCACTCAATTGGTTGGAATGTAGACATTCCAACAGGGTCATTCTTTGCATGGCTTCCTGTTCCAAAAGGATATACCTCTGAGCAATTTTCTGATATTTTACTAGAAAAAGCACATGTTGCAGTTGCTCCTGGTGTTGGATTTGGTGAGCATGGCGAAGGGTATGTCCGCGTTGGTCTCTTGCATACAGAAGATAGATTACGAGAAGCCATTAATCGAATTGATAATTTGAATTTTTTCAAAAAGTAATTGACAACATAAAAAATATCTGACAAAATTCAGTTATCTTAAAAATTTAAACATTTCTAAATACTTCTTATCAAGAGCAGGTGGAGGGACGAGCCCGACGAAACCCGGCAACCGATCTACAATTGTAGACACGGTGCTAATTCTCGCAGCATTACGCTGACAGATAAGGAGCTGGTTGTAAAAAAACCTCTCCTTAGCTGAGAGGTTTTTTTATTTAACTAGGAGGTTATAACAATGAGCGTAATTATAGCGACATATTTAATTCATGATGATTCACATCACTTAGAAAAAAAGGCGGAACAAATTGCACTCGGTTTAACAATTGGCTCTTGGACTCATTTGCCACATTTATTGCAAGAACAATTAAAGCAGCATAAAGGCAACGTCATTCATGTTGAGGAATTAGCTGAACATGAACATACCAATTCGTATTTACGTAAAAAAGTAAAACGCGGAATTATTAAAATCGAATATCCGCTATTAAACTTCAGTCCAGATTTACCAGCGATTTTAACGACTACATTTGGAAAGCTATCACTTGATGGCGAAGTAAAATTAATTGACTTAACTTTTTCAGACGAGTTAAAAAAATATTTTCCTGGTCCAAAATTCGGGATAGATGGTATTCGAAATCTTTTACAAGTGCATGATCGTCCCCTTTTAATGAGTATTTTTAAAGGAATGATTGGACGAAACATTGGGTATTTAAAAACACAATTACGCGATCAAGCAATTGGTGGTGTAGATATAGTAAAAGATGATGAAATATTATTTGAAAATGCATTAACACCACTTACGAAACGCATTGTATCCGGAAAAGAAGTTTTACAATCTGTCTACGAAACATACGGACATAAAACGTTATATGCCGTAAATTTAACAGGACGAACTTTTGATTTAAAAGAAAATGCAAAACGTGCAGTAGAAGCTGGAGCTGATATTCTATTATTTAACGCATTTGCTTACGGACTAGATGTACTACAATCACTTGCAGAAGATGATGAAATCCCAGTTCCTATTATGGCACATCCTGCTGTAAGTGGTGCTTATTCAGCATCCAAGTTATATGGAGTTTCATCTCCATTATTACTTGGAAAGCTACTACGTTATGCTGGGGCTGACTTTTCATTATTCCCATCTCCATACGGAAGTGTTGCGCTAGAAAAAGAGGAGGCTCTTGCTATCTCAAAATATTTAACTGAAGACGATGCATTTTTCAAGAAGAGCTTTTCTGTTCCGTCTGCTGGTATTCATCCTGGTTTCGTTCCCTTTATTGTACGAGATTTCGGTAAAGATGTTGTTATTAATGCTGGTGGCGGGATACACGGACATCCAAATGGAGCGCAAGGCGGGGGTAAAGCTTTCCGTACTGCAATTGATGCTACTTTGCAAAATAAACCGCTCCATGAAGTAGACGACATAAATTTGCATAGTGCACTACAAATATGGGGAAATCCCTCTCATGAGGTGAAACTATGAGTATTCAAGTATTTTGTGATTTCGATGGCACGATTACAAATAATGATAACATTATGTCCATTATGGAAAAATTCGCACCACCAGAAGCCGAAGAAGTAAAGAATAAAATTTTATCACAAGAACTATCCATTCAAGAAGGTGTTTCTCAATTATTTCAATTAATACCTACTAATCTGCACGATGATATTATTCAATTTTTAATAGAAACTGCTGAAATCCGTAGTGGTTTTCATGAATTTATACAATTCGTAAAGGAAAATAACATTTCTTTTTACGTGATATCAGGTGGAATGGATTTCTTCGTCTATCCACTCTTACAAGGAATCATTCCAAAAGAGCAAATTTATTGTAATGAAACAGACTTTTCAGCAGAGTTTATTACAGTTAAATGGCCTCATTCTTGTGATGATCATTGCCAAAATCATTGCGGATTATGTAAATCATCATTAATCCGTAAATTAAGTGATACAAATGACTTTCATATTGTAATTGGAGATTCTATTACTGATTTACAAGCCGCGAAACAAGCGGATAAAGTATTCGCTCGCGATTTTCTTATTACAAAGTGTGAAGAAAATCATATTGCTTATACACCGTTTGAAACATTTCAAGATGTGCAAGCTGAATTAAAACTTTTGTTGGAGGTGAAATTATGAAACAACTTTTTCGTCAATGGTATGACTTGAGCGAGATAAAAAAAGAATTAACAACACGAAATTGGTTCCCGGCAACAAGTGGTAATATTTCTATAAAGGTTAGTCATGAACCACTTACTTTTCTTATTACAGCAAGCGGTAAAGATAAAACAAAAACCACTCCAGATGATTTTCTATTAGTAGATCATGTAGGAGTTCCCGTTTTAGAGACTGAATTACGCCCTTCAGCAGAAACAATATTGCATACACACATTTATAACAATACGAATGCCGGGTGTGTACTTCATGTTCATACAACTGATAATAATGTCATCACAAATTTATATAGTGATGCAGTCACACTTCAAAATCAAGAAATTATTAAAGCTCTCGATATTTGGGAAGAAGGTGCAACAATTCAAATTCCTATTATTGAAAACCATGCCCATATCCCAACACTTGGAGAAAACTTCCGAAAGCATATACAAGGAGATTCGGGAGCAATATTGATTCGTAACCACGGTATTACCGTATGGGGCCGAGATAGCTTTGATGCAAAGAAGAGATTAGAAGCTTATGAGTTTCTATTCCAATTTCATATAAAACTATTATCAATTCAAGGAGGCGTTTCTAATGGCGCAAATTCGTATTCATGAAGTAAATACTCGCATTGAAAATGAAGTGGAAGTATCTAAATTTCTACAAAAGGAAGGCGTTTTATATGAGAAATGGAATATTTCTAAACTTCCTACTCATTTAAATGAAAATTATTCTTTAACAGATGAAAACAAAGCTGAAATATTAGCTGTGTTTTCAAAAGAAATTGCTGATGTTTCAGCACGCCGAGGTTATAAAGCGCATGATGTAATTTCACTTTCAAATAGCACACCTAACCTTGACGAACTATTAATTAATTTTCAAAAAGAACACCATCATACTGATGATGAAGTTCGCTTTATTGTTAGTGGTCATGGCATCTTTGCCATTGAAGGAAAAGACGGAACATTCTTTGACGTTGAACTTGAGCCAGGTGATCTCATATCTGTTCCTGAAAATGCAAGACA
The DNA here is from genome assembly GCF_001595725.1 of Bacillus thuringiensis. Lineage (GTDB taxonomy): Bacteria > Bacillota > Bacilli > Bacillales > Bacillaceae_G > Bacillus_A > Bacillus_A thuringiensis_K. The sequence goes on from NZ_CP014282.1 coordinate 3,881,268, forward strand.
TTATTTTACTTTGCAAGATGATCGCCAAGTTGTAGCTATTCGTATTTTTGTTACAACTGAAGGCTGGGTTCCAATCTATTAAGGTAGTTAGTTGAATAAAAGGACTTGGATCCCCTTTTCCAAACTTTTATTCACTCTACATATATACATCCTCCTATGGAACAGGCTTATTTCATTTTGAAATAAGCCTGATTTTTTATTTACTTGAAAGTACCATTTCATCACAAATTTAACACCTTGATTTTTTCAAGTGCATTTTTTGAACATTTATTGAATTTTTTCTGAAAATTCTGTTTTATATGTGATATACTACAATTAACTAAGAAGGAAAAGAATATCGCAAACAGAGGGGGATAATCATGAGCTTACTTATCGCACTTATACTTGGAGTTACATGTGGAGCATTTCCTGTTATTTTAGGAGCTATTATGGAAGAGTTAGAAATTGGTGTTTTAGGATTTGTCGCATCTTGTGTAAGCGCTTTATTATTTGGTTTATTCGGCGCTATTCCTGTTTCAATTCTGTGTGCTTTTTATATAATACGCCATGCTCGTACAAAACAATTTGGTCCTAATCACATCGCACAAATTATCCCGTTCCCGGTTGAACGATGCCGCCGTGCTTCTAACTTATAATTATAAAAATTAAAGATGACTAAATAAAAGTCCTCAAATGAGGACTTTTATTTATTTTCTTCTAGAAATTGAAACAATTCTTGTAGATGTAGGGCATCTTCACCATAGCTAACAGATACATGAAATATACCATCAATCTCAGCTTGCATATAAAGATCCACTCCATCACGATCATATTTCAATGCCAAATAAAACTCCATTTCTTCTAACATCTTTTTTGAGGTTCGAATTACATAATGCCCCTTCTCATCTCTTCCATATTCAAATTCTGGTTCAAAATCATATTTTTGTTTAAAAGCTTCTTTTTGTTTTTCATTGATTTGCATACAAGTAGCTCGCTGTAAAGTATCAATCATCTCATCAAACTTTTGAAAGTCCACCTCGTTTACCCCCTTATATATTTTTTATATAATACTTGTGTTCCACTATTTTCTTCGCCACCCTTAATTAACTCTTCATACAATTCTTTCGCCAAACTTAAGCCTGGAACTGGTAATTGTAATTTTTCTGCTTCCTCTAAAGCAATTTTCATATCTTTCATAAAATGCTTTACATAAAATCCTGGCTCAAAGTCTCCTTTTAACATTCGAGGAGCTAAATTACTTAATGACCAGCTACCTGCTGCCCCTGTTGAAATACTCTCTAACACTTTATCTGGATTCAGTCCAGCCTTCTTCGCGTAAGCAACAGCCTCACATACTCCAATCATATTGGAAGCAATCGCAATTTGATTGCACATTTTTGTATGTTGTCCACTCCCAGCCGGTCCTTGTAATTGAATGTTTGTTCCTAACTTTTCAAGTAAAGGTAAGCATCTATCATATATTTCTTTCTCTCCACCTACCATAATTGCGAGTTTTGCTTCTTTCGCGCCAACATCTCCTCCTGAGACAGGTGCATCTAACGTATATATTTTTTTGCTTTTTGCAACTTTATTAATACGTTTTGCTAAAGTAGGTGTAGATGTCGTAAAGTCAATTGCTATCGTACCTTCTTTTGCATGTTCTATAATTCCTTCTATACCAAAATACACTTCTTCTACATCATGTGGATATCCAACCATTGTCATTACAATATCAACTTGCTTCACTAACTCTTTTGGCGTATCACACCAATGTGCACCATCTTGTACTAAAGAATCTGTTTTTGCCTTCGTTCTATTATATACATATACTTTATGACCATCCTGCATTAAGTGATAAACCATACTTTTTCCCATTACGCCAATACCAATGAAACCTATTGATAAAGTTTTATGTTCCATTTTCTCATCCCCTTTGTTCTAATAAATCATTTACCATCTTTCGGAACTCTTTATTAAAGTCATCATCCATACTATTTTTCACATTTGAAAATAACATAACAAAAGTTCCTTTTTCTTTATTAAAATTATTGAAAGTGTTCCAACCAGATAATACACCATGATTATGAAAATAATCTGGATATATATAAAAACTAAATGCATATTTCCGTTCCGCTGAAGGTGAAAACATTGTTTGTATACTTTGTTCTGAAAGAAGTTTTCCATTTATAATTGCTTCGTCTAATTTCTTCATATCTCCAACTGTCGTATACATCTCACCACAACCATATAGCCAATCCATGCCTAGCTTTTGTGCTGGTACAAGCTCTTGATTTTTTTTCACATAACCCTTTGTAAAATTTTTATCTCCAGGCACCATATTTCCCATGCCGGATTCATACATATCTGCTTTTACAAATATATTTTCTTTTATGTAATCTCCTAAAGGTTTTTTCGATATATGTTCTATTATATAAGCAAGCACCATATAATTATAATCTGTATATCTCCAACCTGTTCCTGCAGGAAATTCTAAATTTTGACGTCCAATCCAATTAATTAACTGTAAACGGGAAGCAGCATTAACATTGCCTTTTGCGTGTTCAGGTAAACCAGAGGTATGCGTTAATAAATGATATAGCGTAATATTTTTATTCTCCGGAAATGAAGGAATATATTTATTTACATTATCTTGAATATTCAATTTCCCTTGTTCTTGCAACTGTAAAATAGATGTGGCAACCACTGTTTTCGTAATAGAACCGATACGATATTTTGTCTGAGGCGTATTTTCAATTTTATTTTGAACATCAGCATACCCATATCCTTTATTCAAAATAACATGCTCTTTATCTGTTACCAAAACTGTTCCATTGAATTGCTTTCCGACTAAATATTGATCTAATTTTTGAGATATGCTAGCATAATCAATTTGTTGCTCTTCTTTTTCTTCTATATTCCCTTGTACTTCCGATTCAATAGTAGGATTCACTTTAGTTGTTAATACAGTGTTTTCCTTTATATTGGGGCTAACAAGAAAATAGTATACCCCACCGCCAACTATAGCAGACAGTGAAGCCATGACCATTACTTTTTTTATCATATTGATCCTCCATAATTCCTTAGCTAAAAATTGTCCCCCTATTCTATTATCAAACAATAAAAAAAAATCGCAACAATTTGTTGCGAAAAATTACATTTTTTCTTTTCTATACACACATACTTGATTCTTCCCATTTTTTTTCGCTTCATATAATGCAATATCCGCTCGTTGCATTAATTCTTCTCTTGTAGTTCCTTGTTCATATAACGCAACTCCAAAGCTAGCTGTTAACTTTGAAATTCCAGTGAATTGCTTTGTTTCAATGAAGAATCGTAATGACTCCGCAACTTGAAATGCTTCCTTTTCTACTGTATTTGTCACTAATATAATGAATTCTTCTCCTCCCCATCTTGCAAATACATGTTGCTGCTCCACTTTAGATTTCATAAGCTCTGCAAGTTGTATTAATGCCAAATCGCCAAAATCATGACCATATGTGTCATTAACTGTTTTAAAATTATCTATATCAAATAAAATAATTGCTATTTTCTCATCAGTACGTATTACCTTTTCCCATTCTACCTCTAGTATTTGTTGAAATTTTAAACGATTATAAATCTCTGTTAATGAATCTATCATAGCAAGTCTTTCTTGTTCTTGATAGATTTCATCTAATTCTGTAATTTCCGTGCACTTTACAATAAATCTTGATAAATCTTCTGGCAATGGTGTCGCACGTAATAGAAAAGTAGATACTGTCCCTTCATAATTTAACATCTTAATTCTTCTACCGCTTGATAAAGTATCGTCTAGCCATGTTATATCATGCGTCGTCGAGTAGTATCCATTTTCTCTAATAAAATGTTCAGCAAATACTAAATGTTGCTCACGATAGGCAAACAAATTTTCATATCCGAAAAACGTTAAAAAATTTGTATTACAATCAACAATTTCATCATCTTCTACTATAAATAATAAATCATTTTGAAAATCAAACATCGTTTGAAGCAGTTCCTGTTGCAAACTAACTTGCCTTACTAAAGAAAGTTGATACAAACTCTTATTCACTTCTTCTAACACTGCTTGCGGAGTTACAGGGGCTATTACAATATTACGTATTCCTAATGCGAGTACATCTGTAAATTCTTTTGTTATTTGTTGATCCCAAATGACAATAAATGTACTTTGCAAGGTATACATATTCTTTATATATTTTATTTGAGAATAATCTGTTACATACATAATTATAATGTGCGGTTTCGTTCTTTGAAATAATAATTCGCCCTCTTCAAAACTATTTGCTATAAACATACATTTTGGATGAATATTTTCTATCGTTTGTTGATGTTTACATCCATTTTCTATATAAAGGACATTTAACTGCAAATCTTGTAACACATTTTGGAAAACCGTATTCTCTAATAAAAAATGTAGTATGTTCATCACTAGTCTTCACTCACTTCATATATCTTGTTCTACTGAATTCCTCACAAACATTTTTAAAAGACTATTACCCAATAAACTTTAATTTGTGAGAGATACATATTAACAAGCTAATTGAGAATGTTATCTTCCCTTTTCACTCTATAAATTCCTTTTTTAGTGTATGATTATAGGAATTATATCGTTTGTATGAATGCCCTAGCTTATTTCTTAAAACTTGACAATTAAAATAAAGATATTATATTCTTAAATTCGATAACTTACAAAATGTAAGTAATATATATTGCGTTTTCTCGATAATTTTATATGCAATTTGGAGGATATATAATGACAAACGACAACTTTTTTAACGTTCTATATGAACGCACATCTACACGTGCATTCAACCCAAATAAAGAAATCTCATCTACAGAATTACACGAGATTTTAAAAGCCGCAGCACAAGCACCTTCCGCTTGGAACTTACAACACTGGAAATTCCTTGTTTTTCAAGGTGAAGATGTACAAAAACGATTACACCCGATAGCTTATAACCAACAACAAATTCTTGATGCTTCTGCAGTAGTCGCTATTTTAGGTGATTTAGAAGCTTATAAAAATGTTGAGCCAGTATATGGTCCAATTGTAGAACAAGGATTTATGAAAGAAGAAGCAAAAGAACGCTTAGCTAAAAATATTGAATCTGCATATGCTCGTGAACAATTCTCAAGAGATGCTGCCTTTTCAAATGCATCTTTAGCAGCAATGCAACTTATGCTTGCAGCTAAAGCGACTGGTTGGGACACTTGTGCTATTGGTGGCTTTAATCCACAAGCACTGACAGACGAATTTAACGTTTCATCTCGTTACGTTCCAATTATGCTTATTACAATTGGTGAATCAACTTTAAAAGGCCACCCTGCACCACGTATGAGCGTAGAGCAAGTGAGCGAGTGGGCAAAATAATAAAAAACGAAGGTAACTACGTTGCCTTCGTTTTTTTATTTCCTGTCACACTTTTGTAATATTACTACAAATCATTCGACATTTATACTTATGGAAAAGTATATTCTATTCCCTCCTCATAAGTAAACGTGACGTTTCGTGTCGAATTTTGTTTAGGTATTGAAATATACCCGTGTATTTTTGTTACAATTGTGATACAATGATAACAAATAGATAACAAGAGAGGGATTTTCATTGAGTTCATACGGAAGCTTTATCGCACTTTTATGCTACATAGTAACTGTACTGCTTCTATATTTTATTGGTGATGCCGCAAACATCTCCATTTTACAATTCCCAAAAGAAGAAGCATTCCAATTAGAATCAGAAAAACATACTGCACGATCCATTGTACCACTACTCCTAGCTCTTCCTGTATATATCATCGTTTTATATAAAAGTAAAAAAGTGTAAAGGCTACCCATTTCATTTATTTCGGTGGTTTTTACATTTTTTTGTTATATTACCCCTATTTTAAACATCATTCCATACTAAATACCCAGCTAGTCATTTAAAATGAGAAAATCTCCTAGAAAAAATTCCACTCTCTGTCCAGTCACTTACTACCGAACTTACATAGATTATAAGTGTGAAGGGGGTGATGAGGATTATGTTTGGATCATTTGGATGCTGTGATAACTTTAGAGACTGTCATCATCATGAAAGAGAGCGCGACCATCGTGAGAAGGAGAGAGAGGTTAAGCCACAACAACCAGCTGTATGTAACGTACTTGCTAGCATTTCAGTTGGAACAGAGCTTTCTCTATTAAGCGTTAAAGGTGTTGGATCTTTCAACAATGTAATTTTTGAAGGTTTCTGTAACGGTGTTGCTCTTTTCTCTGCTTTAGCTCGTAATAACAATGACAAAGACAATAAAGATAACAACAAAGATGATAAGCACAATCAAAACCGAAATACTTTTACTGGTATTTTACGTGTATGCCCATCTGATATCGTTGCTATCGCTATCTAATTCTGTACCTTATCCTCTAGTAAGAAAATAAGATTTACTTTTCTCATAGAAAAAACCTGAGACCGATTTCAATCGACTCAGGTTTTTTTATTACTTATATGCTTTTAACTAGTTCAACAACTTCTTCAGCAGTTGACATCATTAATGCTTTTTCTGCTAATGTTTCCATTTCTGTTTTTGACAACTTGCTTAGTTGTGTTCTTGCAGGAAGAATAGATGTTGCACTCATACTGAACTCATCTAAACCTAATCCTAATAATAATGGAATAGCAAGTGAATCGCCCGCCATCTCACCACACATACCAGCCCATTTGCCTTCTTTATGAGCAGCATCGATAACCATTTTTACAAGACGTAAAATAGATGGGTTATATGGTTGGTATAAGTAAGATACTTGTTCGTTCATACGGTCTGCAGCCATTGTGTATTGGATTAAATCATTTGTTCCAATAGAGAAGAAGTCAACTTCTTTCGCAAATTGATCTGCTAATACTGCTGAAGCTGGGATTTCAACCATCATACCAACTTCAATAGAATCAGAAACAGTTGTACTCGCTTCTACAAGTTTCGCTTTCTCTTCTAATAAAATTGCTTTCGCTTGACGGAACTCATCAAGAGTTGCAATCATTGGGAACATAATTTTTAAGTTACCGTATACGCTAGCACGAAGTAATGCACGAAGTTGTGTACGGAACACATCTTGCTCATCAAGACATAAGCGAATTGCACGGTATCCTAAGAATGGGTTCATTTCTTTTGGTAAATGTAAGTATGGAAGCTCTTTATCTCCACCGATATCAAGTGTACGAACAACGACTGGTTGACCCTCTTTTACACCTTCAAGAACTGCTTTATACGCTTCGAACTGCTCTTCTTCTGTTGGAAGATTGTCACGGCCCATGTATAAGAATTCTGTACGGTATAAGCCAACGCCTTCTCCGCCATTATCGATAATACCTTGTACATCATTTGGTGTTCCGATATTTGCAACAAGCTCAACGTGATGTCCGTCACTTGTTACAGTAGCTTGGTCTTTTAATTTTGCCCATTCAGCTTTTTGCTCTTCAAATTTCGCTTTCTTTTCTTCAAACGAACGAAGAGTTTCTTCTGATGGGTTTACAATTACTTCTCCATCTAAACCGTCAATGATAACGATATCGCCGTTTTGGATTTTTTCCATAACAACTTTCGTACCAACAACAGCTGGAATTTCCATAGAACGAGCCATAATTGCAGAGTGAGATGTACGTCCACCGATATCAGTAGTAAAACCTTTTGCATACTTACGGTTTAACTGAGCTGTATCAGATGGTGTTAAATCTTCAGCAATGATGATTACCTCTTCAGAAATTGTACCAGGATTTGAGAAGTTAATTCCTAGTAAATGTGCAAGAACGCGTTTTGTTACGTCACGAATGTCCGCAGCACGTTCTTTCATATATTCGTTATCCATGTTTTCAAACATAGAAATAAACATTGATGCAACTTCATCCATTGCAAATTCAGCATTTACTTTTTCGCTATTTACTTTATCTTTTACTGGGTTTACTAGTTCTGGATCATTTAACACTAATAAATGTGCTTCAAAGATCGCAGCTTTGTCAGCACCTAGTTCAGCAAATGCGTGGTCTTTAATAGCTTCTAATTCAGTTTTTGCTTTCTCAAGCGCAGCGTCTAAGCGTGCAATTTCTGCAGCTTCGTTTGTAATTGATTTCTTTTCGATGTTAAATTCAGGATTTTCAAGTCTGAAAGCCTTTGCAATAGCAATCCCACTTGATGCAGCGATCCCTTGAATATTAAGAGTCATTATTCTCCTAATCCTTCGTTTTTCATAGTTTCTTCGATAGCTGCTAGTGCTTGAGCTGCATCATCACCATTTGCAGTGATTTTAATTTCTGCGTTTTGTTGAATGCCTAAAGACATAACGCCCATGATTGATTTTAAATTAACGTTCTTTCCGTTATACTCTAAGTTAATGTCAGAACCGAATTTGCTTGCAGTGTTTACAAGTAGAGTTGCTGGACGAGCATGAATTCCTGAGTCGCTAGTTACTTTAAAGATTTTTTCCATGATAATTTATCTCCTTTAAATTACAGTATTTTTTAGTTGTATAGACGTGAGTACTACACCATCTATTGTATATAATAGGCGATGTTCGGTCAACCACATCGCCTATTATAATTATAAACATTTTGCGTCAAATTCCTACTGAATGTCAATAATAGCGGTTTCGCCCTTCTTAACATTTCCATCTTTTTTCAATTCGACTTGTTGCCCTTGTTGTAAGTTTGTAAAGACAATTGGTGTAATGATAGATGGTGCATTTTCTTTTACAAATGCAAGATCTACTTTTAATAATGGTTGGCCTTGTTTCACCTTGTCGCCTTGTGCTACAAGCGCTTCAAAACCTTCACCATTTAATTTTACAGTATCAATACCAAAGTGGATTAAAATTTCTTTTCCGCCTTCAGATTGAATACCAATCGCATGTTTTGTAGGGAATACATTGACAATCTCACCATTAACTGGAGAAACTACTGTTCCTTCAGTTGGCTCAATTGCAAATCCATCTCCCATCATTTTTCCTGAGAATACTTGGTCAGGTACTTCTGTAATCGGTAAGATTTTCCCTTCAATTGGTGATACAATTGTTTCATTTTCATCAACTTTTTGAGGAGTTTCTTCCACTTTTACAGGTTCTTCTTTTTCAACATGAGGTGTACGGCCTGACATAATATCATGAATTTGTGATTTTAATGTGTCAGATTTCGGTCCGAAAATAGCTTGAATGTTATTTCCAACTTCAAGTACACCAGCTGCTCCAAGTTCTTTTAAGCGGTCTTTGTTTACATTCTTTTGTTCGTTAACTTGAACACGTAAACGAGTAATACAAGCATCTAAAGAAGCAATGTTTTCTTTACCACCAAGTGCTACTAATACTTCACGAGGAAGTTCGCCTGCTTCTGCTTTTCCTGCGCCGTCATTTGCATTTGCCACTTCACGACCAGGTGTTTTTAGATTCCATTTACGAATTGCAAAGCGGAATCCGAAGTAGTAAATAACTGCTAGTACAAGACCAACAATAATTACCCACCACCATGCTGTACGGCCTGGTAGTACACCGAATAATAGGAAGTCAATTAAACCACCAGAGAATGTCATACCAATTTTAACACCTAAAATTTGCATTGTCATAAATGATAGACCAGCAAATACAGCGTGAATTCCGAATAATACTGGCGCTACGAATAAGAATGAAAATTCAAGTGGCTCTGTAATACCTGTTAAGAAAGATGTTAATGCTGCAGAACCTAAAATACCTGCTGCTAATTTTTTATTTTCTGGACGTGCTTCATGGTACATTGCTAAAGCTGCTGCTGGAAGACCAAACATCATGAACGGATACTTACCAGTTGTAAATGTACCTGCTGTTAATTCTACACCGTCTTTTAACTGTGCCATAAAGATTTTTTGGTCACCACGGATTAATTCGCCAGCTGCATTTGTATACTGACCGAATTCGAACCAGAACGGTGAATAGAAAATGTGATGTAATCCAAATGGAATTAATGAACGTTCAATTAAACCGAATATAAATGCTGCGATTGTTCTATTTGCATCAATCATTTGATGTGAGAACGTGTTTAAGCCACCTTGAATGTATGGCCAAATGAAGCACATGATAATACCTACTATTAAAGAGAATGTTGCAGTTGCGATCGGTACGAAACGCTTACCTGCAAAGAAACCTAAGTATGATGGTAATTCAATGTTGAAGTATTTATTATAGCAATATGCCGCTACTATCCCGACGATAATACCACCAAATACTCCTGTTTGTAGCGTTGGAATACCTAATACGTTTGCATACGCTGGATCTGCAAATCCAATTTTTACTGGGTCTGCTCCAGAACTTGTTACTTTCACTAGCTTATCTACTTCTAAGAACACACTCATCGTTTTGTTCATAATTAAGTAGCCGACGAATGCTGCTAAACCAGCTACTCCGTCTCCACCAGCTAAACCAATTGCTACCCCAACTGCGAATAATAATGCAAGGTTAGCGAAAATAATATCACCAGATTGTTCCATAATTTTTGCAACCATTACGAACCAATCTGCTTTTAAAGCAGGAATAACATTTGTTAACTGTGGATTTTGAAATGCATTACCAAATCCAAGTAAAATACCTGCCGCCGGTAAAATCGCTACTGGAAGCATTAACGCTTTCCCGACTTTTTGAAGAACACCAAAGATCTTCTTAAACATGGAAACCCTTCCTCTCTTATCTATATTGATACCTTCCGACAAACGCCAAAAAGACATGAGGAAAAAAAGATAGAACGATAGCTATACAAAGGGTAGTATATCCCTTTCTCTAGCTTACATTCCTTACTTTTCTCCACTCATGCCTGATCGAATCAGTAACACGTGTCAAAAATAGGTTTACGTATAAGTTCACTATAATTAAGGCAAACGTTTTCGTTACTCACCTTAATGTGTTTGTCGAAATTTGTATAACTTTGCAATAGTTATTATACATAACTATTGTAAGCGATTCAATCATTTTTTTTAACGTTTTCATTTTAGACAAAAATATATAACTTTTTACACATGCTCTGCCTTTACTAAGCGTTGCAAGTGCATCGTTAAATAAATACTTTCAGCTTCATATACAGGTAGTTGCAACTCTTTTTGCATGACCTTAACTAGCTTCCAAGCCAAGTTATAGCAAACTGGATACTCGGCCTTTAATAAATCAGCAAAACTTTGTGATTCCTCTACTTTTTCTCCTTTTTTCACCCTCTCAATAGCATATTGAAGATGACGAATAAGACGTAAATAATGAATGCTCTCTTGATCTAATGTAATTTGTAAGTTTGTCTCAATTAAAGATACAAGTTGTGCAATGAGACGGGAGTTTTGATTAACTGAAGATAAATCAGAATTTGTAAGCGAACTGTAAATGTGAAGTGCAATAAAACCAATTTCTCCTTCAGGCAATGCAATTTGCAAACGAGAATTTAAAAGTTCCACAACACCTTCCGCAATTTCATATTCCTCTGGATAGAGCATTTTTGTTTCAACTAAAAAAGGGTTATCAATTGTAAGTCCTTGTTTTAACCTTTTAATCGCAAATGAAATATGATCTGTTAACGCAATATGAATATGTTCATTTAGTGGAGATTTCGCTTTCCCTTGAATGTACAGCATAATATCGTTCATCAATTCAATTAATTTTTCACTAATATGCGGCACTAATAATTTGTACTGTTCACGATCACGTTCATTTTTTAAGACAAACATTTTTTCGATTTGTTCTTGCTCCAAGACATCTTTCGCTTTTTTCCCAAATCCAATTCCTTTACCAATCACTACTACTTCCTCGTGTTCCGGATGGCTAGCAATGATGACATTATTATTTAAAACTTTTTTAATTTCTAGATAATTACTCATATAACACCACCCTCGTACTTAAATAGCCTACTTTTATGTTACAGAATATTCTTCTTTGTCGTCAATGTAAAACATCTGCCATTTAATAAAAATTCATTTTTTAGACATGTTTATATATGATGCGTATAATGTAAGAGCAACTGTACATAGAAAGGGGATAACAGCATGATTAAAATGTTTGTAAGTGATATCGATGGTACAATGATGCAACACGGAGGTTTTATTGACGAACAAGATGTTGCGGCACTGCGCAGCCTTGCCGAGCAAAATGTTATTCTTTGCTTCGCTTCCGGAAGACTTGATAATGAAATTGCAGACTTAATGAAAGCTGTAAATACAAATTTTCATCGTATTAGTGTAAATGGTGTTTTTGTATATACACATGAAAATAAACAACTATTATCTGCAACTTTTGATTCCAGCATACTTCCCGATTTGTTAGCTATGACGAATGAAGATCCTTATTTCCGTTATGTAAGTGATGAACATAATTATTACATTGAAGAGAAAACACCTTTTATTCAAGAACTTGAACAACAGGTAACTATGACTTCTGTTGAAGAACCAAACTTACTACAGAAAATTGATGATACAATTTTCCCAAATAAAATTTCTGTCGGTGGAACAAAGGAGAACTTACAACTCCTTCAGAAAAAAATTGATGAAAAATTCCACGGGAAAGTTAGTACTTTCATCTCTGCAGAACAATGTTTAGATGTAATGCCACCAAATGTTAGTAAAGGCTCTGCCATTTCTGTTTTATTAAATGAGTTTCAAATAAAACCTGAGGAAATTGCTTGTATAGGGGATTCTTATAATGACATTCCTATGTTTTCTTTAACTCCTCACAGTTTTGCTATGTCGCAAGCAGATGATGCAGTAAAAAATCACGCTCACTATGTAGTAAATCACGTCAAAGATGCTGTTAACCACGTAATTACTCATAATAAAAATACGACTCATTCCTTATAAGGATGAGTCGTATTTTTATTTCTTTACATGTTAACCATTTTCAATTCCACTGTACTTCACAAACTGAAATATACTATTTGTTACGTGCGATATTCGTAATAAATTTATAACGATCTCCACGATAAATACATTTCACGTACTCTAGCGGTACCTCACCTTCTGAATATGACCATTGACGCATGACAAGTACAGGCGCCTTTTTAGGAATATGCAGATGTTCAGCTTCATTTTCCGTCGCAACGGAAGCTTCAATTGACTGAGTAGCGCTAACAAGTTTAAAGCCCAGTTTTTTCTCTAAATGTTCATATAAAGATTGTTGCAATATCTCTTCGTTAATATCTTTTACAAGAGCTGGCGACAAATATGTCGTCTCAAAAGCAATCGGTTCATCATCAGCTAAGCGAATACGCCTCACTTCATAAACCGATTCCCCCTCCTGTATTCTTAACCGGTCTGCTATTTTAGCAGTAGCTGGAACTAGGCGGAAACTAAGTAATTGACTACTTGGATTCATTCCACGAGAAATCATGTCTTCTGTGAATCCCGTCATTCCTTGCAACTTTTGTTCCACTTTCGGAAGTTGGACAAATGTTCCAATTCCACGCTTCCGATATAAATAGCCTTGTTCCACTAAATTATTAATCGCCTGTCTGATTGTCATACGACTCACTTCGAACTTATCACAAAGTTCATTCTCAGATGGGATTTTATCTCCCGGCTTCCATTCGCCGTCCTCAATTAGCTGTTTCACCCACTCTTGAATCTGATAATAGATCGGAAATGGTGAATACTTGTCGATGTTCATCAGCAATCGCCTCACTGCATAAAGATAGAGCTTCTTGATCAGCGATTACGGTTACATTCGGATGACGTTGTAAAACTGTAGCCGGACACTCTTCACTATATTCACCTTGCAATAATTCTTTAACAGCTTCTGCCTTTTTAGAACCCATCGCAACAAGTAGAACTTGTTTCGCTTTCATAATGCTTCCAATTCCCATTGTAATCGCATGAGTTGGCACATCTTCTTCTTTTTCGAAGAAGCGAAGGTTTGCTTGGCGTGTAGATTCTGTTAATTCAACAATGTTTGTTGGAGAATTAAACGGTGTTCCTGGCTCATTAAATCCGATGTGACCGTTTTCACCGATTCCAAGAATCTGTAGGTCAACTGGGTTAGCAGCTAGAATGCTCTCGTAACGTTTGCACTCTTCCTCTAAATCACTTGCCATCCCGTTTGGTACATAAGTTTGTTTAAATGGAAGATGATCAAACAACTGTTCTTGCATGAAATAGTGATAGCTGTTTTTATCTTCATGTGGTAAATTTACGTACTCATCTAAGTTTACAGTGGTTACACGGCTTGTATCAAGTTTATTTTTTCGTATTTCTGCATAAATACCTAATGGAGAGCTTCCTGTAGCCATTCCTAATGTTGGATTTTCTTTTGTTTTTACAACTTCTTCAATTAATTTATAACCTGCTTCTGCTAATTCTTCTGGAGTTTTTACAACAAGAATATTCATTTAATTACTTCCCTTCCTTCATATGAATTCCTAAACGAACCGTATCATATACATGTAAATCTTCATTCATCACAACAAAGTCTGCATCTTTTCCTACCGCTAATGCACCTTTATTATTTAATCCAAACTCTTCTGCTTGGTTAACTGATGTCATCAGTACTGCATCTTCGATTGAACAACCTGTAAATTCAATTACATTTCGGAAAGCTTGATCCATTTTTAGGATACTACCAGCTAACGTTCCATCTTCTAATCGAGCACTACCATCTTTTACATGTACTGGCTGTCCGCCAAGCTCATATAATCCATCTTCAAGACCTTTTGCACGCATTGCGTCAGTAATAACACTTACTTTTTTCGGTCCTTTTAACTTATATGCTAATTTCACCATATCAGGGTGAATATGAATACCATCTGTAATTACTTCAACCATTACATCTGGATTTAATAACACATGACCAACAACTCCTGGTTCACGGTGATGTAATCCACGCATTTGATTGTATAAATGTGTCGCATGTGTAATCTTTCTATTTTTTAGTTGTGCATCAATTGCATCTGTATGCCCCATTGTGCCAACTACACCAGTTTCAGCAAGATATTGTTCAAACTCTAATGCTCCCTCTTCTTCTGGTGCATATGTTACTAATTTAATTAAATTCCCACTTGCTTCTTGCCATTGTTTAAATTGCTCAATATTTGCAGGAACGATATGTTCAAGTGGTTGTGCACCTGCACGTTTCTTTGAAACATAAGGTCCTTCTAAGTGAATATATTCGAAATGCGCTCCTTTTTCTTTTGCTTCTTTCGCAGCAGTTAGCGCTGCTTCAATTGCCTCTGGAGCTTGTGTCATTGTTGTTGGGAAGTAAGTTGTAACCCCTTCTTTTAACATTTCTTTACCTAGAGTTACTAACCCATCGCTATTTGCATCCATCGCATCAATATCGTATCCACCATGAATATGAACATCGATCATACCTGGAATTACAATCTTCCCTGTAGCATCAAAAACAGTTTCATTTTCTTGTGGTACATATTGAGCCATCAAACCAATTTCTTTAATGGTTTCTGCGTAACGAATAAATCCGTTTTCCACTATTTCTTGACCTGTGTAAATTTTGGCATTGATGACAATTTGCGTTTTCATTTTCATCGATCCTTTCCCATGAAATACCTACTTGTTATTATTACCTTATTCGCCTAGTTCCATCTTAATATATGCACGAGTAGTTGTCTATACATTCTAATGAAATTTCCTTTTTATTCAACAGAAAAGGAAATTTCTTACGTCCCTTATAATTATAATATATATTATTCATTTTTCCAAAAAGGGACAGTATCCACCCCTAATATAGAAATCACTTCAACAATGGCATTAAACCGCTAGATTTTAACATAACATGTTCACCATCTGTTTCTATTTCTACTGTACGTTTATTTGTTCTATATACCATTATACCGTGCCTTTTCAAGCGCTTTACTACACTTTGATGAGGATGTCCATACGGATTACTACTCCCGTACGACAGAATAGCAAACTGCGGTTCCACTTTTTTTATAAACGTTTCACTTGTTGAAGTATATGAGCCGTGATGCCCCACTTTCAAAACATCTGCATGCACATCAAATTGTTTTAATATTTCATTTTCTGTCCGTACATCCGCGTCACCCATTAATAAAAAATCCGCTTTTCCATATCGTACCTTTAAAACAATTGAGGATTCATTATTTTCATCTTTTGATTTCCCGTTGTTTAATACTTGTATAGAAACATGTGGATCCAGCGGTATATATTGTCCTTCCTTTACTGAAACGAAAGGTATCCCTCTTTTTTTAATATTATTCCGATACGTATGATAAGTAAGAGAACTATATGTTTTTCCACTATCTAATATAAGCGATACCGGCATTTGCTCTACAATTGGAATTAACCCCCCTATATGATCCATATCGGGATGCGTACTGACAATTACATCTAAATGATTAATCCCTTTCTCAATTAATTTCTGAATAATAACCTCTCCTGCTTCATAAGGTCCTCCATCAATTAACATTGTTTGTCCATTTGGCATTATAATAAGTGTTGCGTCACCTTGCCCCACTTTTAAAAAGCTCACTTTCATTTTACTAAGATGTTGCCGATGCATATGTAAAGGAGACGTAGTATGAATAGACATCATATACCTTTTAGCTGATGCGCTATTTAAAGAAAAACATAATAAAACAGAAGCTAATAATAGAATAATCCGCATACCTCTCATAACTCGTCTCCTTTTTTCATTTAGTATGGCACTGTAAATAATTGATATACAAAAAAAGCTTAGCAAAATGCTAAGCTTTTATTTCGATATCTCTTGTAAGGAACCGAAGAATAAATCAGCTTCATTCATTTGTTCATTCTCTTCAGAAAGCGATGGTAAATCATCTAATGTTTTCAATCCAAATGTGTCCAAAAATTCTTTTGTTGTTCCATATAAAATAGGCCGCCCTGGTCCTTCTGCTCTTCCCATTTCTTTTATAAGTAAATGGGAAACCAACGTTTGTAACGCCTTATCGGTTTTAACTCCTCTAATCTCTTCCATCTCAGTCCTTGTGATTGGTTGACGATATGCAACAATCGCTAACGTTTCGAGGGCAGCTTGCGAAAGCGAAGCAGCTGTTGGTGTATCCATTAATTTTTGATAATATGAAGCATGTTCTTTCTTTGTAGCAAAACGATATACTTTTGCATACTGTACAATTTGCAAACCACGGTTTGCACCTTCACATTCTTGTTGCATTTCTTCTAAAATATTAATTACTTCATTCATTTCAATTTCAAGAACTTTCGCTATTTGTTCTGGATAAATCCCTTCATCACCAGAAACAAATAAAAGGCCTTCAATAATTGACTTTTGTTCTTTCCTATCCATTTCACGAGCTCCTTCCTTCTATTTTTCCATAAAAATACACATCAAAAAACCGAATCACAATCAATGCGTTCGGTTCAATACTTTTTCTCTTGTTCCAAACGATACATTAAAACATAGCATGAGATAAAATGTTTCTATCCCATTTTCACATACTTGCTCTATGCAGATTTATTAGAGCTTGATACGAAAATTTCATCAAAATTATGTTCTTGCTCAATTGTGATTTGTTGATTTTTCATAAGTTCCAGAACTGCTAAAAATGTTACAACCATTATTTCACGTTCATCATCAACAAACAAATCATAAAAACTTTGGCGACCACCCTTTATTTTTAACTGCTTTAAAATATCAGTCATTCGTTGTTCAATTGGTATTTCTTGACGAGTAATACGTGTTGTTACAGGTTTTTTTGCCTTTTTACGGCGCATTAATTTTTGAAATGCTGCTAGCATATCATATAACGTAACATCAAGAGGTAAACTTGTCTCCTCTTCTTGTTCCAACGATGTAAAGTCAATTGGCGGACGTGTATATAGCTGTGCTCTTTCTTGTTCTCTTTCTTTTAACTCAGTAGCAACTTGCTTATATTTCTTATATTCAATTAACCTCTCCATCAATTCTTGACGAGGATCATCTATAAAATCATCACCGTTATCAAGTACATCTTCTTCATGTTTCGGCAACAACATCTTACTTTTAATTTGTAATAACGTTGCGGCCATTACTAAATACTCACTTGCAACATCTAATTGAAGTTCTTTCATCGTATGCACATAAGATAAATATTGCTCTGTAATATCTGCTACAGGAATATTATATATATCAATTTCATAACGATGTATTAAATGTAACAATAGATCCAAAGGCCCTTCAAAAGCCTCTACTTTAAAATTATATTGCACAAAGCATCCCACCACATTTTTTCTATAACAACATAAGTATAGAGCATACTCATGTTCTATCCAACCTTTTTAAGAAATTTAA
Organism: Bacillus thuringiensis; assembly: GCF_001595725.1. Taxonomy (GTDB): domain Bacteria; phylum Bacillota; class Bacilli; order Bacillales; family Bacillaceae_G; genus Bacillus_A; species Bacillus_A thuringiensis_K. The sequence goes on from NZ_CP014282.1 coordinate 3,899,496, forward strand.
TTAAAAATAGACCAATGCCTATGTCATCATGCCCACCACTTCATATGATAACAGTGTAGTAAGAACAATGTAGGAGGTCAAAAAACTATGGGTCACGTTGATTGTGGTTTTAGCGGTGGGTTCGCATTACTTGTTGTACTGTTTATTTTACTAATTATTGTAGGAGCAGCTTGCTTCTGCTAATATGAACAATAACGGCTAGGGGGAAACCTCCTAGTCGTTTATTGTTCATATTTCTATGATACACTTATATGTATAACCGTTAGATAGGGGCGAAAAAACATGTATCCTACCGAATACATACAATTTTTAATTCATTTCCATGGAGATTATGACTATTTTGAATGTCACGAAATACTAGAAGAGTACTGGAAGACAAAACCAAGAGGTAATCGAGATCATTACTTAGTTGGTCTCATTCAAATTGCAGTTTCTTTATACCACCAAAGACGTGCTAACTGGAATGGTTCCACAAAAATGATGAAAAGCGCAATCACAATTTTAGAAAAAAGCGGTGTGCCTTTACAACGTTTAGGAATTAATCAAGTACAACTTCTTTCCTTGCTCAATGAAAGATTGCAATCTATCCATAAAAAAGAACGTTTTGTACCTTTATTTTTACCCTTATCAGATCCATTGTTAGAGAAGCAGTGCATAGAGTTATGTCAAAAACAAAACCTCTCTTGGAAAGACTTGAATGCTATCCCAGGTGAATATATTATAAACAAGCACACTTTGCGTGATCGCACAGAGGTCATTACTGAACGATACGAACAATTACAAAAAAGAAAGCAGAGATAATAAACTACTTATCTCTGCTTTCACGAATGTATATTTTGTTCTAGCCCTTTACATTTTTCGCAAAAACTTGCCGTTTGCTCATTTCCGCAAATTGTAAACTCAAGAAATTTACTCTTTAACTCTTGAACCATCTTCGTCCCAATCCCCACATGACGGTGAGACGGGTTCACACTCAAATGCTGAATTTCTAATACATGATTCTCTTTTTTTACAATCCCCATTATTCCAACAAAATCTTCATTTTCTTTCCACAAATACAATTGCCAATCATCTTTTGCTTCATATTCTTTCATTGTCAATTGTAATGTTTTCACATCTTTTTCAGTTGGCATAAACGAAAGAAGCCCCATTGCAATTTTTTCATAACTTTTTTTAAAACGAATTAACATAACCCTTATCCCTTCTTACAAAAGTTACAAACTAGTAATCCCCTCAATCACTCTTTTCATATCACATTCATTTTACAATATTTTCAACAGAGTGAGAAGAGTCTAAAACAACTTGATAATCATACAAAGCGAAAAGAAGAAAGTCAAATCTATGTTTCAGCACTATTCCTTTAATAAATAGAGTTAAAAAAAGAAAATTTTATATGGAATGGAAAGAAACATATCATTCAACATCACTTCATTCATAGTTACTCTAAAGCAGCACAATTCTAGCAAAATTAATATAACAAAAAATATTTGTTGAAACATATAATGTAATGTATTCTATGTAATTTGTTAAAGGTTTGTTCTCACAAGCAATATATTTTAGCAACAACACTACTTGTATGATGAGCTGTAGAAGAAGTACTCGATTTCATTAAAAATAAAAAAGAGAGCAAAAGCTCTCTTTTTCCTTACCTTATTCTTCCCAAACTTTAACTTCTTTCATTACATCGCCTTGACGCATTTTTAATACTGTTTCAATACCGCTTGTTGCTTTACCGAATACAGTATGAACACCATCTAAATGTGGCTGTGGCTCATGAACGATAAAGAATTGGCTACCGCCTGTGTTACGGCCAGCGTGAGCCATAGAAAGTGATCCTACAAGGTGTCTATGAGGGTTTCCATCAGTTTCACATGGAATAGAGTAACCTGGGCCACCTGCACCTGTACCTGTTGGGTCTCCACCTTGGCTTACGAAGCCAGGAATAACACGGTGGAATGTAACACCGTCATAAAATCCTTGCTCTGCTAATTTTTTAAAGTTTTCTACTGTTTTTGGTGCTTCTTCTGGGAAAAATTCCAAGTCGATTTTTTCACCGTTTTCCATTAATATGTATCCTAAAGTTTTCATACGTATATGTCTCCTTTCAACTATCTCAGCACTATATTACCACATTCATGACTAGAAACAAAAAGAATCCGACAATCTAGATACTTCTTTTTTGAAATGTGGAAAAAGTCAGGTGACAAATAAGAAATATATACTATAATAACTTTGTTGCCCGAAAATTTTAGAAAGAGAAAGGGAGCGATTTTTCGTGAAAACGAAATTACTAGCTCTGCTATTAGCTGTAACGGTATTTATGATGCCAACAGCTTCGTTTGCAGACATCATCGAGGGAGAATCAATTGTTACATTAGGAGAGAACTTATCTGAACAACAAAAACAAGATCTGTTAAAAGAAATGAAAGCACCGAAAGATGCTACAATTATTACTGTATCTAATGCGGAAGAACATAAATTTCTAGAAGGCATTGTTCCAAAAGCACAAATTGGTACGAGAGCAATTTCTTCTTCTATGATTACATACACAAAACCAGGATCTGGTCTTATTGTACGATCAAAGAACATTAACTGGGTAACAGATGCAATGTACACTAACGCTTTGATTACAGCAGGTGTAAAAGATGCAGAAATTCAAATTACTGCACCTTTTAAAGTTTCAGGAACTGCAGCTTTAACTGGATTAATGAAAGCATACGAAACTGCGTCCAATAAACAAATTCCTGAAGAAGTTAAAAAAGTAGCGAATGAAGAAATGGTACAAACAGCCCAGCTTGGTGATAAAATTGGTGAAGAAAAAGCAGTTCAACTTGTTGCAAAAATTAAAGAAGAAATTGCAAAAGAACAGCCAAAAACAACAGAAGATTTACGTTCATTAATTAAAAAAATTGCTGATCAACTCGGCATTACATTGACAGATGAACAGTTAGATAACTTAGTATCGTTATTTGATAAAATGAAAAATCTTAATATTGATTGGAATCAAGTTGGTAGTCAATTAAACAAAGCAAAAGAACACGTTTCTGCCTTCTTAGGTTCTGAAGAAGGACAAAGTTTTCTAGATAAAGTGAAAGATTTCTTCTCAAGTATCATTGATTTTGTTAAATCTTTATTCAAGTAAAAAGAAGCCCGTCAGTGACGGGCTTCTTTTTTATACAAGTAACGGTAATTTCATAACAGCCTCTTCAACCGAACGCACTATATGATTTGCTTTCTCCTTTACATATGGATGGGCATGATGAAGAGTAAATGAATGCGGGGTTACTTCAAACATAGAAATATCATTGAAAGAATCTCCAATACAAGCAACTTCATTTGCTTCAATTTGCAAATGGTCCATTAGTCGCTTTAGAGCACTCCCCTTACTCACCCCTCTTGGCATAATATCAACATAGCGTTTACCTGATATAAAAACTTCCGCTTCGCCTTGAAACGTATCTCGTAGCTCTTGATCTAACGTCACAATTTTCTCTTCTTCTCCAAAAACAAACAATTTTGCAGGGTGTACAGTCTTACCAAACTCTTCTTCTAACGCTTCAATTTCAGCAATATGCACGCCCATATACGCTTCAAACTTATGGTGATGTTCATTCTTCCTTTTTGTATATCGCTGCTCATTTCCACAAACAATATCCGCTAGTCCTTTTTTATGTATATATTGATATATTTCCTGGGCAACCGTATTTTCAAAACTCGATTCATGAAATAAATTCCCATCCGGAAGTAACATTGTCGCTCCATTTAAGCCAGTTGTGTAATATGGGAATGAAAACCTTTTTACAACTTCATCAATTCTGTGTGTAAAACGTCCAGAGGCAAAACAAATATTTGTCCCTTTCTCAGCTAACCAACACAGCGCACGTTCATCTTCTTTTTGCATATGATTCACATCGTAAACGAGCGTGTCATCTAAATCACTTACAAATAATTTAATCATGTCCTCTTCCCCTTCCATACACAATATCTACTCTAAGTGTACACAAAAAATGTTTGATTTTTGTTAAAAAATAATAAATTTTTGCTAAAAAAAAATAAACGGGTGTATAATCCCGTTTATTTTTGTCTTTTTACATTTTGAGGTCTTACAATACTTGGTCGTACTTTTAAACTAGACATCGTTGGACGGAGTAAAATTTTTGTTAACGCGCCCCAATCAAATGGTAAAAACGGCCATAAATAAGGTGTTTGTAAACTTTTTATAGACGTTAAAAATAAAATTAATATCGTCATACCAATTACAAATCCCATCTCCTGGAAGAGACCTGTCAAAATAATAACAAACAATTTTCCAACCTTATTTCCGAGTCCTAATTCATAACTCGGTGTTGCATATGCACCGATCATAGAAACCGCAACATACAAAATAACTTCTGGTACAAACAAACCTACATCGATTGCTATTTGACCAATTAATATGGCAGAAATTAATCCTGCTGCAGACGATAACGGCGTTGGAGTATGAATGGCTGCCATCCTTAGAAATTCAAGTCCGACCTCTGCCATTATTACCTGTAATAAAATTGGTAAATGCGTCATCTTAGTCGGTCCGATGAAAGCAAGATTTTCTGGTAAAAGAGTTGGGTCAAATACAAACACTAACCAAAACGGTAGTAAAAATAAGGAGAATAAGACACCTAAAAAGCGTACCCAGCGTAAAAATGTCCCGACAGCCGGATTTTGTCTAAACTCTTCTGCATGCTGTAAGTGGTGGAAATATGTTGTTGGAGTAATCATAGCACTCGGTGATGTATCTACTAGTACTAACACATGTCCTTCTAATAAATGATTTGCTGCTACATCTGGTCTTTCTGTATATCGAATAAGTGGGAATGGGTTATAGCTTTGCTTTACAACAAATTCTTCCACTGTTTTATCAGCCATCGTAATTCCATCGACATCGATGTTATTTAATTCTTGTTTTATAATCTTAACTAAATCCGGATTTGCAACATCTTGTACATACGTAATACAAATATCCGTTTGCGATCTATCTCCTACTCTAATCATTTCATTTCGAAGACGTGGGTCACGTATTCTTCTACGAATTAACGCTGTATTTACAACGATATTTTCAACAAACCCATCCCTTGCACCACGTACAACCTTTTCTGTATCTGGTTCTGTCGGAGTCCGCCCTGGATAACTACGAACATCTATTGCGAACGCTTCCGTTTCACCTTCCACAAATATAACGATGAGTCCTGATAATACTTGGAGCATTACCTCATCCATCGTTTTCACTTTACTTACTTGTTGATGAATTAAACGATTCTCTAGAAGCTTCACTGTATCTTCTTCTACATCCCTTATTTCATTTGTATCCACCGCTTCTTCTAAAATAGGGATAATATAATTCGTATCACAGAGTCCATTTACAAACAACACACCAATTTCTTTATTTAAAATTTGAAATTTACGAATGCCAACATCGTATGTAACACCCAGTCCAGCTGTTTGCTTTAAGTAATTTTCATTATCACTTATGAAAGATGAAATTGGGATATCCACTTTTTTAGGCTTCGTCATAAAATCCACTCCTTTCCAAAATTAATTGAATTGCTTTTTTTGTAATTGGTGATCCTCTCTCCCATTCATCATTTCCACACATCTTACCAATATCACCAATTCCAACGATGACAGGAACATTCAAATCGTCTAAACAATAAATTGTATCTCCGCTAATTCTGCCAATTTCACCATCTGGAAGTCCAAATTTATCCACACCATATTCGGTTAAGTTCCCGTTCCGATCTACATTTACATCTACGCGTGCCCATTCCCAATGATGCGTATTAGACGCTACTGCTAAAATGCCAAGCACATCAATTTGTTTATGGGTAGCCACATATTTTAAAGCCTTTTCACCAGATCCTTCTCCAATAAATCCACTGTCATCAAACATGACAAATACAGGGTCATATGGCGTTTGCATAATAAGCTCAACAACTTTTTTCCCTGTCAATTTGGTTGGATTACTTTGTGATGCTGAAATACACCTACCCCCAAATTCCTTCGTTAAAAGCTCAATTGTCCGCTTTGCATATTCATCTCCATCTGTGACCAAAACAACCCTTCGTCTCATTTGATTTATCCTTTCGGTTTACATATAAGTGCTATAAAAAATGAAAACAATATCGCTGCGGAAATGCCCGCAGACGTTAAACTAAACATGCCAATACCAATTCCTAAATATCCATGTTTTTCTGCTGCATGCATTGCTCCGTGCAATAGTGAATGTCCAAAACTTGTAATAGGGACTGTGGCTCCAGCACCTGCAAACTTTATTAGTTTATCGTACAAGCCAAATCCATCTAATATTGCTCCGATGACTACAAAAGTTGCCATTAAATGAGCTGGTGTTAACTTTGCGAAATCTAACAATAGTTGCCCAATTACACAAATAGCTCCACCTACAAGAAATGCGTATATAAAGTCCACAATTCACTCTCCTTTAACTCTCTCAAATACAACACCATGTGCAATTGTTGGAATCGTCTCTTTCTGTTGCATCATCATCGGGCTTAATAATGCACCAGTCGCAACGACAAAAATTCGTTGTAAATTCCCTTTTTGCATCTCGTGTAATAAATGACCATATGTGACAACCGCTGAACAAGCGCAACCACTACCACCTGCAAACACTTCTTCTTGACTTGATTCATAAATCATCAATCCACAATCATTGTATATATGCCCAAGATCATAACCTTCCTCAAGTAAAAGTTGTTTCGCAATCGGCGTCCCAACAGCTGATAAATCACCCGTAACAATCAAATCATAGTCATCAGCACTTCTTCTCAAATCTTCAAAATGCTGTTGAATTGTATGAGCTGCTGCTGGAGCCATCGCTGCCCCCATGTCCAAAGGATTTGTGATTCCTAAATCTTGCACTTTTCCGATTGTAGCCGCCGTAATTTTAATTGCACTTTTTTCATTACTAATTAATATAGATCCTGCACCAGTCACAGTTGAATTTGCTGTCCCTGGCTTTTGTCCACCGTACTCTGTTGGATAGCGAAATTGTCTTTCAGCCGTTGCATTATGACTACTTACTGTAGCTAAGACACGATTTGCAAATCCACCGTCTATAAAAGCTGAGCCAACTGCTAAAGTCTCCATAGACGTCGCACAAGCGCTAAACATTCCTAAAAAAGGAATACCCCACTTACGCGCAACATAATTCGCTGTCACTGTTTGATTTAATAAATCTCCCGCTAAAAAGAAATCAATTTGCGATGTTTTTATATTCCCTTTTTGCACTGCTTGTTGAATTGAGTCCGACATTAACCTTCGTTCGGCGAGCTCCCAATTTTCCTCTCCACAATGTAAGTCATCATATGAAATATCAAATTTTTTTCCAAGAGGGCCCTCAGCTTCTTTCGGACCGACAGCAGTGCCCGTTGCATTTACATATATATCATTTTGAAATACCCACGTTTGTTTTCCGGTCAACCTCATACTAGCCCCTCCTTTAAGACATAAAAATTTTAAAGGTATACCTTATTAACCCAATGATATATGCACCAACAACTCCAAATACAATCACACTTCCTGCCAATTTAAACATATTTGTAGCAATCCCTAGAACAACCCCTTCGCTCTTATGTTCTAAGGCAGCGCTCGCCATAGAATTTGCAAATCCTGTTACCGGTACCGCTGATCCTGCTCCAGCAAATTGACCGATTTTATCATATACACCACATCCTGTTAAAATCGCTGATACTAAAACAAGAGTTGCAACAGTTGGGTTTCCTGCCTCTTGTTCACTGAAGTGAAAATAATGTATATACAATTTCATCAATACTTCTCCAACTGTGCAAATGAGTCCACCTACAAGAAATGCTTTGATACAATTTAGTAAATAGTTTGGCTTTGGATGATACTTCTTCACTTTATTTATGTAATCATCCTTCAATTTCTGACTTGTCATTTATATACTGCCTCCTACCTTACGAAATAAATCCAGTGAAACAACGACCCTATTACTTTCCCAAGTACAAGAGCAACGAGTAAAACAATAATCTTCCCCTCTACCCCTACTCGTTTCGCTAAAATAGGTAGAACATTTAACACCTCTGTTAATGCCGCAGCAAGCATTCCGATGAACGTGCCACAAAATATCCCTAATATAACGAGCCAATATTGCGACGTTTGAAATGTAATATTTTTCAAACTGCACCAAGCCCCTGTTAACGTACCTGCAATGACCGCCCACTCAAAATATTGAATATGCTTTCCACTTCTCGTTAATTGAGCTAAACGGGGGATTATACCAAGTACAGCTAAAAATGCGACATATCCGCTACCTACCGCAATCCCTCCAGCTAAACCAATTAAAATAACAAATCCAGACTCAATCATCGGTAAGTTGTTTCATATTATCCTTGTTTTCATTAACGATTACATATTGATCAAGTGACTGTTGGTATTGAAACATCTCAACTTCTAGCGGACTTGGCTCTTCATTAATTCGTTTTTGAAATACATGATTAAAGAATAAAACCATTCCTAAGCCAAGGCCTAAAGAATAAGGAATTTGAAATAAAAGTGGTTGCGCATTAAATTCTCCAGTAATCATGTAATATAACCGTTGATGTACTTGTTGCATACTTACATCTTCATGGAAATAAATGATCGCAAGGGCCGCTCCAATGAAAAGTAACAACCATACAAGTCCGAAAAAAATTGGTTGTGCCTTCTTTTTTTCGTATATAATTTCAACAAGAGTTTGTCCAGAACCGAGTAAATTAATTTGTACATGAGATGCTTTCTGTTGAATAATCTCAATTACTTTCATAACATCAATTACAACATGAGTCTTATCATGCACTGTTATTTTGTAAACTATCTCATTTTGTAACAACTCAACTACGGAAGAATCTCCGGCAAGTTGAGCAACATCACCCAGCTTTACTTCATAAGTAGGAGAAACTTTTAAACGATTGCGCATTTTAATATAAATCGTTTGTTCCAACTTTCATTCACCCCTTCACTCTTCCTCGTAGTTGTAGTATGGTTATTGAATTTTTTTCTAATACAATTTTTTCATAAAAAAACATCTGCACCATTTCGGTACAGATGTTTTTACTTATGCCTTTTTCTTAAATAAGTTTGCAATACTTAATGCAAGCCCTCCCCAAATGACTACGATTCCAATAACCATCATCATAATCGCTGATCCACTCATTATGAAACACCTCGATCTTTCCATTCTTTTTCAAGCTTTGCAGAATCCGAATGTATTTGTGCATCCCATTTCTTTAGACTAATAATTAGCGCAACAATAAGGAAGGCTACTGCTATCGACCAACCATACGTTACAACAAACTCAGTCGGATAATCTCCGTAGTTCTTTTTAATATTTTGGATTGTACCATCAATTAGCATATACCCTAACATAAGCGGAGTAATAACGAGTAAACTCACTCTCCAAAACGTTCCTAATTTAATGTCAGATACAAAGTTTGCATGATTTTGATAAACTGGTAAACGACGTAAAATGAGCCCTATCGTCACTACTTCCGCAAGTGCAATTGTAATTAATCCGAAATTATTAGCGAAATAGTCGACAACATCTAAGAACATAAGCCCACCACGTGTTGCAAAAGCAAGAGAAACTAACACGAGAAGGGTTCCCATAATTCCAATGGTTTTTTCCCGACTTAAACTGAATTTTTCAGACACAGCAGCAAAGCATACTTCCGCGAGTGAAATAAGTGATGTGATTCCAGCAACCGTTAACGATAAGAAAAATAATACACCAAACAACGGTGACATCGGTAATTCATTAATAATTTGCGGAAACACTACGAACGCAAGCCCAACGCCAGCACTTGCTACTTTATCAACCGGTACTCCCATATTATTTGCCATAAACCCAAGAGCTGCAAAGACCCCAATACCTGCTAATAATTCAAATCCTGAGTTTGCAAATCCAGTAATAAAGGCATTATTTGTTGTATCCGAGTTTTTCGGTAAATAACTAGAATAAGTAATCATAATTCCAAATGCTAAAGATAAACTAAAGAATATTTGACCATAAGCAGCAAGCCATACTTTCCCATCAAAAATACGACTCCAATCTGGTTTAAAGAATGCATCTAGTCCTTGCATAGCACCTTCCATCGTCACTGCACGAACGACGATAATAAGGAACATAACAACTAATAAAGGAATAAATATACGGTTAACCACTTCGATTCCTTTTTTAACTCCTTTAAATGCAACGCCAAGCACAATAATCCAAACGAGAGCTAACGGAATTAATACTTCCGGTACAAGTCCTCCAAATTGTCCTGGCTTATCTGCAACATGTAAGTACTCTTTAAATAAAAATGATTGCGTGTCTTTTCCCCATGCTCCAGTAATTGCAAAGTATGTATACGATATAGACCAAGCAATAATCACTGCATAATATGTTGAAACGATAAATGTTACGCACATTTGCCACCATCCAATAAATTCGGCACGCGGGCTAATACGGAAAAATGTAAGTGGTGCTGAACCACGATGACGATGACCAAGGGCAAACTCAAACGCTAACAATGAAATACCAGTCGTTAATAATGCAAATAAGTACGGTAAAAAGAATGCTCCTCCTCCATTTTCATACGCTGTATAAGGAAAACGCCATATGTTTCCTAATCCAACGGCAGATCCGACCGCTGCGAAAATAAATCCAGCTCTCGTTCCCCATTGTTGCCTCGTTTCCATGTTTCCTTCCCCCTTTATGACAAGTTCATACTTGGATTATATTTTAAATTGACTAAATTATCAATAAATTCTGTTAATTTTTTCGAAAATTAACATCCCTCTCCTATTAACGGCATAAAAAAATCGAATAGACAATTATTCGTCTATTCGATCTTTCATCTGTTTTAATATTTTCTTTTCAAGTCTTGAAACTTGTACTTGTGAAATGCCTATGCGCTCTGCTACTTCTGACTGTGTTTGATCTTTATAGTAACGCAAGTATACAATTAAGCGCTCTCGTTCATCTAGTTCTCTAATCGCTTCTTTTAAAGCAATTTTATCGAACCATTTCGTTTCAGATTGATCTGCAATTTGATCTAAAATAGTGATTGGATCGCCGTCGTTTTCATATACAGTTTCATGTATAGATGAAGGAGCACGGCTCGCTTCTTGCGCTAGAACAACTTCCTCTGGCGTTAGTTCTAGTGCCTCTGCCACTTCATTAATCGTTGGAGCCCTTCCGAACTCTTTCGAAAGCTCATCTCTCATCTTTCGAATTTTGTTCCCTGTTTCTTTTAAAGACCTACTAACTTTCACTGATCCATCATCACGTAAAAAACGTTGTATCTCTCCAATAATCATGGGAACTGCATATGTTGAAAATTTCACGTCGAAAGATAAATCAAATTTATCTACCGATTTTAAGAGCCCAATACATCCAATTTGAAATAGATCGTCTGGTTCGTATCCTCGATTAAGAAACCGCTGTACAACCGACCAAACAAGACGCATATTACTTTGAACGATTGTATCTCTTGCCTGTTGATCTCCATCTTGACTTTTTTGAATTAACGCTTTTAGCTCGTGGTCCTTTAACTGAGGTTTCTTCTTCTCATTTTTGACCTCTATGTCCATAGGCTATTCTCCTTAATTGCATAGAGCGTTACTATTTGATAAGTATTTTGTCAAATGGATTGTTGTCCCGAAAGATTCGTTTGAAATAACTTCTACTTCATCCATAAAATTTTCCATGATAGTAAATCCCATTCCGGAACGCTCTAATTCAGGTTTAGTTGTAAAAAGGGGTTGTCTCGCTTCATCTAAGTTAAAGATTCCAATCCCTTCATCTCGAATCGTGAGTTTCACCATTGCTTCTTCCAAAATTACAGAAATATAAACAATACCTTCTGCATTTCCTTCGTATCCATGAATAATTGCATTTGTAACCGCTTCTGACACAACTGTTTTAATCTCCGTTAATTCTTCCATCGTTGGATCTAGTTGTGCAATGAAAGCCGCCACTGTAACGCGAGCGAACGATTCATTTTGACTTAATGCTGAAAATTGAAGGTTCATTTCATTTCTCATCTATGCCACCCCCAACGTCGCGAGCGCGTGCGCTTCACTTTCTTCTAAGCGAACGATTTTGAATAAGCCCGACATTTCAAATAAACGCTTAACAGGCGGTGAAATTGCACAAACAACCATTTCTCCACCTAATCCCTTTACGTGTTTATATCGGCCTAATATAACACCTAGACCAGAACTATCCATAAACGATAAGTTCTCTAGGCTCAAAACAATATGATGAACACCATGTGTCTCAATCATATCTGTTACTTTCGTTCGCAACTCTTCAGCCGTATGATGATCTAATTCACCCTCTAGTCTCACACATAGGACGTCACGTTTCACTTCTAATTGCATGGAAAGACTCACACGATTTCCTCCTTATGCTCAAACTTTACTTTTTCACATACATAAAGATTTTCGTGATACAAAATAAGAATCCTTCCTGCTGACAAAAGAAGAACTATTTCGTCATAAAGTGAAACCTTTCAGCATTATTCACTTACATACGAATAGAAAAGCGGCAAAATATTTGCCGCTATTTTGATGTTGAAAACATCCCAAAACTTCTTTTAAATAGCTCCCACCAGCTCGCTGCAGCAACATCTTCTTTTGCTACAATTGTTTGTTTTAATAAAACATCTTTATCTTTTTTAATAACAAGTGTACCAAGCGCGTCACCTTTTTTAATCGGTGCTTTTACTTTCTTTTCAGCAATTACTTCTTGTTTTACCTTGTCCATATTCTCGCCCTTCTTCATAAGAAGAGAAACATTATCTGATGCAACTAAATCTACTTTTTCTTTTTTCCCTTTCCCTACTTGAACTGTCTTAATTTTTTCGCCGCGCGTATACAATTTCTTTGTCGTATATTGTCCAAATGCATAGTCAAGAAGCTTCGTCACTTGGTTGTTCCGTTCTTTTGATGTTGGTGCTCCCATGACAACTGAAATGACACGCATGCCATTTTTTTGAGCCGATGCTGTTAAACAATATTTCGCTTCTGTCGTAAAACCTGTTTTTACTCCATCTACGCCAGGATAAAAACGTACTAGCTTATTCGTATTAACGAGCCAAAACTTTTTATCCGTATCTTCACGTAAATAATCTTCGTACTTACCTGTGTATTTACGAATAAGTGGATACTTCATCAATTCTCTCGCCATTATAGCCATATCATTTGCTGTGGAATAATGGTCTTTAGCCGGAAGACCTGTCGGGTTTTGAAAATGTGTATTTTTCAGCCCTAGATCTTTCGCCTTTTTGTTCATCATATTTACAAATCCTTCTTCTGAACCTGCGATATGCTCGGCTACTGCAACAGATGCGTCATTTCCAGATGCAATTGCAATACCCTTTAACATCTCATTTAGAGTCATCTCTTCCCCAGGTTCTAAAAAGATTTGCGATCCACCCATTGAAGCTGCATGTTCGCTCGCTCTAACTTTATCGGTCAGTTTTAGTTTTCCTTTTTCAACTTGTTCCATAATTAAAAGCATTGTCATAATCTTTGTCATACTAGCAGGTGGTAATTTTTCATTTGGGTTTTTATCAAATAAAACTTTACCTGTATCTTGCTCAATTACGATTGCTGACGACGCTTGTTCCGCTAACTTCGGTGTTGTTTCTTCTGTTTTCTCCTGCTTCGTTTTCTCAGATTGTGCGAAACTCACTGAAGTTCCAGAAAGCAATAACATGAAACAAACAAGTATTCCAAAAACTCGCTTCATGACTAACCCTCCATTCTATATCAGACCTATTTTTTCCAATTTACTCTTTTTTAATACCAAATTTTTCTAACATTTTCAGTTGACAAACACATTCATCCCCTATATTGTATTAAGTGTATTACACGAAGTAGTACACTTAATACATATGAGGAAGGAGACATTGCTCTTGCATATTCAACTTGATCCAAGAAGCAACACTCCGATATGGGAACAAATTGTTCAAAATATAAAAGAACTCGTATTGAAAAACATGTTGGCTCCAAGTGATAAACTTCCTTCTGTACGCGAACTCGCTTCTTTACTCGTTATAAATCCAAATACAGTGAGTAAAGCGTATCAAGAGTTAGAGCGACAAGGAATTATTGAAACGTTACGAGGAAAAGGAACATTTGTATCTCAATCGATTACCCCAACATTAGACGAAAGGAAAATCGCTATGGTTGAAAAGCAATTTCATCAATTACTATTAGAAGCCTCTTATCTTGGTGTTACGAAAGATAAAATTCATGATTGGATAGATTCATACTATAAAGAGATTGGAGGGAATGCGGATGTTGAAAGTGACAAACTTGAAGAAAACAATTGATAATCAAACAATTTTAGACGATGTTTCTTTCACATTGCAAAGAGGGAGTATCATCGGATTACTCGGAAGAAACGGCGCGGGAAAAACAACTTTATTGCGAACGATGGTCGGTATTTTAGACCCAGACGAGGGAACTGTTACATATGAAGATACAAACATTCATCAGTTTCCTGAAATAAAGCAAAAAATTGTATATGTTCCTGATTCTACTAATATACTGAACGGCTATACGATAAAAGAAATCGTAAAGTTTTATAAAGAAGTTTATACCGCATTTAATGAAGCATATTTCTATGAACTGTTAGAACGTTTTAACTTACCAAACAAACGAATTCGTAGTTATTCAAAAGGAATGAAAGCACTGCTTGCCATCATTTTAGCTGTTGCTGCACAGGCAGAATATATTATTTTAGATGAACCAACAAACGGGCTGGATCCTATCGTTAAAAGACAGATTTTACAGTTTCTCGTTGGAGAAGTTGCAGAAAAAGAAATTACCATTTCCATCTCCACTCACCATTTAGATGAAGTAGAACAAATTGCAGATACAATTATTATGTTAAAAGGACATACCGTATCTTCTATTACATCATTAGACGATGCAAAATCACAATTTGCTAAAATCCAAGTAGCCTATGAACGCTCATTACCTCAAAAACTAGAAAACTTAAGCAATATTAAAATATTAAACCAAACGGGAAAAGTATATACAATCTTAATTGAGGGAAATGTAGCTACAACACTGGAGAAGTTTTATAAAGAGCAACCTATACTCATTGAAGAATTAACAATGTCACTTGAAGATGTCTTCGTTACGACACTGGAGGAGGATGGGTATGTTTCATAAGGCGTTGTGGATGTGGAATTGGAAGCGCGGGAAATATGCTGCGTTACTTTTTCTCTTCAGTTCACTTTATTTTTTATCTTTCGAATACTATCAAGCAGCAGAAACTCAACAGTCTCTCTTTCTCCATCCAGAAAAAATAGGTGAAGAAAAGTTCTACTATCATTATTCTTTTTATTCTTCTAATAGCTTTTGGTTAGGTATTATTACAATTATCCTATCCTGTATATTAATTGGCTGGGAGCGAAGTAATCAAAATGGAGATTCACTTATGACATTTCCATTTAAAAGACGTGATATGTTCTTATCGAAATGGGTTTTCGGTGGATTTTTCATTGTACTATCATTTCTAATCAATTGGGGTCTTATGTATTTTATTTATAAATCTACGATTCACTTTGAATATCAATCTTTCGAACCGTTTCATCGATATTTCCTGTATGCAATTTTCACATATATCGCTATCTATACTGTCTCTTTATGTATAGGTACATTTACTGGTAGTATTATTTCACAAAGCATCTTCAGCATTACTTTTTGCATAATGGGAATGGGAATCTTTTCACTCTTACTCCTTTTCTTTACAGCTCACGCTGAGGCAATACAGGGGAATAAAAGTTATACGAATTTCGAAAACATTTATAAATTCAATAAAAAGACCAACATTTCAAGCGCTATATTAGACTTTTCAATTAGTTATAATTACCACCCTACTGTCCAATCAGATGAAGATCATGGAAAAGTAATACAAAGGGGACCTACTTTTCATAGTTATTACTCTGCAAAAATAATACTTGTTCCTATCTTCTATACAATTTTCAGTTTACTTATCGGGATGTTTCTCTATGCAAGATCACCTAATGAACATAATAAGAAAATTTTCCTTTTTCCAAAATACAACTCACTCTGGATGTGGGGTACTACCTTTTATTTTGCATTAATAGGTGGGCAAATGTTAAAACGTTTTGATTTATTATTTAGTTACTATGTTGGATTCTTTTTATTTGGAATCGTCACTTATTTTATATTATCACGTCTTACAAACTATAAAGTTTTTTAAAGGAGAGATCCTATGTTTCAAAAAGCATTATGGGTGCATACCTATAAACAAAGTAAATATACTGTTTGGCTATTTTGGTTAGTAAGTTTTTATGTACTATCATATAAATACTATTTAGCAGCTGCCGAGCAACTAAAACATTTACATGAACATAATGAATGGAAATATATATACCGGTACAATTATCACCTTTCACTTCCCGATGCTATCATAGTTCAAGGAGGACTCCTTATTATATTAGCCTGCATTCTTATTGGATGGGAGCGTCAAAATCAATCAAGTGACATTTTATGGTCTATGCCATTTAAACGGAAACATCTCTTCATGACAAAATGGCTTTTTGGTGTGTGTAATATTGTAGCTATCGTTATATTGAATTGGGGACTTTTTGCTATTATGAAAAAGACTACTTTTCATAATAAGTATCAAATATTTTCACCATTTCATACCTATTTCTTATACATGTTTATCATCTTAATTGCTATATACACACTTGCATTATGCATAGGAACCATTGCTGGTAATATGATTTCACAAGGATTCTTCAGTGTTGCTATACTTGGATTCCCTTTTATTTTGCCGACTCTAATTGCCGGAGCTATTTCTATTCATACGGTTGGACTTACTTCCAATCATACCGTCTATACGGAGGATAATATAGATCGTTACGGTTCAGTAATAGAAAAAATGAGTATTTTAGCGCCCGTTCGCGGATTCACTATTAATTTTAATTACGATCCTCAACGTGCTTATACTGATCAACAAGGCGTACGTCATGATGAACCTAATTTTACGTATATTCCTTCAGCAACAAAACTTACCGGTCCAATTGCAAATATACTTATTCTATTCCCTTTAGGAATGTACTTATATACAAGATCACCTAATGAACAAAACGGAAACTTCCTATTATATCCGAAGCTTAAAACACTATGTATGATATGTTGTGTAATCTTTATTGGAATGTTTGGAGGAATGGCAGCGGGCGGAAGTGATTCTATCTTAAATTATTATATTGGTTTTATAGGGACCAGTACGATAGTCTACCTACTATTATCTCGCTTATTAAAATTTTCTTGGCGTGTGAAATAACCTCCTTTTGAAGGAGGTTATTTCACATTCTCTCTCCTATCCCCATACACCATCTCTTCTTTCATCCCAAATCCATCACCATTTTGCACAATTTGCTCTGTCGGTGCAACTATACTTTCGGCAATTTTCCATTCCCCACGCTCTTTCACGAATACTTGTAGAAAATAGTTCATGCCATCTAGTTGATATGCATTTTGTTTTTTCACATTATAGTGAATCGCAATGTAGTACACTTGAATGTTTTCTTTTCCTATTTTTGATACGTATTGCGATAATCTCGGTATATAGAGGGCCGCTTTCTGAAAAGATAGTTGCTTCGCTTTAACAAGCGATGAACTTGTTACATTACGTAATGTGTCCTGATTACGAATATTATCGCTATGGTGGAATAATACTGCGTTTTGCATAGAACGAACCCATAATTTCGAATATAAAACTGTATTGTCGTTTTCAATATACTTCACTTCTTTTCGCACCACTTGGATAGGCGTATCTGCGTACGTGAATGTTTGAAAATAGAAAAAACCACCAAATAAAATGGTAAGTGCAGCAATATATTTCATAATCTTTCCTCCGATCTTTTAATTAAAGTATCAGATTTTCAAAATATTTTTATTCAAAAGAAAAAGGATAGGAATGCTTTCGCTTCCTATCCTCATTTATTATAATACGCGGCCAAATAGTTCTAAGACCATTTCTATTTCTTGGTCGCTCCAACCTTTAAATCTCTCTTTATAATATTCTTTACGCACAGCTTCAAGTTTTTCAGTTACTTCTCTTCCGTGCTCTGTAATTTCTAAGTACACGATTCGACGATCTGAATTAGAACGTTTTCTTTCTACTAATCCTTTTCGTACGAGACGATCTGTAACAGCTGTAATATGACTGGAGGTTACGTTTACTTCACTCGCAATTTGCGAAGCCATCTGTGGACTCTTTAAAAATAACGCACGTAATACAGAAAATTCATTATATGGCATATGTTCTGCAAAACGTGTATTAATATCATTTTGTAATAAACGTATCATTTTTCGAAATGATGCAGATAAATCTAAAATCAGCGTTTCTCTTTTTTCGTTCAATAGCCTCGTCCCTTTTTTATCATATTTACACATATTATAATCTATAAATACCTATGTTGTATATGCTTTCTTTCCTCAACATTCTCATTTATGTAACTTTTTTCATATAAATTTCTTTTTTGTTCACACATATACATATAAAAAGGATGGTGATGGAAAATGCAGGGTGGAATGAATCCTTATTTACACAACGTACGCACTGCTAATACTGGTAAAGAAGCTACTATTACTGTACAAGGCGAAGGCATTGTCAAAGCAAAACCGAATGTTGTTATATTAACGCTTGGCATTCGAACAGATGATAAAAATGTAAAACAGGCTCAAGAAGAAAATGCAGTGCAATCCAAACAATTGCTGGATGCACTTAAACAGCTTGGTATTGCCGATAAAGATATAGAAACGATTTCTTATACGATCACTCCTCAATACGAATATGTAAATGATAAAGCATTGCTACAAGGATACCGCGTGGAGCATTTGTATGAAATTACCGTTTTAAATGTACAAAAAGCTGGGGAAGTATATGATATAGCCGTTTCAAATGGCGCAAATGTAGCAAAAGGTTTACGTTTCCGAGTATCTCATCCAAATAAATATTATGAGCAAGCTCTCATTCAAGCTCTGCACCAAGCAGTAGAAAAAGCTCGTGCTATTGCGAGTACATATAATTTAAATATTAATCCTGTTCCCCTCTCATTCGTTGAAGAATCTGCCCAATTACCAAGGGAGGTTACGTCTTATGCTACTTTACATGCACAAGCAGCCCCGCCCATTCAATCGGGTGAATTAGAAATCATTTCATCCATACGGGCTATTTTTACGTATTTATAACGAATTCTCTTTATAAGTAAACGTTATCATTTTACTTGTTGTAAAAACATGATGTTCTGATATAATAAAGAACGGTGAGCTCTTACAAAAGAGATATCACGGGTGGGAGAGGGATATGAAAAAGAAGGTTTAACATGAAAGGAATACTTGAAAGAACATTTAAATTAGGTTTACACGAAACATCACCAAAACAAGAAGTTTTAGCTGGAGTTACGTCATTTTTCACAATCGTATATATTATGATTGTAAATGCGTCAATCTTATCAGATGCTGGCATTCCTCTTGAAGCTGGAATTTTAGCAACTGTTTTTAGTTCATTTGTCGGATGTCTACTCATGGCATTTTGGGCAAATGCACCTGCTATTCTTGTCCCGGGTATGGGTGTAAATGCATTCTTTACGTACACAGCTGTGCATACGCTTGGACTAACTTGGCAAGAAGCTTTGGCTGCTGTCTTTATCTCTGGTATTATTTTTGCAATTGCCGCTTTTACACCAATCGCTCGCGTGCTATCAGTATCAATTCCAAAGTCATTAAAGGAAGCGATTACTGTCGGCATCGGATTATTTTTAGCGTTTATCGGATTGCAAAAAGGTGGTTTAGTCGTTTCGAACCCAAATACTGCTGTGGCAATGGGGAAATTAAGTAATCCTGTCGTTCTTGCGACATTACTTACTCTTATCATTGCACTTGTATTATTTATTCGCAACGTACGTGGAAACTTTTTATGGACGATTGCAATAGGAACTGGTATCGCATGGCTATTTGGTCTTGTGGATACGAGTCAAGTGGGAAATAGTTCATTCTCATTCGCTAATTACGGTGATGTGTTTGGAGCTATGTCATTTGAGAAACTTTCCTCCTTACCATTTTGGATTGCAACATTCTCTTTAAGCATGGTGCTTATTTTTGAGAATATGGGACTTCTGCACGGTTTATTAGAAGATGATCGTAAATTCCCACGTGCTTACCAAGCCAATGCAATTTCAGCAATGACATGTGGTCTAT
Source organism: Bacillus thuringiensis (assembly GCF_001595725.1). Taxonomy (GTDB): domain Bacteria; phylum Bacillota; class Bacilli; order Bacillales; family Bacillaceae_G; genus Bacillus_A; species Bacillus_A thuringiensis_K. The sequence continues at coordinate 3,919,791 of NZ_CP014282.1, forward strand.
TTGGCACAAGTCCTACCGTTTCAACAGTAGAAAGTGCCGCAGGTATTACTGCAGGTGGTAAGACAGGTCTGACGTCTATCGTTACTGGGTTGCTATTCTTTGCATCACTGTTTGCTCTTCCATTTGTCAAATTAATTCCTGATAGTGCCATTGCACCAATCTTAATTATTATTGGCGGTCTAATGATTACAAGCATTCAACAAATTCCTCTGAATGACTTTTCAGAAGGATTTCCAGCATTCTTAATTATCGTTATGATCCCGCTCACATATAGTATCGCTGATGGCATTGCGTTCGGATTTATTGCTTACCCTATCTTAAAAGTTGCTCTTGGAAAGCGTAAAGAAGTCGCACCATCTATGTATATCATTACATGCTTATTCTTAGCTATGTTTGTATTACATGCTATTGGTTAAGAAAAAACACCGAGGAAATCCTCGGTGTTTTTTTACTTAAACCATCCTTTTTTATAAAACCAGGCCATCATTCCCCCGCCAATTAGTGCCATGATAAGTAGACAAATAAAATAACTATATTGTCCACCAAGCTCTGGCATATGCGTAAAGTTCATTCCATATACTCCCGCAATAAATGTTAATGGCATGAAAATAGTCGAGAATACAGTTAATGTTTTCATAATGTTATTCATATGATGTGAGTTTAATGAAAAATAACTATCCCGAATATCTGCTGTTAACTCTCGGCTTGCCTCAATCATTTCTGTTAGTTTAAGCAAATGATCATGTATATCTTTAAAGTAAATTTCATGATCGCTTATACCGTAAAAACGAGTCGAATTTAAAATACGATATAATAAATCACGCATCGGAATGATTGTACGCCTTAGCTTTGATAAATCTGCACGTATATCAAATACCTCTTCTAATACACTTCCTGCTGTCTCCCCCGTTAAATTATCATCAATTGCATTTAAATGATCCTCAATGTAATATACAGGCGCAAAATAGTCATCTACAATTTGGTCGATAATTGTATGAGCTACGTGTAAAGGACTATTTTTAATACGCTTCTTTTCTCCAAGTGTTTTCCATACTCTTTCGATTGCATTGTTATGAGAAAAGTGGAAAGAAACAATATAACGATCACTAATAAATAAATCGATTTCGTGCGGTTCTAGTCCATCTTCCCCAAATGCATGAAGAACTAAAAAGTTATATCCATCATAAAAATCAACTTTTGGCCTCTGTACATATTCTATACAGTCTTCAATTGCAAGGGGATGGAACTTAAAATGGTCTTGCAGAATATATGTATACTCTTCTTTCGTTGGCTTATATAAATCTAGCCAATACCATACAATATGGTCTTTCTTTGTTTCTTCTAGAGAAACATCATATAATACTTCATCTGTTTTTGTTACTGCACAAATTCTAATCATAATTTCACCCATTATTATTATAAACAAAAAATAGTAAAAAAAGCCAAGGAGAAATCTCCTCAGCTTTTTTTATTACTTCGTTACGATACCGTGTACTAAAGTTGGTGCATCTACGTGTTCTTTAGAGATCTTCATGTTCTCATAAATTTTCGCTTTTACATCTTCAACATTTTCGCGGTTTGCGTAAATTGTAACAAGAGATTCACCTTGCTTCACGCTATCGCCTACTTTTTTGCGCAGCATTAGACCAACTGCTAAATCAATTTCAGACTCTTTCGTTGCACGTCCTGCTCCTAAAAGCATTGCTGCTGTTCCGATTTCGTCTGCAACGATTTCTGATACATATCCGTCTTCTTTCGCTTCCACTTCAATTTTAAATTGTGCTTGTGGCAATTTAGAAGGGTCATCAACAACAGATGCGTCGCCGCCTTGCGCTGATAAGAACGTTTTAAATGATTCTAGTGCTTTTCCGTTGTTCATTACTTCAATTAGCTTTTCACGTGCATCTTCTAAAGATGAAGCTTGTCCAGCAAGGTACACCATTTGACTTCCAAGTGTTAAACATAGCTCTTCTAAATCTTTCGGCCCTTTACCTTGTAATGTATCAATTGCTTCTTGAACTTCTAATGCGTTACCGATAGCTTCACCGAGTGGTTGACTCATATCAGAAATAACTGCCATCGTATTACGACCAACGTTATTACCGATGCGTACCATTGCTTCTGCTAAACGTTTTGCATCTTCATCCGTTTTCATAAATGCACCTGCCCCAGTTTTTACATCAAGAACAATTGCATCTGCACCAGCAGCAATTTTTTTACTCATAATCGAACTTGCAATAAGCGGAATTGAGTTTACTGTTGCTGTTACATCACGAAGTGCATATAGCTTTTTATCAGCAGGTGTTAAGTTACCACTTTGGCCGATAACAGCGATTTTATTTTCATTTACAAGACGCATGAATTCATCGTTTTCAATTTCCACATGGAATCCTGGAACTGCTTCTAATTTATCAATTGTACCACCAGTATGTCCTAAGCCGCGTCCAGACATTTTCGCTACTGGTACATCTAAAGCAGCTACTAATGGACCTAATACAAGTGTCGTTGTATCACCAACACCACCTGTTGAATGCTTATCTACTTTTACACCTTCAATAGCTGATAAGTCGATTGTATCACCGCTATTTACCATTGCCATCGTTAAATCCGCACGCTCTTGATCGTTCATATCTTGGAAGAAAATTGCCATTGCAAGTGAACTTACTTGATAATCAGGAATATTACCATTCGTATATCCTTCAACAATAAAGTTAATTTCTTCTGTCGTTAATGCATGTCCGTCACGTTTTTTTGCAATTAGGTCCACCATTCTCATTGTGAAGTCACCCCTTCATTTGTTTTACGATTGCTTTTACTAATGCTAAGAAGTTAGCTTTAACACGTTCTGTCGTTTCAATTACTTCATCGTGGTGAAGTGGTTGATCTAAAATACCAGCTGCCATATTTGAAATACAAGAAATACCTAATACTTTCATACCAGCATGACGCGCTACAATTACTTCAGGTACTGTTGACATACCAACTGCATCTCCGCCAAGTGTACGAAGCATACGAATTTCAGCAGGTGTTTCATATACAGGACCTGTCATTCCTACGTATACACCTTCTTGTACTTTAATATTTAAGTCTGCTGCAACTTGTTTCGCCATTTCGCGAAGTTCTACTGTATATGATGTAGACATATCAGGGAAACGTACGCCCATTTCAGAATCATTTGGTCCGATTAATGGATTCGTACCCATGAAGTTAATGTGATCTGAAATTAACATAAGATCGCCTGGCTCAAATGATGTATTTACACCACCAGCTGCGTTTGTTACAACTACTGTTTCTACACCTAGTTCTTTCATAACACGAACTGGGAATGTTACTTTTTGCATGTCGTATCCTTCATAGAAGTGGAAACGTCCTTGCATTGCTACTACTGTTACACCTTGAAGTGTACCAAATACTAGTTGACCTGCATGGCCTTCTACAGTTGATACTGGGAATTCAGGGATTTCACTGTAAGGTACTGTTACTGCGTTCTCAATTTCGTCTGCTAATACACCTAGTCCTGACCCAAGGATTAGTCCTACTTGTGGTGTCTCTTGAAATTTCTCTTTTAAGTATGAAGCTGATTTTGTAATAAGTTCACGATTCATTTGTTTATCCCCCTATTTCTTTAGCTCGTTTAAGAAGCTTGTTCCGTATTCTGGCATTTTCACACCGAAGTTTTCTGCTACTGTTGCACCAATATCAGCAAATGTTTGACGAAGTGGTAACTCTTGTCCGCCTTCTTTCATGCTTGGGCTATATGCTAATAATGGTACATATTCACGTGTATGGTCAGTACCAGGGTGAATTGGATCATTACCGTGGTCTGCTGTAATTAATAATAGATCATCTTCTTTTAGTTTTGCGAATACTTCTGGAAGACGTGCATCATATTCTTGCAGAGCTTCTCCGTATCCTTGTGGATCACGGCGGTGGCCGAATAATGCATCAAAGTCAACTAAGTTTAAGAAGCTAAGACCTGTAAAGTCCATATTTAATGTATCTACAAGCTTATCCATTCCATCCATGTTAGACTTCGTACGAAGTGATTCAGTTACCCCTTCACCATCATAGATATCAGAGATTTTACCGATAGCAATTACATCGTAGTCACTATCTTTTAATTCATTCATTACTGTACGGCCGAATGGTTTTAATGCATAGTCATGACGGTTTGGTGTACGTGTAAAGTTTCCAGGTTCACCAACGAATGGACGAGCAATAACACGACCTACCATGTATTTCTCATCTAATGTTAATTCACGTGCAATTTTACAGATTTTATATAACTCATCAAGTGGCACTACTTCTTCGTGTGCTGCAATTTGCAATACGCTATCAGCAGAAGTATAAACGATTAAAGAGCCTGTTTCCATTTGCTCTTGACCAAGTTCATCAAGAATCTCAGTTCCAGAAGCTGGCTTATTACCGATAATTTTACGGCCTGTTTTTTCTTCTAATTCATCAAGTAATTCTTTCGGGAATCCTTCCGGGAACACTTGGAATGGTGTATCAATGTAAAGGCCCATGATTTCCCAGTGACCTGTCATTGTATCTTTACCAGTAGATTTCTCTTGCATTTTTGTGTAATATCCAAGTGGTTTCTCTACTTTAGAGATACCTTTCATTTCTCGAATGTTACCAAGACCTAATTTCACCATGTTAGGCATTTGTAACCCATTCATATGTTCAGCAATGTGACCAATTGTGTCAGATCCTAGATCACCAAATTGCTCAGCATCTGGTGCTTCACCGATTCCCACAGAGTCCATTACGACTAGGAATATACGTTTATATTTATTCATAACTGCGACCTCCTATAAGTTCAGTTCTACTTCTTGTAGTATGTTCAAAACGCTATAAAGTGAAACTGTTATCCAAAAGAATTCTCATTGTCAAACAGTACTTCTTTAAATCATTTTCTAACCTATTTCGTTTACTTGAAACGATTCAAAAACATTTCTAGTTTTTTCTAAGTCAGATGTCAGACATCTGATACTGATATCATAACATGTTTACGCTTTCTTTTTAATACATTTTCGTAGAATTTCTCATTTTCTTCACACTTCTATTGTAATCCATTCTGCAACGAAGTGCTAATTTTTTTATGATTTATTTCTTCATATTAAAAATAAAAAGTAGCTCTAAAGAGCTACTTTTTATTTTACTTCTACCGTTTCTTCTTTATGTTCATGCAATTCGCCTTTTCTTACATGTACTTTCACTTTGTAAGCACCGTTCTCTTTGAAAGTATGTTTCGTTTCATACTCTCCTTTATTCCCTTCTTTCGCTGGAATAAATTCGTGTTTTTCAACACCATCTTTCCAAATCTCTAGTTGTACTTCAGCACCAGTTAATGCTTCTTCTTTTTGCTTCAAATGAACTTTCATTGTAGATTCAGCATTTGCCTTTATGTCTCCAGCCATAAGATGGATCATTGTGTCACTTTTATGATCTCCATGTCCTGCACTGTGATCACTATTTTCTTTTTTCGCATCTTCTACTTTCGCATTTCCTACAGCAACTTTTACTTCTGGCATAACGTGCATTTCACGTGCATTTGTGTGAGCGATAATATGGTATACTCCATCCGTTTCGAATGTTTTCTCGACTGCATAAACACCTTTCCCTTTATGCTTACCATCTAACATCTCGTGTTTTTCGTCGCCATCTTTCCAAATTTCAAACTTTACATCATCAGCATCCGTTACTTTTTCTTTTCCTTGTGTAACAAGTGCTTGTACTTCTGTTTTTTCACCTGGTTTAATTTCTTTCGGATTTGTTTGGACTGCTACTTTTACAGCTTCAAGTTTCTGTTCTTTTTTCGGCTCTTCTTTGTTTGTATTACAGCCAGCCAATGCTAGCATCGCGATAAATAAAGTCATAATCAGTTTTTTCATCATCATTTCCTCCTTTATACTTTATTTAGTATAGAGGAAATACATTGTAATATTCCAGTCTTCTGCTGAAAACAATATACGAAATGTTTGTGAAGTTTCTGTGAAACAGTCTTCCCCTCTTAATCTATAAAAAAAGAGCATAGTAACTATGCTCTCGGATGAAACTGTTTATATACATCTTTTAATCTAGTTTTTGAAACGTGCGTATAGATTTGAGTCGTTGAAATATCTGCATGTCCAAGCATTTCTTGTACAGCACGTAAATCTGCTCCATTTTCTAATAAGTGCGTAGCAAACGAGTGACGCAACGTATGAGGTGTGAGCTCTTTTTCAATATTTGCTTCTTTCGCTAATCGTTTTAATATTTTCCAAAATCCTTGTCTTGATAATCGATTACCATGATGGTTTAAAAAGAGTGCATCTACTACTTTTTTCCCCATTAATTCTCTTCTTCCTTTTTCAATATACTTTTGAATCGCTTCCGTTGCTAAACTTCCTAGTGGAATAATTCTTTCTTTATTCCCTTTCCCTATGCAACGAACAAATCCCATCGTTAAATGTACATCTTCTAAATTGAGTGCAATCAATTCTGAAACACGAAGTCCTGTCGCATACAGTAACTCTAGCATCGCCTTATCACGAATCCCAAAAGCACTTGTCATTTTTGGTGTTTGAAGTAACGCCTCTACTTCATCAACTGATAATACTTTTGGTAATTTCCGTTCCCCTTGTGGCGTTTCAATATGTACGGATGGGTCGTGTTCTACCGCTCGTTCACGCAGTAAAAATTGGTGGAACGAACGAATTGATGCGATATGACGCGCCAATGTTTTCGAAGATTTTCCGTTCTCTTTTAAATACTGCAAAAAGTTAACAATGTGTAAACGGGTCACTTCATGAAAAGTTTTCGTCTGTTCCACATTTTGCAAATACTTTACGTAGCTTTTTAAATCCCGTTCATAAGATACTACTGTATTCTTTGCTAATCCTTTTTCGACAACCATATAATGAATAAAATCTTTTAATTGATCTTCCACTCTACACTACTCCCCATTTTCATAGAAAAACATCATTCTATTTACGAAAGCATCCTTTGCCGGTTCTTCATTCCCTGATACTTTTTCTACAGTCTCTTCTTTAGGTTTTTCATAACGATGATAGCTTTCATATTCTTCATTTATCCATAGTATAGCGAAATAAAACAAAATCGTACAACTTGTAAATAATAAAAATACTTTTATTCCATCAAAAGTTAATTTTAAAGCTCGGCGCATTGTAAATTCCTCCAAAATATAAGTTATTACAACATATGCCAAGCTTTCACCTATTTATACCTTATTCAAATAAAAAACCTCTTCCTAGATAAATAGGAAAAGGTTATTTTTCATCCGTTTCATTTTCTTGACAATTTTTACAAATCCCATGGAATGTTAAACGATGATCTTTCACCTTAAAGCTCCAGTCTCGTTCTACTTTCCTTTCCACTTCACCAAGTAAATCTTCTTGTATTTCTTGTACAGCACCACATTGTGTACAAATCAAATGATGGTGGAAACGCTGCGCACCTTCTTGGCGTAAGTCATAGCGTGAAACACCGTCTCCGAAGTTAATCTTATCGACAACTTTTAACTCAGATAATAGTTCTAAAGTTCGATAGACGGTTGCTAATCCGATCTCTGGCGACTTTTCTTTTACAAGGAGGTAAACATCTTCTGCGCTTAAATGATCTTCTTCATTTTCTAGCAGCACACGAACTGTTGCTTCACGTTGCGGTGTTAATTTGTAGCTCGCTGCATGTAATTGCTTCTTAATTCGTTCAATTCTTTCTTCCATTCGGTACTACTCCCTCCTCGCCACTCTTACACCATTATATCAGAAGAAGGGCTTCTGTCAAAAGAAAAAACAATAAAAACAAATTGATAATTATTCTCAAAAAGTATTTATTTTTTATTAATAGCCTCAACGACTTCTTTCATTAAAACTGGTGATGCGTAAGCCTCCACACTAGAAGCAAGTGCTAACACCACTCCAATTACGAGAAAGAAGCATGTATAACGGATTAATAATGGTAATAGTGGTTCGGTTATTTTTCTAATAAATTGATGCCTAATCATCCGTAAAGAAAAACTTGCAGCAATGGTTGTCATAACGAGAAAGACTGGAATGATAATTAAATTTTGTGGCAAAACAGATACAAATGCTAATAATAGTCCATTCCATCCATGCTGACTTACTAAAAAACCAACTGTAAATCCGACGACAACTCCTTTTACAAATAATAAAATAAAAATAAGTGGTAATCCAATAATTGAAATTCCTAAAATCCAAATAAATCCGATGTATTTTAATTGCGAAAAGTAACTTTCTCGAAACATTTCGCCCGCAATGGCAAATTCTCCTTTAGAGACTTGTCCAAAAAAACGTTGTAAATAAAATGATAAATCTTGTTTTTGATTGATTTGTAAACTATTCACAAGAATGGCTCCGAATATTACTCCCATTAATAATAAAACAGCGTTAAATATATATAATGAAGAGTTTTCCTGTATGTGAGACATTACACGGTCTTGCCAATTTTTTCGCCACATTTTTCTTCCCTCCGTTCACGCTCTTATTAAAAATGTATGAAAGAAAGAAAAAAGTATGACGAATTAGCATTGAAATTCCGCTCTACTTTGCTAAACTAAAAAGTAGAGAATAGGAGGGATTTCTCTTGAAACCATTATTATTAGATTTTCCAACATTATTTCAAACTGAACGCTTGCAAGTTCGTAAACCATTTCCAGGTGATGGTGCCGAAGTATATGAAGCAATCCAAGCTTCTCTAGAAGACTTAGTACCGTGGATACCAATTAACGCTGAAACAGAAGAGAGTGCTGAAGAAATTGTTCGCGAAGCTCACGGACAGTTTTTACTTCGTGAAACACTTGATTTTCACTTATATGATAAAGTATCTGGTACATTCATCGGAGCAATTACACTAAAGCCTGAAAACTGGGATATTCCAAAGTTTTCACTTCACTTCTGGCTACATAGTGCCTATACAAAACAAGGCTATATGACCGAAGCTGTTAAAGGTGCGATTCAGTTCGCCTTTGATAAACTAGGCGCTAGAAGAATTGAAATTCGTACTGATGCAACAAATATAAATGCATGTAGCTTAGCAGAACGTCTAGAATTCATTCTAGAAGGTACAATGGAAAATGATTTCCTAGCACCAGATGGTAGCTTACGTGATGCACGTGTATATGCAAAAATCAATTAAAAAACACTCGCCTTTGGCGAGTGTTTATCTTTGTAGTTGTAAATATTGTACTGCAAACATCGTCTTCGCATCATGAATACGAAGATCTTTCATAAGAGTAATCGCTTCTTCTAACGATACTTCCATTAATTCCACAAACTCATCTTCATCTAACTCAGCTTTATTTTCTTTTTTTGTCAAACCTGTCGCTTTATATACATATAAAATTTCATCTGCGAATCCTGGAGATGTATAGAAAGAAGTAATGAGCTCCATATTTTCACATACATATCCTGTTTCCTCTTCTAATTCACGAACTGCTGTCACCTCAGGTTTTTCACCGGGTTCTAACTTGCCGGCTGGAATTTCTATAATTGCCTTTTCAAGCGCTTTACGATACTGCTCAACAAGTACCATTTTCCCCTCATCAGTAATAGCAATAATAGCAACTGCACCAGGGTGATTTACAATTTCACGTTTACTCATTGCTCCATTTGGTAATACTACATCATCAACACGAACTTTTATAACTCTACCATCAAAAATTGGCTCAGTTTTTACTGTTCTCTCTGCAAGATTACTCATACTACTTCATCTCCCTGTTCTATTTCCTATTCTTTCCTCATACATTTTACCACATTGAAAGGAGCGTGATAGAAATGAAAGTTTATATTTTACCAAATCGCGTCACTTTAGTCGGAAAAGCATGGCAAATTCGCCATAAGCTAAAACAATATGGCAAAGAGTATACAACTGTACAAGAGTGGATTACAGCAAATAAAAAGTAAACGTTTGTCAACCTCTTTTCCCTTTCGTACAATAAAGGTAAGGAGGTTGACCTATGAAAAAACGTCAATTAGGAAACTCAGATTTATTTGTGACAGAAATGGGACTTGGCTGTATGTCTCTCGGTACATCTGAAACAGAAGCCCTGCGTATTATCGATGGAGCAATCGATTTAGGAATCAATTTTTTTGATACAGCAGATTTATATGATTATGGATTAAATGAAGAATTTGTTGGAAAAGCATTAAAAGGAAAACGAAACCAAATTGTTCTTACAACAAAGGTTGGAAATCGATGGACAGAAGAAAAAAACGGCTGGTCCTGGGATCCTTCTAAGAATTACATAAAGGCTGAAGTGAAAGAAAGTTTACGTAGACTTCAAACTGATTATATTGATCTTTATCAACTTCACGGCGGAACGATTGAAGATCCTATAGATGAAACAATTGAAGCCTTTGAAGAATTAAAAAAAGAAGGTATCGTTCGCCATTACGGTATTTCTTCTATACGTCCAAATGTCATCCGTGAATATGCACAACGTTCAAATATCGTTAGTGTACTAATGGAATATAGCCTTTTAAATCGTCGTCCAGAAGAATGGTTCCCCCTTCTGAATGAACACCAAATTAGCGTCATTGCCCGCGGGCCACTTGCAAAAGGAATTTTAACTGACAACAATGCAAGAAAAATAGAAAGAGTAAAGGAAAAGGATTATCTCTCTTATTCTTACGATGAATTACATACAACTCTAGCGAGTGTAAAAGAAACGATTGGAGAGCGCTCTTTAACAGGAACAGCTATTCAATATTGCTTACATAATAAGACTGTTGCAGCTGTTATACCTGGTGCAAGCTCTATTCAACAATTACAAGAAAATGTACAGGCTAGTAAACAAACACAGTTAACAACAGAAGAATATATACAGCTTCAGCAAATCGCTAAATGTGATACCTACGCTTTACATCGTTAAAAAGACGCTACCAGTATGGTAGCGTCTTTTTATAACGTATCATATTTATCAGGATTCGTTCCTACATGTAAATTACGATTTAACGTATTAATTTGAGTCATCTCTTCTTCCGTTAGTGAAAAGTCAAAGATAGAAAAATTCTCCTGAATGCGAGATGGTGTAACAGATTTAGGAATGGTCACAATCCCGCTTTGAATATCCCACCTTAATATAACTTGCGCAGGTGTTTTTTCATATTTAGTAGCAATGGCCTGAATAATCGGGTGCTGAAATACTTCTCCGCCTCTCATTAATGGACTCCATGCTTCCATTTGAATTTGCTCACCTTGACAGAAATTACGCAACTCAAATTGCGTCAACATCGGATGAAGTTCCACTTGGTTTACCATCGGCTTTATTTTGCAATTAGGTAATAGCAGTTCTAAATGATGTTTATGGAAATTCGAAACACCAATCGCGCGCACTTTACCTTCTTCATACAATTTCTCCAAAGCTCGGTACGTATCAACATACTTCCCTCTTACCGGCCAATGTATTAAATATAAATCTACATAGTCCATTTGTAATTTTTTCAAACTCTTTTCAAACGCCTCAAGTGTTTCCTCGTATCCTTGATCGTCGTTCCAAACTTTTGTTGTAATAAAGATGTCTTCTCTCGGAATTCCTGATTCACGAACCGCTTCTCCGACACCGCTTTCATTTTCATATACAGTTGCTGTATCAATCGAACGGTATCCAACTTCTAACGCTGTTTTTACTGCTTGTTTTACTTCGTCGCCTTCTTTCGCTTTATAAACGCCTAAACCAATCATCGGCATTTTTACGCCATTATGAAGTGTAGTTGTTGGAATGTGCACAGTCGTCTCCCTTTCATTATTACATTTTTTATAAGCCACCACTTTATTTGAACAAGATTCAACCAAAAAGTCAAAACATATGTACAGTTTACATAATAAATTTATACATATTCAAAAATAATGCGAACTCATTCATTCACGTTATTTTCTATCCATTTCTTCGCTTTTTCATCAACATTACGTACAAACTCAGTTTTCCCTTCTGAATATAACGCACCATCATATGTATACTTTTCAGCTAATTCTTTCTTTAAAGTTGCATATGCCTCAGCTTCTTCACAATGAGCCATCATATAATCACGAAATGCTAAATGCCTTACTATCTCTGGATTTCCTTTTTCAAACACGTGTAAATGATACGAGCGTTTTTCTTCAGTTCCATGAATAAAATACCGGCGTCTTGGAATACCATTTTCCCCTTTTACGATGTAACCAAGCTCTATAAATCGTTCATTCCACCTATCTACTCTATCGATACTCTCTACTTCCATAATCATATCTATAATTGGTTTAGCTGCCAGTCCTGGCACTGACGTACTTCCAATATGATGAATTTTCACTGTTTCTGGCATCGCAGATTTTAATCTTTCAGCCTCTATTTGAAACTTTTCACCCCAATGATTTTCATGCGGAACAACTACAATTTTTCTCATTCTAACTCCCCTTTTCTTACAAGCTCGTCAAAAAAATGATCAGCGTTATTTCACTGATCATTTTCGTTATTATTTAAAGTCTTTCCAAGTAAGGTTACTTTCACTTAACAGTTCTTCAAATGATTTATTCTTTTCACGTTCTTTTTGTTCTTGACGCTTTCTTTCCAGTTCTGCTGCCTCTTTTTTCTCTTCTCTCACTTGCAATTCTTTCTTCTTACTCTTTAATTGCTGCATAAGTGAATCGTTTAATTGATCACCTAATGTAAGAGATTCTTTCTTTGGTTGATTCACTTGCGATTGTCTTTGCATTTGTCTTTGTTTCTTTTTCTTCATGCTGCTCACCTTTTACTTTTTTCTCCATTATAGTAGATACACCATGAAATCGACAACAAAAAAGGGACGTTACTCTATTATTCACTTTTTGTAAATATGTTAATTTTTCGAAAAAACTAAATTTTTATATAGATATAATCCTATGAATCTATTAAAATTATGTCGTATGATGTCAGATTATAAAAAAAGGAGAATTATATTATGTGGAAAAAAATCATTCCTGCTGTTGCCGTTTTAAGCACCATTACTTTTTCAACCGTATTCGCCGCTCCCCCATCTCAGAATCCAGCTGAACAAAACCGCTACATAGACGTACAAATGCTTGGTATTAATGATTTCCATGGACAACTAGATACTGTTAAAAAAATCAATAATAAAGAAGCTGGTGGCGCTGATTACTTAGCTACTTATTTAAAAGAACATAAAAAACAAAACCCTAATACACTTCTCGTACATGCTGGTGATATCGTCGGAGCTAGTCCACCAGTTTCAGCATTATTACAAGATGAACCGACGATTGAATTTTTAAATGACTTAAAATTTGATGTCGGTACAATCGGGAACCATGAATTTGATGAAGGCATTGATGAAATGAAACGCCTCATTTACGGTGGATATCATGAAAAAACAGGGAATTTCAAAGGTGCTAACTTCCCCTATGTAGCTGCTAACTTCTATAACAAATCAACTGGCCGCTTATTTTTACCACCATTTACTATAAAAATGGTAGATGGTGTTCCTGTAGGATTCATTGGGGTTGTTACAACTGATACACCAAATGTCGTTATGCCTACGATGCTTAAAAATGTACAAATTACTGATGAAGTAGAAGCAATTAATAAATCAACACAACAATTAAAACGCCTCGGCGTTAAATCTATCGTCGTTCTTGCTCATGTCGGTGGAACAACCGATGAGTCTGGGATAACAAATGGCGATCTTACTCGAATTGCAAATGAAACAGACTCAGAAGTTGATGTTATTTTCGGTGGACATAGTCATACGTATGTAAATGGTACAGTAAATAATAAACTAATTGTCCAAGCAAATTCATACGGAACGGCTTTCTCAGACGTGGATGTAACAATTGATCGTAAAACAAAGGATATTGTAAAGAAAAAAGCTGAAGTTGTTACAACGTATCATGAAGGTGTAGAACCTGATAAACAAGTAAAGAAAAAACTAGATCAATATAAAGAAAAAATCGCACCACTTGTAAATGAAGTAGTCGGAAAATCTACAGCACCTATCGACCGTAAACAAAATGATGCTGGTGAATCCACTCTTGGAAATTTAGTTGCCGATGCTCAGCGTCAAACGATGCAAACCCAAATCGCCCTCATGAATCCTGGTGGCATTCGTAATGACTTAGATGCTGGTGATATTACGTGGGGTGAGTTATACGGCATTCAACCTTTTGGAAATCAATTGATTAAAGTAGATTTAACAGGTCAAGACATTGGCGATATTTTAAATCAGCAATGGCAAAAAGGAACAACAAGAATGCTTCAAATTTCAGGTATTCAATATACGTGGGATGCAAATAAACCAAACGGTGAAAAAGTTACAAATATACGTTTAACAAACGGAGAAGAATTATCTCCATCTACAACGTATAGCGTAGTTGCAAATGCCTTCTTAGCTTCTGGCGGTGACGGATTTGTATCATTTAAAAATGGTAAAAATGCAGAAACTGGTCCAAACGACTTTGAAGCGTTAGTCGATTACGTAAAACAATTAAAAGAACCCATTCAGCCAGTTATTGATGGAAGAATTCAAAAAGTAAATTAAGTGTTTCTCTAATAATAAATTTCATTTTTCACACCATAAAGGATTTGTACTGATCCTCTATTTTATACGTAATATACATCATAAAAAGGATACTCGTTCTTCCAATGAACATAGTATCCTTTTCTTTAGTTATCAAAATGTGATGCTTTGTCAACTTCATATTGCTGTAAAAATTGTTGCAACGCTTCTTCTACAAGTTTAGATTTTTGAATTCCTTTCGATTCTGATATAAGGTCCAATCTTGCTAATATTTCTGTATTAATAGAAAAGGTTCGTCTCTTTTTCTCTGTACTTTTACTCACAATTGGTGCAATTACTTCTTCTCTTTTTCTTAATAACTCATAAATGCTTTGTAATTGCTCATAAATTAATAATTGATAATCTGTTTTCTCATATTGAAGGGCGGTCGCTTCTTGGAGTTGTAAGTGACGTGGTTCTTCTCCATCTCCTACAAAAATACGTTTCTTCTGCTCTCCATCATATTCATATCCAATCAATCTTAATTTCTTCGATAATGTATACGGGCTTATTTCAAGACGCTTTGCTATAATAGCGATGGATTCCCGTCTATTTAAACCATCTATAATTTCTCCAATCGTCACAATTTCCCTCCTCCCGTGTTGAAATGACACTAGTATGGTATGTTACAATGATTTTCTAACAGTATATGCAAAATGAATAGCCTGTGCGATTCATACGATTTCACAAAAGGAGGTTTTCAATATGCTTTTTCGTAGCTACACCCCTCAGTTCTATAACGAAAACAAACAACTCATTCCTAATAGTATCGCTACGATAGAAAGCGTTATGATTAATAATCGAAAACAAACTCTCCTTATGCGTGGGCAAAACGTAGAGCAGCCTATTTTATTATGCTGTCACGGCGGACCTGGGATGGCACAAATCGGATTTATTCGCCATTTTCAAAAAGAATTAGAGAAGCAATTTATTGTTATTAATTGGGATCAGCGCGGGGCTGGTAAATCCTTTTCAATGAAAGATTTCGGAGCAAATTTCACAATCGAACAATTCGTTTCCGATGCAAAAGAAGTCATTCAATATGTACTTAAAAGGTTCAACAAACAAAAACTATTTCTCGCTGGTCATTCTTGGGGAAGTATTATTGGGCTTAACATAGCACATCAATATCCAAAGTATATCCAGGCTTACATCGGTATTGGGCAAATTGTACATATGAAACAAAATGAAGAATTGCTATATCAACATTTAATTCATTCTGCCAAAAAACATGATCATAAAAAAGCATTAGCTTCCCTTTTAAAATTAGGCAAACCACCATTTTTAGATACGAGACGTCTCATTATTCAAAGAAAGTGGCTTGGCACATTTGGAGGCGCAATCCAAAACGGATCTTCCTTCTCTTTCATACGAAAAGGTTTCTTTTCTCCTGAGTATACGCTATTAGATTGGTTCAAGTTTCTCGCAGGAAATTTAAAATCTGGCGTTTTATGGGAAGAAATGCTGACAATCGATTTCTTTTCTTCTATCTCAAGTTTATCTATTCCAGTTTATTTTTGTTCTGGTCGCTATGATTATCAAACTCCTTATGCACTCGTTCAGGAATATTGCGATATTATTGAAGCGCCTATAAAAAAGATGATCTGGTTCCCAAATTCAGCACATTCTCCTGATTTAGAAGAACCAGAATTATTCGCCAATTCTTTGCAATCAATTAAACAAGAGCTAGCTTTTCAGCATTAGTAACAAAAGGCTCTTTTACATTTCATAGAAAACATTTTATAATAATATGTCGCAAGTATGTATAAACATAGCAAAATGTTTCATATTTACTTGTCTTAACAGAATAAAAATTTAGGGAGATTACATTTATTATGAACGCTGTACTCGTCGCAGTAGCAATTATGCTATTGCTTAGTTTGTTACGTGTCCAGGTCATTGTCGCCATCATTGTTGGAGCTTTAACAGGCGGAATTATCGGCGGACTCGGTATCTCAGAAACAATTAACACTTTTACAACTGGTCTTGGAAACAGTGCTCCAATCGCTTTAAGTTATGCAATGCTTGGTGGTTTCGCTATTTCCCTTTCCAAAACAGGACTTCCAGATGCTATGATTCAAACTGCATTAAAATGGATTGGCAATGAACAAGACACGAAAAAACAAGTTTATTCTAAAATACTTATTTTATTCATTATTTTAACGATGGCTTGTTTCTCACAAAATGTGATTCCTGTTCACATTGCTTTCATCCCCATCTTAATTCCAGCACTTTTAAAAGTATTAAATGAGCTGAAAGTGGATCGCAGACTTGTCACATGTATTATTACATTTGGATTGATTACTCCTTATATGTGGATCCCTGCAGGGTTCGGAAAAATTTATCATGACGTATTACAAACCAACGCTGCGCAAAGCGGCCTTACATTCGATGTCACACTTATTCCAAAAGCAATGACTATTCCAGCAATCGGTATGATTATTGGATTATGTGTAGCGGTATTCATTACGTACCGAAAACCTCGTACGTATGAAACAGAACAAATTCATACTACCGAAAATGAAATCGTTCCCTATACAAAACGTAGCATTACTTTCGGGTTATTATCTATCATTGCTACATTAACTGTTCAATTAACTACAGAATCAATGATTTTCGGTGCTTTAGCAGGTATTATCGTCTTATCAGTTAGTGGCAGTCTACCACTTAAAGAAGCAGATGCGATATTAACAAGCGGAATGCGTATGATGTCCTTTATTGGCTTTGTTATGATCGCTGCCGCTGGATTCGGCGCTGTTCTTCGAAAAACAGGACATGTTGAATCTCTGGTGCAAACGAGTGCACATATAATCGGAAATAACAAACCACTCGCTGCATTTCTTATGCTCGTTATTGGACTTCTCGTCACGATGGGAATTGGTTCATCCTTTTCAACCATCCCTATCTTAACAACCATTTTTGTACCTCTTTGCATTCAGCTTGGATTTAGTCCAATGGCCACAATTGCAATTATCGGTACAGCCGGAGCGCTAGGTGACGCAGGATCTCCAGCATCGGATAGTACCCTTGGACCAACATCCGGTTTAAATGCTGATGGTCAGCACCATCATATATGGGATACATGTGTACCCACTTTTCTACATTACAATATACCGTTACTTATATTTGGCTTTATTGCCGCAATTACATTATAAAAAGGTGCGTATAAAACGCACCTTTTACTTTTTTATTTTTCCTTTTAATTGTTGAAAAGCTACTTTTCCGTTATCTTTGACACTGCTTTCAATTGTCGATAGTGATGAACCTATCCATTCACACTCTATGCTCCCATTCGGTCCAACAATTTTTAATTTATTTGGTATATGTATATTTAGAAATCTCGCTGACCGAATTAACTCAATAGCAATCTGATCACTTGAGGCTACAATTCCATCTATATACGGATTGTTTTGCAATAATGTAATAAATTGTTTATTTGTATACCCTTGTACACATTCTTCTCGATAAGAGATTCCTTCATCCCAAACAGCGTCTAAAAACCCTGCTATATGATTTTCCATTTCTTCACTTTCTTCTCCCTCACCGAAATATGCAAGAAAGTGACAACCTTTCTCTTTTAATAAAGAAACAGCTCTCTGTCCACTTTCATAATAATTTCCATGTGATTGTTGCTCATCAATCACAACAAACGGAAATGGAATTTCTCCTATACTTTTAAAAACTGCTCTTGTCAAAATAACACCTGCAATATTATTTTGCTTCAGCATATGTATGTATCTATCTTTATTCTCTATATTACAAATAATGATTTGATAGCCTTCTTTATATGCTATTTCCTCAATACAATGTAGCAAAGTGATGTTTGATGGGTTACTTAAATTATCTACAAGTAATGCAATTATCGTTGAATTCTCTTTAAATAGTGGCTTCGCTGCACTGTTTGGCCTATAACGTAATTCTTCAATTGCTTCCTTTACTTGTTTTACTGTGTCCTCATGAACGTATCCTTTTTCATTAATAACTCGTGAAACGGTTGCGACTGAAACACCTGCCAATTTTGCAACATCACGTATAGTTGCCACATCGTCACCCCTTAATATGGTAATAGATTACAATTTTACGGTAACCTAAATTACACTCACCGTCAAGATTAATGACTTATATTTCTGAAAATTGTTACATCATTTCACTAAACGATACTCCAACTGAATTTCATGTAAAATTGGGATATTATCATATCCAATACGTGGAATTTCTTTCTTTATTTTTCGTGCCTCCTCTACCGCATTCACATATAAATTAGTCATTACAAAATTACGTTTTTGGTAAAATCGTAACGCATTCATATTATCATTTGTTGTAATAAGCCAGACCTGGCTGCACCGTTCTTCTTCTGCAACTTGTAATACACAATCCACAAGTTTCGTCCCTATTCCTTTTCTTTCTTCAAAGCTATCCAGCGATACAATTTCGCACATATTTCCGCTCACTTCATACGTTACAATTCCGATTATTCTGTCATCTAAGAGCGCAACAAAACCTGGCAACTCTTCTAACTGATGTCCCTTACCACGTGAAATCATCAATGAACTTCCCCAGTTCTCACACATGAACATTCGGATTGTTTCTTTCATCGCTGACGTAATTTTTTGTATATGCAGCATTTCCTATTTCTCCCCTTTTATATCATTGTGATACAATATAAGTGTATCACATGTAACGGTATTTGGAGGATGAGGTAAAGTATGAAACGTTTTTTTGCAGCATTGTTTACTATACTAGGTGCAATAACTGCCCTTGGGATTTTCTTTACAAATAAAGTGATGTACTTAAAGAAAAAAACAGAGGAAGAAGTACTCGAAAGAGAAACGAAAAAACATTTTCGTATAGAGGATTTTGATGCTCTTCATAAAGAAGAAATTCATATCCCTTCTCAATTCGGATACGACCTTCACGGATATTACATTCCTGCTGGTCACTCCAATAAGTTTATGGTTTTTTGCCACGGTGTAACTGTAAATAAAATAAACTCTGTAAAATATGCAAACTTATTCTTAAAAAGGGGATATAACGTCCTCATTTACGATCATCGTCGTCATGGTAAAACTGGCGGAAAAACAACAAGCTATGGATACTATGAAAAACATGATTTAAAATCCGTAGTTGACTGGCTAAAAAACCGTTTTGGCACCAATATTACACTTGGTATTCATGGTGAATCTATGGGAGCTGCAACACTTCTTCAATACGCAGGACTTTTAGAAGATGGTGCTGATTTCTATATTGCAGATTGTCCTTTCTCTGATTTTCACGGACAATTACAGCACCGTTTAAAGGTTGAATTCCATTTACCAAAATGGCCTTTATTACCTTTAGCAAACGCATTTTTGAAAGTTCGTGACGGTTATACAATTCGTGAAGTTTCACCAATCGACTGTATAAAAAATATTAACAATCCCGTTCTCTTTATTCATAGTAAAGATGACGACTATATTTTAGCTGATATGACAAAAGCGTTATATGAAGCGAAAGAAAATAATAAACAACTTTATATTGCAGAACACGGTGCACACGCTTGCTCTTATAACGAAAATAAAGAAGAATACGAAGCAGCCGTCGATCAATTTTTAAACACCTATGTGAAAGAAACAAAAAACAGGCTTGCATAAGCCTGTTTTTTATTGCGCTAAAACGTCTGTAACTTGTTCCATATTTTCAGAAATCCATTGCATTGCATCATCTAACGTTGGGAATTCTGTCGTTTGAAATGTTACTTCATCTTGAAGTAACCAAACATCCTTTGCCTCTTGCCCTACACCTGCAATGGACCAATGTAACAAACTATATGGATGATTATCATTCAAAAATGATGCCCACGTGCGCTCATTTGCAATATTTCGTAATGTATGTAATTGTTTATCCATCTCTCGTCACCTTACTCTAGTCAGTTATGAAAACTATTATAACACTCTCTTCTTTCTCAAACAAAGTGCTCTTTTTTCCCCGCTATTTGCGGGCAGTAAAACTCTCACCTCAAAATTCGGCTGAAACAAAGAAGTTAGGTGGGAGATTAACTGCCCCTAAAAGCCCGATTGGTTCAACTAATAATTAGTGGGGGATGCCTTCCCCACTAATTAAAGTTTCACTTTATATTGCCAAGCACTTCCCTTGATTATATGATGAAATTAAGCGTTTGGGAAGGAGGGATAACGTTGGCAAAAGTACAAATTAAAGTAAATGATAATGGCTCTTTTCGCGTTACAGGGGACGTGGAATTAGTCGACTCACAAGGGAATGTATTCCCAGCAAAACCGGCATTTTCTTTATGCCGTTGTGGTTTATCAAAAAATATGCCTTATTGCGACGCTTCGCATAAAGGTAAATTCGAGTCTGTTGTTAGAGCACCAGAGGCAGAATAATTTTACATGTGACATGCACATTTTTTTGTGCATGTTTTTTCTTTTTAGCAACTCCGTTATATCCCTTCTCCTTACAACATTTCTAATACTTTTATTTCCATTCCAGCCTGCATATATTTTCACACAATTCTTCACATTCGAATATTTTTTACTAGCCTTTTATTTTTTTTGTGCTATAATTTGAGCAAACAGCATCCTTCGGGGTCGGGTGAAATTCCCAACCGGCGGTGATGAAGTGAAAACTTCTAAGTCCGTGACCCGTTTTCAACTCGAAAACGGTGGATCTAGTGAAACTCTAGGGCCGACAGTATAGTCTGGATGGGAGAAGGATATGTTTCTAGTTTTTTATATAGTGAATACACTTTTATTTCAGTATGCATATTTTTAAAGATTCATTTTGATTCTTTATATATGTTTAATTTTCTATACTTATTTTTTATACTGAAATAAAAAGAGACAACTAGCGTTTAAAAATTCGATATTTTGCTAGGTTTTTTCCTTATGCAGAAATATCAATTATCGTTAGGTTTCTTTCCTATGCTTTCGTATTCAAACTATATTTCTAGAAATCACGTCTCCCAAACCCCAAGGATATTAAATCCTTGGGGTTTTTTGATTTTTTTAGGAGAGGTGAAGAAAATGACAGATCAAGAATATATGAGGATTGCCCTGCAGTTAGCAGAAGGGACATCAGGACAAACAAGTCCGAATCCTATGGTTGGTGCTGTTGTTGTAAAAGATGGAAACATCGTTGGTATGGGCGCTCATTTACGAGCTGGTGAAGAACACGCAGAAGTTCATGCCCTTCAAATGGCTGGTCAGAACGCCAAAGACGCTACCGTTTATGTAACACTGGAACCGTGTAGCCACTTTGGAAAAACACCACCTTGCTGTGAATTGCTCATTGAAAAAGGAGTTAAGCGTGTTGTAATTGCTACTCTCGATTGTAATCCGCTCGTTTCTGGTAACGGAAAAAGAAGATTAGAGGAAGCTAGAATTGAAGTAACTACCGGTATTCTTGAAGCAGAAGCGCTTTTATTAAATCGCTACTTTTTTCACTACATGAAAACGAAACGCCCTTTTGTAACAATCAAAACAGCAATGAGCTTAGATGGAAAAATAGCAACTGTAACTGGTGAAAGTAAGTGGATTACAGGTGAAGAAGCACGTGCTGATGTTCACCAATATCGCCATACACATGATGCAATTCTTGTTGGAGTGAATACAGTTATAGCTGATA
Organism: Bacillus thuringiensis; assembly: GCF_001595725.1. Classification (GTDB taxonomy): domain Bacteria; phylum Bacillota; class Bacilli; order Bacillales; family Bacillaceae_G; genus Bacillus_A; species Bacillus_A thuringiensis_K. The sequence continues at coordinate 3,941,960 of NZ_CP014282.1, forward strand.
ATCCTCATTTAACAACAAGAATTCCAAATGGTGGGAAACATCCTATTCGCGTTGTTTTAGATACCCATTTACGAACGCCACCATCTTCTCATGTTATAACAGATGGTTTAGCACCGACATGGATTATTGTCGGTAAGGATGTAAAGAAAGCGAAGATATCTTCTTATGAATCTAAAAATATAGCTATATTCCAAATGGAAACGAAGTATATAGAAATCGAGGACCTTCTTTCCTTTCTTGGAGAGAAACAAATTCTTTCTCTATTCGTTGAAGGTGGCCAATCAATTCATGCAAGTTTCTTAAAAACAAATAATTTTAATGAAATTGTAACCTATATAAGCCCGAAATTAATTGGTGGGAAAGATGCTCCTACTTTATTTGGAGGAAATGGTTTTTCAAAATTACAAGATGCGCTTTCCTTGAAAATTCAAGAGATGAAACAAATTGGTGATGATATAAAAATCGTTGCGAATGCCCGAAACGAGGTGACGAAATGTTTACAGGAATTGTAGAAGAATTAGGAACGATAGCAAACATGCAACAAAGCGGAGAAGCGATGAAATTAACGATTCATGCAAAGAAAATTTTATCAGATGTTCACTTAGGTGATAGTATCGCGGTTAACGGTATTTGCTTAACTGTAACAAGCTTTACAACTACTTCATTCACAGTTGATGCAATGCCTGAAACGATGCAGTCGACATCACTTCGCATGCTTAAACCGCACTCTAAAGTAAATTTAGAGCGAGCAATGGCTGCAAACGGACGATTCGGTGGACATTTCGTTTCAGGACATATTGATGGCATCGGAACGATTTTAAATAAAAAACAACATTACAATGCCGTCTATTACAAAATAGCAATTTCTGATGAACTGCTGCACTATTGTTTGCAGAAAGGGTCCATTGCTGTTGATGGAACGAGTTTAACGATATTTGATATAGACGAATCTTCCATAACGATTTCACTCATCCCGCACACAGTAAGCGAGTCTGTCATTGGAGAAAAAAATGCCGGAGATATCGTAAACATTGAGTGTGACATGATTGGTAAATATATCGAACGCTTTATTACTAAACCTACAAAACGAGTAGGTTCAATGACTGAAAGCTTTTTACAAGAAAACGGATTTCTATAAGGGGGAAGAACAATGTTTCATCGTATTGAAGAAGCTCTAGAAGATTTAAAACAAGGTAAAGTCGTTATCGTATGTGATGATGAAAACCGAGAAAATGAAGGCGATTTTATTGCTTTAGCAGAGTACATTACACCAGAAACAATTAATTTTATGATTACACATGGCCGTGGTCTCGTTTGTGTACCGATTACAGCAGGGTACGCAAAACGTCTACAATTAGAACCAATGGTATCTCATAATACAGATTCACATCATACTGCGTTTACAGTGAGCATTGACCATGTTTCTACAACAACAGGGATTAGCGCTCACGAACGTGCAACTACGATACAAGAATTGTTAAACCCTGCATCAAAAGGCACTGATTTCAATCGACCTGGACATATCTTTCCATTAATTGCGAAAGAAGGCGGTGTCCTGCGTCGTGCAGGTCATACAGAAGCTGCTGTTGATTTAGCAAAGCTATGCGGTGCCGAACCAGCTGGAGTTATTTGCGAGATTATAAATGAGGACGGCACGATGGCACGTGTACCTGATTTAATAGAATGCGCAAAACAATTTGATATAAAAATGATTACAATAGAAGATTTAATTGCTTACCGCCGCCATCATGAAACACTTGTGACGAGAGAAGTGGAAATTACATTACCTACAGATTTCGGTACTTTCCACGCAATTGGCTATTCTAACTCATTAGATACGAAAGAACATATCGCACTTGTAAAAGGTGATATTTCAACAGGTGAACCGGTACTTGTACGTGTTCATTCTGAATGCTTAACAGGAGATGTATTCGGTTCACATCGCTGCGATTGCGGACCACAACTCCATGCAGCACTTGCTCAAATTGAGCGTGAAGGAAAAGGTGTTCTTCTTTATATGAGACAAGAAGGAAGAGGCATTGGGCTTCTTAATAAGCTTCGTGCTTATAAATTACAAGAAGAAGGATTCGATACTGTAGAAGCAAATGAAAAACTCGGCTTCCCTGCTGATCTTCGTGATTACGGTATCGGTGCTCAAATATTAAAAGATTTAGGTTTACAAAGTTTACGATTATTAACGAATAACCCAAGAAAAATTGCTGGCTTACAAGGTTACGATTTAGAAGTAGTCGAGCGTGTACCGTTGCAAATGCCGGCAAAAGAAGAGAATAAATCGTATTTACAAACGAAAGTAAACAAATTAGGACACTTACTAAACTTATAATTAAAGGAGAGATTTATTATGGTATTCGAAGGTCATTTAGTTGGTACAGGATTAAAAGTTGGAGTTGTTGTTGGACGTTTTAACGAATTTATTACAAGTAAGTTACTTGGCGGCGCTTTAGACGGATTAAAGCGTCACGGTGTAGAAGAAAATGATATTGATGTTGCTTGGGTTCCTGGTGCATTTGAGATTCCTTTAATCGCTAAAAAGATGGCTAGTAGCGGAAAGTATGATGCTGTTATTACATTAGGTACTGTAATCCGAGGTGCTACAACTCACTACGATTACGTTTGTAATGAAGTAGCAAAAGGTGTTGCGTCATTATCACTACAAATGGACATCCCAGTTATTTTCGGCGTATTAACGACAGAAACAATTGAACAAGCGATTGAACGCGCAGGTACGAAAGCTGGTAATAAAGGATATGAATCAGCTGTTGCTGCAATTGAAATGGCTCACTTATCAAAACAATGGGCATAAAAAAAGAGGCTGCGGCCTCTTTTTATTTTTTTACCTTTTTTTGTACATCTTTTATTAATTCATTCATCGTTTTTCCTTCTGTTTTTATATGAAGAGCTTGTGCTGTTCTCCATACATTCTCTCTTTTTTTCGCTTCTTCTATAATAGTAATTTCTTTTCTAACTTCCTTTAAATCTTTTCCTTCCGTTTTCAATCCAAAATGTTCAGCTTTCGTTCGAAAGTGTTGTTCGATTCTTTGTTGCATCTCTTTTTGTTCAGGATTTTCAGCAGCCTTAACTGGATCAGAACTTATTGCTTTTATTAAAATTAAACAAGTCATAATCGCTAATATGTATTTGTACATGTAAAATCCTCCAACCCAATATAAATTACATATTTACTATGTACAACTAGGGCTTGGAAAATTCGTCCACAAAAATTCTTTTTTTCGTTCAAAAACCAATAGCATCAAGCGTTTACAACTATTTATTACATTTTATTTACAAAAAAAGCAAACCCTTTTACAAGTTTGCTTTTTCATCTATCCTATAATGCACATTCTTCAATCTCAAATCCTAAATCTGCAATCATACCCCAGTCCGCAGTCGGCTCTTGTCCAGCTGTCGTTAAGTAGTCCCCGACAAAAATAGAATTTGCTGCAAATAAACCGATTGGCTGTACAGAACGTAAATTGATTTCACGTCCTCCTGAAATACGAATTTCTTTTGTTGGGTTTACAAAACGCATCATTGCCAGTACTTTTAAACATTCTACTGGTGTTAACTCTTTTTGCCCTTCAAGAGGTGTCCCCTTTACAGCAACAAGGAAATTACAAGGGATAGAATCTGCATCTATACGTTGTAATTCAAATGCAATTTCAGCACGCTCTTCAATTGTTTCTCCCATGCCAAAAATCGCTCCAGAGCATGGTGAAATACCAGCTTGTTTTGCTTTTTGAACTGTATCAACACGATCATCGTACGTATGAGTTGAACAAATACTATCGTAATTATTTGCATGTGTATTTAAGTTGTGGTTATAACGATGCACGCCTGCTTCCGCTAAACGTCCTGCTTGATCTTCATTTAAGAAACCTAAACAACAACAAATCTTCAAGTCTGTCGTTTCACGAATTTCCTTAACTGCTCCAATTACGTGATTTACCTCTTTATCCGTCGGACGACGACCAGACGCTACAATACAATATGTACCTGCTTTACGGCGTATTGCTTCATGTGCCCCTTCTACAATCTTCTCCTGCGTTAACCATGCATATTTATCAATCGGTGCTTCTGAAATAATAGACTGTGAGCAATATCCACAATCTTCAGGACATAATCCAGATTTCGTATTAATAATCATATTCAATTTTACTTTCTTACCAAAATGATGATGGCGAATAATGTAAGCTGCATTCATAATTTCTAAAACTTCTGTATCATCAGCTTCTAATATCGCTATTGCATCTTCTTTCGTAATCATCTTCTCTTCCACTACGTCGTATGCTAGTTTTTTCCAATCCTTTTTTGTTTGCACTTGTTTCATTTCATCTCTTCCCCTCTTTTGTTATATGCATAAATAAAGCATGATACGTTGCCATTATCCCTTCATTTCCCGTGAAGTCTCTTTCGTATATGCGTAGCATCGCACGAAAGAGTGAGGGACTTTGACAATATGATCCTTCATTGCTATTAGTTGCTCCTACTTTTCGAATAGAATGCAGAAACTCCTTAACTTCTGTAAAACTCTCTATGTAACATGTTTCAGAAACATGCACCTCCCCTGTTTCTATCTTGCATATGTGAAGCAACTGATCTTTTGAATAAAAACGTTGACCAATCGATGTTTCATTTTTTATATTTCTTTCTTCTTTCGCACGTTGGAACGAAGCATGCAATTCTTGAAATGTTTCATGTCCAAACGTTGAAAAGAGTAATATCCCATCTATAGACAAATGTTGAAATGAATTTCTTAACACTTGTTGTAAATTATTTAACCATTGAAATGTAGCATTTGAAATAATGACATCATATGATTCTTCTAATCGTAATCGCTCAATATCTTCACAGTGAAACGTTACATTTTTTACATTTTGTCTAGTTTGCGCAATCGCAATCATACTTTCAGCAAAATCAACTGCTGTAATATGTGCTTTCGGAAATAACTTTGATAATTGCTCTGTTACATAACCCGTCCCGCACCCCAGTTCTAAAATACGTATCGGTGCCGTTTCACTATATCGTTCCTTTAAGATTGAAAGTAATGAATGTGCCATCTTTTTTTGTACATTTGCATATCGATCGTAAGATACGGCTGCCCCATTAAACCGTTTTTGTAGTAACGTTTTGTTGATCATGTCGTATCCCCTCTACAAATTGAATTATCTCATTTGCGCAATATTCAAAATTCGTTACACATAATGCATGCCCTGCTTCACTTACTACTTTCAGCTCGCTGCTGCTATTCTCCGTCATACTACGTGCCGCAGACAATGGGCATATTACATCCTGTTCTCCGTGGATAAGTAGTATAGGTACTTTAATTTCTTTTAGTTCTTCTCTCATATCTGTTTCTATTAAATAATCCAAACCTAGTTGTAAAGACTGAATAGAATCACCTTTAAAATGTTCTACAATGTCCTCAAAGTTTTTGTTCTCTTTTAGCTCATCTTTCGTAAACATATTTTCATAAAACCGCTTGAGCGTATCTTCTTTCCTTCTCGCCAAATTCCTTTTCAGCCGTTCTACATGCAAAGCATTCCATCCATTACTATAGTCGCTCATATTTGTAAATTTAGCGGTCCCACCAATTAATACGATACCTTTTGCCTCAATCTTTTTATAAGCTTCAACTGCTGTTAACGCTCCTAGTGACCATCCAACTAAAATTACGTTGTCGTTATGCGCTACATCTATAATTCGTTCCGTAAATTCACTTCGTTCTTTCACATTACGCCAATCTATGCATTCAACAGGATATCCTTTAAAATACGGAAGTACTAAATCCCAAATATTCTCTTCCATTCCCCATCCGGGGATAAAAATAATCTTTAGCTCGTTCATACGAAAATCTCCTCTTCTTTCGCAATGTGAATAATTCGGTCAATAGCCCATTTTAAATCAGCTATTGTATGTTGCGATGTAACTGCAAAGCGAATTCGAGAACTATGAACCGGCACAGTTGGCGGACGAATTGCAATGGCCGCAATCCCTGCCTCTTGCAACCTTTTACTAAATCGTAAAGCATGTTCATTTGAACCGACTACAATCGGTACAATATGAGTTGAGCTATTCCCAATATCAAAACCAGCATCCCTTAATTTAGTTCTGAAGTATTCTCCGTTTGCTATAAGGTTCTCTCTTCTTTCGTTATCTTCTTTTACAATTTCAATTGCTTTTTGCACTGCTCCTAACGTACTTGGTGGTAAAGCCGTAGTAAAAATAAAGCTTCTCATCATATTTTGTAAATACTCTATATAAATTTCATCGCCTGTCAAATACGCACCATAACACCCTAAAGCCTTGCTAAACGTCCCCATATGTATATCAATTTTTTGAGCAAGTTTTTTTTCTATATGAGATAACCCAGCTCCGCCGATTCCATATATTCCACTCGCATGTGCTTCATCGACTATAATGATTGCCCCGTATTTCTCTTTCAGCTGTACTAAATCTCTCAAATACGCAGTATCACCATCCATACTAAAAACGGTATCTGTTACGATTAATTTCCTTTTTTCAGGCGAAGCCATTTTCAACAGCTTCTCTAAATGATCCAAATCATTATGACGATACCTTTTATGCTCTGCCCCGCTTAATATGATTCCATCAACAATACTTGCGTGATTTAACTTATCACTAAAAACAATATCTTGCCGAGAGGCTAAAGAAGATATGGCACCTATATTTGCCGTATACCCACTATTTACAATTAAAGCTCTTTTAGTACCTTTCCAGTCACATATGCTTCTCTCAACCTCTTCATATAATGGATGATTTCCTACAACGAGACGAGAGGCAGTCGCTCCAGTTCCATATCTTTTTGTACAGGCAATAGCAGCTTCTTTTAACCTTTCATCTCCAGCTAACCCTAAATAATTATTTGACGCTAAATTTAACATCCTTTTTTTATCTCGAATAAGCCAAGTCTCTTCTGCCTTCTCTGTTACATGCAAATCACGATACTGCCCTTGCTCATGTAATTGTTGTAATTTAGATTGAAGGTGCGCCCGCCAATTTTGATTCATTTTGGATAAACTCCTCTAATTTTGAAATCATAATATGTTCTTTTGCAGATTCTAATACTTCTTCTTTCGTAAACTCACCTTCAAAGAATGGTAATAATCCTAAAACTGGTACCCCGCTCAGCTCTTCAATCATTTCTTTATTTTCTTGCACTCTTTCCATTTCACATTCTTTGCAACCTGATAAAATGACACCCGCTACGGTTAAGCCATGCGCCTTTGCGTAAGCAATCGTTAACACTGTATGATTTACTGTTCCTAATGTAGGACGAGCTACTACAATAAGAGGCAACTGTAATTCTTTTGCAAAATCAATTACTAAAGCATCTTCTGTATATGGGACAGCAAGCCCACCTGCTCCTTCTACAAATAAGCTATTAAACTCTTTTAATAGTTCATTATAGTAATCAGTAATTTCTTTTAACTTTACTACTCTTCCAGCTCTTTTCATGGCAAGTCTCGGAGCAAGTGGTTCTTCAATAGAATAAGGGCAAATTTCATTTTCTTGTGTCGGTACACCTGATAATGCTTTTAACCTTGCTGCATCTCCCTCAGGGTTTGATGCAACATGCCCACTTTGTAACGGTTTATACACCCCTACGTTATATCCTAATTCTCTAAATACACCTGCTATAGCACCTGCAACTACTGTTTTTCCAACTTCAGTATCCGTTGCTGTTATGAAAAAACCACTCATTATTCTCCCTCCGTAACATCCGAGATTGCCTTATATAAAATGCGTAACATATCATCAATCTCTTCAAAAGTAGAAGCAAGTGGCGGCATAAATACAATCGTGTTACCTAGCGGTCGTAAAATCATACCCAGCTCTCTTGAGCGTTTACATACTTGAACACCGATCCTCTCTGTCCAGTCAAACGCTTCTTTCGTTTCCTTATTCTTCACAAGCTCAATACCAACCATTAATCCGCACTGACGAATATCACCTACATGTTTATACGCAAAGAGCTTTTCTAATTGCGCTGCCACATAATCCGTTTTACGTGCCACTTCTTCTATTAAATTTGTTTTTTCATATAGTTCTAGATTCGCGATTGCTACCGCACACCCTAACGGATTGCCTGTGTAGCTATGTCCATGAAAAAATGTTTTTTGTTCTTCATATTCTCCTAAGAAGGTATTATATATTTCATCTGTCGTTACCGTAACTGCAATTGGTAAATATCCACCTGTTAAACCTTTCCCAGCAGTTAAAATGTCTGGCGTCACATTTTCATGTTCACACGCAAACATTTTCCCTGTACGCCCAAATCCAGTCGCTACCTCATCTGTAATAAATAATACATTGTACTTAGTACATAAATCGCGCAGTCCTTTTAAATATCCTTTTGGCATTGTAATCATCCCGCCAGCACCTTGCATTAATGGCTCTACAATGATGGCAGCTACTTCTTCATGCTTTTCTTTCAACAATTCTTCCATTTCTTCTAAATGGCTTTTTACAATTTCCTCCTTATTATTTCCGTAAGGAGAACGATATGTATATGGATACGGCATTTTAATCGCATCAAATAAGAGCGAACTATACACTTGGTGAAACAAGTCTATTGCTCCTACCGAAACAGCTCCAATTGTATCACCGTGATATGCTTCTTTTAATGTAACGAATCTTTGTTTCTTTGGTTTCCCTTTATGCTGCCAATATTGGAAAGCCATCTTAATTGCAATTTCAACAGCCGTAGAACCTGAATCAGAATAGAATACCTTCTTCAATCCATCTGGTACAACCTCAATAATTTTTTCTGCTAATAAAATAGATGGAACGTTAGCAAGTCCTAACATAGTAGAATGAGCAATTTTATTTAATTGCTCACGAATTGCTTCATCTAATTCCGGTACTTGATGTCCGTGAACATTTAACCATATAGATGAAACACCATCCCAATATTCATTACCATTTACATCGTATAGCTTTCTTCCCTCTCCACGTTCAATAATGACAGGATCTTCTTCTAAATAATCTTTCATTTGTGTAAATGGGTGCCATACGTAAGCTTTATTTTTCTCTGCTAATTCTTCATATGTATAAGATGATTTTTCAATCGTTTTACTTTTTATTGTCACAATTGCCACCCCTAATGTTAACTTATTTATAAATATAGTTAACATTAAATCCGAATGACTGTCAATTATTTTAAAATCAAATAGTTCTTAAAAAAGAACAACTTATCATACGATAAGTTGTTCTACTTTCCATGCTGTATCTTTCCAATTTCTAAAATAATTTCTTCATCTTTTTTCCCCTCTGTATCAATTCCAAGTTGCTTAGCGTGCTCAATTAATAAATCATGACGCTTCTCAAACCTAGCGGTATTTACTTCTTTCGTAACCTCTTCTTTTGTTTTCCCCTCAGTAGAAACTCCTAGTTTCTCTGCTGCTTTTCCCATTGATTTCTTCTCTTCTATTTCTTTTACTTTCTTCACTTCTGACTGTTGTATTTGCTTTTGTTTCAACTGCTGTGATTCAGCCGCAAAAGCTGTGTAAATTCCAGCACTTCCGCCAACGACTAGTAAGGTGGTAAAAAGAATTATTTTTTTCTTCACTCTTTCCTCCCCTTTCAAATTCATTATAACGTACAAAATTAGAGCTTTAAAACAATTATCCTTTATTTCCCTAAAAAAACATTTAATATTTTTATTGACATGTAAGATGAAAATATGATAAAAATTTAACTAACATCATATGAATCGGCGTTGATAGGATTTAGTAGTATTTCGATTTCTGATTTCAGAGAGCTGGTGGTCGGTGCGAACCAGTACAGAGCGAATTATGAATTACCCCCTGGAGCTTCTTTTACGAAACGTGAGGAGTAGTGAAAGACGGTTATAGACCGTTATGTCTAAAGAGTGGTGAAACGACACTGTTTCACAATTTAGGGTGGTACCGCGAATTTTTCGTCCCTGCATATATTGCAGGGGCGTTTTTTATTTTATAAGCGCATATCATATGACCCTTTATTTTGTGATACATTCATTTCACAAGCTAGGGTGGTACCGCGATTTCTTCGTCCCTGCATAATTATATGCAGGGACGTTTTTTTATCCAATCATTTCCGCATCATATAGAAGAACTAACAATTACCGGTAATTTGTCACAAAATTCTAAATTTTAGAAGGAAATATACAATATTGGCGAATTTTATATAAAAAAGAGCTATTTCACATTACTTAGGAGGGGAAAACAATGGTTTCAAAAATTGAGTCTGTTCTTTTAACAATTTTTATCTTTTTCTGTATTGGTTTTAGTGTTATTCAATTAGAAGTTTCACCACACATCCCAATTTTATTTGGTATCGTTCTTTTATTAGCATTTGGATTCTTAAAGAAAATCTCTTGGTCTACTATGGAGAAAGGGATGATTAGTAGTATTTCAGCTGGTATTCCATCTATATTTATTTTCTTACTTGTAGGTGTATTAATTAGCGTTTGGATCGCAGCTGGAACTATTCCGACTTTAATGGTATACGGCTTCCAACTTGTATCTCCAAAAATTTTCGTTCCAACTGTTTTTGTTGTTTGTGCAATTGTTGGAACGAGTATCGGTAGTGCTTTTACAACTGCTGCAACTGTAGGACTTGCCTTTATGGGAATGGGTACTGCCCTTGGATACGATCCAGCTCTTATTGCTGGTGCAATTATTTCTGGTGCATTCTTCGGAGATAAAATGTCTCCTTTATCTGATACAACAAACTTAGCGCCTGCTGTAACGGGTGTAGATTTATTTGAACATATTCGTAACATGCTTTGGACAACAGTTCCAGCTTTCATTATTGCTTTTATCGCATTTTTCATTTTAGGAAGCGGATCTGGTGGAAACGTTGATTTCTCAGCATTTATTAACACACTAGAAAAAAATGCAACGATTTCTATCGTTACACTGATTCCTATTTTATTACTGTTCCTATTCGCATTTAAAAAGGTACCCGCAGTTCCAACATTACTTGCAGGAATTGTGGTAGGGATTATTATTCTCTTTATTTTTAAACCTAGCACTTCTTTAGCTGATTTAATAAAAATTATGCAAGACGGTTACGTTTCTAAAACTGGTATCAAAGACATTGACAGCTTATTATCTCGCGGTGGCCTGCAAAGTATGATGATGTCAATTGCTCTTATTTTCCTAGCTCTTTGTATGGGAGGATTATTACAAGGAATGGGTATTATAGCGCAGCTGATGAATATTATCTCTAGCTTCGTAAAAACTAGTACACGCTTAATTATTTCTACTGCTTCAACTGCAATTGGTGTAAACTTCTTACTTGGTGAGCAGTACTTATCCATCGTTTTAACAGGACAAGCATTTGCTAATAAATACGATGAAGTCGGTTTAGAACGTCGTAATTTATCACGAGTATTAGAAGATGCTGGTACAGTAATTAACCCACTCGTACCATGGGGTGTCAGTGGCGTATTCTTAACAAACGTTCTTAGCGTTCCAACATTCGATTACCTGCCATACGCAATCTTCTGTTTAGCTTGTCCAGTCGTAACCATTATCGTCGGCTTTACTGGATTCGGTCTTTCATGGAAAAAAGAAAAAGCAGTACCAGTTTCATAATATAACAAAAAGGATTACCAAATCGGTAATCCTTTTTGTTATATTATGAAACTATCTATTCGCTTTCTTTCTTCTAAATAACATAAGTAATCCCGCTCCAACAAACGCAAGACCAGCTCCAATTGTAGAAGCAATACTTGCACCTGTTTTCGGTAAATCACGTTCATCTTTTTCAGCTTCTTTATTTTCACTTACAGTTGTTGTTTCTTTTGTATTTTGATCATCTGTTGTAGTTTGTCCAGATCCAGTAGTGTTTCCATCTTGCTTTGGTTCATTACCATTATTACCTTCTTCTGTTGGTGGTGTTGGTTTTTCTTCATTACCTGTTGGCGGTGTTGTTGGGTTTTCTCCATCACCTTTTGGCGGTGTTGTTGGATTTCCTTCACCAGTTTCTTTATCATCATTCTTCTTCGTTATATCAATTGCATATTTAGCAAATTCATTTTCAGATGGTCCAACATATGAAATCTTTCCATCTGCCTTTATATACTTTTGTGCATTTGGTGAAGAATCAAATGTTGTATTTAATTTATCTGCAACAATCGGTTTAAACGTCCAATTTTGATCAGCTGCTGGATTAATAACTGGTGTTTCTTGCATATACTTCACAATAATTTGACGTGTTTCATCTTGCGATTGGTAAATAACTTCTCCTTTACTTACACCAGGGAACGTTTTACTGCTACCGCGATAATTATTTGTAGCAACGATGAACTTTTGATCATCAGCTACTGGCTTACCTTCATATGTCATATTTACAATACGATTCGTATTTGCATTTACAACTTTTCCATCTTTATCGTATTTCGCCGGTTGTGTTACATCAATTTCGTATTTTAAGCCATCTAAAATATCGAAGTTATATGTAGGATAGCCTATATTTACTAACGGCTGTTCTTCTGTTTTCTTTGGATCAATTTGATTAAACTGACCTGCAGACATTTCAAGCCATTCTTTCACTTGTGCCCCATTTACTTTTACAGCATATAACGTATTTGGATATACGTATAAATCTGCAACGTTTTTAATCGCTAACGTTCCAGCTGGAATATCAGTATAATATGTTGCACCGTTTCGGCCACCTGCTTTAAATGGTGCACCTGCAGATAAAACCGGAATATCTTTAATCTTTTCATACTCTGGTTTTTTAAGTTCTTGTTCTACATACCATTTTTGCGCATTTGTCACAATTTGTACGGAAGGATCATCTTGTACTAATGAAAAATAACTATTAATTGGTGCAGTTGTTTTACCTACAGCTGTATTCACATAATCGATTGTCGCTTGATGATCATCTTTAATTTCATTAACTAGTTTTTGATCAGATTCTACTAATGGATTACCTTTACTATCAGCAATCGGACGAAGTTGCGGCTTAGACTGATCTTTTTGCACTTCCCATTTTCCGTTTACCTTTTTCAATTGCATATCAATAATACCTAAGTTACTACCAAAAACACCAGGCATTACAACTGGAACACCATTAAATACATCCTTCACTTCGGTATGTGAATGTCCCATTAATACTGCATCTACGCCAGGAACTTGTGTTGCTAAATAAAACGATGCATTTTCCATTCCTTCGTTGTATCCACTCTTATCAACACCTGAATGCGCTAGTGCAACTATAATATCCGCACCTTGCGCCTTCATTTCCGGAACTAATTTTTTCGCTGTTTGCACAATATCTTTTGCCTTTACTTTTCCTTCTAAATTCGCTTTATCCCAATTCATAATTTGTGGTGGAACAAATCCCATTACACCAATTTTCACTATTTGTTTTTGGCCTGCTTCATCCACTACTTCTTTCTCTAAAATATGATATGGTCTATCAAAGTAATGCTCGTCATTCTCATCATTACCATCATGGTCATCTATATAGACATTCGAGTTAATAACCGGGAAATCCGTTTTTTCAATCACTTTGTTTAGGTAATCTAAACCGTAGTTAAATTCATGATTCCCAAGAGAGATGACGTCATACTTCATTAAATTCATTAAACGATATAATGGATGTGTATAACTAGGATCCACACGATTCTTCGGATCTTTTATTTTATTCGCTACATAATCTCCAAGCGGTGTCCCTTGTAATGCATCCCCATCATCAAATAGGACAGAGTTTTTCGCTTCTTCACGTGCTTTATTAACGAGTGTTGCCGTTTGTACGAGACCTACTTTATTATCTGTTTTCGTTTGATAATAATCGTAATTCATTAAGTTAACGTGAATATCTGATGTTTCTAGAATTCGTAAGTTAACTGTACTCTCCCCAGTGTTCTCATCTGCATGAGCTGTTGCTGGCATTACTTGCGGTGCTATAACACCAATCGCAAGAGTTGCTCCAGCTAGCATTTTTTTTGACTTTTTCACAAAAAATCCCCCTTATACAATTACCAGAAATAATGAAATGAATCCCTATCTGTCTCTAACCACATACCTTTTTTCTTCTATTAGAGGCACAATTTTCATTTCACCCTGCGCTAACGAGTAGTCCCCTTAAACGCCCGATTGATGATGACTAACAATTAATAGGAAATAAAGCTCCCACTAATTAAAGTTTCACCTTATCTGACATTATCATATATAAAGTTCTTTCCTATCGTCAATATTTTTTGACAAACTTCAACAAATTTTCTGTAAAGTTATTATAAACTTTTCATAAACATATAATATGCCCTTACATTGCTAATACTGCTGAATATGATACAATTACCAATTACAAGGAGGATGAATTTATGAAAAAAGTCATCTTAACAATTGTTTGTCTCCTCCTTCTGATCATTTCTTATTCTTATTTTGAAAAGAACGACGAGACAAAACAAAATGAATCTGAAGAAAAAACAGAAAAAACATCTGCCCCAAATTGGATTGATAAGCAAACAAACGAATCTTTTTATCATCTTGTATTAGGTGATTCACTCGCTAAAGGATATGGATCGACACAAGGTGGGTTTGCTGAATTAGCTTCTAAGCAAATAGAAGCACAAATTCACAAACCAATTACAGTAGAAAACCTTGGGGTAAACGGTCTTACAACAGATCGTCTCGCAAAAAAAGTTCAATCAGAAGATGTAAAGGAAAAAATTAGAGCAGCAAATATAATTACAATTAATATTGGAGGAAATAATTTATTTCGTTTAAATCGTGATGTTGGTGTTATAGATGGTATAAAAATGTTAAATAAAGAAAAAGCCCATTTTGAAGCGGATATAAAAAGTATTGTAAAGACAGTTCGAGATCAAAATCCGGACGCTTTACTCATTCTCTCAGAACTCTATAACCCGTTACAACTCGATGATTCCATCGCAAGTTATGCAGATATGTTTTTAGATGGCTGGAATGAATCTGTTTATTCCATTTCCAAAGCAAATCAACCATCTATCGTTTTACCAATTCGCAAATTAATATCGAATGATAAAAAAGAGTTATTATTTGACCAAGTACACCCAAATGATAACGGCTATGCAATTATTGCCAATACATTTACAAAGCAAGTGTTATCCTACAAATATTAAAGCGACCATGAAACAATTCTATTTTTATAACATGTCTTTTTTGTTACAATGATAGTGGAAGGGGGCCTTTATATGGAATCACGCGAGTGGGAACGTATTGTTGATCATCTTCTTTCGCTAGTGCCTCTTTTTTATCGCAAATTTATGCTTCCTGGAGAATTTTCTTCTCAAAGACATATGCCGCCATCACATACACAAGTATTACTGCTTTTGCATGAAAACGGCACATTAGCAGTTTCCGAAATCGGCAAGCGGCTAGCGATTTCACGGCCTAACATGACACCTCTATTAAACAAACTTATTCAAGAAGAACTAATAGAGCGTCATTATAGCGAAAAAGATCGACGGGTCATTTTAATTTCTCTAACAGCTGAAGGGAAATTATTAGTAAATCAGTATCAGCAATTCATTTTAGACAAACTAAAAGAAAATTTCCAAACATTATCTGAGGAAGAGCGCGAAAAGCTCATTCATTCTCTTCAAACCATTCAAAATTTAATTTTGAAAACAAACGTATAAAGCTGCTTCTAAATAGAAGCAGCTTTATGATTCGTAATAGTTACCATAGTATACATTGGAATATGGCCATGTTGTTAAATATGGTTTTTTTTCCTGCGTAGGCTGTTGTGTTGGTAATTGTGGTATTTGTGATAATTGCTGTAATTGTTGTTGCCGATATAATTCGTATTGTCTACTCGTATCATAAACCGGATAATAACTTACATATGGATATACTTGAGGTACGTAATAATAATACATTATCCTCTCCTCCTTTTTCTTAAACATATTCAAAGGAGAAAATGAATGTGACATTGTTTATAATTGTACAAGTGGTTCTCTCACTCGTTTCTTCCTTTTCTTCAAACGTAACTTACGGTTCTTTTCGTATAAATAATGCACAACGAAATATGAAATGAGACCAAACCCAACTCCTAAAATCGTCATTCCAATTAATACATACACTTCACTTTGTAATAAGCTCTTTAATATCGTAAAAATGTGACTTGAAAACAAGTCCGATATCGTAAATGGTTCATGTTGAATTTTCTGTACATGAAATGGATAAATCATTTTTCCTAGCGCATACGCAAGCGGAAATAAAAATACTGGGAGAAACGATATTTTCCCAATAATATTGCCAATAACTGCCGCAGGAAAAGATCCCTTTGCTAACCTGACGATTGGATAAAATATTACATATACGAGCGATGCCGTATAAATGACTAACATTTCTAAGCCGAATCCTATAGCAAACCCTAACGATACTTTCTTTGCGCCTTCTGGCGATCGAAGCAACTTATAATATTGAAACTTTAATATTCTCCACATCCGCTGAAAAAACGAATATGTTTTCTTAGTTGTTTTCACCCTCATCATCTCTTTAACTATATTTTTATATGTAGTATGTCCTTACACACTCTGAACAACAAATTTAGTTTTCTCTTTTATTATAAATGATATCAAAATGGTTAACCAAATATACATCCAACATTTTAATATAAAAAAACCTCCCTTTTAGGAAGGCTCTTCTACATTTTTAAATAAACTCACTAATAACGCTTTTTGAGCATGCAATCGATTACCAGCTTGCTCAAAGACGATAGACTGTGGTCCATCTATAATTTCTCCTGTTACTTCTTCTTCACGATGGGCAGGTAAACAGTGTAAGAAACGATATGTTTGCTTCGCATGCTTAACAAGTTCGTCATTGATTTGGTAAGGTTGAAATAAAGTATATTTCTCTTTTTCGCCCTCTTGCCCCATGCTCATCCAAACGTCAGTATAAATGAAATCTGCTTCATTCACCGCTAATTCAGGATCATGCAAAACTTCAATTTCAGCTCCTGTTTCCTTGGCAATCGCTAACGCTTTTTTTACAATCTCTTCATTCGGTTCATATCCTACAGGCGTTGCAACAGTCATATGCATTCCGACTTTTGCACTCGCTAGCAACAATGAATGACATACATTATTTCCGTCACCTACGTAAGCCAATTTTATTCCTTTAAATGTATTTGTTTCTTCATATATCGTCATGAGGTCTGCCAATGCTTGACAAGGATGATGATCATCCGTTAAACCGTTAATAACAGGAATACTCGATTCTTTTGCAAACTCTTCTACATCCGCGTGTGAGAATGTACGTATCATGATCCCGTCAATATACTGTGATAATACTTTCGCAGTATCTGAAACGGTTTCTCCTCTTCCCATTTGCATCTCTTTCCCACTTAAAAACATACCATGTCCCCCGAGTTGTACCATTCCCGCTTCAAAAGATACACGAGTACGAGTTGAATGCTTATCAAAAATAAGCCCTAATATTTTGCCTTGTAATAAAGGCTCTTGCTTATTCTTTTTTAAATATATAGCGAACTCAATTAATGAAATGATTTCTTCTTGCGTCAATTCTTCTAATGTTAAAAGATCTTTCGTATTTAATTTTGGTACTTGTACAGTTGACATGGAACTTCCCCCTTATATAATTGATACGTTTTTTGTACAAACTACTTTTTTTATCATATATACTGCCTGTTCTAACTCTTCATTCGTTATAATGAGTGGTGGTAATAGTCTTATAACATTAGGTCCTGCTTGTAATACAAGAAGCCCTTCTTTCTCTAGTTGTTCTATAAAACTTGAAACCTCATGCGTACACTCAATTCCAATCATAAGCCCCTTACCACGTATATTTTGAATACATTCGACATGTCGTAATTCCTCTTGCAACTTCTGTAATACGTACTCGCCCTTTTCCTTTACTTCTTTTAAAAACGATGGTTTCTTAGTTATTTGCAATACTTCTTTCGCTGCAGCCATTGCAATATAATTTCCACCAAACGTTGAACCGTGTGATCCTGCAGGAAACGATGTTCCAAGTTCTTTCCGGCCAATCATTGCTCCGACAGGAATCCCATTCCCAAGTGCCTTTGCAACGGTAACGATATCAGGCTCTATTCGCACTTGTTCATAAGCGAATAGTGTTCCAGTTCTTCCTATCCCCGTTTGAACTTCGTCTATAATAAATAAGGAACCGAACTTATTACATAATATTTCAATCTCTTTCAAAAAAGATAGATCAGCAGGTATTACTCCTCCCTCTCCTTGAACAACTTCTACCATTACCGCCGCAACTTCTTCATTCATTACTTCCTCTAATGCTTTAATATCGTTAAAAGGGATATGTAAAAAAGATGGAAGTAATGGACCAAATCCTTCTTTTACCTTATCTTGGCCCGTTGCACTCATCGTTCCAAATGTTCTACCGTGAAAAGACTGCTGGCATGTTACGACGAGAGATTTTCCAGTATGCTTACGTGCTAACTTTAAAGCCGCTTCATTTGCCTCTGCCCCACTATTACAGAAAAACACATAATCTAATGCTCTATTTTCTGTTAATAATGACGCAACTTCTTCTTGTAAGCTGTTTGTAAACAGGTTAGATATATGCCATATATCATCAAGTTGCTCTTGTACACTTTTGAAAACAGTAGGGTGACAATGTCCTAAATTACATACGCCAATTCCTGATGTAAAATCTAAATATTGCTTACCTTTATTATCAATAACTTTCGTTCCAGTTCCCTTTACAAACTCAATAGTTCTTCTGCCATACGTTTGAAAAAGATGACTCGTCATACAATACTCACACCTTTCGTTACCGTCGTTCCAATACACTCTCCCGTAACCTCAGTAAAATCTTTTGTACCATTCACAATACTTATCTTTTGCACTCCCATTTTTAATGATGCTAGTGCCGCCTGTACTTTCGGAATCATCCCACCTGTAATAACACCTGTTTCTATAAAAGTAGCAATTTCAGATTCATCCGTTTCCTTTACCAAATTCCCTTCATGTAATATTCCATCTACATCCGTAATAAAAACAAGCTCTTTTGCCCCTAACGCGGCCGCAATCCCAGCTGCAGCATTGTCCGCATTTATGTTATAAATTTCATTACCATTTACCCCGATTGGAGCAATAACAGGAATATAATTCATATTCATTACCCCTTTTAGTAAGGACGTTTCGACATAACTTACTTCTCCCACATATCCTATCTCCTCGTTGACAGGTTGAATTTGAAGTAAATTGCCGTCACACCCTGAACAACCTACCGCAAGTAAATTGTGCTTTTGTAAATTCATTACGAGTTTTTTATTCGTACTTCCGCATAGCACCATTTGAACAATATCCATAACTTCTTTTGGTGTTACGCGTAATCCATCTCTTTTTTCTACGTTGATGTTACAATCTTTTAATTTGGCATCAATTTCTGGCCCACCACCATGGACAATCACTACTTTATACTTCTGCTGTAATTTCTTTATACAATCAAAAAACACATCATTTAATTGATCCAACATACTACCGCCGCATTTCACTACAATATAATCGCTCATCTTCCCTCTCCTTATGTACGATAACAAGCGTTTATTTTCACATATTCATAGCTTAAGTCACAGCCCCAAGCTGATCCTGTCTCTTCTCCTAAATGTAAATACACATCAATCATAATTTCATGTTCTTTTAATTTCATTTCCATTTCCTCTTCAGAAAACATTTGAGGTTCACTATTTTTCAGCACCGTAATAGATTGAAGAGTAATATCAATTGTATTTGGGTTAATCGTGACTTCACTTTGTCCAATACTGCTAATAATTCGCCCCCAGTTTGGGTCTTCACCATGTATTGCTGTTTTCACAAGACTCGAACCGACTATTTTCTTTGCAATTTTCTTTGCCTCTTCATTCGTTCGAGCTCCTAACACATTTACTTCTATTAACTTCGTAGCGCCCTCACCATCTTGTGCGATTTTTTTCGCTAAATCTTCACATACCTTCTGTAAAGCAAATACGAAAGTTTCCCAATCTGCATGTTCCATATTTATCGGCCTTGTTTCTGATAATCCACTTGCCATAACGATGACCATGTCATTCGTAGAAGTATCTCCATCTACCGTAATTTGATTAAATGTACGATTCGTTATTTGTGATAATGCTGTTTGCAATTCTTCATGTTCTATATTGGCATCTGTCGTAATAAAACTAAGCATCGTTGCCATATTCGGATGAATCATCCCTGAACCTTTTGCAACACCAGCAATCGCCACTTTCTTCCCATCAATAATCATTTCATAGCAAGTTTCTTTCGTTATAAGATCCGTCGTTAAAATTGCTTCCGAAAAAGAATATGATTCACTTTCTTCCTTCGTCGGTATAAGAGTTGCAACTCCCTTTCGGATTATATCCATCGGCAGCGGAACACCAATTACACCTGTTGAGGCTATTGCAACGTAGTTTTCTTTCATCCCAAAATGTTCTGCCCCTAATGCGCGCATCTCGTAAGCATCTTGCAATCCTTTCATTCCTGTACAAGCATTTGCATTTCCACTATTAACGATAATAGCTTGTAATTTCCCCTCAGCCGTTATACTATCCTTCGTTACTTGCAAGGGGGCTGCTTGTATTTGATTCGTTGTATACATAGCGGCACATGATGCTGGTACATCACAAACGATGGCACCTAAATCCTTTTTCTCCTTTTTCAAACCATTTGCAGTACCAATTGCCGAAAAGCCTTTCGGCGTTACAATTGAACCATTTTCTAATTTTGTAATAGACGCTACTTTAATCATCATGTCCCCCTTATGGATAAAGCGGCATATGTTGTAAACCTGTTGTCTCTTCTAGTCCCGCTATTATGTTTGCATTTTGCATCGCTTGCCCAGCCGCGCCTTTCATCATATTGTCTATAACAGAAACGACCGTAACTCTTTCTGTTCTTTCATCGTAAGCTATGCCAATATCACAATAATTTGAGCCTCTCACTTCCTTTGGACTTGGAAATTTGCCTTGCGTACAAATTCGGATGAAAGGCGATTGTTCATACGTTTCTTCATACAATTTTTGAAGTTGCTTTATTTCCATCTTTTGTTTTACTTTTGCATAAAGTGTAATCATGATTCCTCGTGATATCGGTATTAAATGTGTGCTAAATGTAATTGGCTGTAATTCACTATTCCATTCTGTAAGCATTTGCTCAATCTCTGGAACGTGCTGATGCTGGTTTACTTTATAGATATGTAAGTTATCGTATAGCTCAGGAAAATGAGTCATTGTTGTTGGTGTTTTTCCTGCTCCTGATACCCCTGATTTCGCATCAATAATAATCGAATCTTCTTCAATCATGCCGCTACGTACTAACGGCGCTATCGCTAGCAATGTGGCTGTAGCAAAACATCCTGGGTTTGCAATTAAATTTGCATTTTGAATCTCAGACCTTTTCCATTCACTTAACCCATACACTGCTTTTCTAAGAATTTCTTCTTTCGCTGCTGGCCTTTTATACCACAGTTCATATGACGAAGGATCTATCATACGAAAGTCTCCAGATAGGTCAATTACTTTTAAACCTTCTGCTAATAACTTGGGAGTTAACTTCGCCGATACTCCTGCTGGTGTTGCTAGAAATACAATTTCTGCTTCTTTCCCTATTGTCTCCACATCAATTTCTTGTAACGTATGAACGAGAACATTTCGAAGGTGTGGATATACATTTGTTATACACTCACCAACTTGTGAAAAAGAATGAAGAGGTGCTATAGAAAAATATGGATGTTGTTCTAATAAACGAATTAACTCAATGCCCCCATATCCAGTGGCTCCAATAATTGCGACTTTCATAAGTTCCTCCTCATATTGATTCTTTAAATTAAGTATGATTATAATATTGTATATTTATAGAGTCAATTAAATATTTATAAATTTTTAAAACTAAAAAAACTTAATTTTACTAGAAAAACAATATACACAACCGAATTTTTATACACAAATAGTGCATGGTAGTTTTTTTATTTCACTTCAAGTACAATAAAACAACACATACGTACATACAGGCGGGAAAAAATATGAACGAAAAATTAATTGAGAAAATGATTATAAAAAGTTTTCAACAATATCAATGCAGTCCAATATCAAAAGAAGATCGGGAAATGCTAGTGAAACATATTCAAACGGTGACTCATTCAAATATTGAAATTGATTTATACGAGGAGATTGAGGATATTGTTTATGATTATGTGACTGGAAAACAATAAAAAATAGGAGATTTCCATGTGGAAATCTCCTATTTTTTACTTAATGATTTACCTGCTACACATTCAAATAAACCTGGGAATAAAGCATAAAGTTTCGGGCCAATTCCCATCCACTTCGGTAAGTTTACTTCACGTTTTTTCGTGTGCATCGACTTTACGATTTGTTCTGCTACGTATGTTGGTTTTAACATGTAACGTCCCATATTCTTTACATATGTACCAGATTGATCCGCTATTTCAAAAAAGTTTGTATCTATCGGACCTGGATTAATTGCTGTAACATAAATATGTGTATTCGCTAATTCCATGCGTAAACTATTCGTAAAACCTAATACAGCATGTTTCGTCGCTGCATAAGCACTCGATTTCGGAGTTGCAATTTTTCCAGCAAGTGAAGCAATATTAAGAATATGTCCTTCGTTCTTGTTTACCATATAAGGTAGTACCGCTTTCGTACATGCTACTAATCCAAATACATTTACTTGGAACATATCTTTTACTTCACCCATTGACGCATCTTCAAACGTTTTAAAAATACCAAATCCCGCATTGTTTACTAATATATCAATACGTCCCACTTCTTGTAATACCTTTGAAAAAACAGACTGTACTTCCATCTCTTCACTTACATCTAATACATAATAATAGCAAGGCGTATTATAAGTTTCTTTAATTTTGTCTACTAACGCTTGTAGTTTCTCTTCTGTTCGAGCCATTAATACGGGAGTCGCTCCCTGTGCTGCAACTTGCATTGCAACTTGCTCACCAATCCCACTAGAAGCACCTGTAATGACGATTACTTTATTTTGTAAACGTCCTGTCATTGCTGTCACCTACTTTGCATAATAAATCAATTGTTGCGATGACTCATCAATCATCACTTGTTGATTATATGCTAAATAGTCCAATTGTCCAACCGTTTCTGAAATAGTAAGTGGTAACTGTTCTTTATATAATACCGGAAATAGTTTTACACATACTTCAAATGCTGTCATTGGTTTTTCCTTTAATAACTCAAGCACTTTAAAAGCACGTGTTTCTTGCTTTTGTAATCTCGTTTCAATAAGTTGTTTCACATTTAGAACATCTTCCCCATGCCCTGATAAAATGCGTGAAATATTCATTTCGCTTAAACGCTGTAATGTTTGATTATATTGTAGTAATGGGCGTGCCCGCTCTGTTTGCCCTTCATATGGCGGTTCTAGTATTGGATTCGAAGAAATATGACTAATGAGAGCATCTCCACCAATTAATATTCCATCAGATTCTCTATATAAAGAAATATGCGTAGAAGCATGACCTGGTGTTTCAAGTACTGTAAATCCAGGCAAAGAATCAATACGATCTCCTTCTCTCACAGTATGCGTTAAAGATCTATTGCAAGAATATTTAAGTGTCCTCGTCGTCAATAACGACTCGTCTTTCAAAAATGCTGCTGGCACACCAAACTGTAAGGCCGTCTCTCTAAAAAATTCATGATACCGCTTTAAAAATTCTGGGTTTTGTGTAATCCAAGGCTCATTCCAAGGATGTCCAATAATATTCGTCTTCTCAGAAAATATATTTAAAAGTCCACAATGATCTGCATGATGATGTGTAATGACTACTGTTTCAATATCTTCTATCGTATGTCCTAATGCACCTAATTGACTTTCTAACGCATTCCTTGCCTCTTCTGTATTCGTCCCTGTATCAATTAATGTTAATGTCTCCCCCTCAACTAAAAACACATTCACAGTTTCCACTGCAAATGGTACAGGAATCTCCATTCGGTGAATCGCCGTCATGCTTAGCCCCCCTGTCTCTTTCCGGTTCAAAAATGAATACTTCTTCAGTTTACAACTTCTATATATATTTGTCATTATTTTCAGACAAAAAGAGGTGTTTCCTATAAAAAAACGAATGTATGTACATTTATAAGAATTTCTAACCAAAATTAAAGGAGGAACATCATGTCTATTCAAAACATTTCCTTTCTCGGTGCAGGCTCTATTGCCGAAGCTATTATTGGTGGCTTGTTACATGCAAATGTCGTTAAAGATGAACAAATTACTGTAAGTAATCGTTCTAACGAGACAAGATTACAAGAGCTACATAAAAAATACGGTGTCAAAGGTACTCATAATAAAAAAGAATTACTTACTGATGCAAATATTCTTTTTCTAGCAATGAAACCAAAGGATGTTGCAGAGGCGCTTACCCCTTTTAAAGAATACATAAATAATAACGTGCTTATTATTTCATTACTAGCAGGTGTTTCTACTGACTCAATTAGAAAACTACTTCAAAAAGACATTCCAATTATTCGTGCAATGCCAAATACATCCGCAGCCATTTTAAAATCAGCTACCGCTATCTCCCCTTCAAAACATGCAACAGCGGAGCATATTCGCACTGCAACATCTTTATTTGAAACGATTGGTCTCGTCTCTGTTGTAGAGGAAGAAGATATGCATGCTGTCACTGCATTATCCGGAAGTGGACCTGCTTATATTTATTACGTAGTGGAAGCTATGGAAGAAGCTGCAAAAAATATTGGTTTAAAAGAAGATGTTGCAAAATCACTTATTCTTCAAACGATGATTGGTGCTGCTGAAATGCTAAAAGCAAGTGACAAACACCCTTCTATTTTGCGAAAGGAAATTACTTCTCCTGGTGGAACTACCGAAGCAGGTATTGAAGTATTACAAGAACATAAATTTCAACAAGCACTTATTTCTTGTATTACACAGGCAACGAAACGATCACATAACCTTGGAAAAACATTAGAACAACTAACAAAAGAAAAATAGAAAAAGGAGCTCAAGTTTATTTGAGCTCCTTTTTCTATAATTACACTTAGTTATTGTTCTTCCCAAAAATCTCTTCTTGCAGGCGACGACCAGTTGGCGTTGCTGCAAGTCCACCTTCTGCTGTTTCACGAAGTGCTACTGGCATCGTTTGTCCGATTCTAAACATTGCCTCAATTACTTCATCACATGGAATTGTACTCGTTACACCAGCTAATGCTAAATCTGCTGAAATCATCGCATTTGCAGCTCCTGCTGCATTACGTTTTACACAAGGTACTTCTACAAGTCCTGCAACAGGATCACACACTAAACCAAGCATGTTCTTTAATGAAATTGCCATCGCTGTAGCTGCTTGATCTTGTGTTCCACCAGCCATCTCAACTGCAGCTGCAGCCGCCATTCCACTTGCTGAACCAACTTCAGCTTGGCATCCTCCCGCTGCACCAGAAATACAAGCGTTATTCGCAACAACCATACCGAAAGCTCCTGCTGTAAATAAGAATTCAATCATTTCTTCACGTGTAGGCTGCAATTTTTCTCTTAGTGCAAATAGTACACCTGGCACTGTTCCAGCAGACCCTGCTGTTGGTGTTGCACAAATAATTCCCATCGCCGCGTTTACTTCATTTGTTGCAACAGCTTTGCTTACTGCGTCCAAAATCGTATCTCCTGATAAGCCTTTTCCGCTCTTCATATACGCTTGAACTTTTACAGCATCTCCACCAGTTAAACCAGTTGGTGATTTCACGCCGCGAATACCACGTTCTACTGCTTGCTCCATCACTACTAAGTTCTTTTCCATACCAGCAATTACTTCTTCACGTGAAATACTTCTTGTTTCCATTTCACATTGAATCATAATTTCTGCGATTTTTACATTTTGTTCTTTAGCTTGCGCCACTAGTTCCGCTGCGTTCCGAAACATGGTGTGTCCCCCCTGCAATTATTCCATAATAGTTACTTGACAAATATTTTGTTGCGCTTTTATTTCTTCAATTACTTCATCTGCTAATAATTCATCTGTTTCAATGACCATAAGTGCTCTTCTTCCTTTTTCTTTACGAGAAACACTCATTGTACTAATGTTAATCTCATGTTTCGCAAGGATTGAAGCTACCGCTGCAATAGCACCGAAGCGATCGTTATTTACAATAAGTAGTGCTGGGCTCGTGCCTGATAATTGAAGATCGAATCCGTTTAATTCTACAACTTCAATTTTACCGCCACCAATTGAGCAAGCAACAACTTCAATTTCATCTTCACCTTTATACAAACGAATTCTCGCTGTATTTGGGTGAGGTGCATTGGCATCTTCTTCAATGAATTCCACTTCAATTTCGCGCTCTTTTGCTATTTCTAGCGCCTCTGGAATACGTAAGTCATCTGTTTCAAATCCTAATATTCCACCGATTAGTGCTACATCCGTACCATGCCCTCGATACGTCTTTGCAAATGATCCATATAACGAAATGCTTACTCTTTCTGGTTCATGACGAAACAGCTGGCGAGCAACTTGCCCCATTCTTGCTGCGCCTGCTGTATGTGAACTTGATGGTCCAATCATAACTGGACCGATAATATCAAATACTGAGCGATACTTCATCATAACTCCCCCTAAACCTCTATGAAAAAAATTTATTCTACTATTCTATTAAGCTGCTACATCTGTCGCTTTTCCAGTTGTACCACGAATTTGTTCTGCTGTACGAATTGGATAGTTTTGAATAAAAGTAATCCAATATAACCTGAAATAATACCAGTTATCATAATACATAAGAATCTTAGTATTATTTTTATTAAAAAATGATATAAGATAATCCACAATAAAGTCTGGTAGCAATCCAAAGTTTAACACAGAAGCCATTGGAAGCATAGCATAAACAAGTGATATAACCATTGCTAATGCAACTAAATTTGCACCCGCTATTCCGCCTATACTACCTGCTGATGTTCTGAACTCTTTTAAAGAGTGGTGTACCAATTAAATCTCCACCACCTTATTAATAAAAAGCTTCTACTAAGGAACTCGCAATAGATACACTTGCTAATCATATCGTTTAGCTAAAAAGTGAAAAAGACTTATGACAAATAATAGTAATATCTTTCCTATTATAATTCTCGTGTTACTCTCTCATGATTTAGTCAACTTCACTTGTTACGATAATGACTAAAATACATGTGACTTATCATAAATTATAATCTGCCCTCATTATAGCTTGTTTTTTATAAAACGCTTACTTTTGTTGAATTTTAAAAGTTCTGAATAAAAGTCCATTTCTGCTATTTGTATCACTTGTATGTCATCTGACTTATATAACAGTTTTTCTAAATAATCATTATTTCGTATTTTTATCCTATATATTCAAACCATCCTAATTTTCTGTATCATCCAAGTATAAGTATAAAATAATAACAGTTTTATTTTTAAATTTTTTTAGACATAAAAAAATGGTAACCCGCCGTTACCATTTTTTACGAAATTATCATTTTTCTACTGGGAATGATTTCAAATCTGTCGCTATTTCTGTATTAGAAAACAACTCTCTAGCCTCTTTCAATAATTCCTTATATGTATCTCCTTGATAGCGAGAACTAATGTGAGTTAATATTAGTCGCTTCGCATTTGCCTGAAGTGCAATGCTCGCAGCTTGCTTAGATGTAGAATGAAAATAATCATACGCTTGTTGCTCATCTTCTGCTGCGAAAGTCGCTTCATGGACAAGTACATCTGCATCTTGCGCAAGCTCCCTACTCGCTTCGCAATATCGCGTATCACCTAAGATAGTAATAATTCTTCCTTTTTGAGGTGGGCCGATAAACTCATTTCCATTTAATATCGTGCCATCCTCTAATTCAACTACTTCACCATCTTTTAAACGTTTAAAGATTGGACCTGGTTTCACACCCATCTCAAGCAACTTATCAACTAAAAGAGCACCTTGTATATCTTTCTCTACAATACGATATCCAAAGCATTCTATACCGTGTGACAATCTTTTCGTTTCTACATAAAATTCATTATCTTCAAATACGGTACCTTCTTCTGTTATCTCCACAACTTCAAGTGGATATTTCACATGTGTCGTACTTACCGATAATGCCACTTCAATAAATTGTTTAATTCCTTTCGGTCCATACACCGTTAAAGGCGTAGTTCCTCCTTGAAATGAACGGCTACCTAATAAACCAGGCAACCCAAAAATATGATCGCCATGTAAATGCGTAATAAATATTTTTTCAATGCGGCGCGGACGTACAGATGTATGTAATATTTGATGTTGCGTGGCCTCACCACAATCAAATAACCAAGTTTGTCCTCGTTCTTCTAACAATTGTAAAGCAATTGCTGAAACGTTCCTTCCTTTTGAAGGAACACCTGCACCAGTTCCTAAAAATACAAATTCCACTTTCTTTCCTCCAGCTCTAAATATACTCTATCTCTCATCTTACGGAATGTTATTTCAAATGGCAAATTGAATTTACATAACGAAACATCTAGACAACTATATAACACGAACGTTATACTTAAAAAATTTAGCTATCGTTCGTTTTTTGTGTTAAAATAATTATACTACATTTTAAGGGAGCGTTTTATTATGAAAGAAGTATTTCGTTTACAAACTGATTTTTCATCTTCATTTGATCGCTGGGTAAGTTCTTTCGTGTCTGATCACCCAGCACAATTAGAATGGACAACTTTAAAGGAATTAATCCATGAATATACAACATCACATACAAATGATACGTTACCAGCATATATTTCTTCAGCTTTAACATATTACGCCCAACGCGTTTCAACTACAAACAGTTCAGAGATTGTTATTTTTGAAAACCCTACAATCTCGTAATCTATAATAAAAAAAGCACTAGTTACAGTGCTTTTTTTATTTATACTTATTTAACAAATAATCATATTCCGTCCAAAAGTCGGTATACATACTTCGCTCAAACTCATTTGAAATTATCTTTTCACTTGATTTATTAAATAATTCTTTTGCTTGTAGTGCAAAAGAAACAATTTGTTTTCTATATTCATTTTCATTCAATTCTATATGAAGTCCTTCATAGTATATAGCCTTTTGATTAGTAGAAATAACTTTGACAAAGTCTTTTAAACTCACGTTTTCACCTATATGGTTTATAGTCCAATGAATTGAAATTGGGCATCCTAACATTAACATAGTGCCACATCCGTGCAAAATAAGCCCCTCTTCATTTTCAATATCACAAATATATTCTTTATCTAAAGTTCGTAACAAAGCTAAAGCTGATTCACTTATTCCCCATTCCTCATCCATACCTGTCCGCGTAATAATCGTTCCAGCCACATTTAAATATATTTCTCCATGAGAACATAAATCTTCCTGCTCATTAAACAACCATTTTTGATTTTCAATTAAAGATTTATTTTTTAATCAATCTTCTTTGACAGGGGAAGCACTTCCTGTAGAAAAATACGAACACTGCTACCATACAGAAAATAAGCATATCTTACCGAAAAACATGAAAAAAATTACAATCCACTCGATACGGAAAACCTTTGCTTCATGGGAACAAATATTGTAAGTGGTAGCGCAAAAGCTGTTGGCATCTCAACAAGTACCGATACGTATTTCCGCTCTTTAGCAAATAAGGTAATTGGAAAGCGTGTAGAAACAAGCTTTGATAAAGGTGTAAACAAAGTAAGCTGGCTCTTAATTACATTCATGCTTATTATGGCAATCGGGATTTATATTCCATTCTCATCACTTGGTGCCTGTATAATAGGAAAGGTGTCATGATTTTACTACTTCATGACACCTTCTACATAAACTTATTTTCTAACTTTTGTTGAAACGACTTCTCTTGCTTACGTAGTAGTTGACTACCTCGTTGTAAAATTGGTGTTCCATACTTATCATTAATTTGATCAATGACAGCAAGTAGTGGTTCTTTTTTCGCATCCTCTTCAAATGAAAACAAATCTAATTGTTTCACCGATTCTGTCTTCCACTCTATTTCAGTAGCTGTAACACCTAGTAAACGAACGGAATCACCATCCCAATGTTGCTTCCATAAACGGGATGCTGCTTGAAAAATATCACGTTCCTCCCAAATTGCATTTTTCAATTGCTTACTCCGTGTTACTGTTCGCCTATCATGGTATTTAATCATAATTTGAATATTATAGCTGACAAGGGTTCGCTTTTGTAATCTTTTACTCACTGATTTTGATAACCGTTCTAACATATCAAGTAATTCTTTCTCTTCATCCATATCCTTTGAAAAAGTCATCGAGTTACCGACACTTTTATGTTGGCCCATTTGACTCGGATCCACTTCCCTATCATCCGTACCTTTTGCACGCTTTTGTAAATCAATACCGTGCTTCCCAATTTTAGCGCGAATGATATGCTCGTCTCCCTTCGCTAATTGTTCAATTGTATGTATATGAATTTCATTTAATTTTTCAGCTGTTTTTTCTCCAATCCCATGCATTGCTTCAACTGGAAGTGGCCAAATCATTTCTGGAATATCACGTTTTCGAAGTACGGTAATACCGAGAGGTTTTTTCATATCAGAAGCTGTTTTTGCTAGGAAAAGATTTGGAGCGATTCCGATACTACACGGAAGCTGCAACTCTGTTAGTAGTGCTTGTTGAATCATCTTTGCTATTTCAAGAGGCGAACCAAGTGCGTAGCAATCTGTAATATCTAAATATCCTTCATCTATTGAGACTGGTTGTATCTTTTCTGTAAAACGAGAAATGACTTGAAACATTTGAAATGAAGCTTCGCGATATAATGTGAAATTAGGACGCCTTACAACTAATTGCGGGCATAACCTTTTCGCTTCCCAAAGGGGCATCGTCGTACGTATTCCGTATTCTCTCGCCTCATAACTACATGTTATAATAATTCCTTTTCTCTCTTTTTCATTTCCAGCAACCGCTAATGGCTTTCCTTGTAATGATGGATCATGAGCAATTTCAACAGATGCGAAAAAACAATTCATATCTACATGTAAAATTACACGACCATTTTTCGGATACATTTCTCGCATAGTACTCACTCCTAATCAGAACGTTCGTTCTTTTATTATATCAAATTTTGCACAATAGTTATAATAATTACTTGTTCTTTTTTATAGTCGATATAAAGAGGATATATAATAAAGTGAAAGTTTAATCAGCCCTCACCAATCGGGCCTTTACGGGCAGCAGGGCCCCACCTAACTTTTTTACTTTCGCTGAATTTTGAGGTAGGGGTGTTACTGCCCGGCAAATAGCGGGATAAACTCAACTATACATTCCTTTTTGTTATATTAATCATTGCAATTAATTATTTACTACTTCCCATTTTCAATATGAATACGTTAGGATTATTCCCTCGTCTAGTATATGTAGCAACAACGTATATACTTCCATAGGTTTTCTTATATTGGCTTATACGTTTTGTCAAAGCAATCGAGTCAAAATAAAAAGCGTGTAAATCACAATTGATTTACACGCTTTTTCTATTCCATTACTTCGCTACTTCTTCAATAATTGCAACAACTAATTCTGCTGTTTTTGCTAACTCTTCAACAGGAATCTTCTCGTTTGTTGTATGAATTTCTTCATAACCAACTGCTAAGTTAACTGTTGGGATACCATGTCCTGCAATTACGTTTGCATCACTTCCGCCACCACTTTGGTGAAGAGAAGGTGTACGACCAATTTTTTCAGCTGCACGTTTTGCGACTTCTACAACGTGATCGCCATCAGCAAATTTAAATCCTGGGTACATAACGTTTACTTCAACGTCTGCATGACCGCCCATTTCTTTTGCAGTTGTTTCAAATGCTTCTTTCATTTTCGCAACTTGTGCTTCCATTTTCTCATTGATTAAAGAACGAGCTTCTGCAAAGATTTGTACATGATCGCAAACGATATTCGTTTGTGTACCACCTTCAAAACGTCCAATATTTGCAGTCGTTTCAGAGTCAATGCGACCAAGTGGCATCTTCGCAATTGCTTTCGCTGCGATAGTAATTGCAGATACACCTTTCTCCGGCGCTACACCAGCGTGAGCTGTTTTCCCGCGAATAATTGCGTTCACTTTCGCTTGTGTTGGAGCTGCAACAACGATTTCACCAACTTTTCCATCGCTATCTAATGCGTAGCCATATTTCGCTGTAATACGCTCACGGTCTAATGCTTTTGCACCAACAAGACCTGATTCTTCTCCGACTGTAATAATAAATTCAATTTTACCATGAGGGATATTTTTCTCTTTTAAAACACGGATTGCTTCGAACATTGATGCTAATCCAGCTTTATCATCCGCACCTAAAATTGTTGTACCGTCTGATACGATATATCCATCTTTAATAGAAGGCTTAATTCCATTACCAGGAACTACTGTATCCATATGAGAAGTAAAGTAAATTGTATCAACACCCTCTTTTGTTGCTGGTAAAGTACAAATTAAGTTACCTGCACCATGACCAGTTACAGCCATTGTGTCATCTTCAAATACTTCTACACCTAAATCTGTAAATTTCTTCGTTAATACTGTGCAGATTTCTGCTTCAAATTTCGTTTCAGAATCTACTTGTACTAATTCCATAAATTCATTTACTAAACGTTCTTGATTAATCATAAGACTGCGCCTCCTGCACTACCATTATGTATGTAACACTATTAATTATAACAGAATTTCGCAAAAGTTTCGAAATACAAGACAAAAAACAGATGGTTTACATGTCTAGATAACCATCTGCTTTCTATTACTCATTTAACAATACCCAGCGCATATGATCTTCCCACACGCCATTTACCATTAACATCTTCCTAGACACGCCTTCATATTGAAAACCTATCTTCGTTACTACTTGTATAGATGCTAAATTACGAGGCATAATCGGAGCTTCTATACGATGTAACTGAAATTCCTCAAAAGCAACTTGAATCGCTTTTCTAAGTGCTTCTGTCGTATACCCTTTGTTTAACTCTGCTTTATCTAATTTATAACTGAGTACACAAGATTGATAAATGCCACGAACGATTAAATTAAATGAAATACACCCAATTATTTTCGTATCATCACCCTTTTTAAAAATCCATAGTCTGATGATTTTCCCTTCTTCGAACTCTTTTCTATCCTTTTGCAATTTTTTCTTTTGATAATCTAGCGTAAAAAAATCATCCGGTCTATACTCTTCCCAAGCTTTTAAAAATTCACGATTTCTGTCGTAATATTGAAGAACTGTTTCAGCATACGACTCATCAATTTCCCTTAAGTATAAACGATCTGTTTCGTATATTTTCATCATCGTATCTCCATTCTTCAGCTTGCCCAACTAAAAATTAACAATATACCCTTTAACTATATTCTCTATACACACTCAAATTTCCTGTTATATTTTGCAATCCCCTCCCGAATTTTGTCCTCACTCTCCTCTTGTCCATAATTTCATTTCTCGTTACAATGAAATTGTACTGATTTGCAAGGAGGTATAACGATGCATAAAAAAGCTCAAAAAATTATGGTTTATGTGATGCTAATTTCTATGCTTGTAACAACATTACTTGCTGGCGCGAGTATGTTTTGGTAAAAAGGGCGATGTGTTCGTCCTTTTTTTACTTTTTACACATGAAAAAATAAACCATCTCGACATCGAGATGGTTTATTTTATATAAAACACAATCGCTACAATACTAAAGGAAAATGACATTACAAGTGCTATTACAAAACTTGTATATTGTTTCTGCTGAAATGCCCCAATAACAAAAGTGAGATTAAGTAATGCCATACATACAATCGCTACAAGATAAGAACATATATTAAAAGTTGCCAATATGAATGTAATAACAAATAGAAATCCCATAAAAAACTGCATATATGAAAGTTTCGGATTCAAGTACATATGAGCAACCCCTTTATCTAATTTTATCTTTCTATACTCTCATTAACGCACGGTTATGTACACATGTCAAGACAACTTATTATAATAGAAAAAGCCAACCTTTTCGTTGGCTTTTTCATATGCAACGGCTCCTTTTTCTTTTGCCAATTGCTGAAATGATTTTTTCGATTTCACAATCCATACTTTCGTTCCAATTGGAATGCGATCAAACAAATATTCCACATCGTTTTTCTTCATTCTTATACACCCTTGTGAAATATACTTTCCAATTGAACTCGGTTGGTTTGTTCCATGTATTCCATATTTACTTCCATCAGTTCCTCTTGCATTAAATCCAATCCACCTTGACCCAAGTGGATTTTTTGGCGATCCACCTGGAATATCCTTCGCAATGTAATACGGATCCTTTGCTTTCATTACAACATCAAAAGTTCCTTCTGGAGTTAATTCATTCGTTTTCCCTGTCGCTACTGGAAAAACCTTTTGAATCTTTCCATCGTCAATGTAAGCTAATTTATTCGTTGCTTTATTTACAATAATAAAAGGATCTCCGGCACGTGGATTATCCCCAAGAGGCCAAATCGGCGATAAAGAAAGACATAATATGATAGAGAGAAGATACGGCATAGATAATTCCTACCTTCTATATAAGTTCTTTTATATTATCCTTTCCCTTAAAGCGACTTTTAATGAGTAAAAATTGTTCCATTTCATACACAAGTTGAACAAGTTTCGCACGTATCTCAAATTCTTCGCGTGTAACTGGCAATGGCATGTCTCTAAATAATTCCCTCATTTCTTGAAGCTGCCTTAAGGAAATAACGCCAGTACTCTCAGGGCTAATAGCATTACCAATGTTTTCAACAACATCTGCAATCATGTCAGCTTGTTCATATGTCCACGATAAAGAAGCTGCTAGTGGTATCATTCGCTCTAAAATTTCGAATTGTTGCATGCGCATATTAAAATAACGATAGTAATAATCATCTTCTCGCATAAATGCATTCTCAAGTTTTTTAAACGATAAATCCCTTGCTTCATTTAACATATTCTCGGTTTCAATGAGTTCTGCTCCACTCCAACTACTTTCTCGATTTCGTAAATACACAACCATTTCAAACAAAATCGTTTTAAAATTACTCTCTATTTTATCCTGATACTCTTTTAGCTTATTTTCACTACTTGGCATATACATATTTACTAATAACGCCACGCTAATCCCTATCGTTAATATAGCAATTTCATTTCCAACTATAAGCCATGTAATTTGCTTCAATGAATATAGATGCATAACAATAACTGAACTCGTGACAATACCTTCTTGAATTTTAAGCATTACTGCAGTCGGAATAAATGTAAGTAACAATATGCTAATTGCAAGTGGTGTATAGCCTATCGTTTCAAAAATACAAAACGCGAATACCATTGATAATACACACGCTAGAAAACGATGTAACGACACTTGAAGCGATTTGCGCTTCGTATTTTGTACACATAAAATAACTAAAATACCTGCTGAACTATAAAATTCTAACCCTAATAACTGAGCAATAAAAACTGCCGCGCCTGTCCCTATTGCTGTTTTTACTGTACGATATCCAATTTTAAACATATCATTACTCCTATATGTATAAACGTATTTACAGCTAGTATAAAAAAAGGATGACACAATGTCATCCTTTTCTACTTATTATTCACATAACCTTTTCATATTACAATATTTTTTGTAAAAATTGTTGCGCACGTTCACTTTTCGGCGCTGCAAAAAATTCTTCTGGCGCACTATCTTCTACAAGCTTTCCTCCGTCCAAGAAAAGAACACGATCTGCCACTTCTTTTGCAAAACCCATTTCATGTGTAACGATAGCCATCGTCATTCCTGTCGTAACTAACGATTTCATAACTTCTAACACTTCTTTCACCATCTCTGGATCTAGCGCCGATGTCGGTTCATCAAATAACATAACTTCCGGTTCCATTGCTAACGCTCTTGCAATTGCTACACGTTGCTTTTGTCCTCCCGAAAGACGATTTGGATACGTATCTTTTTTATCTACTAATCCAACCTTTTCTAAAAGTTTCTCAGCTTTCTTTTCAGCTTCTTGCTTCGTTACCCCTCTTACATTGATAGGAGCATACGTAATATTTTCTAATACAGTCATATGAGGAAATAAGTGAAAATGCTGAAATACCATACCGACATTTTCACGAACATGCATAACATTCGTTTTCGGATTGGTTACTTCTTCCGTTCCAATCCAAATGTGACCATCCGTTGGTGCTTCTAACATATTCATACAACGTAAAAATGTTGATTTTCCTGATCCAGAAGGTCCTATAATTGCAACTACTTCCCCTTTTTCAATCGTTGTTGTAATTCCTTTTAATACTTCGTTTTTACCAAATGATTTATGAAGGTTTTCAATTTTAATCACTTTTCTTCATTCTCCCTTCAATTGCCTTCCCGACTAATGTAAGAATAATGACTAACATATAATAAATCAGTCCAACAAAAAGTAATGGTTCAAGATATTTAAATGTCTCACCGCCTACAATGTAAGCACGACGCATTAAATCAGTCGCGCCTATTACTGTTACTACAGCCGATTCTTTCGTAAGTGTCGCAAATTCATTCACAAGCGCTGGTAATATATTTTTTAATGCTTGAGGGAAAATAATATTTCTCATCATTTTTCCGTATGGTATCCCTAAAGCCATTGCTGCTTCTGTTTGTCCTTTATCAACCGCTTGAATACCAGCACGAATTACTTCTGACATGTATGCACCTGAATTCAAGCTAAACGCAAGTACAGCTGCTAAGAATGCTGGTATTTCATAACCAATTATTTGTGGGACGCCGAAATAAATAATCATTAATTGCAATACAAGTGGTGTACCACGAAAAATTGATGTATAAAAATCTGCTGCTATATTTAATGCTCGTATTCTAACAATTTTACAAAGTGCTAATAGCGTTCCTAAAATAAATCCTGCTAAAGCTGATACCGCTACAATTTTCAAAGTAACTTCTAAACCTTTTAGTATATATGGTATCGAAGGCGTAATCGCCGAAAAATCTAAATTCATTCTTTTCATTCCCCTCACAGAAAAGTGAAAGGCAGCTTATTTTCCGCTGCCAAACCATTTCTTCACTAATTTATCCATTTCTCCATTTTCTTGCATTTTTTTAATTACTTTATTAAATTCAGCTGTTTTATCACTGTTTTTCGGAAGGGCAATTGCTGCTCCAACTTCTTCTGGTGCTTCTTTAATTTCAATTCCTTGTAAATCTTTCATTTTCTCTAAATAATTTTTAGCAACTGTGTCTTCTATAATTGCAGCCTCAAAACGACCAGCTTTAATTTCTTGTACGATTTCTGGTATACGGTCACGTCCCTCAACTTGGAAATCTACTTGTTTTTTAAATTCGGCTGCTTTCTCTTCTTGAATAGACCCTGTTTGTACTCCTACTTTTTTCCCTTTTAAATCCTCTACAGATTTAATGTTAGAATCCTTTTTAGAAACGACCATATTTTTCGCAACAAAATAAATATCTGTAAAATCAACATTATTTTTACGCTCTGCAGTTGGCGTCATGCCTGCCATTACGAAATCAACTTTTCCTGAACTAAGAGATGCTAATAAACCACCAAAATCCATATCTTTCACTTTCACTTCATACCCAAGTTCTTTTCCGATATATTTAGCAACATCAACATCAAAACCAATAATTTCATCACTTTTTGAAGCTTCCACGTATTCATATGGTTTATAATCCGCTGAAGTCCCCATTACGAGTACTTTCTTATTTCCTTTTGTTTCTTTCGACTCCCCATTACTACAAGCGCTGAATATACTTACAATTAAAATAAGTGCAAACGATATTGATACTAACTTCTTCATCTTTCTTCCCCCTAATAATGTATATTTAAAAGTTTAATAGAATATTTATTCGATGTTTGTATTGTATCAGCACTTTTATTTTTATGCAATATATAAAATAAAAATAAATAAAACAGCAATACAAACGCTGTTTATTATGTATAAAAAAATGCATAAAACAACATAACTATGCATATCTCAGAAATTTTAATATAAATAAAAAAGCGGCACATCCACTTGATTGTGGATGTGCCGCTTTTTCTCTTATTTTTTATAGTTCTTCACAATTCTCTTCGAAATACGATTGTAGTTTCGCAATAACTTGCATCGGTTCATGACCTTCAATTTCATGACGCTCTACCATCGTTACAATTTTTCCATCTTTTAATAAAGCAAATGATGGAGAAGAAGGTGGGTACCCTTCGAAATATTCACGCGCTCTTGCTGTCGCTTCTTTATCTTGACCTGCAAACACCGTTACAAGGTGGTTAGGACGTTTATCATAATGTACGGAATGCGCAGCAGCAGGACGAGCAATACCACCTGCACAACCACATACAGAGTTTACCATTACAAGTGTTGTTCCATTTCTTTTAAATGCTTCTTCTACCGCTTCTGGCGTCGTCAATTCTGTATATCCAGCAGAGACAATCTCTTCACGCGCTTGGCGGACAACATCATTCATAAAAAAGTTAAAATTAATCACTCTTTTCCCTCCTCTAAAACTACCTATTTGTATCTTACCAGTTAATGTTTATGAAATACAAGTAAGTTTACTTGTATTTAAGTATAGAAAAGGTGTTAGAGCTCTTGCTCTAACACCTTTTCTTTAATGACCACGATGTTTTTGCTTTGCTTTTTGTACTTTAATTAAACGTCTTCTTTCTTTTTCAGCTTCTCGCTTCTCTTTAGACTGCACTTTCTTTTCTTGCTTATGCAATTCATAAGATAAACTAATCGCCTCTTGCGCCTTAGTAAAACGTTTAATAGTTGTTTCTTTTGCTGCTTGTCGTATGATACGCTTTATGTTTTTAGGACGCTGTTTTTCATTAACTTCTACACCACATTTTGCAAAGTGCTGAAAATGCTCTAAAATTGAACCATTCACAAACATAAGCACTTCTTCATCTGACGGTTCCGCTCCAAAAATATACCTCGCTCCATACAATTTCCCTTTTTCTTTACATGTAATAATTCCAACAAAAAATTGACCATCGTGATATACTGTCAAATCCATTGACAGCCCCTCCTTTAAAAGATTAGAAATACGGGACATCCCGGAGGGGAAGGTTACTGACATGAAATCATGCGTCTGGACTACCAACCAGAGCTGTGTTTTTGTATTTCTTTCACTATTATTATATCTTTTTTTCCATAATCTTCATATATTCAGCAATCATTTTTTTATGCGATCCTACAATATAGTCAGGTAGTTCTGTTAGTGAAAAGAATTTAAGCTGAACTGCTTCTTCTTTATTCATAACAAAATCCCCTTCGTATTCATCCGTATAATAGGCGGTTGTTACAGATTGAAATTCATCACCGTTTGCTAATTTTGTAAAGTAGTTCGCTCCAGAAAATACATTGATTAGTCGCAAATTCTTCACTTTTATTCCTGTCTCTTCATATACTTCACGATAAGCTGTTTCTTCTGGTGATTCACTAAGCTCCATTAGCCCGCCAGGTAGCCCCCATTTTCCGTACGGCTCTGTCCGCTGCTGTAATAAAACATATCCATTTTCATTTATAACGAGTACAACAGCACCAACTAAAATTAAAGGGCGATGACCAACTATTTTTCGTAATCCTTCTACATATCCCACCGTATCGCCTCCTTTTTCGTTGTCCACACTATTGTATCATATGTACGAAACGACAAAATGCGTATATCTTTCATTTTTTTAACAAAATATTTATTTTATGTGATTCATCTATTGTAGCTAACATGATAGATTCGACTTCTGTACTCTCCTCTAGCAATTCTCTCGCCCACGCTTCTGTTTTTCCTAATAATGCAAGAACATCTTTCTGTATCCTCCCATCCTTTACTAATACAAAAGAAACTGGAGATTTTTTTCCCGCCACTTTAAGATCAAGCCGCGAAACTGCTTCATATTTTGGATACCGAAATATAGAAACGACACCGTTTGCTTCCCATAATGCTAATTTAATCGTTTGAATATCGCTCACATTTCGCATACGAAATTCCGAAAATAAATATTCCGCCGTAATTCTCGCCTTTTTCAAATTGCTACAATCAATGGAACCATTGTGTATAAGAATAATAGGTGCAGGCTCTAAAAAACGTCTCCATCTATCCCATTTCAGCATTAAAACTGAGCTTATAATATGAAGTACAACAAGTATGAACGTTGTAATCATCGATCCCAGTAACCCTACTTTTTCATCAGACAATGCGTTAGAAATATTCCCACCAAGCAATAACACTAATACAACATCTAAAAAACGAAGTTGTGCGATAGACCTTTGCCCATCGCTTTCGCAACTAATATTAAAAATATGTATGCTATAATAGCCCGAATAACCCATTCACTATTAGAAAGATGCCGTGCTCCTTCAAAAATATGCATATGCATCACTTTGCACTCCTTACCCGTCTCAAACTGCTATCCTGTTTAGTTTGCAAC
This sequence comes from Bacillus thuringiensis, assembly GCF_001595725.1. Classification (GTDB taxonomy): domain Bacteria; phylum Bacillota; class Bacilli; order Bacillales; family Bacillaceae_G; genus Bacillus_A; species Bacillus_A thuringiensis_K. Next base: position 3,982,412 of record NZ_CP014282.1, read on the forward strand.
GTTTATGAGCATATATGTAAAAAAGCTGTTCGTTTAAAAACGAACCAGCTTTTTTTACTTAACTGAAAACATATATTTTTTATAAGTTTTCCGTACCGATAGTATGAGCCCCATCATAATCATATTCGAGAATAAGGAACTTCCCCCATACGATAAGAAAGGTAATGCAATACCTTTTACAGGCATTAATCCAACAATCATACCGATGTTTTGGAATATTTGAACTGTTAATATACCGATTGATCCAGCGCATAATAATGTACCAAATAAATTATCAGCGGAATAACCAATAATAATTGTTCGATATAGTAGTAATAGGAACAAGAAGACAACTAAGGCTGCTACGATAAATCCACCTTCTTCGGCAATTGTAGCGAAAATAAAGTCAGTATGCTTCTCTGGGATATAGACGCTTCCTCCCCCAAACCCTTTGCCTTCCATTCCTCCACTACCTACAGCTAAAATCGATTGCTGTGTTTGATAACCTTGATCTGCATTTTCAAATGGATTTAACCAACCTACAATACGCGACTGTTGGTGAGGTTTTAGTAAAGTAACTAACTTATTATAGAAAAAATCTGGATACTTAAAGAAAATAAATATTAATGTAGATAATATGGTCACCGGAATAACTGTACATAATGCTATCAATTTTTTTTGAATACCTGACATAAATAAAATACATGCAATAGCAGCAGCATATAAGAACACCATACCTGTATCCGGTTGGCTATATACAACAGCCATAGGAGGAAGAGAAACTAGCATAATTTTACCTACTAATTTTAAATCCGTTTGGAATGTCCTTGCCATATACTGCGCATTATGTTTCACAGCTATGCTTGCTACTACAAGAAGCAATGCAATTTTGAAAAACTCAGACGGCTGAATTTGTCCAAGTACTGGAAAAACGAACCATCTTTTTGCACCTAATTTTTCAGGTGTGAAGGTGGAAACCGGTAGTATTTTCAAAAGAATAAGTGAACCAAACCCGGCAATATAAAGTGGCCAAGACAATTTTTGCAATTGATCTAAGTCGATGCTTGCAACAAGAAGTAACAATACAATCCCAATTATGTAGTTAACACCTTGTTTCATAGCAAAGTTTGCAGCTCCATACTGGCCCGTTTGCTGACTGCTATATATAGCAGCTATACTCGTCACACATAGTGCACACAAAATTAAAATTAATTTTACATCTAAACTTTTTAGAAACTCGGTACTTCTTTTCATGACATCCTCCTGAAACATTGTTACGACAAAAATAAAAAACCAGGAGTCAACATTCTTCATGTTTTGACGACTGATTACACATTATCTATAAAACACTTATATAGAATAACTCTCTTTTTCATACAATACAATATATATTATACTACAGTTTCATCAGTAAGATTTGCCAAAAAAATTATTCTTTTCTTATTTTATATCCATATACCATATATCAGCAATGTATTTTCGTAAATTCCTAATACATAATTGTTTATTGTAAGATTACTGGGAAAGGTATTATACATATAGTAGGATGTAGATGAAGAAATAAGATGATAAAAAGCTCGCATAAGCGAGCTTTTTATCATCTTCGGCAAGAAGGTAGGCTGAACTCTTTTGTTTCGCTCATAATAATTTTCAAGGCGAATGTTTGTTTCTTTTTTCTTACGATATCATGTAGATAAGGAGGGAATAGATTGTAAGACAACGAAATTAGATAATGATTATCATTCCGCTACTTGATCCAAAAGGAATTACGATGAAGACCATGTTCGCATGTTGTTTCATTTCGTTTCAAATATTGATTTGTCAAAAGTAATGAACTCTCTAAGAAAGGTGGTGAAAGAAATGGCTAGAAAGAAAGCAGTGAAAGTATTATGGAAACAAAAGAAAAGAGAAAAGATGCAACGATTCACGCAGAAACAGAATATCGGACGAACTATCCTGACTGCAAAAGAATTTCGTTTACTTGAGCGTATGTCGCATAGTTCAAAAGCTTTGCGAAATGTTGGCTTGTACACGATGAAACAAAGTTACTTAAACAATAACAGGATGGCTACTGTAAAAGAAGTGGATACTGCCATGCAAGCCGATATGAACTACTCGGGCGTTCAATCAAACTCTGTTCAAGCGATTCGTAGAGCCTTATTTACAGAAGTGAAGAGCTTTTTTAAAGCAATGGAACAGTGGAAGAAACATCCTGACAAGTTCACAGGTCGTCCTAAGTTTCCGAATTATTCTCGTTCCACTGACAAACGAATCATCGAAATCTATAAAGTTCCAAAAGTGGATGATAATGGGTATTGGATAATTCCGATGAATGTGGCATTCAGAAAAAAATTCGGTTCCATTAAAATACGTATGCCAAAAAATTTAAGACATAAAAAAATCTCCTACATTGAGATTGTACCGAAGCAAAAAGGTCGGTTCTTTGAGGTGCATTATACATATGAAATGCACGTTTCTCAAATGAAGAAACCATCCACGACTACGAGTAACGCTTTGAGTTGCGATTTAGGTGTAGATAGATTAGTAAGTTGCGTAACCAATACAGGTGACGCCTTCTTAATTGATGGGAAAAAATTAAAATCTATAAATCAATACTTCAACAAAACGATACGTAATCTACAACAGAAAAATATGGAGAATGGACTTTCAAAACGAGTTGTAACGAATAAAATCGCTGCACTTTGGCATAACCGAGAAAAACAAATAAATGGTTACATTTCACAAGCGGTAGGCCTGTTGTTCAAAAAAGTGAAAGAATTCGATATAGATACGATTGTTGTAGGGTATAACGCTGGTTGGAAACAAAAATCTCATATGGGGAAACAGAATAATCAAAAGTTTGTTCAAATCCCATTTCATAAACTGATTGCAGCGATTGAGAATAAATGTATAAAAGAAGGCATTCGATTTTTAAAACAAGAAGAAAGCTATACTTCAAAAGCTAGTTTTCTTGATAAAGATCCGGTTCCAGTTTGGTCTAAGGATGATAGGACGCAGTATCGCTTTAGTGGCAAACGAATTACTCGCGGTCTGTACCAAAGTAAAGCAGGAACATGTATCCATGCTGATATTAATGGTGCGTTGAATACATTGAAAAAATCAAAAATTGTAGAATTGGATGAAAATCTGAAAGTGAAAACGCCGATTCTATTAGAAGTGCAAAAACGTAAGGCTGTTACTTCGCGCATAGCTTAGTGGGTGCGTCAACCATCCATGTGTACTTGACTTGTCGGGGCTTGTAGCACACGCCGGATTCATCTGAGCGGTGGCTTCTTCCATAGGGAAGAACTTCTCTTTTTCGAAAGAGTGGTGCAAGTGGGAAAACAATCGTTCGTTGTCAGTACCGACCAAAAATATACTTGGGGTGTTACCATAAGGTGGCATGAATGCTAGAGCGTCAAACTGTCTAGCGATAGACGAAAAGACCTAGCGTTCAAACTCAAGCCCCCACTGAAATGCTTCATCTCAGTGGGGGTAGTTGACTAATATACAGATGTATTATTTTCTGACATGTTTTCTAAAATTTCTTTAACACGTCCTAAGAACTTACCACAAATTAAACCATCAAGTACTCGGTGATCAAGTGATAAACATAAGTTAACCATATCACGAGCACCGAACATACCGTTATCCATAATTACTGGGCGTTTTACAATTGATTCAACTTGTAAAATAGCCGCTTGTGGGTAATTAATAATACCCATAGATTGAACAGAGCCGAATGATCCTGTGTTATTAATTGTAAATGTTCCACCTTGCATTTCGTCTGCTTTTAACGATTTCGTACGTACTTTTCCTGCAAGTTCTGTAATTTCACGAGCGATACCTTTAATTGTTTTCTCGTCCGCTTGCTTAATTACTGGTACAAATAGTTCTTCCTCTGTTGCAACAGCGATAGAAAGGTTAATATCTTTCTTCTGAACAATTTTATCGCCAGCCCACATTGAATTAATTTGAGGATACTCTTTTAACGCTTGTGCTACTGCTTTTACGAAGAAAGCAAAGAACGTTAAGTTAAAGCCTTCACGCTTCTTAAATTCACCTTTAATTGAGTTACGGTATGACACAAGGTTTGTCACATCTACTTCAATCATCATCCAAGCATGTGGTGCTTCGTGTTTACTACGTAACATGTTTGCTGCGATTGCTTTACGCACACCTGTTACTGGAATTTCGATATCTCCAGGCATTGTAGGTACAGAAACTGGTTTCGCAGCTTCTATTTTTTGCGCTACTGGTGCTGCTTTTGGTGCTTCTGGGCGAGCTTCTACTACTGCCGCTACAGCTTCCTCTTTCTTCGCCGCACCTGCTTGTGGAATATTTCCAGATTCCACTAGCTTTAAAATATCTTTACGAGTGATACGGCCGTTTGCTCCCGTACCTTCTACTAAATCTAAATCAACGTTATGCTCACCCGCAAGTTTTAACACAGCTGGTGAAAAACGTGGTTTTCCATCAGTTGGTTGTTTTACTTTCGGTGCTTTTTCAGACGTAGCTACTTCTGCATTTGGTTCTTCTTTTGTTTTTTCCTCAACAGCTGTTGCTGCTACTTCATCTGCGCCTTCTACTTGAATCACACAAACTACTTCACCTACAGCTAACGTATCACCTTCACCAGCGATTAACTCTTTCACAATACCCGTGAAAGAAGATGGTACTTCAGCATTTACTTTATCAGTCATTACTTCTGCAAGCGGATCATACTTGTTTACGTGATCGCCAACATTAACGAGCCATTTACTAATTGTGCCCTCTGTAACGCTCTCCCCGAGCTGAGGCATTGTAATATTTTCTACAGCCATGTATAGTCCCCCCGATTAAAATTCCGCAAGTTCACGCATTGCTTTTTCAACTTTATCTGGATTTACCATAAAGAATTTTTCCATTGTTGGTGCATATGGCATTGCTGGAACGTCTGGACCTGCAAGACGTGCGATTGGCGCATCTAAATCAAATAGACAGTTTTCAGCAATAATTGCTGCCACTTCACTCATAATGCTTCCTTCTTTATTGTCTTCTGTTACAAGAAGAACTTTACCTGTTTTAGAAGCTGCTTCAATGATTGCTTCTTTATCTAATGGATATACAG